>NZ_JBNCLI010000005.1:0-448810 GCF_049844595.1 Streptomyces sp. DT224
GTGTCCGATTCCCGGCCGAAGCGGGTCAAGCAGTTTTCGCTTTCCAGTTCTTCGCTTTCGCGTTTCCCTTTCCGGCGAGTCCGACTCTATCAGATCCTTTCGGGCCTGATTCCCAGTCAGCGGGGCTTGTCTTCGCGGCCCTTGGGCCGTTCCGACGAGTGAGACATTAGCGGAATGCTGGGCCCCGACGCTAATCGGGGGTCGCGCTCCTTCGAACGCGGATTCCTCATTTCGCATAAACGCACGCCAAGACATGCGACAACTGTCGCGTGCTCGTTGTGGTTACTGCGGAATGGCTGTCCGGGGACCAACCGGAGTCGGCGCTCACGTCGGACAACTCGGAGCACACTACGGATACGGGGAGGGCGTGTCAACCCCCGGCTGGGCCGGAGGTCACCGGCCCTGTTCAGCCGTTGCCGGAGGCCAGCTCGCGGCTGCGGTCGCGGGCCGCTTCGAGGGCCGCGATGAGGGCCGCGCGTACGCCGTGGTTCTCCAGCTCGCGGATGGCGCTGATGGTGGTGCCGGCCGGGCTGGTGACGGCCTCGCGGAGCTTGACCGGGTGCTCACCGCTGTCCCGGAGCATCACGGCGGCGCCGATCGCGGCCTGGACGATGAGGTCGTGGGCCTGAGCGCGCGGCAGGCCGAGCAGGATACCGGCGTCCGTCATCGCCTCGACGAGGAAGTAGAAGTACGCCGGGCCCGAGCCGGAGAGGGCGGTGGCCGCGTCCTGCTGGGACTCCGGAACGCGCAGGGTCTTGCCGACGCCCTTGAAGATGGCGTCCGTCGAGGCGAGGTGCTCCCCCGTTGCGTGACTGCCCCCCGAGATGACGGACATGCCCTCGTCCACCAGGACGGGGGTGTTCGGCATGACACGGACGACCGGGGTACCGGCGGTGAGGCGGTCCTCGATGAACGCGGTCGTGATGCCGGCGGCCGCGCTGATGACCAGGCGGTCCGCGCTGAGGTGCGGGGCCAGCTCGTCCAGGAGGCGGCCCATGTCCTGGGGCTTGACCGCGAGGATCAGGATGTCCGCCCGCTTCGCGGCCTCCGCGTTGGTGACCGCGTCCACGCCGTAGCGGTCGCGCAGTTCGGCGGCCCGGTCCGAGCGGCGGGTGGTGACCAGCAGGTTCGACGGGCGCCAGCCGGCCCGGATCATGCCGCTGAGCAGGGCCTCGCCGATCTTGCCGGTGCCAAGGACTGCAACTGTCTGGGTCATGCCGTTCACCCTCCGGGCGGAGCTCGATGTGCGCGGTGCTCAGTGCTCGTCGGCGCCATCTTCGCACCGCCCCGTCAGGCGGTGCGGCGGCGGAGGGTGGCAGCGCCGAGGGCCAGGACCAGCAGGGCGCAGCCCGCCACGACGAGGACGTCCCGCACGAAGACCCCGGTGACCGCGGTGTGGTGGAGGACCTCGTTCATCCCGTCCACGGCGTACGACATCGGCAGCACGTCCGAGACGGCCTCCAGGAACGGCGCCATGTGGCCGCGCGGGATGAAGAGGCCGCACAGCAGCAGCTGCGGGAAGATCACCGCGGGCATGAACTGCACCGCCTGGAACTCGGAGGCCGCGAATGCCGAGACGAACAGGCCGAGTGCCGTGCCGAGGAGCGCGTCGAGCACGGCGACCAGGAGCAGCAGCCACGGCGACCCCATGACGTCCAGGCCGAGGGCCCACACCGAGAGGCCGGTGGCCAGGAGCGACTGGAGGACGGCGACGGCGCCGAAGGCGAGCGCGTAACCCGCGATGAGGTCGCCCTTGCCGAGGGGCATCGAGAGCAGGCGCTCCAGGGTGCCGGAGGTGCGTTCGCGCAGGGTGGCGATCGAAGTCACCAGGAACATCGTGATCAGCGGGAAGATCCCCAGCAGGGAGGCGCCGATCGAGTCGAAGGTCTGCGGGCTGCCGTCGAAGACGTACCGCAGCAGCGTGATCAGGAGGACCGGGACCAGCAGGAGCAGGGCGACCGTGCGGGAGTCGTGGGCGAGCTGGCGCAGGACGCGGGCGGCGGTGGCGAGGGTGCGGGCCGGGCTCAGGGGGGCTGTCGTGCTGCTCATCGGGCGTTCTCCTCGCGGTTGGCGGCCGCGTCGACCAGGTGCAGGAAGGCCGCTTCGACGGTGTCGGTGCCGGCGGCGGTGCGCAGGGCGTCCGGGGTGTCGTCGGCGAGGATCTCGCCCTCGCGCATGAGGAGGAGGCGGTGGCAGCGCTCGGCCTCGTCCATGACGTGGGAGGAGATGAGGAGCGCGGTGCCGCGTTCGGCGGCGAGGGTGTGGAAGAGCTGCCACAGGTCGCGGCGCAGGACCGGGTCGAGGCCGACGGTCGGTTCGTCCAGGACGAGCAGGTCGGGGGTGCCGAGGAGGGCGACGGCGAGCGAGACACGGGTGCGCTGGCCGCCGGAGAGGTTGCCGGCGAGGGCGTCCTCGTGGCTGGTCAGGTCCACCTCGGTGAGCGCGCGGGTGACGGCCTCGTGGCGGGCGGTGCGGTGGGCGCGGCCGGGCTGGAGGATCGCCGCGAAGGAGTCGAGGTTCTGGCGGACGGTGAGGTCGGTGTAGACGGAGGGCGCCTGGGTGACGTACCCGACGCGGGGGCGGAGGGAGGGGTGTCCGGCAGGGCTGCCGAGGACCTGGAGGGTGCCGGTGACCTTGGCCTGGGTGCCGACGACGGCGCGCATGAGGGTGGATTTGCCGCAGCCGGAGGGGCCGAGGAGGCCGGTGATCCTGCCGGGTTCGACGGTGAAGTCGAGGCCCTTGAGGACCGTGCGGCTGCCTCGTTGGACGGTGAGGCCACGGGCCTCGACGGCGACGCCCGAAGAATTCATCATGTGATGAATATTGGCTCCGCGGGGGCGCCGCCGTCAAGGGACCGGGCGGGGCTGCCCCGGCTCAGCGCACGGCCGCGTGCAGCTCGACGACGTACGCCTCCTCCACCGTTCCGTCGGGGAACTCCGTCAGGAGCCGGGTCCGCTCCTCGGCGAGGAAGCTTCGCGCCGCGTCGTCGTCGGCGGTCAGGAACACGGAGTGGCTGCCGAGGTTGTCGAGGTGGGTGGTGAGGGGGATGCGTCGGGTCCACGGGACGCGGCGGTACGTGAAGGCGAGGTCCGGCGGCAGGTCGCGGTCCTCGGCGGCCGAGCGCCTGGGGCCCAGTTCCTCCGGGCCGACGCCGAAGAAGCGCAGGAGCCGTTCCTCCTGGGCCGCGAGCCACGGGACGGTGGTGTCGGCGACGTTCCACCAGAGGGCGAGCGTGCCGCCCGGCCGCAGGACGCGCCGGACCTCGGCGGCGGAGCGGGCGTGCTCGGTCCAGTGCCAGGACTGGGCGTACGTGATCAGGTCGGCCGAGGCGGTCGCGAACGGCAGCCGGTTGCCGTCGCCCCGCACGAGCGGGACGTCCGGGAGGCCCCGGCGCAGCTGGGCGGCCATGCCGGGCCCGGGCTCGACGGCGACGACGCGAGCGCCGCGGTCGAGGAGGCGGCGGGTCGAGATGCCGGTGCCGGCGCCCACGTCCAGGGCGCGGGCTCCTCGCAGGGGGCGTCCGGCTATGTCCTCGACGGCGTCGAACAGCGCGTCCGGGTAGCTGGGGCGGGCGGCGGCGTACTGGGCGGCGGCGCGGTCGAAGGACAGGGCGCGCGAGGGGCCCGGGACGGCATCCGGTGAGTGTGTCGTGGTCATGCCGCCATCGTGCCCGCCGGGCGCCCGGACGCGTCAGCCTCGGCGGCCCTTCTTCTTGCGGGCGGCCGGGTTGCCGGTGCGGGAGGCGCGGCGCTTCGCGTACCGGGCGACGGCCTCCTCGTACTCCGTACGCCTCAGCTTCTCGCCGGGCGCCTCGGTGAACGTACGGAAGAAGTACGCGAGCAGCGAGCCGACGAAGCCGATGGCCTTCAGGCCGCGCAGGTTCTCCTCGCGGGCCGGGTCGGCCGGGCGGCGGCCGAAGCCCTCCCAGGTCTTGCGGAAGGCGATCGCGCTGCAGACGGCGAACATCGCGACCACCAGCACGCCGACGAAGCCGCCGACGTCCGCGATCTCCAGGCCCTGGTACGCGAAGCGCAGGACGAGGCAGGCCGCGGCCGCCGCGAGGAGGGAGCCGACGGCGGCGCCGGCGCGGCGCAGTCCGTAGTGGCCGTCGTGGGCGACCCACGTGGTCCCGAAGAAGCGGAGGGGCTCCGGCTGCGGGCCCTGCGGGGTCGCGGCCGGGGACTCGGACGGGCCGGGGGCCGTGCCTTCGGGGGTCTCGCTGTTCTCGCTCACGGAGTCGATTATCCCGCAGGCTGGGGGCCGGCCGGGGGGCCGTGCGTGCGGCCCCCCGGTACCGCTGGGGTCAGCCCAGCTTCGAGACGTCGCGGACCGCGCCCCGGTCGGCGCTCGTCGCCATCGCGGCGTAGGCGCGCAGCGCGGCCGAAACCTTGCGGTCGCGGTTCTTCGGGGCGTACACGCCGTTCAGGGCCTCGCGGCGGGTGGCCAGCTCCTCGTCGGAGACCAGGAGGTCGATCGAGCGGTTCGGGATGTCGATCCGGATCCGGTCGCCGTCCTCGACCAGCGCGATCGCGCCGCCGGAGGCCGCCTCGGGCGAGGCGTGGCCGATGGACAGGCCCGACGTGCCGCCGGAGAACCGGCCGTCCGTGATCAGGGCGCAGGTCTTGCCGAGGCCGCGGCCCTTCAGGTACGAGGTCGGGTAGAGCATCTCCTGCATACCCGGGCCGCCCTTGGGGCCCTCGTAGCGGATGACGACGACGTCGCCCTCGTCGACCTGCTGGGTGAGGATCTTCTGGACGGCCTCCTCCTGGGACTCGCAGACGACCGCCGGGCCCTCGAAGGTCCAGATGGACTCGTCGACACCCGCCGTCTTCACGACGCAGCCGTCCACGGCCAGGTTGCCGCGCAGGACCGCGAGGCCGCCGTCCTTGGAGTAGGCGTGCTCGACGGAGCGGATGCAGCCGCCCTCGGCGTCCTGGTCCAGGGTGTCCCAGCGCTCGGACTGGGAGAACGCCTCCGCCGAGCGCACGCAGCCGGGAGCGGCGTGCCACAGCTCGACCGCCTCCGGCGCCGGGGAGCCGCCGCGCACGTCCCAGGTCTTCAGCCAGTCGTCCAGCGACGGGCTGTGCACGGAGTGCACGTCCTCGTTGAGCAGGCCTCCGCGGTGCAGTTCACCGAGGAGGGCCGGGATGCCGCCGGCGCGGTGCACGTCCTCCATGTAGTACGTACGGTCCTTGGCGACGTTCGGGGCGACCTTGGCCAGGCACGGGACGCGGCGCGACAGGGCGTCCATCTCGGTCAGGCCGTAGTCGACGCCCGCCTCCTGGGCGGCGGCCAGGAGGTGCAGGATCGTGTTGGTGGAGCCGCCCATCGCGATGTCGAGCGCCATGGCGTTCCCGAAGGCGGCGGCCGTGGCGATGTTGCGGGGCAGGACCGATTCGTCGTCCTGCTCGTAGTAGCGGCGGGTCAGGTCCAGCACCGTGCGGGCGGCGTTCTCGTAGAGCGCCTTGCGGGCGGTGTGGGTGGCCAGGACCGAGCCGTTGCCGGGGAGGGAGAGGCCGATGGCCTCGGTCAGGCAGTTCATCGAGTTGGCGGTGAACATGCCGGAACAGGAACCGCAGGTGGGACAGGCGTTCTCCTCGATGCGGAGGATGTCCTCGTCGGAGATCTTGTCGTTGACCGCCTCCGACATCGCGTCGACCAGGTCGAGCGTGCGCACCGTGCCGTCGACCAGCGTGGCGCGGCCCGACTCCATGGGGCCGCCGGAGACGAAGACGGTCGGGATGTTCAGGCGCAGGGCCGCGTTGAGCATGCCCGGGGTGATCTTGTCGCAGTTGGAGATGCAGATCAGGGCGTCGGCGCAGTGCGCCTCGACCATGTACTCCACGCTGTCCGCGATGAGGTCGCGGGAGGGGAGGCTGTAGAGCATGCCGCCGTGGCCCATGGCGATGCCGTCGTCCACGGCGATCGTGTTGAACTCGCGCGGGATGCCTCCGGCGGCGGTGACCGCCTCGCTGACGATCCGGCCGACGGGGGCCAGGTGCGTGTGGCCCGGCACGAACTCCGTGAAGCTGTTGGCGACAGCGATGATCGGCTTCCGGCCGATGTCCGCGCCGGGTACCCCGGAGGCGCGCATAAGGGCGCGGGCGCCCGCCATGTTGCGGCCGTGGGTGACTGTGCGGGACCTCAGCGTGGGCATCGTCTTTTCGCTCCTTCTGCGTTGAAGACTGTTCTTGAGCGTACGCCGTTGGTGCCAGGATGTGGACCGGGCGTCCGCTATGCGGAAGCGTGGGGGGCCGGTGCCTGCGGCGGGCCTTGGTTTCGGGGCTCCGCCCCGGACCCGGCGCCTCAAACGCCGGCGGTGCTGTGAGCGAGGGTTACGCGGACGGCTCCGTCAGGTAGCGCTGGAGCGTCGGGGCCACCATCGCCACGATCTTCTCCGGCGGCGCGGACGCCAGCGGTTCCGCCCCCAGCACGTACCGGAGTACCGCGATCCCCACCATGTGCGACGCCGCCAGCTCCGCGCGGAACGTCGCGTCCGGGATGTCCAGGCCCGCCGCCACGCGTTCCAGCAGGCGGCGCAGTACGAAGCTTCGGAGGACCTTCGCGGCGGCCTCGTGGGTGAGGGCGGAGCGGAGGACCGCGAGGAGGGGGGCCCGGGTCGCCGGGTTCTCCCAGATCCCGATGAAGGCGCGGGCCAGGCGTTCGCCCACGTCCTCGGTGTCCCCTTCGAGGACGGCCGGGACGAGCAGCGCGGGCTCGAAGGACAGCTCGATCGCGGCGGCGAAGACCTCGTCCTTGGTACCGAAGTAGTGGTGGACCAGCGCGGGGTCGACGCCGGCCGCACGGGCGATGCCCCGCACCGAGGTCTTGTCGTACCCGCGCTCGGCGAACTCCGTGCGGGCGGCCTCCAGGATGCGGGTGCGCGCGTCCGGGCCGGTGTCCGACGCGGCGCGGGCGGGGCGGCCCCGGCGCCGGGGGCCGGTCGCGTCCGGCGTCATGGGCGGGGGGCGCGCTCGGTGGACGCGGCGAGGTGGAGCCGGGTGAAGGCCAGCGCCTCGGCGAGGTCGGCCTCGCGTTCGGCGGTGGACATCGCCCGGCGGGTGTTGACCTCGATGACCACGTGCCCGCCGAAGCCGGAACCGGCCAGCCGCTCAAGCAGCTCCGCGCAGGGCTGGTCGCCCCGGCCGGGCACCAGGTGCTCGTCCTTGTTGGAGCCCTTGCCGTCGGCCAGGTGGACGTGGGCCAGCCGGTCCCCCATCCGGTCCACCATGGCCAGGCCGTCCGTGCGGGCGGTGGCGGTGTGCGACAGGTCCACCGTGAAGTGGCGGTAGTCGTCGTTGGTGACGTCCCAGTCGGGGGCGTACGCGAGCATCTCGCGGTCCCGGTAGCGCCAGGGGTACATGTTCTCCACGGCGAACCGGACGTCCGTCTCGTCGGCCATCCGCCAGATTCCGGTGACGAAGTCACGGGCGTAATTGCGCTGCCACCGGAACGGGGGGTGGACGACGACCGTCGACGCGCCCAGCTTCTCCGCGGCGGCGCGGGCCCGCTGGAGCTTGACCCACGGATCGGTCGACCAGACCCGCTGGGTGATCAGCAGACAGGGCGCGTGCACGGCGAGTATCGGCACCTGGTGGTAGTCGGAGAGCCGGCGCAGCGCCTCGATGTCCTGGCTGACCGGGTCGGTCCAGACCATGACCTCGACGCCGTCGTAACCGAGGCGCGCGGCGATCTCGAAGGCCGTCGCCGTCGACTCCGGATAGACCGAGGCCGTCGACAGGGCGACCTTCGCATCCGGGACGCGCACCACTGGTTCTGCCACGCAGACAGCGTACGGGCAGTGGTGCGCCCCGCCGAGGGACAGCGGCGGAAAGTGAGAAGGGCCGCACCACCGGCACCACCGGCCCGCGCACCCTCAGGCCGGCGCCGGTTCCCCGTCCGCCGGCAGGTGGTCCAGGCGGCGCAGGATCACGCCCTCGCGCAGCGCCCACGGGCAGATCTCCAGCTCGTCCACGTCGAGCAGGTCCATCGCGCCCTCCGCGACCAGCGCCCCGGCCAGCAGCTGGGCGGCCCGGCCCTCGGACACGCCGGGCAGCATCCCGCGCTCCTCGGTGGTCATCGCGGCCAGCTTCGGCACCCACTCCTCCAGCGCCTTGCGGCTGAGGGTGCGCGGCACGTCCTGGCCCTCGGCGGAGCGGGCCGCACCCGCGATCCTGGCCAGCTGCTTGAACGTCTTGGAGGTGGCCACCACGTGGTCCGGGCGGCCGATGCGGGCGAAGTCGCCGACGCTGCGGGCGATGCGGGCCCGTACGTGCCGGCGCAGCGCCCTGACCTCCGCCGGGTCCGGCGGGTCGCCCGGCAGCCAGCCCGCGGTGAGGCGGCCGGCGCCCAGCGGCAGCGAGACCGAGGCGGCCGGTTCCTCGTCCATGCCGTACGCGATCTCCAGCGAACCGCCGCCGATGTCGAGGACCAGCAGCTTGCCCGCCGACCAGCCGTACCAGCGGCGGGCGGCGAGGAAGGTGAGCCGGGCTTCCTCCGTACCGCTGAGGACCGCGAGGTCGACGCCCGTCTCGTCCCGTACCCGTTCCAGGACCTGGTCGGCGTTGCTCGCGTCGCGTACCGCCGAGGTGGCGAAGGCGAGGACGTCCTCGCAGCCCTTGTCCTCGGCGGCTTCGAGCGCGCCCGCGACCGTCCCGACCAGCCGCTCCACGCCGAGCGGGCCGATCGCGCCGTCCTCGTCGAGGAGTTCGGCGAGGCGCAGCTCGGCCTTGTGCGAGTGCGCGGGCAGCGGGCGGGCGCCGGGGTGGGCGTCCACCACCAGCAGATGAACCGTGTTCGACCCCACATCGAGGACTCCGAGTCTCATACGGGGAACGCTACTGCGGGCGGGACACTCAGGCCGACCGTCAATTGAAGGCCGGCCCCGCGACGCCGCCCTTCAATTGACGGTCGGCCTTACTCTGGGCCCGTGCCAAAGACGAAAAAGGCGAAGCCGGGCAAAGCCACGAAGAAGCGGGACATCGAGGCGGAGACCCCGCAGGACATCAAGCATGTCGAGAAGGTGGAGATGCACACCCCGGCCGCGGAGCCGGATCCCTCCGACGAGACGGAGCTCGACTTCGCGCGCGCCTGGGTGGAGTTCCCCGACCCCGCCGACGACGAGCAGGTCTTCCGCTGCGACCTGACCTGGCTGACGTCCCGGTGGACGTGCATCTTCGGCAGCGGCTGCCAGGGCATCCAGGCGGGCCGCGCGGACGACGGCTGCTGCACGCTGGGCGCCCATTTCTCGGACGAGGACGACGAGAAGCGGGTGGCCGGTCATGTCGCGCGCCTCACTCCGGAGCTGTGGCAGTTCCACGACGTGGGGACGGAGACGGGCTGGACCCAGACCGACGAGGACGGGGACCGCCAGACGCGCCGCTGGCAGGGCTCGTGCATCTTCCAGAACCGGCCGGGCTTCCCGGCGGGGGCGGGCTGCTCGCTGCACATCCTGGCGCTGCGGGAGGGCCGGGAGCCGCTGGAGACCAAGCCCGACGTGTGCTGGCAGCTGCCCGTACGGCGTACGTACGAGTGGATCGACCGGCCCGACGACACGCGGGTGCTCCAGGTGTCGATCGGTGAGTACGACCGGCGGGGCTGGGGTCCGGGCGGCCACGACCTGCACTGGTGGTGCACGTCGGCGACCTCGGCGCACGGGGGCGGCGAGCCGGTGTACGTGTCGTACCGGCCGGAGCTCGTCGAGCTGATGGGCAAGGAGGCGTACGACACGCTGACGGAGCTGTGCGAGCAGCGGCTCGCCTCGCTGCTGCCGATGGCCCCGCACCCGGCGGACCCGGCGTAGAGCGTGTCAGTCCGCGGGGGGCGGGGTGCTCGGGCCCTTCGGCGGTGCGGGCGGTCCGGAGGACCCGGTCGGGTCCGGGGTCGGGCTCGGGCCGGGCTCCGTCGGGGTCGGGGTCGTCGGATCGGGCGTGGGGGTGGAGGGGTCCGGGGTCGGGTCCGGGTCCGGTGTGCCGGGCCTCGGCGGGACCGGGCGCGGATGGAGTCCGCGCGGTGAGGCGCCGGGGGTGGGCGCCTTGGCCCCGTAGCCGTGCAGGGCGACGACCGCGCCCGAGGGGGCGACGGTGAGGTGGGCGGTCCAGGGGCCGGCGGGCTGCCGCGCGTGGTCCACGAGAGCGCGGATCGTGACGCTGCCGCCGGCCGGGAGTCTGCCGGAGGTACGGCTCAGGCTCACCCAGGGCCGGTCGGTCGCGGCGGTCCAGGACACCGGGCCGGCCTTCGAAGCGGTAAGGGTGATCAAGGTGGCGGAACCGGCGGTGCGGGTCCGGACGGTGAGCCGGCCCTCGCCGTGCGCGGCGGGGTCGCGGGAGGGGTCGGCGCCCTTGCTGATGATCTCGGCGGAAACCTCCGGCAGGGGGTCCTCGCGGGTGAAGCGGGAGCCGCCGTCCGGGCGGGCGTTGCCGGCGTTCTCGTAGGGCGCGTAGGGGGTCTCGGCGCCACCGGTCTCGTTGTCGGCGGCGCTGACCGCCGAGCCGTCGCGGCCCTCGCCGGTGAGGGGCGCTCCCCGGTAGGCGGACCACAGGGCGATGACGGGGGCGGCGACGACGGTGGCGACGACCGTCGTGGTCATGACGCGGGAGCGCAGCCGGTCGCGGCGCGCGGCGTGGTCCTTGGGGTCCATGGGGAAGCCGGTGCGGTCGAAGCGTGGAGTGGCGGACCGTTTCTTCTGGTGTTTCTGCGCGTGCAGCATGGCCACGTACGCGGAGGGGCGCGGCGCCTCCACGACCGGCAGCGCGGCGGCCGGGGCCACCGTCTTCCCGGGCCACGGCGCCTCGGCCCCGGCGCGCTCGGCGGCGCGGCGGCAGCGCGGGCAGTCGTCCACGTGCCGGACGAGCTCGCGGCGCAGCGTGGGCGAGAGGAGTGCGCGGTGGTCGCCGGTGAGCCGGCCGGCCGTGGGGCAGTTGCCCGTCTCCACGACGGCGAGGGCGGCCCGGGTGCGCTCGACCTCGCAGGCGGCGCCGGCCAGCAGCTCGCGGGCGGCCGTGGGGGCGAGGCCGAGGACGGCGGCGACGGCGTGCGGGCTCAGTCCGTGCCGGACGGCCAGCTCCAGCGCCTCGCGCTGCTCCGGCGTGGTGCCCGCCGCCTCGGGCCAGGCCAGCTGGGCCAGCTCCCGGCGGTGCGCCTCGGCGGCGGGGGCGCTCTCCGGTGGGGCGGGGCGCTCCGGAGAGGCGGGCGCGGCCGCGGTGGGGTGTGCGGCCGGCGGCGGCGTGGGGCGCACCGCGCGCCGGGCGGGGCGGGGGGCCGCCGGGGCGTGGCGGTCCTCGTCGGCGGGCCTGCGGTGCGGGGGGCGGGCGGCGTCGGGGCGGCGGTGGGCGCGGCGGCCCTCCTTCTGCTCGGTGAGCCGGCGCAGACACGTCCACCGGGCCAGGGCGTACAGCCAGGTTTTACGTTCCTCCTCGTCGGCCGGGCAGCGGGAGCCCTGCCGTTCGGCCAGGGCGAGGACGCCGCCCAGCGCCTCGGTGGCGGCGTCGTGGTCGCACAGGACGGAGAGGCAGTAGGTGAAGAGGCCGTCGAGATGCGGCTCGTAACG
The DNA here is from genome assembly GCF_049844595.1 of Streptomyces sp. DT224. Taxonomy (NCBI): domain Bacteria; kingdom Bacillati; phylum Actinomycetota; class Actinomycetes; order Kitasatosporales; family Streptomycetaceae; genus Streptomyces; species Streptomyces sp. DT224. The sequence continues at coordinate 11,549 of NZ_JBNCLI010000005.1, forward strand.
GGCGGGCGGCTTCTTCGGCGCGGCGTGCGAGGAGTGGGGCGCGCGATGCTGTCCCCGGTGTGCGCCGGGGGTGTCCGTCGGAGTCTCCAGCCTGCTGCTCGTCACCTTGTGACCGTAAACACGGAGGGCTCACCCCTCGTACTCCTTGAGTAGATTTAACCCTTACGGGTGAACGTATCGCGCGATAAGGGACAGGCGTTCCCGGCCGCGCTGTCAGTCCTCACCGATACGGTGGCGCCATGGCTGCCCGTACGAAATCCGCGAAGGACCGGCCGTCCTACCGCTGCACCGAATGCGGCTGGACCACCGCGAAGTGGCTCGGCCGCTGCCCCGAGTGCCAGGCGTGGGGGACGGTCGAGGAGTTCGGCGGCGCGGCCGCCGTCCGGACCACCGCGGCGGGGCGGGTCTCCACCGCCGCGCTGCCCATCGGACAGGTGGACAGCCGGCAGGCCACCGCCCGGCCGACCGGTGTCGGCGAGCTGGACCGGGTGCTGGGCGGCGGTCTGGTGCCCGGGGCCGTCGTGCTGCTCGCGGGCGAGCCGGGCGTCGGCAAGTCCACGCTGCTGCTCGACGTCGCGGCGAAGGCGGCGAGCGACGAGCACCGCACGCTGTACGTGACGGGTGAGGAGTCCGCCTCCCAGGTCCGGATGCGGGCCGACCGCATCCACGCGATCAGCGACCACCTGTATCTGGCGGCGGAGACCGATCTCTCGGCGGTGCTCGCCCACCTCGACGCGGTCAAGCCCTCGCTGCTGATCCTGGACTCGGTGCAGACCGTGGCCTCGCCGGAGATCGAGGGGGCGCCGGGCGGGATGGCGCAGGTCCGCGAGGTGGCGGGGGCGCTGATCCGGGCCTCCAAGGAGCGCGGGATGTCGACGCTGCTCGTGGGCCACGTCACCAAGGACGGGGCGATCGCCGGGCCCCGGCTCCTGGAACACCTGGTGGACGTGGTGCTGTCGTTCGAGGGCGACCGCCATGCCCGGCTGCGTCTGGTGCGCGGCATCAAGAACAGGTACGGGGCGACCGACGAGGTCGGCTGCTTCGAACTGCACGACGAGGGGATCACGGGCCTGGCCGATCCGTCCGGCTTGTTCCTCACGCGGCGCGACGAGCCGGTGCCGGGCACCTGCCTGACCGTGACGCTGGAGGGGAAGCGTCCGCTGGTCGCGGAGGTGCAGGCGCTGACGGTGGACTCGCAGATCCCGTCCCCCCGGCGGACCACCTCGGGTCTGGAGACCTCCCGGGTGTCGATGATGCTCGCGGTCCTGGAGCAGCGCGGCCGGATCAGCTCGCTGGGCAAGCGGGACATCTACAGCGCGACGGTGGGCGGTGTGAAGCTGTCCGAGCCGGCCGCCGACCTGGCGATCGCGCTGGCGCTGGCGAGCGCGGCGAGCGACACCCCGCTGCCGAAGAACCTGGTGGCGATCGGCGAGGTGGGGCTCGCGGGCGAGGTCAGACGGGTCACCGGGGTGCAGCGCAGGCTGGCCGAGGCGTACCGCCTGGGGTTCACGCACGCCCTGGTCCCGACGGATCCGGGCAAGGTCCCGGCCGGTATGAAGGTGACGGAAGTGGCCGACATGGGCGACGCGCTCAGGGCGCTCCCGCGCCGGACCCGCGCACAGGCCCCCCGGGAGGACGACGCGCGCCGGTAGACTTTGCCCTGGTCTCGCCCGTCCGTACGAACGGTACGAGGGACCAGGGGATGTGTCGGACACTCCCCGGGTCCTTCGATCGGATTGGGCCTGCTCCCTAGCGACAGGCCACGAGGGCACCGCAAACCTGTGACCGGAGGAGTGCAGTGGCAGCCAGCGACCGGGCAGCATCGCCCGGAAAGTCCGGCCAAACCACGGGCAACGAGGCGCTGATGCGCGCCTCGTTGAGCGCCGTCGCGCCCGGAATGGCCCTGCGGGACGGCCTGGAGCGCATTCTCCGCGGCAACACCGGTGGTCTGATCGTGCTCGGCATGGACAAGACCGTCGAGTCGATGTGCACGGGCGGCTTCGTGCTGGACGTGGAGTTCACCGCGACCCGGCTGCGGGAGCTGGCCAAGCTGGACGGCGCGCTGATCCTCGACAAGGACATGTCCAAGATCCTGCGTGCCGGTGTGCAGCTGGTCCCGGACGCGTCGATCCCCACCGAGGAGACCGGCACCCGGCACCGCACGGCGGACCGGGTCTCCAAGCAGTGCAACTTCCCGGTCGTCTCGGTCTCCCAGTCGATGCGCCTGATCGCGCTGTACGTGAACGGGGAGCGGCGGGTCCTGGAGGAGTCGGCGGCGATCCTGTCCCGCGCCAACCAGGCCCTGGCCACGCTGGAGCGGTACAAGCTGCGGCTGGACGAGGTCGCCGGGACGCTCTCCGCGCTGGAGATCGAGGACCTGGTGACCGTCCGGGACGTGACGGCGGTGGCCCAGCGCCTGGAGATGGTCCGCCGGATCGCGACGGAGATCGCCGAGTACGTGGTGGAGCTCGGCACCGACGGACGGCTGCTCTCGCTCCAGCTCGACGAGTTGATCGCGGGTGTGGAGCCGGAGCGCGAGCTGGTCGTGCGGGACTACGTGCCGGAGCCGACGGCGAAGCGTTCGCGCACGGTGGCGGAGGCGCTGACCGAGCTGGACTCGCTGACCCACACGGAGCTGCTCGAACTCCCGGTCGTAGCGCGGGCGCTGGGCTACAGCGGCTCGCCCGAGACGCTGGACTCGGCGGTGTCGCCGCGCGGTTTCCGGCTGCTGGCGAAGGTGCCGCGGCTGCCGGGCGCGATCATCGACCGGCTCGTGGAGCACTTCGGCGGTCTGCAGAAGCTGCTCGCGGCGAGCGTGGACGACCTCCAGACGGTGGACGGGGTCGGCGAGGCCAGGGCGCGCAGCGTGCGCGAGGGCCTGTCCCGGCTGGCCGAGTCGTCCATCCTCGAACGGTACGTCTGAGGACTGTCCCGCAATCCTGGGCGGGCGCCCGGAGGGCGGGCAGGGCGGCGTCGGGCGCATCCCCGAGTTCTCGGCTTCGCTCGAAAGGGGAGACCCCGCTCCTCGGCGTGCCGGCCCCGGTGCTCAGTCCTTCGCGAGGACGAACGAGGCGCGCTGCACGGGCTCGCCCGGCGCCTTGGCCTCCACGAGGTACGTGCCCGGCTCGGCCTTGCCCGCGGGCGGCGTCGCGCACTTGGGGGCGCTCTTCGCCCGGTCCCACTCCACGGTGTGCACGACGGTCTTCCCGGCGGGGACCTCGATCAGGACGGGCTTCGCATCGCGCGGGCAGTCCTTGGAGGACCACACCTCGTCATCGTCCCCGCCCGCCTCGGTGACGGTGAGCACCGCGCTCTTCGGCCCGAAGTCGGCCTTGCAGGCGGTGGACGAGGTGTTCGTGACGAACAGCCGGAACGTGGGCTTCTCGTCGGGGGCGTAGCTGAGTTCGGTCTTCAGGCCGACCCGGATCGCGCCCGCCGCGCAGTCGGGGAGCGAGGAGCCGGCCGGGACGGGACGCGCGGCCTCCGCTCCGTCCGCGGCGCCGGAGCCGGTGGAACCGGAAGCGGAACCCGAACCGGTTTCCTGGCCACCGCCGTTGGCGTCCGAGGAGCCCGAGCCCCCGCCCGTACCGGCGGAACCGCCGCCCGAACTGCCGTCCTTGTCACCGCCGCTGCCGCCGGAGCCGTTGGACTCGCCGCTCCCGCCGGGCTGTTCGGTGATCGCGGGGCCGGAACCGGAGGGTCCGGGCGTGATCGAGCCCGCGGGGCCGGAGCCGGGCGCCTTGGAGTCGTCGTGGTGATCCCCGCCGCCGCCACCGGAGGTGACGGCCCATGCGATCAGCAGCGCGAGCAGCACGACCAGGGCCGCCGCGACCGCCCTCCGTCGCCAGTAGATGCTGGAGGGTAGCGGACCGATCGGATTGCGCAGAGATCCCACGGCCCAAACTGTACGAGAGATCCGGCCCAACTCCCGCCCCACCCGCCGCCTTGATCCCCAAGTTTTGCGGATCATCATCCCGCGCGGGCCAGTTCGGGCGTCGGGAGCGACCGATGTCGCCGTGTGCGACGAAACGTTTACGCACGGCGAGTGCGCCGAGGTGGGCGGAGAACGGCCCATCGGCCAGTTGCCGCAACCGCTCGCGGGGCGTGGGGCTCTTACCGGAACGCCGTGTCAGGATCGATGGTGCGATGACTGCCACGACTGCGACACAGACGCCCCCCGCCTCCCTCCACGCCCCCGTGATCGGATGGTTCGACCAGCACGCCCGCGATCTGCCCTGGCGGCGCCCCGAAGCGGGGGCCTGGGGTGTGATGGTGAGCGAGTTCATGCTGCAGCAGACCCCCGTCAACCGGGTCCTGCCGGTGTACGAGCAGTGGCTCGCCCGCTGGCCCCGCCCCGCCGACCTCGCGGCCGAGCCGCCCGGCGAGGCGGTCCGCGCCTGGGGCCGGCTCGGCTACCCGCGCCGGGCTCTGCGTCTCCACGGGGCCGCCCAGGCGATAACGGAACGCCATGGCGGCGACGTACCGCGTGAGCACGCCCAGCTCCTCGCCCTGCCCGGCATCGGCGAATACACGGCGGCGGCCGTGGCCTCGTTCGCGTACCGGCAGCGCCACGCCGTCCTCGACACCAACGTCCGCCGGGTCTTCGCACGGGCCGCGACCGGCATCCAGTACCCGCCGAACGCGACGACCGCCGCCGAGCGCAGGCTCGCCCGGGAGCTGCTGCCGGACGAGGACGAGCGGGCGGCTCGCTGGGCGGCGGCCACGATGGAGCTGGGCGCCCTCGTCTGCACCGCGAAGAACGAGGACTGCTCGCGGTGCCCGATCGCGGAGCAGTGCGCCTGGCGGCTGGCCGGGAAGCCCGCGCACCAGGGGCCGCCGCGCCGCGGCCAGACCTACGCCGGCACGGACCGGCAGGTGCGCGGCAGGCTCCTCGCCGTGCTGCGCGAGGCGGTCGGCCCGGTCCCGCAGGCGGCGCTCGACGCGGTGTGGGACGAGCCGGTGCAGCGGGCCCGCGCGCTGGACGGGCTGGTCGCCGACGGTCTGGTCGAGCCGCTCGCCGACCGGCGGTACCGGCTGCCGCTGACCTGACGGACCCGGCCGTCCCACCCGCGTAACAGCGTCCGCCCGCCTTCGTAACAACGGCGGACAGGGCCCGCCCGCCCCGTGACAATGACGGGGCGGGCGGGCCCTTCGCACGTCCGGCGCGGGGTCCTTTGTCCGGTCTCCTCCCCGCGCTGTTACACAACCGATGGACAGCCGTGCGTCCGCCTACGGCTGCCTCGCACACCCTCGTGACAACCGCTCCGTAGCGTCTGCGACGTCAGCCGGAAACGACCACCGGCGGGCAGCGGTACGAGCGGTTCACGGGGATTCACGGGGATGGAGGCGGTTGTGATGGCGCAGGGCGAGGTGCTCGGCTTTGAAGAGTACGTACGGACCCGGCAGGAGGCGCTGCTGCGCAGTGCGCGCCGGCTCGTCCCGGACCCCGTGGACGCCCAGGACCTGCTCCAGACCGCGCTGGCCCGCACCTACGGCCGCTGGGACCGCATCGAGGACAAGTCCCTCGCCGACGCCTATCTGCGCCGCGTCATGATCAACACCCGCACCGAGTGGTGGCGGGCGCGCAAGCTGGACGAGGTGCCCACCGAGCAGCTGCCCGACGCCAGCATCGAGGACGGCACCGAGCAGCGCGCCGACCGCGCCCTGCTCATGGACATCCTGGGCGTGCTGGCTCCCAAGCAGCGCAGTGTCGTCGTCCTGCGACACTGGGAGCAGATGAGCACGGAGGAGACGGCGGCGGCGCTCGGCATGTCGGCCGGTACGGTGAAGAGCACGCTGCACCGTGCGCTGGCGCGGCTGCGCCAGGAGCTGGAGAACAGGGAGGCGGCGAGCCGGGAGGTCCGGCGCGCCGAGGAGCGGGGGCGGGAGCGGTGCGCGGCCTGACAGGCAGCGGTGACGACGGCACGGTCACCGGCACAACGGGCGTGGCAGCGGCCGGCGCCGGCAGGCGCCTGCTGACCGGCTGGGCGGCGAGCAGCGCGGCCCTGGCCGGCCTCGCCGTCTTCGGGCTGTTCGCCGTCAGCTGCTCGACCGGCGGCACCGGCACCCGGGACGAGGGTCCGGCGGGCGCCGAACCGGTCGTCCAGGTCACCCCGAGCACGACGGCCGCCGCCACGGCGAGGCCCGCGCCCCGGGTGGACGCCGTGGCGCTGCTCAAGGCGGACCCGAAGGTGAGCGGCCGGGTCCGGATGGACCTGAAGGCGTGCAGCGGCGACGAGTATCCGGTGGACACCTCGTACGGCAGGATCACCGGCGGCTCGTCCGCCGACGTCGTGGTGAACGTGATGACCTGCGGCGACTCGGTGGGAGTCGGCACCTACGTCTACCGGCCGCGCGCCGACGGGACGTACCGGAACGTCTTCACCGTCGAGCAGCCCGCCGTCTACGGCACCATCGACCGCGGGGACCTGGTGGTGACGACCCAGGTGTACGAGAAGAAGGACGCGGTGGCCTATCCCTCGGGCGACGAGGTGATCACGTACCACTGGGCGAACGGCCGGTTCACCGAGCGGGACCGGGTGCGCAACGACTTCAACCGAGCCGTGGGCGCGGGCGACGGGGACCTTCCCGAACCCACGGAACCGCCGAGGAACTGAGAGCTTTCCGATGGCCGAGACCCATGTGCTGTTCGTCGAGGACGACGACGTCATCCGCGAGGCCACCCAGCTCGCGCTGGAACGGGTGGGCTTCGCGGTCACCGCGGTGCCCGACGGACTGACCGGTCTGGAGGCGTTCCGGGCGGACCGGCCCGACATCGCGCTGCTCGACGTCATGGTCCCCGGTCTGGACGGGGTCAGCCTGTGCCGCCGTATCCGGGACGAGTCCACGGTCCCCGTGATCATGCTGTCGGCGCGGGCCGACTCGATCGACGTGGTCCTGGGTCTGGAGGCCGGCGCGGACGACTACGTCACCAAGCCGTTCGACGGGGCGGTCCTGGTGGCCCGGATCAGGGCCGTGCTGCGCCGCTTCGGCCATGCGGCGGGCGACCGGACCGGCGGCGGGCAGCCGGAGTCCGAGGCCGTGGGCGGGGTGCTGGTCTTCGGGGACCTGGAGGTCGACACCGAGGGCATGGAGGTCCGCAGGGGCGGTGCCCAGGTGGCGCTGACCCCGACCGAGATGCGGCTGCTCCTGGAATTCTCCACGACGCCTGGCACCGTGCTCTCCCGCGACAAGCTGCTCGAACGGGTCTGGGACTACGGCTGGGGCGGGGACACCCGGGTCGTGGACGTCCATGTGCAGCGGCTGCGCACGAAGATCGGCCAGGACCGGATCGAGACGGTCCGCGGCTTCGGCTACAAGCTCCGGGCATGAGGCGGCCCTCCCTGCGGACGGGCGTCCGCTGGAAGATCAGCATCGCGATCGCGGCGGTCGGCGCGCTGATCGCCGTGGCGCTGAGCCTGGTGGTGCACAACGCGGCCCGCGTCTCGATGCTGGAGAACGCCCGCGAGGTCCAGCTGGAACGGCTGACCTACGCGCAGCTGCTGTACGAGGCGAAGAAGACGAAGAAGGCCGACCCGCGGTTCGGGGCGAAGCTCAACGATCCGACGATGCCGCGGAGCCTGCGCGAGGAGACCCGGCGCAACCGCCGCGCCACGCATGTGGACGACTCCGGCGGGGTGCCCGACGTCTGGGCTGCCGTGCCGGTGGGCAACGGGAACGTGCTGTCGCTGCACACCCGGTTCGCGGACCGCTCGACCACGATCATGGGCGACCTGGACCGGGCGCTGATCATCGGTTCGGTCTCGGTGGTCCTCGGCGGCTCCGCGCTGGGTGTGCTGATCGGCGGCCAGCTCTCGCGGCGGCTGCGCAAGGCGGCCGCCGCCGCCGGGAAGGTGGCCCAGGGCAACACGGACGTCCGGGTCAGGGACGCGGTCGGCGGTGTCGTGCGCGACGAGACGGACGAGCTGGCCGGCGCGGTGGACGCGCTGACCGACGCGCTGAACGAGCGGATCGAGGCGGAGCGCCGGGTCACCGCGGACATCGCGCACGAGCTGCGGACGCCGGTGACCGGGCTGCTCACGGCGGCCGAGCTGCTGCCTCCGGGCCGCCCCACGGAGCTGGTGCGCGACCGGGCCCAGGCGATGCGCACGCTGGTCGAGGACGTCCTTGAGGTGGCCCGGCTGGACAGCGCGTCGGAGCGGGCCGAGCTCCAGGAGATCGCGCTCGGCGAGTTCGTCAGCCGGCGGGTGGCGCTGCTGGACCCGGAGGTCCGGGTGCAGGTGGTCCACGACTCCTGGGTCAACACGGACCCGCGCCGCCTGGAGCGCATCCTCGGCAACCTGCTGGGCAACGCGGCCAAGCACGGGGCGACCCCGGTGGAGGTCACGGTCGAGGGCCGGGTGGTCCGGGTCCGCGACCACGGGCCCGGGTTCCCGGCGGCGCTGCTGCGGGAGGGACCGAGCCGGTTCCGTACCGGGTCGGCCGACCGGGCCGGGCGCGGGCACGGTCTCGGGCTGACGATCGCGGCGGGCCAGGCCCGAGTGCTCGGGGCCCGGCTGACGTTCCGGAACGCGGCGCCGGAGGGCGCGGCGGAGGGCAGTGGCGGGGCGGTCGCGGTGCTGTGGCTGCCCGAGCACGCGCCGACGGCCACCGGCAGCTATCCGATGCTCCAGTTCACGGAGCAGCGGAGCCCGTCGGAGCCGGGAGCCGACGAGGGGCGCTGACGGGCGAGGCGTGCCGGGACCCTCCGGACACGGGGAGGGCCCCGGGGCGTGTCCCTCCGGGGCGCTCCGCGCGTATCCCTGTCCGGTCAGATCTCCGCGACCGCCGGGGCGGGCTTGGCCTCGGGGCCGGCGCCCCGCAGCGGGACCTCCTTGACGAACACGGAGGCGACGACCGCGGCCAGGCCGACGGACGCGCCGACGAGGAACGCGATGTGGGTGCCGGACGACACCGCGAACTCGTACGCCTCGCGCGCCGGCACCGGCAGCTTGGCCAGACTCGCCGCGTCCAGCTGGGCGGAGTGCGCAGTGGCGGCGCCGCCGCCGCGCGACGCCATCTCGTCCTGGACCCGGCCGGTGAACAGCGCGCCCATGATGGCAACGCCGAAGGAGCTGCCGAGCGTACGGAAGAGGGTGGTCGAGGAGGAGGCGACGCCCATGTCCTTCAGCTCGACGCTGTTCTGCGCGACGAGCATCGTGATCTGCATCAGGAAGCCCATGCCGGCGCCGAGCACCGCCATGTACAGCCCGGAGGTGAGGCGGCTGGTGCCGGTGTCCATCTGGGCGAGCAGGAAGAGGCCGACGACCATGAGGATCGAGCCCACGACGGGGAAGACCTTGTACCTGCCGGTGCTGGTGGTGACCCGGCCCGCGATGAGCGAGACGACCATCATGGACAGCAGCATCGGCAGGAGCAGCAGCCCCGAGTTGGTCGCGGAGGCGTGCTGCACGGACTGCTGGTAGAGCGGCAGGAACAGCACCGCGCCGAACATCACGAACCCGGCCATGAAGCCGACCACGGACATGAGTGTGAAGTTGCGGTTGCGGAATATGTGGAGCGGGATGATCGGCTCGGCGGCCTTCGTCTCGACGAAGAGGAAGCCGGCCAGCGAGGCGACGCCGATCGCGATGAGCTCCATGATGACCGCGGAGTTCCAGTCGTACTCGGAACCGCCCCAGGTGGTGACCAGCACGATCGCGGTGATGCCGACGGTGAGCAGCGCGGCGCCGAGGTAGTCGACGTTCCGCTTGGTCCGCTCCCGCTTGGGCAGGTGCAGGACTGCGGTGATCATGATCAGTGCGACGGCGCCGAGCGGGAGGTTGATGTAGAAGCTCCAGCGCCAGCCGAGGTGGTCGGTGATGGTGCCGCCGACGAGGGGCCCGCCGATCATGGCGATGGCCATCACGCCGGCCATCATGCCCTGGTACTTGCCGCGCTCGCGGGGCGGCACGAGGTCGCCGATGATCGCCATGACGCCGACCATCAGACCGCCGGCGCCGAGGCCTTGGACGGCCCGGAAGCCGATCAGCTGGCCCATGTCCTGGGCCATGCCGCTGAGAACCGAGCCGATCAGGAAGATCACGATGGACGTGAGGAAGATGCCCTTGCGCCCGTACATGTCGCCGAGCTTGCCCCAGATGGGCGTCGAGGCGGCGGTGGCCAGGGTGTAGGCGGTGACGACCCACGAGAGGTGTTCGAGGCCGCCGAGGTCACCGACGATGGTCGGCATCGCGGTGCCGACGATCAGGTTGTCGAGCATGGCCAGCAGCATGGCGATCATCAGGGCGAGCACCACCACGCGGACGCTGCGCTGCGGCGGAGCCATTGGCTCCGCCTTCGTGGCCGGTGGGCCGCCCGCCTTCCCGTCCGCCGTCTTGATCAGGTCCGCCATCTGCCCCAACTCCCCTGTCACCCTGCCACCGGGCCCTTACTTGCCGCCCGGCTAGTTGCTTACACTGGAGGAAGGTAGACCCGTAACTAGCCGGGCGTCAAGTAAGTTAATTTGGGAGAGCACCATGGGCAGCACGCCGCAGCCGCGCCGGGGCAACACCCGCCAGCGCATCCAGGACGTCGCCCTGGAGCTCTTCGCCGAGCAGGGGTACGAGAAGACCTCGCTCCGGGAGATCGCCGAGAAGCTGGACGTCACCAAGGCGGCGCTCTACTACCACTTCAAGACCAAGGAAGACATCCTCGTCAGCATCTTCGAGGACCTGAACCAGCCGGTGGAGGAGCTGATCGCCTGGGGTGAGACCCAGCCGCGCACCCTGGAGACGAAGACGGAGATCCTCCGCCGCTACAGCGACGCGCTGGCCCAGGCGGCCCCGCTCTTCCGCTTCATGCAGGAGAACCAGGCGACCGTACGGGACCTGAGCATCGGCAGGACCATCAAGAACCGGGTCCTGGGCCTGGTGGACCTGATCAAGGAACCGGGCGCGCCGCTCACCGACCAGGTGCGGTGCTTCAGCGCGCTCATCACCCTGCACGCCGGGATGCTCGCCCTGCAGGACGTCGAAGGCGACCCCGAGGAGAAGCGCAAGGCCACCCTCGAAGTCGCCGTCGAGCTGGTCACCCGGGCCCACGACACCGAAGCCCCCCGGTGACCCTGCTCGGAAGCAGGGGCCGGGGAGCCGGGAGCACGGGCCGGATCAGACGTTGATGCCGTGCTTGTGCAGGAAGTTGACCGGGTTGACCGCCGAACCGTAGTTCGGGGTGGTCCGGATCTCGAAGTGCAGGTGCGGGCCGCTGGAGTTGCCGGTGTTGCCGGACAGGGCGATCTTCTCGCCCTTGTTCACGTGCTGCCCGATGTGCACGTCGATCTTGGACAGGTGCGCGTACTGCGAGTACGTGCCGTTGCCGTGCGAGATCACGATGGCGTTGCCGTACGCGGGGCCGTCGCCGCCGCCGTTCGGGCCGGCCTTCACGATCGTGCCGCTGTGGGCGGCCTCGACCTTGGTGCCGATCGGCACGGCGAAGTCCTGGCCGGAGTGCTTGTGGGCCCAGCGGCTGCCGTCGTTGCCGAAGCTGGCGCTCAGCTCGTAGTGGCTGACCGGGGTCTCCCAGGGAAGCTTGGCGATGGCCTTCTTCTTGGCGGCGGCCTTCTTCTTCGCGGCGGCGGCCTTCTTCTTCGCGTCCTCGGCCTTCTTGGCCGCGGTGTGCTCGGCGGCCTTGCCCTGCGCGGCGGCCTGCTTGGCGACCGAGTCGGCGGTGGCCGAGGTGGCCAGGGCCGGGGTCTTGGGGGCGTCCGCAGTGCCGGCCGCGAACGCAGCGCCCGCACCGAGAACCATCGACGTCCCCAGGCCGGCTGCCACGACGGCTCCACGGACACGGGACACGGACGGGCGGCGGGACTGGAACGTAACGCGCTTCGACATAAGCGGAAATCCTCCGGAGATGACTGGACCCGGCGGTGTGCCGGGCTGGCCATACCTTGGTAACCCGCGCCCCCGCCGGTGCTCAAACACCCCATCTACGATCAAAAGCCGTAGAAAGCTCCCCGGGAATTCGCTCGGAGGACCCCGCCCATCCCCCGGGGAAGACCTGCGAAAGTCCTCCCCGGAACAGGTTTACGCCCTGTTCCAAACCGCCCCAACCGGACATACGCCCCCTGTGCGGGCATACGGTCCCGCGCGTGCGGAGGGCCCGTCCACCGCAGGGCCGAAAGGCCCCCGACGGATCGGGCCCGTTGCTCCTAAGCCGGCTAGTAGGCCCGAAACGGCCTGTGCGCCTTGTCACCGGCGGTGGGACCGAAGGCCGTCCGTTTCGGGACCTTCGGCCCGGTGGTCCGAGGGTGTCCCGCCGGCCCTGACCGGCAGGGACACCCGGCTACCCCACGGGCAGCCCGGTCACCTTCTCCGCATGCAGCGCGACCAGACGTTTGCCGCCCGCGGCCAGGTACCAGCGGTCGATGTCGCCGGAGCCGTCGTTGTACGTCCACAGCAGCTTGCCGTCGGACGGGTCGAAGGCGTGGATGCCGCCGTTCTTGTCGAACTGGGTGGCCCCGTAGAGGACGCCGCCCACCTTGGCGAACTGCCAGGGGGCCGCGATCTCCAGGCTCTCCTCGTTGTGCCAGTGGCGCTTCCCGGTCGCCGGATCGACCGCCCACAGGGCGTGGCCGGTGTCCGAGACGTAGAGGACGCCGTCCAGAACGGCCGGGTCGTTGAACCGGCTGTACTCCTCGGTCGCGAAGGACCAGCGCTCGGCGCCCGTCTCCAGGTCGAAGGCGCGCATCTTCTCGCCGGTCGCGATGATGACCAGGCCCTCGTGGAGCTCGAAGCCCCGGTTGGCGGTGCGGCCGATCTTCTTCGTCCAGACCTGGTGGCCGGTCGCGGTGTCGCGGACCGTGAGGTTCTCGCGGAAGTCCGTGTAGACGAGGCGCTTGCCGGAGACCCGCGCGGTGAGGCCGTTCGTCTCGGTGCCGTGGTCGCGCCGCTCGCGCCAGACGACCTTGCCCGAGGAGGTGTCGATGGCGGCGATCACGTTGTCGGGGGTCCGGAAGTTCTTGTCCAGGATCCCGGCGACGACGTAGACGTGACCGGCGTCGGCGGCGATGACCCGGGGCTGGGAGTACTCCTTGTCACCGAGCCGGCTGCGCCAGGTGTCCCTGCCGGTCCTGGGGTCGAGACCGATGACGTTGCCGTCGTACCGGGCGCTGGCCAGGTAGAGGGTGCCGTCGCCGATGAGCATGCTCGCGCCCGGGGTGGTCACCTCGGCACGGGACCAGAGTTCCTTGCCGGTGGACAGGTCGCGGGCCACCAGCGGGTCGCCGGAGACCAGCACCACGTCGTCGACCACGGCGACTGCGGATATCCAGGCCAGTCCGTCGTACGCCGCGGCGTGCTGCCAGGCCGGCTTCGGCTTCCCGCCCGGCTCGGGGGCGGCGCCCCCGGGCTTCCCGGACTCACCGGGCTTCCCCGAACCGGAGCCGCCGCCCTCGGCCGGCTCCTCGACCGGGCCGCAGGCCGCGGTCCCGGCGCCGAGCAGGGCCAGCCCCGCTCCGGCTCCGGCCAGCTTGATCATCCGCCTGCGCGACACATCGCCTCTGCCCATGGCGTGCCCGTCCCCCTCGTTCGTTACGTGATCCCGGGCTCTTCGTTCGCAATCGAGAAGCCCTCTCGGGCAGGCCGCCCGAAGCGGGGCCAGCCTAACCAGCGGTTTTCGGTCAATGCGCGTAGCGAACGCGACCGGAACGGTCCTGTGACGCCGCTGTCACCGAGTCCGTGACGCGCAAAGGGGCGGCCCCGGCCGGTCGAAACCGGTCCGGGGCCGCCCCTTCGGACGCTCGGGCGTTACTGCCGGGAGAGGCAGAAGGCGCCTGTCACGCTTCCTTCGTCATGTTCGGGCCGCCGCCCGCCGCCTGCTCGATCGGCGGGACGTCGGGCAGAGCCGACTTCTCCTCACCGCGGAAGGTGAACTTCTCGTCGTCGCCCTCGCCCTCGCTGCCGACGACCACGATGTGGCCGGGGCGCAGCTCGCCGAAGAGGATCTTCTCCGAGAGGACGTCCTCGATCTCGCGCTGGATCGTCCGGCGCAGCGGCCGGGCGCCCATCACGGGGTCGTAGCCCTTCTTCGCGAGCAGCTTCTTGGCGTCCGTGCTGAGCTCGATGCCCATGTCACGGTCCTTGAGCCGCTCGTCCACCTTCGCGACCATCAGGTCGACGATCTCGATGATGTCTTCCTGGCTGAGCTGGTGGAAGACGACCGTGTCGTCCACACGGTTGAGGAACTCGGGCCGGAAGTGCTGCTTGAGCTCTTCGTTGACCTTGACCTTCATCCGCTCGTAGTTCGTCTTGACGTCGCCCTGGGCGGCGAAGCCCAGGTTGAAGCCCTTGGAGATGTCCCGGGTCCCGAGGTTGGTCGTCATGATGATGACCGTGTTCTTGAAGTCCACGACCCGGCCCTGGGAGTCGGTCAGGCGACCGTCCTCCAGGATCTGGAGCAGGGAGTTGAAGATGTCGGGGTGGGCCTTCTCGACCTCGTCGAAGAGGACGACGGAGAACGGCTTGCGGCGCACCTTCTCGGTGAGCTGGCCGCCCTCCTCGTAACCCACGTAGCCGGGGGGCGAACCGAAGAGACGCGAGACCGTGTGCTTCTCGCTGAACTCCGACATGTCGAGGGAGATCAGCGCGTCCTCGTCGCCGAACAGGAACTCGGCGAGCGTCTTGGACAGCTCGGTCTTACCGACACCGGACGGGCCGGCGAAGATGAACGAGCCACCGGGGCGCTTCGGGTCCTTCAGACCGGCCCGCGTACGGCGGATCGCCTGCGAGAGCGCCTTGATGGCGTCCTTCTGCCCGATGACGCGCTTGTGGAGCTCGTCCTCCATGCGCAGCAGCCGCGAGGACTCCTCCTCGGTCAGCTTGAAGACCGGAATGCCGGTGGCGGTGGCCAGGACCTCGGCGATCAGCTCGCCGTCGACCTCGGCCACGACGTCCATGTCGCCGGCCTTCCACTCCTTCTCGCGCTTGGCCTTCGCCGCCAGCAGCTGCTTCTCCTTGTCGCGGAGGGAAGCCGCCTTCTCGAAGTCCTGGGAGTCGATGGCCGACTCCTTGTCGCGGCGGACGCCCGCGATCTTCTCGTCGAACTCGCGGAGGTCCGGCGGCGCGGTCATCCGGCGGATGCGCATCCGGGAACCGGCCTCGTCGATCAGGTCGATCGCCTTGTCCGGCAGGAAGCGGTCCGAGATGTACCGGTCGGCCAGCGTCGCGGCCTGCACCAGCGCCTCGTCCGTGATGGACACGCGGTGGTGGGCCTCGTAGCGGTCGCGCAGACCCTTGAGGATCTCGATGGTGTGCGGCAGCGACGGCTCCGCGACCTGGATCGGCTGGAAGCGGCGCTCCAGCGCGGCGTCCTTCTCCAGGTGCTTGCGGTACTCGTCCAGCGTGGTGGCACCGATGGTCTGCAGCTCGCCTCGCGCCAGCATGGGCTTGAGGATGCT
This sequence comes from Streptomyces sp. DT224, assembly GCF_049844595.1. Classification (NCBI taxonomy): domain Bacteria; kingdom Bacillati; phylum Actinomycetota; class Actinomycetes; order Kitasatosporales; family Streptomycetaceae; genus Streptomyces; species Streptomyces sp. DT224. The sequence goes on from NZ_JBNCLI010000005.1 coordinate 26,946, forward strand.
CGCGGCGTCGATCGCGCCCTCGGCGGCGCCCGCACCCACCAGGGTGTGGAGCTCGTCGATGAACAGGATGATGTCGCCGCGGGTGCGGATCTCCTTGAGCACCTTCTTCAGGCGCTCCTCGAAGTCACCGCGGTAGCGGGAGCCGGCGACCAGGGCGCCGAGGTCCAGGGTGTAGAGGTGCTTGTCCTTCAGGGTCTCGGGCACCTCGCCCTTGACGATGGCCTGGGCCAGGCCCTCGACGACCGCCGTCTTGCCGACGCCGGGCTCACCGATGAGCACCGGGTTGTTCTTCGTACGGCGGGAGAGCACCTGCATGACCCGCTCGATCTCCTTCTCGCGCCCGATGACCGGGTCGAGCTTGGATTCGCGGGCGGCCTGCGTGAGGTTGCGGCCGAACTGGTCGAGCACCAGCGACGTGGAGGGCGTGCCCTCCGCGGGGCCGCCGGCGGTGGCGGCCTCCTTGCCTCCGGAGTACCCGGACAGCAGCTGGATGACCTGCTGGCGCACCCGGTTCAGGTCGGCGCCGAGCTTCACGAGGACCTGGGCGGCGACGCCCTCGCCCTCGCGGATCAGGCCGAGCAGGATGTGCTCCGTGCCGATGTAGTTGTGGCCGAGCTGGAGGGCCTCGCGGAGCGACAGCTCCAGGACCTTCTTGGCCCGGGGCGTGAAGGGGATGTGGCCGGACGGGGCCTGCTGGCCCTGGCCGATGATCTCCTCCACCTGCTGGCGGACCGCCTCGAGCGAAATCCCGAGGCTCTCCAGGGCCTTAGCGGCGACACCCTCACCCTCGTGGATCAGGCCCAGGAGGATGTGCTCGGTGCCGATGTAGTTGTGGTTGAGCATCCGGGCTTCTTCCTGAGCCAGGACGACAACCCGCCGCGCGCGGTCGGTGAACCTCTCGAACATCGTTAATCGCTCCTCAGAGCGGTCAGGCAGTAAGGGGTCGGTCCCCTCCCTGTCCTTCCGCAGCTTAGTCCCGCAAGCGGGGACCGCTCATTTCGACTGCCGACACACGGCCTTGCTTCCTGGCGGATGCCCCGCCCCGAACGCCGACAACTGCTCCAACCCGATGGTGCGAGACGATGTTCCCGCAGGCCAGACAGATACCCCAGTCGCCAGTACGCCGATGGCGAACGTGAGACATGCATGGCTTGCGTGTCGCCCCTCCCCACTAGGGATGTCTTACCCGCAATTACAGACAGTCCATGCGGCGTACGCGGGTTCCCTCCGCTACGGGCGAACATCCTCGTACTCCTGAATGCGCCCGTACGCCCCCAACCCGGACACCCTAAGCGTTCACGCGTGCGCGGTACGTAACCTGCGGGGCCGGTGGAGGGTTGTTCCGTCATGACCCTCACCGTGCCGCCGCCCCGCGTCCCGCCCTCCGTCGAGCTGGGCGGTGCCTCCCGGGGCGAGCCGGGGGACGGCTGGGCCGGGTGGTACGAGCGGGAGATGGGCTGGGCCACGGCGGGCGGTTCACCGGTGCGGCTGCTGACCGGGCTGCGGTTCGACGCGCTCGTCGTGCCCGCCGTCGCCGGGCACGCGGCGCTGCGACGGGTGGGCCCTACGGGGCCGGTGGCGCTCATGGGGCTGCGGATGAGCCTGCTGGTGGCGCCGGGAAGCGCGGAGGAGCTGCCGGGGCTGCTCGACTGGCTGGAGTGGGGCGGGGTCGCGCTGTCGCTGACCGGTCTGGGCGCGGGCGGGCGGATCACCGCTCCGCCGCCTCCGGGACGTCCGGTGGAGCCGGGGGCCGCCTCCTGGCTGCGGCCCCCCGGGCCGTCACGGGAACAGGACGAAGCGCCGGCGCTCCCGGCCTTCTCCGGCTTCGGGAGCAGGCGTGGTGACGCTCCCGACCTCGTCCGGCTCGTGGACGCCGTGGCAACGGAATGCCACCGGGCCCGACTGGCGCGTGCCCGGGCGGGCTTGTTCCACGATGAGCCCGTGGCTCAGCCGTTGGCCTTCTCGTAAGCCTCGCGGATCTCTGCGGGGACGCGGCCGCGGTCATTCACATTGTGGCCGTTCTCGCGGGCCCACTTACGGATCTCGGCGGTGTCCTTGTTGCCACCGGAGACGGCGCGGCCCTTGCCACGCCCCGACGCCGCACGGCCACCGGTACGCCGGCCGTTCTTCGCGTAGGGCTCGAGAAGGGAACGCAGCTTGTCCGCGTTGCTGGTGGTGAGGTCGATCTCGTACGTCTTGCCATCCAGCGCGAACGTCACCGTCTCGTCCGCCTCGCCACCGTCGAGGTCGTCAACAAGAAGGACCTGAACCTTCTGTGCCACCGGATTTCCTTTCATCGAAAATGGAGTACGCGGAAAGGAAACCGCTTTTCCCCGGAAAACACAAACCCTCGGGAGAGGTTCAGCAGCCCAAGGAGACGGGAAACGTGCGCGATTCGGACATAGGGGCGCGGCCCCCCACTTCCCGCTCTTCGCGCGGTCACAGGTGCAGAAGCATCCGGCTGTTGCCCAAGGTGTTCGGCTTCACTCGTTCGAGACCGAGGAACTCCGCGACTCCCTCGTCATAGGAACGCAGCAGCTCGCTGTAGACATCTCCGTCGACGGGCGTCTCGCCGATCTCCACGAAGCCGTGCTTCGCGAAGAAGTCGACTTCGAAGGTGAGACAGAAAACCCGGCGGACACCCAGCCAGCGGGCGGTCCGCAGCAGCTTGTCGAGGACCTGGTGGCCCACTCCGGCGCCCTTGAGGCCGTGATCGACGGCGAGCGTGCGGACTTCGGCGAGGTCTTCCCACATGACGTGCAGCGCACCGCAGCCGACGACCGAGGCGTCCTCGTCCCGTTCGGCGATCCAGAACTCCTGGATGTCCTCGTAAAGCGTCACCGTGGCTTTGTCGAGGAGGATGCCTTCCCGCACGTAGCCGTCGAGGAGACCGCGGACGGCGGGTACATCGCTCGTCCGTGCGCGCCGGACGGTGATGGCCACGTTTATCACCGACGGTTCGGTCCGGAAATCGGTATGCGGAAGCTCTGAGGGCATACGCAGACGCTATCGCCCGGCCTCCGGCTCCGCTCCATCGGCCGCTCCACCGGGTTCGCCCTCCCCTGCTCCGTCCGCGCCGGCCTCGGGAAGAGCGGGCAGAACGATCCGCATCGCGTCGCGCAGAGCGTCGCGCTGCTCGGCCGACATCATCCCGAAGAACGCGACCAGCGCGGCCGCCGGGTTGTCGCTGAGCGACCAGGCTTCGTTCATCAGGGCGGCGGCGTATGCGGCGCGGGTGGAGACGGCCGTATATCGATATGCGCGGCCCTCCACTTCGCGGCGGACCCAGCCCTTCTGATGGAGATTGTCCATTACCGTCATGACGGTGGTGTAGGCGATGGACCGCTCCTGCTGGAGGTCCTCCAGGACTTCCCGCACAGTGACCGGGCGGTTCCATTCCCAGACCCGTGTCATCACGGCGTCTTCGAGCTCTCCCAATTGACGGGGCACAGCGTCACCTTAGTGCCAGATGTCTGGAATGCGTAGCTATTTACACAGCGAAAGGGCGTACGACTCCTCGGGAGTCGTACGCCCTTTCGCATACGGGAGCGCCGGGCGCGGGCCCGGAGGGGTCAGGCCCCTTCGGTACGCGGGGTCTGCTGAACCGACTCGGCGCGGGTGATCGCCGCGTCCACGGCCGCGTCCTCCTTGGCCTTGTTGGGGCCGCCCTGGCTCTTGACGATCGTCACGACCAGGCCGATGAAGAAGGCGGCCATCACCACGGGGGGCACGAGCGCGGATACGTAGTCCATGCCCTCCAGAGTAGCGAGCCGCCTCCCCGCCCCGAGGACACCCCTACCCCGCGCGGCGCTGCGGCGGCTGCGGTACGGGACGGCGCGGCGGGAAGACCTCGGAGGGCTTCGGCGCCGGGCGCTCGGACGGCGGCACGGGGCGGGCCGGGGCCGGCGGCGTCTTCGGCTCGTCCGGCCCGGCGGCACGCCCGCCGGGCAGCGCGAGCAGCCGGCTGCGGGGCGCCGGGGCGGTCCGGGGCACGGCCCGTCCGGCGAGCCGGGCGCGTACGGAGCGCTCCGCGATCATCTGGCAGCGCTCCAGGAGGGCCGCCGCCAGCGGGCCGCCGCGCAGGGCCCGCAGCGCGGCCAGGTCCTCGGGGCGCGGGTCGTATCCGGCGGCCAGGGCGTCCTGGAGGAGCTCCAGATATCCGGTGAGGGAGCCGGGGAGGGCGTCGCGGTAGCGGACGAGGTCGGCGAGGAGGAAGGCGCGCAGCCGTCCGGCCTCGGCGACGGCCTCGTCCACACTGCCCGCCAGCCGCAGGCAGTCCTGGACATCCTCGTCGGGCAGGGGCGCGGGGTGCAGCGCGAAGGCGAGGGCGCGTCGGAGCACTCGCAGCTCGTCCGCGCTGAAGGCCATACCGCCGCGTGATCCGTAGGGCGTGGGCATGACGCGACAATACGTGCTAAAGGGACAAAATCGGCTTAACTGGTCGTGGGTGGCGCGGCGGCTCCGGAGTGCCGTCGCACCCGGAGCCGCCGGTCAGCGGCCTGTACTACAGCCGCGACACGTTGCGCTCGTACACCAGGCGGAGTCCGATGAGGGTCAGCCAGGGCTCGTGCTCGTCGATGACGGAGGACTCGCCCAGCACCATCGGAGCAAGGCCGCCCGTCGCGATGACGGTGACATCGTCCGGGTCGGCCGCCAGCTCCTTCTTCATCCGCTCCACGACCCCGTCGACCTGGCCGGCGAAACCGTAGATGATGCCCGCCTGCATGGCCTCGACGGTGTTCTTGCCGATGACGCTGCGCGGCCGGGCCAGCTCGATCTTGCGGAGCTGGGCACCCTTGACGCCCAGCGCCTCGACGGAGATCTCGATGCCGGGCGCGATGACACCGCCGGTGTACTCGCCCCGGGCCGACACCGCGTCGAAGGTGGTGGCCGTGCCGAAGTCGACCACGATCGCCGGACCGCCGTACAGGTCGACGGCGGCGACCGCGTTGATGATGCGGTCCGCGCCGACCTCCTTCGGGTTGTCCATCAGGATCGGCACCCCGGTCTTGATGCCCGGTTCCACGAGCACGGCGGGGACATCGCCGTAGTAGCGGCGGGTCACCTCGCGCAGCTCGTGCAGCACGGCCGGGACCGTGGAGCAGATCGCGATGCCCTCGATGCCGTCGCCCAGCTCCATGCCGAGCAGCGGGTGCATGCCCATGAGGCCCTGGAGCAGCACCGCGAGTTCGTCGGCGGTGCGGCGGGCGTCCGTGGAGATCCGCCAGTGCTCGACGATCTCCTCGCCGTCGAACAGGCCGAGGACGGTGTGGGTGTTCCCGACGTCGATGGTGAGCAGCATCAGGCGCCGGCCCCGTCGGTGTCGCGGAAGTCCAGCCCGATGTCCAGGATCGGCGAGGAGTGGGTCAGCGCGCCCACGGCCAGATAGTCGACCCCGGCCTCCGCGTAGGCGCGGGCCGAGTCGAGGGTGAGCCGGCCGGAGGACTCCAGGAAGGCGCGTCCGCCGGTCAGGGCGACGGCGTCGGCGGTCTCGGCCGGGGTGAAGTTGTCCAGCAGGATCAGGTCGGCACCCGCGTCCAGCACCTCGGTGAGCTGGGCCGGCGTGTCCACCTCGACCTCGATCGGGACCTCCGGGAACTCCTCCCTGACCCGCTTGAACGCCTCGGCGACCCCGCCCGCCGCGATGACGTGGTTGTCCTTGACGAGCGCGGCGTCGGACAGCGAGAACCGGTGGTTGACACCGCCGCCGCAGCGCACGGCGTACTTCTCCAGGGCGCGCAGCCCCGGCGTCGTCTTGCGGGTGTCGCGGACCTCGGCCTTGGTGCCCTCCAGCACATCGGCCCAGGCGCGGGTGGCGGTGGCGATGCCGGAGAGCCGGCAGAGCAGGTTGAGGGCGCTGCGCTCGCCGGTGAGCAGGTCGCGGGTGCGGGTGGTGACGGTCAGCAGCTTCTGGCCGGGGGCGACGCGGTCGCCGTCCTCGACGTGCCGCTCGACCTCGAACTCGGAGGTGCAGACGATCGACAGGACCGCCTCCGCCACGCGCAGCCCGGCCACCACACCGGCCTCGCGGGCGGTGAAGTCGCCGGTGGCCATGGCATCCTCGGCGACGGTGGCGACGGTCGTGACGTCCACCCCGCCGTCCAGGTCCTCGGCGATGGCGAGGTGCGCGATGTCCTCGACCTGGATGGGGTCCAGGCCGGACTCGGCGAGGAGCCGGGCGAGCGCGGGGTCGAGCCCGCACTCCTCGTACTCCTCGCCGCCGCCGCAGCCGCAGCCGTCCCCGCAGCCGCCCGCGGCGGGGGCGGGCGCGCCGACCCGGATCAGCGGTACGTCCACGGGAGTGGGGCGCGGATTCTCTTCGGGCGTGCTCACGGTTACGGCTCCTCGGGAGTGGGGTGGGTGGTGCTCGTCGCTGCGCAGTCTGCTGCCCCGGGCGCATCCACGGGCCCGAACGCCTCGGTATCCGTCCGACGGAGGACGAGACCGTCCTCGGGGGCGAGCCGGACGACGAGGTGGCGGCGCCAGTCCGCGTCGTCGCGCTCGGGCCGGTCCTCGCGCCAGTGGCAGCCCCGGGTCTCCTCGCGCGCGCGGGCGGCGGCGACCAGGACCCGGGCGACGAGCAGCAGGTTGGTGGCCTCCCACGCCTCGACGCCGGGCACCGCGGGCTTGGTCTCCGCCGCCCCCGCCTCGCGGGTGGCGAGGTGCAGCTCCTCCAGCTCGTCCGCCGCGGCGGCCAGGCTCTCGGCGGAGCGCAGCACCCCGGCGCCCCGGCTCATGGCGCGCTGGACCGCGAGCCGGGTCTCGGGGGCCTGGAGCGGGACGGGCGTCCCGGCGGGTCCGGCGGCCGCACCGGAACGAGGGCGGTCGGCGACGATGCCGGCGGCGATGCGCTCGGCGAAGACGAGTCCTTCGAGCAGCGAGTTGGACGCCAGCCGGTTCGCGCCGTGCACCCCGGTGCAGGCGACCTCGCCGCAGGCGTACAGGCCGGGGACGGTCGTACGGCCCCGCAGGTCGGTGCGGACGCCGCCGGAAGCGTAGTGCGCGGCGGGGGCCACGGGGATGGGCTCGGTGACCGGGTCGATGCCGTGGGACCGGCAGGCGGCCAGGATCGTCGGGAAGCGCTGCTCCCACATCTCGGCGCCGAAGTGGCGGCCGTCGAGGTACATGTGGTCGGTGCCCTTGAGCTGCATCTGGCGCGTGATGCCCTTGGCGACGATGTCGCGCGGGGCCAGCTCCGCCAGCTCGTGCTGCCCGGCCATGAAGCGCGTACCGGAGGCGTCCACGAGGTGGGCGCCCTCGCCGCGTACCGCTTCGGAGACCAGCGGCTGCTGGCCCTCGGAGCCGGCGCCGAGGAAGAGGACGGTGGGGTGGAACTGGACGAACTCCAGGTCCGAGACCTCCGCGCCGGCCCGCAGCGCGAGCGCCACGCCGTCGGCGGTGGAGACCGAGGGGTTGGTGGTGGCGGAGAAGACCTGGCCCATGCCACCGGTGGCCAGGACCACGGCCGGGGCGTTGACCGCGCCGACGCCGTCGTGCTGGCCCTCGCCCATCACGTGCAGGGTGACACCGGCGGTACGGCCTTCGGCGTCGGTGAGGAGGTCGAGCACGAGGGCGTTCTCGATGGTGTGCAGGGCGGCCGCGCGGACCGCCTCCACCAGGGCGCGGGAGACCTCGGCGCCGGTCGCGTCGCCGCCCGCGTGGACGATGCGGCGGCGGTGGTGGCCGCCCTCGCGGGTGAGGGCCACGGAGCCGTCGTCGGCGGTGTCGAAGCGGGCGCCGGTCTCCATCAGCCGGCGCACCGCGCCCGGGCCGTCGGTGACCAGGGCCCGCACCGCGGACTCGTCGCAGAGGCCGACGCCGGCGACCAGGGTGTCGGCCAGGTGCTGCTCGGGGGTGTCGCCCTCGCCGAGGGCCGCGGCGATGCCGCCCTGGGCCCAGCGGGTGGAGCCGGCGTCGAGACGGGCCTTGGTCACCACGACGGTGGCGAGGCCCGCCGCGGCGCAGCGCAGGGCGGTGGTGAGCCCGGCGACGCCGGAGCCGACGACCACGACGTCGGCGTCGATGGACCAGCCGGGTGCGGGGGCGGTCAGCCGTATTCCGGTCACGGGGTCGCTCCGAAGGTGAGGGGGATGTTGTCGATGAGGCGGGTGGCGCCGACCCGGGCGGCGACGGCGAGGATCGCCTCACCGGCCGCGCGGTCGTCGGGGATCTCGGTGAAGTCGGCCGGGTCCACGAGCGCCACGTAGTCCAGGGCGAGCGGCGGGCTCGCGGCCTCCGCCTCCTCCAGGACCGTGCGGGCGGCGGCGCGCACGGCGGCGGGTCCGGCGTCCGGGCGGGCCCGGGCGACCGCCTGGGCGTCGGCCGCGAGGCGGGCCTCGCCGAGCCGGTTGAGCCCGGCGGCCCGGTCCTCGGTGGCGCCGGTGGCCTGCGCGCGGGCGTGCAGGGCGGCCTGGGCGGCGAGACGGTCGCGGGCCGCGAACAGGGCGCGGGACAGGGCGAGCGCGGTGCGGCGCTCGTGCGGGTCGAGGAAGCGGTTGCGGCTGGACAGCGCGAGGCCGTCCGGCTCCCGGACCGTCTCCACGCCGCTGATCTCCACCGGGAAGTTCAGGTCGCGCACCATGCGCCGGATCAGCGCCAGCTGCTGGGCGTCCTTCTGCCCGAAGAACGCGGTGTCCGGCCGGGTGAGGTGGAGCAGCTTGGCGACGACGGTGAGCATGCCGTCGAAGTGGCCGGGGCGCGACGCCCCCTCCAGACGCTCGCCCATCGGGCCCGCCGAGATCCGGACCTGCGGCTCGCCGCCCGGGTAGACCTCGTCCACGGAGGGCGCGAAGACCACGTCGGCGCCGGCCGCGCCGGCCACCGCGAGGTCGGCGTCGAGCGTGCGAGGGTAGCGGTCGAGGTCGGCGGCCTCGCCGAACTGGAGCGGGTTGACGAAGACGGTGACGACGACCTGCCCGGCGGGGCCCGCGTGGGCGCGGGCGGCGCGGATGAGCGAGGCGTGGCCCTCGTGCAGGGCGCCCATCGTCATGACGACGGCCCGCCGCCCCTCGGGGGCGTACGCGTGCAGCTCGGCGGCCGTGTTCAGCAGGACCGGGGCGGTGGACGCGGGGGCGGTCATCAGGACTCCTCCGGTCCGGTGCCGGTGTCGCCGGAAGAGGCCGGGCCGCCGTCCGGGGCGGGGCCCCGCGTGCCCGTGCCGCCGTCCGCCAGCGCGTCCAGCAGGTCCTCGGCCAGCTCCGGCTTGAGCAGGCCGTGGGCGAGGGCGCGGTCCGCGGTGGCGCGGGCCATCGCCACGTAACCGGCGACCGTCTGCGGGGCGTGGGCGCGCAGCTCGCCGAGGTGCGCGGCGACCGTGCCGGCGTCGCCGCGCGCGACCGGGCCGGTGAGCGCCGCGTCGCCGGAGCGCAGGGCGTTGTCCAGGGCGGCGCCGAGCAGCGGGCCGAGCATCCGGTCGGGGGCGGTGACCCCGGCGGTGCGCAGCAGCTCCATCGACTGGGCGACGAGGGTGACCAGGTGGTTCGCGCCGAGGGCGAGGGCCGCGTGATAGAGCGGACGGGACTCCTCCGCGATCCATTCCGGCTCGCCGCCCATCTCGATGACCAGCGCCTCCGCGGCGAGCCGCAGCTCGTCCGGCGCGGTGACCCCGAAGGAGCAGCCGGCCAGTCGCTGGACGTCCACGGAGGTGCCGGTGAACGTCATCGCGGGGTGCAGCGCGAGCGGCAGGGCGCCGGCGCGGCGCGCGGGGGCCAGCACCTTCGTCCCGTACCGCCCGGAGGTGTGGACGAGGAGCTGTCCGGGGCGGACCGCCCCGGTCTCGGCCAGGCCCTCGACCAGCCCCGGGAGGGCGTCGTCGGGGACGGTCAGCAGGACGAGCTCGGCGCGCGCGAGGACGTCGGCGGGCGTCACGAGGGGGACGTCGGGGAGGAGGTCGGCGGCGCGCCGCCGCGAGGCGTCGGAGACCCCGGAGACGGCGACCGGGCGGTGTCCGGCGAGGGCGAGGGATGCGGCCAGGGCGGGGCCGACACGGCCCGCCCCCACCACGCCGACGGTGAGCCGGGCGGGGCGGTCCCTCGCGTCGAGGGGGTCCTTGGGAGCTGTTGCGTTCACACTGCGGGCCTTCCGTTCCAGTCCGCGGGGGGTACCGGACGATTCCCTTGCATGCTACGCCAGCGGCCGCCCCGCCCTCCCGGCTGTCCACAGGCTGTGGATACCGTCCCGGGCGGCCCCGGAAACGCGGTGGGCAGGCCCGGCGTTCTGCGTGATGATCGTTCCATGGCAGACATGAACACGCAGGTGACGGACGAGACGGCGGAGCCGGGGAGCGAGGAGGCGCGGCGATCGCGCCGGATCGCCGCGTGGCGGCGGGCCGGGCGCGCGCTGTCCCGCGCTCCGCAGGACCGCACGCTCGGCGAGCAGCTGGCCGCCCTGGCGGCGGACGCCGGGACGGTCACCGACCTGGAGCTCCCGGCGGACATCTACGGGGACGGTGTCGTCGGCGAGCTGGAGGAGCGGGTCGCCGCCCTGCTGGGCACGGAGGCCGCCGTGTTCTTCCCGACCGGGACGATGGCGCAGCAGGTCGCGCTGCGCTGCTGGGCCGCCCGCACCGGCAACCCCGTGGTCGCCCTGCATCCGCTCGCCCACCCGGAGGTGCACGAGAGCGGCGCCCTGGGAGCGGTGAGCGGGCTGCGCACCGTCCACCCGACGACCGGTCCGAGGCTGCCGACCGCCGAGGAGGTCCGCGACTTCCCGGAGCCGTTCGGCACGCTGATGCTGGAGCTGCCGCTGCGGGACGCCGGTTTCGTGCTGCCCTCCTGGGAGGAGCTGGAGGCCGTGGTGGCCGCCGCCCGCGACCGGGACGCCGTCGTCCATGTCGACGGGGCCCGGCTGTGGGAGTGCGCGACGCACTTCGGCCGGGGGCTGCCGGAGATCGCCGCGCTCGCGGACAGCGTGTACGTGTCGTTCTACAAGTCCCTGGGCGGGATCTCCGGGGCCGTGCTCGCCGGTTCCGCCTCGCTGGCCGAGGAGGCCCGCCTCTGGCGGCACCGGTACGGCGGCCAGCTCTTCCAGCAGTTCCCGGCGGCGGTCGCGGCCCTGGCCGGGCTCGACCGGGAGCTGCCGAGGCTGCCGTCGTACGTGGAGCACGCGAAGGTGGTGGCCGGGGCGCTGGCCGAGGGGTTCGATGCGGCCGGCACGGGCTGGTTCCGGGTGCACCCGGAGGTGCCGCACACGCACCAGTTCCAGGTGTGGCTGCCGTACGGCGCGGAGGTGCTGACGGAGGCGTCGGTGCGGCAGGCGGAGGAGACGGGCGTAGTGCTCTTCCGCCGCTGGTTCACACCGGACACGGGGGCGCCGGGGGTCGCGTTCACCGAGGTGACGGTGGCCGAGGCCGGGCTGGAGTGGAGCGCCGAGGACGTACGGGACGCGGTGGCCGCGTTCCTGGAGCGGCTGGACGGGAAGAGCTGAGGCGACCGGGCCCCGGCCCGGCCGCCTCAGCCACCCGGCACCATGGACCGGTGAGCGTCACCATCGGCATCGCGGGGCTCGACCCCGCCCGCATCGTCTTCCGGACCTCCCCGCTCGTGGAGCTGGGCGTCGCCCTGCACGCCCTCTCCGAGCCGGGGCACCACCCGGGCCTGCACGGCTGGGCGACGGCCACCGCCACGGCCCTGGAGCCCGATCTCGCCGACCGGCTGCACGAGGCGGAGTTCCTGTGGCGGAACACCTTCTCGGACGTCTTCATGCCGTTCGCCGGGGTCGTCGGCGGCGACGGCACGCCGGGCGACGACCTCGCCGCCGATCTGGACATCCTGGACCGGCTGGACGACGACCGGTTCGTCTCCGCCGCCCTGGAGTTCACCTGCGCCGCGTTCTACGGGACCGGCGCGGCCTCCCCGCTGCGCAACGCGCAGGCGCGCGCCCGGGCGCTGGACATGGCGGCGGCGCGCGGCCCGCAGCAGGTGGAGTTCACCGAGCGGCTGCTGGCCGACCCCGCTCCCGTACGCCGCTGGCTGCGCCGCCTGTTCGAGGACTGCGAGCAGGCGTTCTTCGCGGACACCTGGGAGCGGGTCCGGGTCCAGCTGGTGGCCGACGCGCGGCACAAGACGGACCTGCTGCGGCGCAAGGGGCTCGCCGAGGCGGTACGGGCGGTCTCACCCGCGCTCACGCTCGACCCGGACGGCGGCAGGATCAGCGTCGACAAGCTGACCGAGGGGGCGACCGACGCGACGGACCCCGCCGTCGGCCCCGGGCTCACGCTGATCCCGACCAGCTTCGGCCGGCCGCACCTGATGGTGCTGCACGCCCCGGGCTGGCGGCCGGTGATCCACTACCCCGTGCACCGGCCGGAGCTGCCCGCGCCCGCCTCGGTGGAGCTGCTCCGGCTGCGGCTGGAGGCGCTGGCGCACCCGATGCGGATGCGGCTGTGCCGGAACATCGCGCGTTCCCCGTACACCACCGGCGAACTGGCCGACACGAACGGGATCACCCCGCCCGAGGTCTCGCGCCATCTCGCGGTGCTCAAGAAGGCCGGTCTGGTCACGACCCGGCGCCGGGGCCGCTACGTGCTGCACCAGCTGGACCTGACCGTGGTGGCCCGGCTCGGCAGCGACTTCCTGGAAGGAATCCTCCGCTGACGCCCTCAGCCCGCGCCGCCGCCGGCGCGGACCAGCCCCGTCTCGTACGCGAGGACGACCACCTGCACCCGGTCGCGCAGGGACAGCTTGGTCAGGATGCGGCCGACATGGGTCTTCACGGTCGCCTCGGAGAGCACCAGGCGCCCCGCGATCTCGCCGTTCGACAGGCCCTGCGCGACGAGCAGCATCACCTCGCGCTCGCGTTCGGTGAGCCTGGCGATGTCCTTGTGCTGCGGTTCCTGGGTGCCGCTGGGCAGCATCGGCGAGAAGCGGTCGAGCAGCCGGCGGGTGGTGGACGGGGCGACGACGGCGTCCCCGCTGTGCACGGAGCGGATCGCGGCGAGCAGTTCGCCCGGGGGCACGTCCTTCAGCATGAAGCCGCTGGCCCCGGCCTTCAGCCCGGAGAACGCGTACTCGTCCAGGTCGAACGTGGTCAGGATCAGCACCTTCGGCGGGTCGGGCTGCGCGCAGATGCGGCGGGTGGCCTCGACGCCGTCCAGCTTCGGCATGCGGACGTCCATCAGCACCACGTCCACGGCGGTGGCGCGCAGGACGTCGATCGCCTCGGCGCCGTCGCCGGCCTCGGCGACCACCTCCATGTCGGGCTGGGCGGCGAGCACCATCCGGAAGCCGGTGCGCAGCAGCACCTGGTCGTCGACGAGCATCACGCGGATCGCCATGGGGGCCTGTTCTCTCCTCGTTCGTTCAGCGGTCGGCGGCCTTGAGCGGCAGCAGCGCGCTGATCCGGAATCCTCCGCCGGGGCGCGGCCCGGCGTCCAGTGTGCCGCCGACCATGCCGACCCGCTCCCGCATGCCGATCATGCCGTGGCCGGCGCCGTCGGCGCCGCCGTCCTCGTACAGCTCGTGCGCGGCGCCCCGCCCGTCGTCCTCGACCAGCAGGCCGAGCCCGTCGTCGAAGTAGACCAGCCGCACGCTGGCCCCGGCGTGCGGGCCGCCGTGCTTGCGGGTGTTGGTCAGGGCCTCCTGCACGATGCGGTACGCGGTCAGCTCGACGCCGCTGGGCAGCGGGCGGGCGGTCCCCTCGACCTTGAAGTCCACCGCCAGACCGGCCTTGCGGACCTGCTCGATCAGCTCCTCGATCTGCTCGACGTCGGGCTGCGGGACGTACTCCCCGCTCTCCTGCGCGTCGCCCGTCCGCAGCACCCCGAGCAGCCGCCGCATCTCCGCGAGCGCCTGGCGGCCGGTGCCGGAGATGGTCTCCAGCGCCTGCCGCGCCTGGTCGGGCGCCGCGTCCATGACATAGGCGGCGCCGTCGGCCTGCACCACCATCACGGAGACGTTGTGCGCGACGACGTCGTGCAGTTCGCGGGCGATACGGGCCCGCTCGGCGGCCACCGCGACCTTCGACTGGGCCTCGCGCTCCCGCTCCAGCCGGGCCGCCCGCTCCTCCAGCTGGTCGAAGTAGGCCCGCCGGGTCCGCATCGAGTCGCCGAGCACCCAGGCCAGCACGAACGGCACCGTCAGCACGGCCACGACGAACACCGTCTGCGCCCAGTTGCGCGGGGTGCCCGTCTCGTTCGGCCAGCGGAGCTGGGACATCGAGGCGGCGGTCAGGCTGCACGCCAGGGCGAGCCGGGAGGCCCAGCGCTCACCGACGGTGGCCACGGTGAAGGTGATGACGAGCATCGCGAAGTTCGCGACGGTCGGCCGGACGCCGCAGATCAGCTGGACGACGCCCATCGCGATGGCGAGCAGCAGCATCTTCTCCGGCGCGCGGCGGCGCAGCGCCACGACGAGGCAGAGCCCGAGGACGACCGGCACGACCGCGATCCGTTCGAGACGCCCGCCGTGTCCCACGTCGCCCACCACGATGGTCATGCCGGAGAGCCCGAGGAGGAAGACAGCCCAGAAGCTGTCGACGCCCGTCGGGTGTCTGCGGATGAAATCGTAGAGGCGCTGCACGTGACCCAGCGTAAAGAAGGCCGAGGGCCGCCGGGTCAACCGAAGGGCCGATCCGGGTCCCGGGACCGTACTCCCCAAGGTGGAGACTGGGCCCGTGACGGATGAGTGGCGCGGGTGGCAGGAGGCGGCGGAGACCGCTCTCTACGGCGACGAGGGTTTCTACCGGCGCCCCGAGGGCCCCGCGGGTCACTTCCGTACCTCTGTGCACGCGTCACCGCTGTTCGCCACCGCCGTCGCCCGGCTCCTGGTCCGCACGGCGGCGGACCTCGGCGCCGCGCACGTGGACCTGGTCGACATGGGCGCCGGGCGCGGGGAGCTCGTCACCGGGGTCCTCGCCGCGCTCCCGGCCGAGGGCGGGGCGGACCTCGCGGTGCGGGCGTACGCCGTGGAGCTCGCCGCCCGCCCCGAGGGCCTGGACCCCCGGGTGGAGTGGTGCGCCGAGCCGCCGCACGGGGCGCGCGGGCTGCTCTTCGCCAACGAGTGGCTGGACAACGTGCCGCTCCCCGTCGCGGAGACGGACGCCGAGGGCGTCGAACGGTACGTCGAGGTCCGCGCCTGTGACGGCGCGGAGCGGCTGGGCGCTCCGGTGACCGGGGCGGACGCGGAGTGGCTGCGCCGCTGGTGGCCGTCGGCCGGCCCGGGCAGCCGGGCGGAGATCGGCCGCCCGCGCGACGAGGCGTGGGCGGCGGCGGTGTCGTCCCTGTCCGCCGGGCTCGCGGTGGCGGTGGACTACGCGCACGTACGCGGGGAACGCCCGCCCTTCGGCACGCTCACCGGTTTCCGCGCGGGCCGCGAGGTCCGGCCGGTGCCGGACGGGAGCTGCGACCTGACGGCGCACGTGGCCCTGGACGCGTGCGCGGCCACGGCGGGCCCGCCCGCGCGGCTGCGTACCCAGCGCGAGGCCCTGGCGGCCCTGGGCATCACGGGCGGACGCCCGCCCCTGGCTCTGGCGTCGGCCGACCCGTCCGCCTACCTCCGCGCCCTGTCCACGGCGGGCGAGGCGGCGGAACTGACGGCCCGGGGCGGCCTGGGCGACTTCGGCTGGCTGGAACACGTGGTAAGCCCCTCCGGCGATTGAGGAGGGTCCGGGGCAGCGCCCCGCAGCAACGGCGCGCAAGGAATACTGGCCCCCATGACGGAGACGACCATCGGCATCGGCGGCGCAGCCGAAAGCACCGACATGGTGCTCAACATCGGCCCCCAGCACCCCTCCACCCACGGCGTGCTCCGCCTCCGTATCGTCCTGGACGGCGAGCGCGTCCAGCACGCCGAACCGGTCGTCGGCTACATGCACCGCGGCGCGGAGAAGCTGTTCGAGGCCCGCGACTACCGCCAGATCATCATGCTCGCCAACCGCCACGACTGGCTCTCCGCGTTCTCCAACGAGCTGGGCGTCGTGATGGCCGTCGAGCGGATGCTCGGCATGGAGGTCCCGGAGCGCGCGGTCTGGACCCGCACCCTGCTCGCCGAGCTGAACCGGGTCCTCAACCACCTGATGTTCCTCGGCTCGTACCCGCTGGAACTCGGCGGGATCACCCCGGTGTTCCACGCGTTCCGGGAGCGCGAGGAGCTCCAGGCGGTGATGGAGGAGGTCTCCGGCGGGCGTATGCACTACATGTTCAACCGGGTCGGCGGCCTCAAGGAGGACCTGCCGGCGGGCTGGCTCGGCCGGGCCCGGGACGCCGTCGCCTCGGTCCGCTCCCGGATGGACGTGTACGACGGACTGGTGCTCGGCAACGAGATCTTCCGGGCCCGCACCCGGGGCGTCGGCGTGCTGTCGGCCGGGGCGGTGCACGCGTACGGGGTGTCCGGACCGATCGCCCGCGCCTCGGGCGTGGACTTCGACCTGCGGCGCGACGAACCGTATCTCGCGTACGGAGAGCTGTCGCAGACGCTGAAGGTCGTCACCCGGACCGAGGGCGACTGCCTGGCCCGGTTCGAGTGCCTGCTGGAGCAGACGCACAACGCCCTGGACCTCGCCGACGCCTGCCTGGACCGGATGGCGGAGCTGGCGCCGGGACCGGTCAACCAGCGGCTGCCGAAGGTCCTCAAGGCCCCCGAGGGCCACACGTACGCCTGGACCGAGAACCCGCTCGGCGTCAACGGCTACTACCTGGTGTCCAAGGGCGAGAAGACCCCGTACCGGCTGAAGCTGCGCTCGGCGTCCTTCAACAACATCCAGGCGCTCACCGAACTGCTGCCGGGCACGCTGGTCGCCGACATGGTGGCGATCCTGGGCTCGCTGTTCTTCGTCGTCGGCGACATCGACAAGTAGCACGCCATCGCCGCGTGGCGGCGCCGACGACGGCCGCGTTACGAGATCGCGCTGCGCAGCTCCGCCACGTCCAGCTGCTCCGTCTCGTCGTGCGCGGTGAGGTCGATGACCTCGCCGACGGCGCGGTCCTCCGGCGCGTCCGGACGCTGCGCGGCCAGGACCTCCTCGCCCACCACGTCGGCCAGGTCCTCGTTCTGCACGGCCTCGATGGCGGCGCGCTCGGCCGCTGCGGGCACCGCCTTCTGCGTACCGAAGAAGTCGAAGCTGCCCTGCGGCACCGGATGGCGGCGGGACGCCGTGTACGGGACGACCGCGCTGGCGGCCGGAACCGGGCGCGGGGCGGGCGGCTGCGCGGCGGACCGGGTGGCGGGCAGGGCGGCCCGCGGCTCCTGTGCCTCCCGGGCGCGCTCCGCGGTCTCCCGGTGCCGCGCCGCGTCCTCGGCGATCCGGCGGGCCTTCTGGAGCGCCGCGTTGCGCGGGAGGTCGGCCAGCGCGCGGGCGGCGCGGGCGTAGGCGTCGGGCGTGGGGGTGGAGCGGGCGGGGGGCAGGGCGCGGGCGGGCGCGGACGCCTCGATCGCGAGCTGCCGCCGGCTCTCCAGGACGCTGGCGCGCTCGGTCTCCGCGTTGGCGTACCGCCGCAGCAGCGCGGCGTGTTCGCCGCGCAGACCGGCCAGTTCGACGCGCTTGCGGCGCAGCTTCGTCTCCAGGCGGGCGCGGATCTCCCGCGCCTCCTCCAGATCCGCTTCGAGCTCCGCCGCACGCTCCTCGGCGCGCCACTCGTCACTGGCGCGGGCGCGCGTCAGCTCGGCGACACGGCGGCCCGCCTCGCGGTCCCAGGCGCGCATGAGGACCGCGCCGGTGACGGCGGCCGCCGCGGCGGCCGCGACCAGCGCGCGCAGGGCCATGGGTTCGGTCAGCAGCCAGGCCCCCGCCGCACAGGCGACCGCCGCTCCGGCGACTGCCGAAGGCGGAAGGATTCTGTGCAGTGGTGGCGAATGGCGATGGCGTCCACGTGGCATGGCCCGAAATTTACCGTGTGCGCGGTGAACTTGGGGAGCCGCCCGGCAATCTGTGCCCGGCAAGTTACCCGGCGGCTCCCGCGCTCCGTTCTCCGAACGCCTTCGCTACTTCTTGATCAGCCCCTTCGACTGAAGATATTCACGGGCCACATCGGCCGGCTTGGCGCGCTCCGCGTCCACCTTGCGGTTCAGTTGTGCGAGGTCCTCGGTGGTGAGTGCGCCGGTGAGCTTGCCGAGCGCGTCGGCTATCTCCTGGTCGCCGGCGTCCTTCGCGTTCAGGACGGGCAGGACGTTGTCCGCGTTCTGGAGCTTCTTGTCGTCGTCCAGGAACACCAGGTCGTAGGTGTCGAGCACGGCGTCGGTGGTGGTGGTCAGGACGAGCTGGTCCTTGCCGTCCTTCACCGCCTGCTTGGACTGCGGGGTGCCGACGCCCTTGGGGTCGATTCCGGTGACGTCGATGCCGTACGTCTTCTTGAGCCCGGGTGCGCAGAAGGGCCGCACCTCGCACTCGTCGCCCGCCGCGACCTTGACGCCGATCTTCGCGGCGCCGAGATCGGAAAGCGTCTTCAGCTTGTGCTTGCCGGCGAATTCCTTGGTCACCGCGAACGCGTTCTGGTCGACGGCCTTCCCGGCCGGAAGGACCTTCAGTCCGCGCGGCTCGGCGAGCTTCTTCAGGGCGGCGACGGTGGCGGCGGTGTCTCCCGAGGCGACCGGCTTCGCCTCGGCGGCCTTCGCCCCGTTCACCTTCGCGTTGAGGAATTCCGCGATCGTCGCCGCGTATTCCGGAACGACGTCGATCTCGCCCTTCTCCAGGGAGGGTTCGTACAGTTCGCGGTTCTTCACGGTGGTGACCGAGGTGCTGTAACCGGCGTCCCCGAGGATCTGCGCGTACAGCTCGGCGAGCACCTTGGACTCGGTGAAGGCGGCGGCCCCGACGACGAGCGAGCCCTTCTTGCCGGAGTCCTGGCCTCCGGCCGGGGCGCCCTTGTCCTCCTCCAGGCTGTCCCCGCCGCACGCGGCGAGCGAGCCCGCGAGCGTGAGGATGCCGATGACGGCGCCGGCCACGCGTGAAGTCCTGGTCATGTTCTTCTCCGTCCACGGCGGCGAGGCCGTATGCGACAAGTGGTGAATGTGCGACATGGGTGACGAGTCGGGTGGACCGGGGCTCAGGCCGGCCGGCGGCGGCGCAGCGGGGACAGCAGGCGGTCGACGGCCACCAGGACCGCCTCCACCAGCAGGGCGAGCACGGCGACCATCAGGGCCCCCGCAACCACCTGCGCGGTGTCGTACGTGTTGAACCCGGCGGTGATGATGCGGCCGAGGCCGCCCTGCCCGACCATGGCCGCGATGGTCGCCGTCGCCACGACCTGGACGGCGGCCGACCGCAGCCCGGTCATGATCAGCGGGTACGCGAGGGGGAGTTCGACGCGCAGGAAGAGCTGGCCGCCCGACATGCCCATCCCGCGCGCCGCCTCCGCCACCGAGCGGTCCACCTCGGTCATCCCCACGTAGGCGTTGGTGAGCAGCGGCGGCACGGCGAACAGCACCAGGGCGATGATCGTCGGGAGGTACCCCGCGTTGCGCAGGGGCGAGACCATGAAGAGGGCCAGCACCGCGAAGACGGGCACCGCGCGCCCCACGTTGGCCAGGTTGACCGCGAGGGCGCCGCCCTTCCTGATGTGGCCCAGGTACAGCGCGAGGGGCAGGGCGACGGCGCAGGCCAGGGCGAGCGCGACACCGCTGACGTACAGGTGCTCGCTCAACCGGTGGGCGGCCCCGCTCTCCCCCGACCAGTGGGCACCGGTGGTGAGCCAGGTCCAGGCGTCCCCGAGAACTCCCATGTCAGACCGCCCCCGCCCGGGCCGTACCGTGCGCGGCGGCACGTATGCGCGTCCAGGGCGTCAGCAGCCGCTGGAGACCGAGCAGCAGCAGGTCCGCGACGACCGCGAGCAGCACGCAGAGCACCGAGGCGGCCAGCACCTGGGCCTTGAAGAAGCTCGGCAGCGCGTCCTCGATGAGATTGCCCAGGCCGCCCCGGCCGACGATCGAGCCGACCGTCGTCAACGCGATCGTGGACACCGTGGCGATCCGTATCCCCGCCATCAGCGCGGGCAGTGCGAGCGGCAGCTCCACCTCCCACAGCAGCCGGACCGGCCCGTACCCCATGCCGTGCGCGGCCTCCTTCGCCTCCTCGGGCACCGCTTCCAGGCCCGCCAGGATGTTGCGTACGAGGATGGTCAGCGAATACAGCACGAGCCCGGTGACCACCAGGGCGGCGGAGAGTCCGAACAGGGGCAGCAGGAGCGAGAACATCGCGAGCGACGGCACGGTGTAGAGCACCGTCGTCAGCCCGAGGACCGGTCCGGCGAACCGGCGGCCCCTGCGTGCGAGGAGTGCCAGCGGGAAGGCGACGGCCACACCGATCGCGACCGAGACGGCGGTGATCCAGATGTGCTGCACGGTGGCGTCCGTCAACTCCTGGCTGCGGGAGCGGAGATACTCCCCGCAGATCCAGTCGTTCGTCACCAGGCAGTTCCGTCCGGCCATCCGTCCCCCCACCTCCCGTTCGCCTTCTCGTACTGATGTCCGGCGAGCCTATCCTCGACCACTGACAAGCGCCGGAGCCGTTGTGTTCCAGCAACATGTCCTTCACACAACACCCGCGACAATGGGGAACCATGATCCGTTTCGAGCACGTCACCAAGCGGTATGCGGACGGCACCACCGCCGTCGACGGCCTTTCCTTCGAGGTCGCCGAGGGTGAACTGGTCACGCTCGTCGGACCGTCGGGCTGCGGCAAGACAACCACCATGAAGATGGTGAACCGGCTGATCGAACCGACCGAGGGCCGGATATTCCTCGACGGGGACGACATATCCGCCATCGATCCCGTCCAACTGCGCCGCCGCATCGGCTATGTGATCCAGCAAGTGGGCCTCTTCCCGCACAAGACGGTCCTGGAGAACACCGCCACCGTTCCCCATCTGCTCGGCTGGAAACGCCAAAAGGCGCGCGCCCGTGCCGCCGAACTCCTCGACCTTGTCGGACTCGATCCTTCCGTTTATGGCGACCGCTATCCCGAACAGCTCTCCGGCGGACAGCGCCAACGCGTCGGCGTCGCCCGGGCGCTGGCCGCCGACCCGCCGGTCCTGCTGATGGACGAGCCGTTCGGCGCGGTCGACCCTGTGGTGCGCGAGCACCTCCAGAACGAATTCCTGAGACTTCAGGAACAGGTCCGCAAAACCGTCCTGTTCGTCACCCACGACATCGAGGAAGCGGTCCGTCTCGGCGACCGCATCGCCGTCTACGGGCAGGGCTCGATCGAGCAGTTCGACACCCCCGCCACCGTGCTCGGCGCCCCCGCCACCGGCTATGTCGCGGACTTCGTCGGCGCCGACCGGGGCCTCAAGCGGCTCTCGGTCACCCCCGTCGAGGAGAGCGACCTCGACCACCCGCCCGTCGTCCACCTGGACGACCCGCTGTCCACCGCGACCGACCGCCTCCGCGCGGAGGGCGCCCGCTGGGCCGTCGTCCTGGACCGCGACGAGCACCTGCACGGCTGGATCCCCGCCGATGACGCGCGTACCGGCTCCAAGGGCGCCGTCCGCGACCACGCCCGCCGCATGGAGGCGTGGCTTCCCCTCGGCGCCCCGCTCAAACAGGCGTTCGCCACCATGCTCCAGCACGACGCCGGCTGGATCGCCGTCATCGACGAGGCGGGCGAGGGCCGCTTCCTGGGCGTGCTCACCCCGGCCCGCCTGCACGAGGCGCTGCGCCGCTCGGTCGGCGCGGACGGCCGCGCGGTCCCCCGCGCGGAGGTGACGGTCGAAAGCGTCACCGGAGTGGCGCAGGCGCCGGCGAGCTGAACCAGGGGCGCCCTCAGCTCTCGCTCAGCCGGCTGCTCAGCCACTCCAGCGCGGCCGGGATCTCCCGGCGCCAGGTGTTGAAGTTGTGCCCGCCGCTGTCCAGCACGATCGAGGACACCTGCGCCGGCTGCTTCACCTTGGCCACGAACCTCCGCGTGTCGGCGTAGTTCGCCTCACCCTGGCGGGAACTCGTCACCAGGAACGAGGAGTCCGGCTGCGGCCGGTTGTCCAGCGTCCACAGCAGGTCCGCGCGGTGCCGCGCCGCCTCGTCGCCGTGGAAGAGGTCGCCCGTCGTCGGGTCCTCGGCCGCCTTGTAGTACGCGGAGAGCCCCGCGCTCGCGGCGTACCGGCCCGGGTGGTGCAGCCCGATCTTCAACGCGCAGTAGCCGCCCGTCGAGTTGCCGATGATGCCCCAGTTGCGGGCCCGCTTCCCGACCCGGTACCCGGCCGACACCGCCCGGGGCACGTCGTCCGCGAAGAAGGTCTCCGTCTTCGGACCGCCCTCTATGTCCACGCACTCGGTGTCCCGGGGTGGCGCCACCGTCGGACGCAGCATCACCAGGACCATCGGCTGCGCCCGTCCGGCCTTCACCCGTTCGAGTGCGGTACGCGGATAGCGCAGCCCCTTGATCAGGTTCTCCGAGGTGCCCGGGTAGCCGGTCAGCACCACCACCGCGGGGAACTTCCGCCGCGCGAACGCCGGCTGGAAGTACTCCGGCGGCAGATACACGTACGCCGCACTCTCGATGCCCGAGTGCTTCCCCGCGATCACGACCTTGTCGATCCGGCCGCCCACCCTCGGCAGCGCCCCGCCCGGCACGTCCGGCCGCTGCGAGCCCACCCGGACGATGTTCTTCGCCGCCAGCGTCCCGGCCGCGTGGTCGGTGACCACGCCCAGCTCCTGCTTGCGGCCGAACAGGTCGGCCCACGAGCCGTAGAACAGGAAGCTGTTGTTGGCCAGCAGGCCGACCGTGGCGAACACCGCCACCTGGGTCGCGAGCAGCATGCCCACCCGGCCGAGCACGGCGGGAGCGCTGCGCCGGGCG
Organism: Streptomyces sp. DT224; assembly: GCF_049844595.1. Classification (NCBI taxonomy): domain Bacteria; kingdom Bacillati; phylum Actinomycetota; class Actinomycetes; order Kitasatosporales; family Streptomycetaceae; genus Streptomyces; species Streptomyces sp. DT224. Next base: position 49,668 of record NZ_JBNCLI010000005.1, read on the forward strand.
AGCCTCGGCCAGCACCAGACGGTGACGGTGAACAGTACGACGGCCAGCGCGATCGCGAGGAACAGCACCGGCTTGCCCGTGAGGCCCATGACGGGTGAACTTTCTGTCAGGAAATTTCCGGGCAGCGGGTGAACCCGCGGCCCGGAAGGATCGTCCTAGAGGTCGCACATCGTCCGCAGGGCTCCGGCCGCCGGACTCCAGGAAATCTCTCGCGGAACCACGGGAAGCGATGTCTGTCACGCTAGATGGGGATAAATCAGGATCGGTTCCGGTTCGCGCACGCGCGTTCGCGCGCGGGCCCCGGCCGGAGTCCGTGCCCACGCTCGTCGGCACCGCGTGCACCGCCGTCGGGCTGATCGACGTCGCCGCCGGAGTCTTCCCGCGTTTCCGGCACAGCCGCATGCACACCCTCGCCGAAGTGCTCCCCGGAGCCCTCGGTCCGTTCGCCGCCGCGCTCTCGCTCAGCGCCGGCGTCCTGCTGCTCCTCCTGGCCCACGGCCTCAAACGGCACAAGCGCCGCGCCTGGCGCGCCGCCGTCGTCCTGCTCCCGGCGGGCGCCCTGGCCCAGTTCAGCTACCGGCACTCGGTCCTCGGCACCCTGGTCTCGCTGACGCTGTGCTACCTGCTCGTACGTCACCGGAGTGAGTTCGCCGCCCTGCCCGACCCGCGCAGCCGGTGGCGGGCCCTGGCCAACTTCGTCCTGCTCGGCGCCGGTTCGCTCGGCCTCGGCCTGGTCATCGTCAGCGCCCACCCCCGCCGCCTGATCGGCAGCCCCAGCATCGCCGACCGCCTCCAGCACGTGCTGTACGGCCTGGTCGGCTTCGAGGGGCCCGTGGACTACGCCGGGGACACCTCCTGGACCGTCGGCTGCTCGCTCGGCGCCCTCGGCCTGCTGACCGCCGTCACCACCATCTACCTGGCCTTCCGCCCCGAACACCCGGCCGCCCGGCTCACCGAGGACGACGAGGCCCGGCTGCGCGCCCTGCTGGAACGGCACGGCGGGCGCGACTCGCTCGGCCACTTCGCGCTCCGCCGCGACAAGGCCGTGGTCTTCTCGCCCAGCGGCAAGGCCGCCGTCTGCTACCGCGTGGTCTCCGGCGTGATGCTCGCCAGCGGCGACCCGATCGGTGACGTGGAGGCATGGCCCGGGGCCATCGAGCGCTTCATGGACGAGGCCCGGGCGCACTCCTGGGCCCCCGCCGTCATGGGGTGCGGCGAGACCGGCGGCGAGGTCTGGACCCGCGAGACCGGACTCACCGCCCTGGAACTGGGCGACGAGGCGGTGGTGGACGTCGCGGATTTCTCCCTCGCCGGGCGCGCGATGCGCAACGTACGCCAGATGGTGAAGCGCATTGAGCGTGGTGGCTACGAGACCCGCGTCCGGCGCGTGGCCGACATCGGCGAGGCCGAACTCGCCCGCATCCGCCGGGCCGCCGCCGACTGGCGCGGCACCGACACCGAACGCGGCTTCTCCATGGCGCTCGGCCGGATCGGTGACGCCGCCGACCGGGACTGCTTCGTCGCCACCGCCCACAAGGCGGACGAGGACGGCGCCGACTCCCCGTACGGCGACCTGAAGGCCGTGCTCCACTTCGTGCCCTGGGGCACCGACGGCATGTCCCTCGACCTCATGCGCCGCGACCGCTCCGCCGACCCCGGCATGAACGAGCTCCTGATCGTCGCATCCCTCCAGGCCGCGCCCCGGCTCGGCGTCAGCCGCGTCTCGCTGAACTTCGCGATGTTCCGCTCCGCGCTCGCCCGGGGCGAGAAGCTGGGCGCGGGGCCCGTCCTGCGGGTCTGGCGCGGGCTGCTGATCTTCCTCTCCCGCTGGTTCCAGATCGAGTCGCTGTACAAGTTCAACGCCAAGTTCCGGCCGCGCTGGGAGCCTCGCTTCGTGGTCTACCGCACCGCCCGCGACCTGCCCCGCATCTCCTTCGCGGCGATGCAGGCCGAGGGCTTCGTCCACCTCGCGCTCCCCCGCCCCCTGCGGTCCGCCCCCCGCCGCCCCTGCGCCCACGCCCGGCCCCCGGCGGGCGGGCAGGACGCCCGTACGGCGTAGGGCCGTCCCGTACGGGCCTACGCTGGTCATATGAGTACGTTGCGCGGGACGGTCCAGGGGCTGCCGGAGTGGGACCGCTGCGCGGTCATGGGGGTCGTCAACGTGACCCCCGACTCCTTCTCCGACGGGGGCCGCTGGTTCGACACCACGACGGCCGTCAAGCACGGCCTCGACCTGGTCGCCGAGGGCGCCGACCTCGTGGACGTCGGCGGCGAGTCCACCCGCCCCGGCGCCAGCCGGGTGGACGAGTCCGAGGAGCTGCGCCGGGTGGTCCCGGTCGTCCGGGGCCTGGCGGCGGAGGGCGTCACGGTCTCCGTCGACACCATGCGCGCCCGCGTCGCCGAGCAGGCGATCGCCGCCGGCGCGGTCCTCGTCAACGACGTCAGCGGCGGCCAGGCCGACCCGGACATGGTCCCCGTGGTCGCCGCCGCGGGCGCGCCGTTCGTCGTCATGCACTGGCGCGGCTTCAGCGAGTCGATGAACAGCCGGGCGGTGTACGAGGACGTGGTCGGCGAGGTCACCGACGAGCTGCGCGCCCGGATGGACGCGGTGGTCGCCGGCGGCATCGCCCCGGAACGCCTCGTGATCGACCCCGGGCTCGGCTTCGCCAAGGACGCCCCGCACGACCTGGCGCTGCTGGCCGGGCTGGACGCGCTGCACGCCCTCGGCCGCCCCCTGCTGGTCGCCGCGTCCCGCAAGCGGTTCCTGGGCCACGTCCTGGCCCGCGAGGGCGCCGCCCCGCCGCCCGCCCGCGAGCGCGACGCCGCCACCGCCGCCGTCTCCGCCCTCTCCGCCCGGGCCGGCGCCTGGGCGGTCCGCGTCCACGAGGTGCGGGCCACCGCCGACGCCGTCCGGGTCGCCCGCGCCATCGAGGGAGCCGCGTGACCGGGCCGGGCGACGAGGTGACCGGGCCGGGCGACGAGGTGAGCGGGCCGGGCGACGAGCACGCGGACGCCGCCGCCGACATCGCGGCCGTCGAGCAGGCCAACACCGCGTACTACGAGGCGGTGGAGCGCGGCGACCTGGACGCGCTGACCGCCGCCTGGCTGCCGGACGAGGAGCTGACGGTCTCCTGCGTCCACCCGGGCTGGCCGGTGCTCAGCGGGCGGCGCGAGGTGCTGCGCAGCTACGCGCTGATCATGGCGAACACCGAGTACATCCAGTTCTTCCTGACCGACGTCGGTGTCTCCATGACCGGAGACACCGCGCTGGTGACCTGCACCGAGAACATCCTCAGCGGCGGCCCCGCCGAGGAGGGGTCCTCGCTCGGCCCCCTCGTCGGGCAGCTCGTCGTCGCCACGAATGTGTTCCGGCACACGCCGGACGGCTGGAAGCTCTGGTCGCACCACGGTTCGCCCGTACTGGCCGAAACCGGCGAGGAAGAGGACGAAGACCCCTCGCCCTGAGCCGCCCCGCCCCTTTTGCGGGCACGAAAGCCTGCCCCGGGTGATTGGACCCGGCCGCATCGGGGTATCAGCGGCTATCTGTTCCGTGCCCGCAGGCCAGGCCCCACGGGGGAGGGCTGTCGGTGCTCGCAGGTAGATTCGAAATCGGGCACCCGGCCGCCCGCACGCGGCCCCGTGCCCCTACGACCAACGACAGCAGGAGTGATTCGCGTGGATCGTGTCGCGCTGCGCGGCCTCAAGGCCCGCGGGCACCATGGCGTCTTCCCCCGGGAACGGGAAGAGGGACAGACGTTCATCGTGGACCTGGTGCTCGGCCTCGACACCCGCCCCGCGGCAGCCACGGACGACCTGACGAAGACCGTGCACTACGGCGTGGTCGCGGAGGAGGTCGTCGCGGTGGTCCAGGGCGAGCCGGTCGACCTGATCGAGACGCTCGCCGAGCGCATCGCCCAGCAGTGCCTCAAGCACGACGGCGTCGAGGAGGTGGAGGTCGTGGTGCACAAGCCGGACGCGCCCATCACCGTCCCGTTCGACGACGTCACCATCACCATCACCCGGAGCCGAGCATGACTGCATTTTCCACCGAAGGGCAGAGCGACCCGACCGTACAGCCGGTGCCCGCCTCCGTGGTCGAGCAGGTGGACGCGGCGGACATCACCCTCTCCAACCCCAAACTCGCCGTGCTCTCCCTCGGGGCCAACCTGGGCAACCGCTTGGAGACGCTCCAGGGCGCCATCGACGCCCTGGAGGACACGCCCGGCCTCCGGGTCAAGGCGGTCTCCCCGGTGTACGAAACGGAGCCCTGGGGCGTCGACCCGGGCTCCCAGCCCTCGTACTTCAACGCGGTGATCGTCGTGAAGACGACGCTGCCCCCGTCCTCGCTCCTGGAGCGCGGCCAGGCCATCGAGGAAGCCTTCGAGCGGGTCCGCGAGGAGCGCTGGGGCCCGCGCACCATCGACGTCGACATCGTCTCGTACGCGGATGTCGTCTCCGACGACCCCGTGCTCACCCTCCCCCACCCCCGGGCCCGTGAGCGCGCCTTCGTCCTCGCCCCCTGGTACGACGTGGACCCCGAGGCCCAGCTGCCCGGCGCGGGCCCGGTCGCCGAGCTGCTGACCGGTCTCGGGCGCGACGGCGTGCTTCCCCGGGCCGACCTGGAACTCCGGCTGCCCGAGTAGTCGTTAGGCTCACAGGACACAGCACGACGATCACGACGGTCACATGCGGCGAAGGGCGGCTCACCCGGTGAAGCAACTACGGCTCGGGGTCCTGGCCGGCCTCTTCGCCGCCGCCGGAGTCCTGTCCTGGGGCGCCGCCCGCCTCTGGGACTCCCTGGGCACACTGCCGAGCGTCCCGCTCTTCGCGCCCATCGTCCTCGCGCTGATCGCCGTCGTCCTGCTGGCCACGGCGCTGTCCATCCGCGCCCGTCTGCGCGCCCAGCGCGAACGCCGCCCCGGCGCCAAGGGCGTCGAGCCCCTGATGGCCGCCCGCGCCCTGGTCTTCGCCCAGGCGAGCGCCCTGGTCGTCGCCCTGGTCTCCGGCATGTACGGCGGCACGGCCGTCTTCCTGCTCGGCTCCCTGGACAACCCGCCCCGCCGCGACCAGGCCGTCTACGCCGGCTTCGCGGTCCTGGCCGGCATCGCGGTCATCGCCGCCGCCCTCTTCCTGGAACACGTCTGCAAGCTCCCGGACGACAAGGACGACAACAAGCCGGACGCGGCGGCGGCGTAGGGCCGACGCCGGTCCGGCTCGTGGACAGGCCGGAGGCGGGGTCAGCGCGCCATGATGAGGCTCATGGCCTCGGCGCGCGTCGCGGGGTCGCGCAGCTGCCCACGGACCGCGGAGGTCAGCGTCTTCGCCCCGGGCTTGCGGATTCCGCGCATCGACATGCACATGTGCTCGCACTCGATGACGACGATGACGCCGCGCGGCTCCAGGATCTCCATCAGCGACTCGGCGATCTGCGTGGTCAGCCGCTCCTGCACCTGCGGCCGCCGGGCGTAGACGTCCACCAGCCGGGCCAGCTTCGACAGACCGGTGATCTTGCCGCTGGTGGCCGGAATGTACCCGACGTGCGCCACCCCGCGGAACGGGACCAGATGATGTTCACACGTACTGAACACCTCGATGTCCTTGACCAGCACCATTTCGTCGTGGCCCAGGTCGAACGTGGTCGTCAGGACGTCCTCGGGCCGCTGGTACAGGCCGGCGAATATCTCCTTGTACGCCCGCGCCACCCGCCCCGGCGTCTCCTTCAGGCCCTCGCGGTCGGGGTCCTCGCCCACGGCCAGCAGCAGCTCCCGGACGGCAGCCTCGGCACGCTTCTCGTCGAACTCGCCGATCGGCCCCTGGGGGTCCAGCGTCACCGGGTCGGTCATGTGTGCCTCGTTCCTTGAGCTGTCGCTGCGGGGGCATCCGCGCAGGTGTACGGAGAAAGCCGCGCCCCCGACAGGCTAGAACCTGGGGGGCGCGGCTTCCATTCCGGGCCTGGCGGGAACCCCGTGACGGGGGACACACCGGGACGGTGACTAGCTCTCGGGACGGTCCTCGGGGAGGGCCTCCGTGCTCGGGACGGTGTCCGTGACCGAGCCGGCGGCCGTGCTCGCGCCGTTGGTGAGCGCGAGCTCCTTCGGGGAGAGGACCGGCGGACGGGTGGACGGGGTGCGCCGGGCGGAGCCGGTCCACGCGGGGCGGGCCGGGCGCTTGACGATCGGGGCGAAGATCTCGGCGATCTCCTCCTTGCCCAGGGTCTCCTTCTCCAGGAGGCGGAGGACCAGGGTGTCCAGCACGTCGCGGTTCTCGACGAGGATCTCCCACGCGTCGTTGTGGGCGGTCTCGATGAGCTTCTTGACCTCTTCGTCCACCAGCGCGGCGACCTCTTCCGAGTAGTCGCGCTGGTGGCCCATCTCGCGGCCCACGAACGGTTCGGTGTTGTCGCCGCCGAACTTGATCGCGCCGAGCCGCTCGGTCATGCCGTACTGCGTGACCATCGCGCGGGCCGTCGCCGTGGCCTTCTCGATGTCGTTCGCGGCGCCGGTGGTCGGGTCGTGGAAGACCAGCTCCTCGGCCGCGCGCCCGCCCAGCATGTACGCGAGCTGGTCGAGCATCTCGTTGCGCGTCGTGGAGTACTTGTCCTCCTCCGGGAGCACCATCGTGTAACCGAGGGCGCGGCCGCGGGAGAGAATCGTGATCTTGTGGACCGGGTCCGACTGGGGCGAGGCCGCCGCGACCAGGGCGTGTCCGCCCTCGTGGTACGCGGTGATCTTCTTCTCCTTCTCGGACATGATCCGGGTCCGCTTCTGCGGGCCGGCCACGACGCGGTCGATGGCTTCGTCCAGCATGGCGTTGTCGATGAGCTTCTGGTTGCCGCGCGCCGTCAGGAGCGCCGCCTCGTTCAGCACGTTCGACAGGTCGGCACCGGTGAAGCCGGGCGTGCGGCGGGCGACGGCGCCGAGGTCGACGTCCGGGGCGACCGGCTTGCCCTTCTGGTGGACCTTGAGGATCTCCAGGCGGCCCTGCATGTCCGGCCGGTCGACCGCGATCTGCCGGTCGAAACGGCCCGGGCGCAGCAGCGCCGGGTCGAGGATGTCCGGGCGGTTCGTGGCGGCGATCAGGATGACGCCGCCCTTCACGTCGAAGCCGTCCATCTCCACGAGCAGCTGGTTGAGCGTCTGCTCGCGCTCGTCGTGACCGCCGCCCATGCCGGCGCCGCGGTGGCGGCCGACGGCGTCGATCTCGTCCACGAAGACGATCGCCGGGGCGTTCGCCTTGGCCTGCTCGAAGAGGTCGCGGACCCGGGAGGCACCGACACCGACGAACATCTCCACGAAGTCGGAGCCGGAGATCGAGTAGAACGGGACGCCCGCCTCGCCCGCGACGGCGCGCGCGAGCAGGGTCTTGCCCGTACCGGGAGGCCCGTAGAGCAGGACGCCCTTGGGGATCTTGGCGCCGACGGCCTGGAACTTGGCCGGCTCCTGGAGGAACTCCTTGATCTCCTGGAGTTCCTCGACCGCCTCGTCCGAACCCGCCACGTCGGCGAACGTCGTCTTCGGGGTGTCCTTGGTGATCAGCTTGGCCTTGGACTTGCCGAACTGCATGACCTTGGAGCCGCCGCCCTGCATCTGATTCATCAGGAACAGGAAGACGACCACGATGAGGACGAACGGCAGCAGCGAGAAGAGGATCGAGACGAACGGGGACTGCTTCGAGGGCGAGACGGTGTACCCGTCCTTGATGTCGCCGCTCTCGTACTTCTTCTGGAGCATGTCGGCGAGCTGGACGCCCTGGTTGCCGATGTAGCTCGCCTGGAACTTGCTGCCGGACTCGTCGGCCAGCTTCTGGCCGTCCTTCAGTTCGATCTTGATGATGTGATCGTCACCGGTGGTGAGCTTGGCCTGGTCCACCTGGTTCTTGCTGATCGCCTGGATCACCTGTCCGGTGTCCACCGTCTTGTAGCCGCCGCCCGAGCCGACGACATTCATCAACACGACCACGGCGAGGACGGCCAGCACGATCCACATGACCGGCCCACGGAAGTATCGCTTCACGTCCATCCATACGAGGCGAAGACGCCCCGTCCCTCCTGCCCGTAGGTAAATGCTGCTGTGAGTAAAGACTGTTCTTCGGACGGTACCCCAGCATGGTCACCGGCGTCCGCCTCGGACGTCCGGCAATCGCGCCTCGAAGGCTCAACGGCGGGCGGCCCTTGAGGGTTCCCGGCGGGCCCGGCGACGGGTCCGCGGGCCCTCAGCCTCCGTATACGTGCGGGGCGAGGGTCCCGACGAAGGGGAGGTTGCGGTACTTCTCCGCGTAGTCCAGTCCGTAACCGACGACGAACTCGTTGGGAATGTCGAAGCCGACCCACTTGCAGTCGAGCGCGACCTTGGCCGCGTCCGGCTTGCGCAGCAGGGTGCAGATCTCCAGCGAGGCGGGCTCGCGCGAGCCCAGGTTCGACATCAGCCAGGACAGCGTCAGGCCGGAGTCGATGATGTCCTCGACGATCAGGACGTGCTTGCCCTTGATGTCGGTGTCCAGGTCCTTGAGGATCCGTACGACGCCGGAGGACTGGGTGCCGGCTCCGTACGAGGAGACGGCCATCCAGTCCATGGTGACGGGGGTGGACAGCGCGCGCGCCAGGTCCGCCATGACCATGACGGCGCCCTTGAGGACCCCGACGAGGAGCAGGTCCTTGCCGGCGTACTCCGCGTCGATCTTCGCGGCCAGCTCCACGAGCTTCGCGTCGATCTCTTCCTTGGTGAGGAGCACCGACTGGAGGTCGGTGCCCATGTCCTTCTCGTTCACCCGCGTCTCTTTCTGTGCCTGCCGGGTCCGGGGTGGAGCCCCGGGCCCGCACGGCCGCTCGCCCTGCTTGTCAGCCGCTCGTGCGTCAGCTCTGCCGGATGACCAGTCTGCCACCCTGGCGCAGGGCTTCGACGCGGCCGGGGAGGTTGATGGCCTGCTGGCCGCGCCAGCCGGTGACCAGGCGGTCCACTTCCTCGATGTGCCGGGCGAAGAGCGAACCGGCCGGGGATCCCGCCTCTATGGCGGCCCGGCGCAGCACCCGGCGGCGTACGGCGGGGGGCAGGGCGTACAGCTTGGCGCATTCCAGGCGGCCGGCGTCGTCGCGCACGTCGCGGTCGGCGGCGGCGGCCCAGGTGTCGAGGGCGTCGGCGTCGTCGCGGGAGAGCTGGGCCGTACGCGCGAGGGCTTCGACCACGCCCTTGCCGAGGGCCTTCTCCAGCGCCGGCAGGCCCTCGTGGCGCAGCCGGGAGCGGGTGTAGGCGGGGTCGATGTTGTGGGGGTCGTCCCAGACGGGCAGGGACTGGGCGAGGCAGGCGGTGCGGGCGGTCTGCCGGTCGAGCTGGAGGAAGGGGCGGCGGTAGCGGCCGGCCGGGCCGGAGGCGGCGGCCATGCCGGACAGGGAGCGGATGCCGGAGCCGCGGGCGAGGCCCAGCAGGACGGTCTCGGCCTGGTCGTCGCGGGTGTGGCCGAGGAGGACGGCGGCAGCGCCGTGGCGCTCGGCGGCGGTGTCGAGCGCGGCGTAGCGGGCGTCGCGGGCGGCGGCCTCGGGCCCGCCCTCGCGGCCGACGTGGACGGCGACGGCCTCGACGGGGCCGAGGTCCATGGCGGCGAGCCGGGCGGCGACCTCGGCGGCGCGGGCGTCGGAGCCGTCCTGGAGGCCGTGGTCGACGGTGATGCCGCCGGCCCGGACGGGGAGTTTGCGGGCCTCGAAGGCGAGGGCGGAGGCGAGCGCCATGGAGTCGGCGCCGCCCGAGCAGGCGACGAGCACCAGGGGGGTGTCGGGGCGTTCGGGGAGCGTGCCGAGGCGGCTGCCCGCGCCGGCCCGGGCGAGCTCGGGGCGCGGGGCGCGCCCGGCGCATTCGTTCTGTTCGGCGTGTTCGGCGATGACGTCGTGGAGTACGCGGCGGACCGCCAGGCGTATCGCCGCGACCGCAGGATGGGGACCCATGTCCGGTGCCCTTCGTGAGTTCTCAGGGGTGTGTCGGAGTGCCGGGACGGGAAGGAGTGCCGTCACTCAGAGTGCGTCGATGGTGACAGAGCAATGCCGTTCATCGAGCATTGCACGCCTTCCCATGCCCCTGCGGTCCCTCGGATGGGTGATTACCGGCGCGTTTCCTTCGTACCGGGGACCTTGATCACGACTCTGCCTTACGGTGCACCCTCGCGATCCAGTCTGCGGGACGGGCGATCTCCGCCTTGGTCGGCAGAGTGTTGGGCGAGGTCCACACCCGGTTGAAGCCGTCCATGCCGACCTCGTCCACGACGGCGCGCACGAAGCGTTCGCCGTCCCGGTACTGCCGCAGCTTGGCGTCGAGGCCGAGCAGCTTGCGCAGGGCCTGGTCGAGGCGGCTCGCGCCGCGGGCGCGGCGCTGCTGGAACTTCTCGCGGATCTCGGCGACGGAGGACACCACCTCGGGGCCGACGCCGTCCATCACGTAGTCGGCGTGCCCTTCGAGGAGGGACATCACGGCGGTGAGGCGGCCGAGGATCTCGCGCTGGGCGGGGGTCTGGACGAGCTCGACCAGGCTGCGGCCGCCGTCCTCGCCGGACTCGCCGTCGGGCCGGCCGCCGGCGAGGGACTGGGCGGCCTCCCGCAGCCGCTCCAGGAAGGTCATCGGGTCGACGTCGGTCTCGTCCAGGAAGGACTGGATCTCGCCCTGGAGGTGGTCGCGGAGCCAGGGCACCGCGGTGAACTGGGTGCGGTGGGTCTCCTCGTGGAGGGCGACCCAGAGCCGGAAGTCGTGCGGGTCCGCCTCCAGCTCGCGTTCGACGTGGACGATGTTCGGCGCGACGAGCAGGAGGCGGCCGCCGCCGTCGGCGGAGGCGGGGAGCTCGCGGGTGGCGGGTGCGAAGGTCTCGTACTGGCCGAGGACGCGGGAGGCGAGGAAGGACAGCAGCATCCCGACCTCGACGCCGGTGACCTTGGAGCCGACCGCGCCGAGCACGGCGCCGCCGGCGCCGCCGGTGCGCCGTTCCTCCATCTTCTCCAGGAGGGGGCGCAGCAGTTCGCGGAAGCCGGCGACGTTGGCCTTGATCCAGCCGGTGCGGTCCACGACGAGGACGGGGGTGTCCTCGGGCTCGGTTCCCTCGGGGATCATCCGGGTGAAGGCGCGGACGTGCTCCTCCGCCGCCTTCGCGTGCCTGCGCAGCTCCGCGACGACCTCGCGGGCCTCCTCGCGGCTGATCTCGGGGCCCGGCCGCACAAGCCGGGTCGCGGTCGCGACCGCGAGGTTCCAGTCGACCATCCCTGCACCACCGATGCTCGTCATGCGTCAACCGTACGTGCTCATCCCTTGATGCGGTGCGGTGTTGACGGGCTCATCGCTTCCCGGCGCCGAGTGCGGTGGCGAGTCCGTCGAGGGCCTTCTGGGCCTCGGTGGGGGCGGTGGTGCCGGAGGCGAGGAAAGCGAAGGCGAGGAGCCGTCCCTGGGTGTCCACGACGGTGCCGGCGAGGCTGTTGACGCCGGTGAGGGTGCCGGTCTTGGCGCGGATGAAGCCGGTGCCGCCGGCCTTGCTGGTGTAGCGGCTGCTGAGCGTGCCGCTGAAGCCGGCCACGGGGAGGCCGGTGAGGACGGGGCGCAGTTCGGGGTGGGCGGGGTCGGCCGCGCGGGCGAGGAGGCCGGCGAGCAGGGCGGCGGTCACCTTGTCCTCCCGGTCGAGCCCGCTGCCGTCGGCGATGTTCACGCCCTTGAGGGGCAGGCCGAGCTTCTTGAGGCGGGCGGTGACGGCCCGTCGGCCGCCCTTGAAGTCGGCGGGCTGCCCGGCGGCGATGGCGGTCTGCCGGGCCAGGGCCTCGGCGATGTCGTTGTCGCTGTTGGTCAGGGCGCGTTCGACCAGGCCGGAGAGGGGTGCGGAGAGGTGGCCGGCGACGGTGCGGGACGTCTTGGCGGGGCGGCCGGGGGCGGGTGCGCCCTTGGTGGTGACGCCGGCCTTGTCCAGGTATCCGGCGAAGGCGCGGGCGGCGTCGCCCGCCGGGTCCTCGGTGCGCGGGGCGGGGCCCCTGGTGGAGTCGTCCTGGCGGCCCTCGTTCAGCATCAGGGCGCTCATGGGCGCGATGTTCTCGTTGGGGCCGATCGGGTGGTGCGCGGGCCCCGAGTAGGCCGAGGCGTCGTAGCGCAGGCGTACGGAGGAGGCCTTGGCAGTCTTGAGGGCGCGGGCGGTCTCGGTGGCCAGGGCGCGCAGGGCGGCCTTGTCGAGGGTGGGGTCGCCGCCGCCGACGAGGGTGACGGTGCGCAGGTCGCCGGAGGCGCGCACGGTGGTGCGGATGCGGTGGGCGGGGCCGAGGGCGGCGAGGGCGGCGACGGTGGTGGCGATCTTGACGGTGGAGGCGGGCGTCATGGGGGCGTCGGCGCCCTTGCCGTAGAGCCGTTCGCCGGTGGCGGTGTCGACGACGACGGCGGCCCGGCGGGTGCCCAGCGCGTCGTTCTCCAGCAGCGGGTCCAGGACGGCGCGCAGGTCGCGGGTGCCGGCCGGGGCGTTCGCCGGGCCGGTGCCGGTGGCGGACAGGGCGGCGAGGACGGCGGGGGCGCTGGGGGCGGGGGCGGGGCCCTCGGGGTCGCCGGCGTCGTGATGTGCGCCACCTGTGCGTTCGGCGGCGGTCGCCCGGTCCCGCTCGGCCTTACGCTGACCCGAGTCCCAGGGTCCGGCGGCGAGGACGGCGCCGGCCGCGAGGGCCAGTCCGACGACGGCGGACACGGCCGTGAACCGCCAGTCGTTCACTCCGCCGCGTACGCCCGGGCGGGCCGCGAAACTGCCGCCGGGCGTGCCCGGCGGTTCGGTCGACGGTCTTTCCACCGGCTCGGCCACCGTTGACCAGCCCCTTTCGCGAGCACACATCTGCGTGAGGGACACTTAACCACCAGTCGTATGTGTTGATCATGGAGGAGCCACCCGTGGAGTTCGACGTCGTTATCGAGATCCCGAAGGGTTCGCGCAACAAGTACGAGGTGGATCACGAGACCGGCCGGATTCGTCTGGACCGTCGGCTCTTCACCTCGACCAGCTACCCGGCGGACTACGGCTTCGTCGAGGACACCCTCGGTGAGGACGGCGACCCGCTGGACGCGCTGGTGATCCTGGAGGAGCCGACGTTCCCGGGCTGCCTCATCAAGTGCCGCGCGATCGGCATGTTCCGGATGACCGACGAGGCCGGCGGCGACGACAAGCTGCTGTGCGTCCCGGCGTCCGACCCGCGGGTGGAGCACCTGCAGGACATCCAGCACGTGTCGGAGTTCGACCGCCTGGAGATCCAGCACTTCTTCGAGGTCTACAAGGACCTGGAGCCGGGCAAGTCCGTCGAGGGCGCCGACTGGGTCGGCCGCGCCGAGGCCGAGGCCGAGATCGTCGCCTCCCGCAAGCGCCTTGAGGCGCAGGGCGGCGCGCACTGACGTTCCGCTTCCGGTTGTCGCGGGCCTGAGAACGGGCGGTACACCCAGGTGGGTGTGCCGCCCGTTCCGCGTGCCCTCCCTTGGGCGTGGCCATACTGGGCAGGAGTGCGGCCGAGGACGCGCAGCCGAGGAGGAACGAGGTCGAGTGGTGGCGGAACCGGACGGGCCCGATGACGAGAAGCCCCAGTCCGACGAGGCGCACAGCGCCTTCTCGCGGCCTGCCGGGACCGGACCGGCGGTGCCGGAGGAGGACCACCCGACGTCGGAGTTCGCCCTTCCGGAGGGCGTGACGCCCGAGCCGCCGGCCCCGGGTCCCGGGTCCGGTGCGGGTTCCGCTTCCGGCTCCGAGACGACCGGCTCGGCGTTCGCCACGCCGAGCACGTACAGCTTCCGGGACTCCCCGCCGGCGTTCACCCCGGCGTACGGGGTGCCGATGGTCCGGCTGACCAAGGAGGCGCCCTGGCAGGACCGGATGCGCACGATGCTGCGGATGCCGGTCGCCGAGCGCCCGGCGCCGGAGCCGGTCCAGCGGCACGACGAGGAGGCGGGGCCCCCGGTGCCGCGCGTGCTCGACCTGACGCTGCGTATCGGGGAGCTGCTGCTGGCGGGCGGTGAGGGCGCCGAGGACGTCGAGGCGGCCATGTTCGCGGTGATGCGGAGCTACGGGCTCGACCGCTGCGAGCCGACCGTGACGTTCACCCTGCTGTCGATCTCGCACCAGCCGTCGCTGGTGGACGACCCGGTGACGGCGAGCCGTACGGTACGCCGCCGGGGCACCGACTACACCCGGCTGGCGGCGGTCTTCCGGCTGATCGACGACATCACCACGGCCGACGACGAGGTGTCGCTGGAGGAGGCGTACCGGCGGCTCGCGGAGATCCGGCGCAACCGGCACCCGTATGCCGGCTGGGTGCTCACCCTGGCCGCCGGCGGGCTGGCGGGTGCGGCGTCCGTGCTGGTCGGCGGTGGTGCGCTGGTGTTCGTGATCGCGGCGCTCGGGGCGATGCTCGGTGACCGGCTGGCCTGGCTGTGTGCGGGGCGCGGGCTGCCGGAGTTCTACCAGTTCGTGGTGGCGGCGATGCCGCCCGCCGCGATGGGCGTGGCGCTGACGCTGACGCACTGGTCGGATGTACGGCCGTCGGCGGTGATCACCGGTGGGCTGTTCGCGCTGCTGCCGGGGCGGGCGCTGGTGGCGGGCGTGCAGGACGGCCTGACCGGGTACTACATCACGGCGGCGGCGCGGCTCCTGGAGGTCATGTACTTCTTCATCGCGATCGTGACCGGGGTGCTGCTGGCCCTGTACGGGGGGCTTCAGCTGGGCGCGGAACTGGACCCGGAGGCGCGGTTCATCACGCACGACCGGCCGGTGATCCAGATCCTGGCGTCGATGGTGCTGACCCTGTCCTTCGCGATCCTGCTCCAGCAGGAGCGGGTGACGGTGCTCGCGGTGACCCTGAACGGCGGAGTGGCCTGGATCATCTACGGGGCGATGGCCCGGACGGGCGGGCTGTCGGCGGTGGCCGCGACGGCCGCGGCCGCCGGGCTCGTCGGGCTGTTCGGGCAGCTGTTCTCGCGGTACCGCTACACGTCGTCGCTGCCGTACATCACGGCGGCGATCGGGCCGCTGCTGCCCGGCTCGGCGACGTACTTCGGCCTGCTGGGCGTCGCGCAGAACGAGCTGGACCGGGGCCTGGCCTCGCTGTCCACGGCGGTGGCGACGGCGCTGGCCATCGCCATCGGGGTGAACCTGGGGAGCGAGATCTCCCGGCTGTTCATGCGGGTGCCGGGCGCGGTCGGGGGCGCGAACCGCCGCGCGGCCAAGCGGACGCGCGGCTTCTGACCGGGTCGCCCTCGGGCCTCAGCGCTTGGCGTGGCGGCCGCGGCGGCCGGCGGACGGGTCCTGCGGGGGCACCTCGCCGTTCCCGGCGGCGGGGCCCTCCTTCCTGGCCTTGCTCCGGGCGCGCAGGAACTCGATGGCGATCGGGATCACCGAGATCAGCACGATCAGGACGAGCATCGCCTCGATGTTCTTGTGGACGAACTCGACGTTGCCGAGGGCGGCGCCGAGCAGGGTGACGCCGACGCCCCACAGAACGCCGCCGATCACGTTGAACACGATGAACGAGCGGTAGTTCATCCGGCTGACGCCCGCGATGATCGGGGTGAAGGTCCGCACGATCGGCACGAAGCGGGCCAGGATCAGCGACTTCGGGCCGTGCTTCTCGAAGAACTCGTGGGCCTTCTCGACGTTCTCCTGCTTGAAGAGGCGGGAGTCGGGCCGGCTGAAGAGCGAGGGGCCGACCTTGCGGCCGAAAAGGTAGCCCACCTGGTCGCCGATGATCGCGGCCAGCGCGACCAGGACGCAGACCAGCCAGAGCGGGGTGTGCAGCTTGTCGGTCGTGACCAGCAGGCCGGTGGTGAACAGCAGGGAGTCACCGGGCAGGAAGAAGCCGATGAGCAGCCCGGACTCGGCGAAGACGATGACCAGGACGCCGGCCAGGCCGAACTGTCCGATGAGATGGTCCGGGTCCAGCCAGCTCGGTCCGAGCGCAAGCGTATTCAAGGGTCCGGGCTCCAGGATGAGGTCGATGGGCGGCTGCGTGGCCGCCCCAAGCTATCAACGCCTCGGGACGGCCTCGGGTTCCACCCGCCTACGTCCGGCGGCGCGCGTTCGCCTCGATGGCGTCGCGCAGGTGCTCGGCGAGGCCCGGCCGCATGCCGTCGTAGAACGCCTTGAACTGCGGATCGGCGACGTACATCCCGCCGAGGTTCCGGTGCATCTCGTAGCCGCACTCGTAGAACCAGGTGGAGATGTGGAGGCGGTGCTCCTCCGCGAGGTCCGTGGCGCGCTTGCCGCCGGCGGGCTCACCCGCCTCCATCAGCGCCGTATAGCGCTCGCTCCAGGAGTCGACCTCGGCCTTCATCCGCTGCCAGTCCTCCTTGGTGTAGCGGGCGGCCCGGCGCTGCGACTCGGCGTAGGCGTCGGTGCCGCCCCAGCGGCGTTCGGCCTCCTCCGCGTGCTCCTCGGGGTTCTTGCCGCCGAAGACCTCGAACTTCTCCTCGGGGGTGAGGTTGATGCCCATCCTGCGTGCCTCCATCGCTGTCTCTACGGCGGCGGCCATCCGCTGGAGCTCCGCGATCCGGTGCGACAGCAGCGCGTGCTGGCGGCGCAGGTGCTCCTGCGGGTCCGCGTCCGGGTCGTCGAGCAGGGCCGCGATCTCGTCCAGCGGGAAGCCGAGTTCCCGGTAGAAGAGGATCTGCTGCAGCCGGTCCAGATCGGCGTCGTCGTACCGCCGGTGGCCCGCGTGGCTGCGCCCGCCCGGTGAGAGCAGGCCGATGGAGTCGTAGTGGTGCAGGGTGCGCACCGTGACCCCGGCGAAGCCGGCGACCTGTCCCACGGAGTGCTCCATGGCTCCCCGCTCCTTCCTGTGTGGGTACGCGTACGAGCCTGGGCCCTCACGCGGCGTGAGGTGCAAGTCCCGCCTGCCACCCGCCCCTTTTAAACGGTTTTACGGCTTTCGCATCGCTATGGTGTGCCGATGCCGACCGATTCCGCCGTCGCCGCCGAGCCCGCCCCCGCCCGCCGGCTGCTCGTGCTCATCGTGCCCGCCCTGGCCGTGGGCGTGGCCTCGGCCCTGGTCCTGCTCGGGGTCAGCCTGCTCGCCGACCAACTCCAGGACGTGCTGTGGGAGACGCTTCCCGACGCGCTGTCGGTGGGGCGGTACTCCTCGCTGTGGATGATCGTGATGCTCACGGCCACGGGCCTGGTGACCGGCCTGGTCCTGCGCGCCGTACCCGGCCGGGGCGGCCCGGACCCGGCGACCATGGGCCTGGTCGACCCTCCGCTGCCGCCCGCCGTGGTGCCCGGCCTGCTCGTGGTCACCGTCCTGGCCCTGGCGGGCGGCGTCAGCCTCGGCCCGGAGAACCCGATCACCGCGGCCAACATCGCCCTGGCCGCCTGGGCGGGCCGCCGGATCGCGCCCGGCGCGCCCGGTGAGCTGTGGCTCGCGCTCGCCGCCGCCGGCACCATCGGCGCCCTCTTCGGCACCCCGGTCGCCGCCGCCCTGATCCTCACCGAGACGCTGGCCGCCGCGCCCGGCGCCGGGGCGCTCTGGGACAAGCTGTTCGGGCCGCTCGCGGCCGGTGCCGCCGGGTCGCTGACCATGTCGCTGGCCGAGCACCCCAGCTTCGACCTGTCGCTGCCCCCGTACACGCACACCGGCTGGGGCGACCTGCTCGCCGCTCTCGTGATCGCCTCCGCCGGAGCGGTCCTCGGCCTCGCGGCGGTGTACGCGTTCCCCTTCGTCCACCGCTTCTTCCGGGCCCTGCCGCATCCGGTGCTCGCCCTGACCCTGGGCGGCCTCGCGCTCGGCCTGCTCGGGGCGCTGGGCGGGCACCTCACGCTCTTCAAGGGACTGGACGAGGTGAAGACGCTCGCCGCCGGTCCGGACGGCTGGTCGGCCGCCGGGTTCGGGACGATGGCGGTGGTGAAGGCCGCCGCCCTGGTGATCGCCGCGACCTGCGGGTTCCGGGGCGGCCGGATCTTCCCGGCGGTGTTCGTGGGCGTGGCGCTCGGCCTGTGCGCCCATGCGCTGGTCGACGCGGTGCCGGTGGCGCTCGCGGTGACGTGCGCGGTGCTGGGTGTGCTGCTGGCCGTCACCAGGCTGGGCTGGCTGAGCCTGTTCACCGCGGCGGTGCTGGGCTTCGACGCGGCCCTGCTCCCGGTGCTGTGCGTGGCCTCGCTGCCTGCCTGGCTGCTGGTGACGGGCCGGCCGCTGATGCAGCTGCGCGAGGACGGCACGGCGCTGCGCTGAGCCGGACGGCCCAGTGCCGGGTGCCGGGCGCCGGAGCCGTCCGTACCGTCGGACTCGTCCGGTCTCGCGGGCGCGAGCCGAGAAAGGCAGGTCCGTGATGCCGCTCCACCGGGGCTCCACGCACGAGGGCGAACCGTCGGCCGGTCAGCGCAAGCTGGCGCTCAACCCCTTCTACGGGGTCGCCGACCCGGTCGCCGGGATGGAGGCGGCGCCGCCCAGGCACCGGCTGCCGGACGGACCGCTGCCGCCCCACACGGCGTACGGGCTCGTCCACGACGAGCTGATGCTGGACGGCAACTCGCGGCTCAACCTCGCCACGTTCGTCACGACCTGGATGGAACCCCAGGCCGGGGTGCTGATGGCCGAGTGCCGCGACAAGAACATGATCGACAAGGACGAGTACCCGCGCACCGCCGAACTGGAGCGGCGCTGTGTGGCGATGCTCGCCGACCTCTGGCACGCGCCCGACCCCTCGGCGGCCGTCGGCTGTTCCACGACCGGGTCCAGCGAGGCGTGCATGCTCGCCGCGATGGCGCTCAAACGCCGCTGGGCGGCCAAGAACGCCGACCGCTACCCGGCGAGCGCCAGGCCCAATCTCGTGATGGGGGTGAACGTGCAGGTGTGCTGGGAGAAGTTCTGCACGTTCTGGGAGGTCGAACCGCGCCTCGTCCCCATGGAGGGCGACCGCTTCCACCTCGACCCGCACGCCGCCGTGGAGCTGTGCGACGAGAACACCATCGGCGTCGTCGGCATTCTCGGCTCCACCTTCGACGGCAGCTACGAGCCCATCGCGGAGCTGTGCGCGGCCCTGGACGACCTTCAGAAACGCACCGGCCTCGACATCCCCGTCCACGTCGACGGGGCCTCCGGCGCCATGGTCGCGCCGTTCCTCGACGAGGACCTGGTGTGGGACTTCCGGCTTCCCCGGGTCTCCTCCATCAACACCTCCGGCCACAAGTACGGCCTGGTCTACCCGGGCGTCGGCTGGGCGCTGTGGCGCTCGCCCGCCGAGCTGCCCGAGGAGCTGGTCTTCCGGGTGAACTACCTGGGCGGCGACATGCCCACCTTCGCGCTGAACTTCTCCCGGCCCGGCGCCCAGGTCGTCGCGCAGTACTACACCTTCCTGAGGCTGGGCCGGGACGGCTACCGGGCCGTGCAGCAGGCGGCCCGGGACGTGGCGACCGGGCTGGCCGCGAAGATCGAGGAGCTGGGCGACTTCCGGCTGCTCACCCGGGGGGACCAGCTGCCCGTCTTCGCGCTCACCACCAAGCCGGAGGTGACGGCGTACGACGTCTTCGACGTGTCACGGCGACTGCGCGAACGCGGCTGGCTGGTGCCCGCGTACACCTTCCCGGCCGACCGGGAGGACCTCTCGGTGCTCCGGATCGTGTGCCGCAACGGCTTCTCGTCGGACCTGGCGGAACTGTTCCTGGAGGACCTGCGCTCCCTGATGCCCGAACTCCGGGCCCAGCCGCACCCGCTGACCCGGGACCAGAACGCCGCGACGTCCTTCCACCACTGAGGATTCAGCGGCCGAGCCGGGCGAACCGCCGGACCGCGCAGGGGAAGAACACCGAGAGCAGCGCCAGCGGCCAGAGCAGCGCGAGGACTTGCGCGTGCCCGGCCGCCCAGGAGCCGCCGTCGGCGCCCGGGTTGCCGAACAGGTCGCGTACCGCCGTCGCGGTGGCCGAGAGCGGGTTCCACTCGACGGCGGCGCCCAGCCATCCGGGCATCGTCTCCGGCACCGCGAACACCGTGGAGAGGAAGCCCACCGGCCAGACCAGGATCTGCACCGCCTGCACCTTCTCCGGCCGCCCCGCCACCAGCGCCAGCAGGATGCCGAGCCACAGCATCGCGAACCGCAGCAGCAGAAGCAGCCCCACCGCCCCCAGCGCGCCCGCCATCCCTTCGTGCCACCGCCAGCCGACCGCGTAACCCGCCGCCCCCGTCACCAGCAGCGCGGCGGCCGACTGGAGCATGTCCGCGACGGCCCGGCCGACCAGCACCGCCCCGGATGCCATCGGCATCGAGCGGAACCGGTCCACGACGCCCCGCTCCAGGTCACGGGTGACCGCGAGCATGGTCGACTCCAGGCCGAAGGCCATGGTCAGCGCCAGCATGCCGGGCACCAGGTAATCGGCGGTCTTCCCCTCGATCCCGCGGCCACTGCCGACCAGGTAGGTGAACATCAGCAGCAGCATCACCGGGAACGCCAGGCCCACCACCACCGGCGCCGGCTGCCGGGCCCAGCGGGCCAGTTCGCGCCGGGTCATCGTCCATGAGTCGGACACCGCCCACATCGCCGCGCTCACGCCGCCGCCTCCTTCTCGTCACCGCTGTCCGTCAGAGCCAGGAAGACCTCGTCCAGCGTCGGCCGGCGCACCGCGATGTCCTCCGCCTCGATACCCGCGTCCGCCAGCGCCCGCACGGCCCCGGTGAGCACCGCCATCCGGTCCGCCGCCGGTGCTCCGACGGTCCGCCGGTCCGGGTCCGTCACCTGGCCGCCTTCGAGCAGGGAGGCCGCGCGCGCCAGCTGGGCGGCGTCACGCACGACGACGTCGATGCGGTCGCCGCCGACGCGGGCCTTCAGCTCGTCGGCCGTGCCCTCGGCGGCGACCCGGCCGCCGTCGATCAGCGAGATACGGTCCGCGAGCCGGTCGGCCTCCTCCAGATACTGCGTGGTCAGCAGTACGGTCGTGCCGCCGCCGACCAGCGAGCGCACCGCGGCCCACACCTCGGCGCGGCCGCGCGGGTCGAGCCCGGTCGTCGGCTCGTCCAGGAACAGCACCTCGGGACCGGTGATCAGCGAGGCCGCCAGATCGAGCCGCCGCCGCATGCCCCCGCTGTAGTCGCGGACCGGCTTGCGGCCGGTGTCCGCGAGGCCGAACCGGTCGAGCAGGGCGTCCGCCCGTGCCCCGGCCCGGCGGGCGCCCAGGTGGTACAGCCTGCCGAACATCTCCAGGTTCTGCCGGCCGGACAGCTCCTCGTCAAGGGCCGGGTGCTGGCCGAGCAACCCGATCCGGCGGCGCACCTCGGCCGGCTGCCGCCGCACGTCGTGCCCCGCCACCTCGGCCCGGCCCTCGTCGTACCGCAGCAGGGTCGACAGGACGCGGACCGCCGTCGACTTCCCGGCCCCGTTCGGTCCGAGCACGGCGTGCACGGTCGAGCGGCCGACCGTCAGATCCAGTCCGTCCAGGGCACAGGTCCCTCCGTAGCGCTTGCGCATTCCCTCGACCACGATCGCGTCCCGCAATCCAGCACACCCCCGGCAGTCCAGTAATCAAACTTGACTAGTAGGGGAAAGGTAGGCCGCCCCGCGTCATTCGTCAAACTTGATTAGTGAGCGTCGCCCGGGTCCTGGACCCCGGTCGCGTACGGGTTCTCCTCGCCCTCCGCGAGGACGCCGACGAACGGGGCGCCCTCGCCCGCGAAGACGTACGCCCCGCCCTCGATCCGCGCGATCAGGCCGCGCGTCCACTCCGCGCCCGCGTCCGCCGAGTGGACCCAGAAGTTCATGACCTCGCCGATGTGGCCCAGCTGCTCCGGGCCGCCCTCGGGGAGGTAGTGCTCTGTGACGGCTGTCCGCCAGGCCGCGAGGTTCTCCAGGCGCTGCCGGAGCAGGGCCACCGCCTCGGCGCGCTCCAGGTCGACGATGAAGCCGATGCCTGCGGACAGGACGTCCATCCGCTGGTCGTACGAAGTGAGCGAGGCGCGCAGCAGGGCGAAGTACTCCTCGGTGCCGCGTTCGGTGATCTCGTACTCGATGCGCGGCGGGCCGCCCGCCGTGCTCGGGGCCACCTCGTGGGCGAGGAGCATGTCCTGCTTCGCGAGCTGCTTCAGCGCGTGGTAGACGGAGCCGGGCTTGGCGTTGGACCACTCGTGGGCGCCCCAGTACTCCAGGTCGTTGCGGACCTGGTAGCCGTGGGCCCGGCCGTGCTGGCGCACGGCGCCGAGGACCAGCAGCCGGATCGCGGACATGCCCTCCACCTCTCTGGTCAACCCGACCAGCGTAGCGGGACGTGTGTCCGGCGAGGTCAGAAGGGGAAGACGCTGCGGCCGTGCTGGACGGAGATCCACTTCTGGGTGGTGAACGCGTCCACCGCCGCGTCCCCGTTCATCCGGCCCAGACCGGAGTCCTTCTCGCCGCCGAACGCGATGCCCGGGTCGTCGTGCACGGTGGAGTCGTTGACGTGGAACATCCCGCTGCGGATGCGCTGGGCGAACCGGACGCCCCGCCCGGTGCGCGCGGTGTGCACGGCGCCGCTGAGGCCGTACGGGCTGTCGTTGACGATGCGGACGGCCTCGTCCTCCCCGTCGAAGGGGATCAGCAGCGCGACCGGGCCGAAGATCTCCTGGTGGAGCAGCGGGGAACCCTCCGACAGCCCGGTGAGCACGGTCGGTTCGACCAGGTTGCCGCGCACCCGCCCGTGCACCGGCGCCTCGGCGCCGTCGGCGATCGCCTGGTCCACGAGGGCGGCCAGCGAGTCGGCGTGGAAGGTGTTGATGACCGGGCCGATGCTGGTGTCCGGCTCGCGCGGGTCACCGGTCTTCAGGGCGGCGACGCGGGCACAGAACTTCTCCGTGAACTCGGCGGCCACCGGCCGGTCCACCAGGATGCGGTTGGCGGCCATGCAGACCTGGCCGGAGTAGATGAACCGGCTGAAGACGGCGGCGTCGACCGCGTAGTCGATGTCCGCGTCGTCCAGCACCACCAGGGCGCTGTTGCCGCTGAGTTCGAGGACGGTCCGCTTGAAGAGGGCGCCCGCGGTGGCGGCGACATGGCGGCCGACCCGGTCCGATCCGGCGAAGGAGATCACCTGGGGCACGGGGTGCTCGATGAACGCGTCGCCTATCTCGGCTATGTCGGTGACGACCACGTTGAGCAGCCCGGCCGGCAGCCCGGCCTCCTCGAAGATCCTCGCGACGAGCCCGCCGCCGACGACGGGCGAGTTCTGGTTGGCCTTGACGACGACCGCGTTGCCGAGGGCCAGGGCCGGGGCGACCGACTTCATCGTCACCAGGAGCGGGAAGTTGAAGGGGCTGATGACGCCGACGACCCCGACGGGCAGCCGGTAGAGCAGGTTCTCCCGTCCGTCCGCGGCGGACGGCAGGATGCGGCCCTCCTTGGAGAGCGCCTGCCGGGCGGCCTCGCGCAGGAACTCCTGGGTGAGGCTCAGCTCGTACGCGGCCTTGGTACGGGTGCCGCCCAGCTCGTCGATGATCGCCTCGGTGATCTCGTCGGCCAGCTCCTCGGTGACCCGCAGCGCACGCTCCAGGACGTCCCGGCGGCGGTACGGGCTCGCCGCCGCCCACTCCCCCTGCGCGCGCTCGGCGGCGCGGTAGGCGCTGTCCACCTCGGCGGCGGTGGCGATGGTGATCGCGGCGAGCTTCTCACCGTTGTACGGATTGAAATCGATGATGTCCCAGGAGCCGGTGCCCGTCCGCCATTCACCGTCGATGTACTGGCCGGCCAGCTCGTGGAAGAAGGACATGCGATCCCTTAACTCAGGTGCAGACTCCTGCAGGAGCGTCATCGTACTGAAAATTCAGGAGAGTTGGAGAAGTCCTCGGAGCAGGTCACGACTCTCCTCCGGGCCCGGGCTCTCCTCGTGGAGCAGCGTCATCGCCTTTTCGTACTGGGCGACTTCTTCGTCCTTGTCCAGATAGAGCGCGCTTGTCAGCTGCTCCAGATACACGATGTCCGACAGATCGGATTCCGGGAATCGCAGCATGGTGAAGGACCCGCTCTCGCCCGCGTGCCCGCCAAAACTGAACGGCATCACCTGAAGCGTGACATTCGGCTGTTCCGACATATCGATCAGATGCCGCAATTGCGCCCGCATCACTTCACGCCCGCCGTACGGGCGGCGCAGCGCCGCCTCGTCGAGGACGGCGTGGAAGCGGGGAGCCCGTTCGGAGACGAGTACCTTCTGCCGCTCCAGGCGCAGGGCGACGCGGCGCTCGATCTCGGCGGGGGGCGCGCCACGCATGCCCCGGGAGACGACCGCGTGGGCGTAGTCCTCGGTCTGGAGCAGTCCGTGGACGAACTGGACCTCGTAGATCCGGATGAGCGAGGCCGCACCCTCCAGGCCGACGTACGTCTGGAACCAGCCGGGCAGTACGTCCCCGTAACTGTGCCACCAGCCCGCCACGTTGGCCTCTCGGGCCAGGGCGAGCAGGGAGTCGCGCTCCGCCTCGTCCGTGACGCCGTAGAGCGTGAGCAGATCCTCGACGTCCCTGGCCTTGAAGCTCACCCGTCCCAACTCCATGCGGCTGATCTTCGATTCGGAGGCCCGGATCGAGTAGCCGGCCGCCTCGCGCGTGATGCCGCGCGAGTCACGCAGTCTCCTGAGCTGAGAGCCCAGCAGGATGCGCCGCACCACGGACCCACTCGACTCGCCTGCCGCCACTGGTCCAACCCTCCCCATCGCTTCCTGGCATCGGGGCTCCCCCTGAACCCCAAGAGCCGGATTCTGCCATCAAAACGCTTCGCCCCGTACTCATTCGATTACGGAAATGGGAAGAGCTTGGGAAGACGCCGAAACCGGGGCGGGGAAGAAATGAGCAAGAACCGGACGGGGTCGGACAGGTCCGACGCGTGCACGTGCATCTGCCCTTGCATCTGCTGTGCGCATTCGGAACCATGGAGCCCGCGCACCTGCGTTCTCGTTCGTGTTGTGCCGCTGTCGCCGGTACGCAGTACCGGCCCAGCCGCGATTCCCGGGAGTGCCTCGCATGGGGACGAATGGATCGACGATGCTCGAGCCGTTACGGCAGGGGCTTCCACCCATCGATCCCTCGGCCGTCTCCGGGTCGGCCACCTGCAGCCTGCCGCCGCACTACGAAGCGGTCGGGGGCGCACGGCAGTTCACCCGGGCCACCCTGGGAGGATGGGGTCTGAGCGAGCGCTTCGACGACGTCGCGCTCGTCGTCTCCGAACTGGTCACCAACGCCCTGCGGCACGCCCTGCCGGCCGACGCCCCGCGCGAGTGCCAGGAGCCGCCCGTACGGCTTCACCTGATGCGCTGGACCTCGCGGCTGGTGTGCGCGGTGCGCGACCCGAGCCACGCGAGTCCGGTCGCCTCCGAGGCGCCGGACTCCGCCGAGTCGGGGCGGGGGCTGTTCCTGGTGGAGTCCTTCAGCGACTGCTGGGGGTGGCACCCCTCTCCCGTACTGACCACCGAGAGCACACCGGGCACGGCGGCTTCCCGAGGCAAGGTCGTCTGGGCACTGTTCAGACTGACCGACCCGGCGTGACGGGGGCGGTGCGACCGGCCGGCGCACCGCGTGGCACACCGCCCGAGGGCTGAACACCGCTGGACTCCGGCGGGGTTCAGCCCTCTGTGGTGCACGGGGCGGGCGTACGGGACGGGTGTACGGGACGGGTGTACGGGACGGGTGTACGGGAACGCCCCCGCGGCCGTCAGCCCACGAGGTGGTCGAACTCGCCGTCCTTGACACCGAGCAGCAGCGCCTCTATCTCGGCCGGCGTGTAGACCAGCGCCGGCCCGTCCGGGTGGCGCGAATTGCGCATCGCCACATCTCCGTCGGGCAGTTTCGCGAACTCCACGCAGGAACCCTGGGAGTTGCTGTGTCTGCTCTTCTGCCAGACGACTCCGCGAAGCTCTGTGGCCGCCATGCCGTTGTACACGTGGTGCACAGGACGCTCCCCGAGTTGCAAGGTGCAAGTGTCAACTGTCCCGGATCATAGCTGTGTTCGATTCTCCATGCATGAGCGGATGCACGGGCGGATGCACGTGCACGCGGGGTGTCGCTGCGATTACAGCTTCTGCGGACAGAGACGCGTCAACGGCCTCTCCGGCTCCCGATTCCGGGAGTTGACTTCTCGGCAGCCCCTGCGACCCGCTGGTAGCTTGGATGGCCGTTCGTCTTCCAGGGGGAATTCCACATGTACAAAATCGCACGTACCGGCGCGGTCCTCGCCACCGGTCTGCTGACCGCGCTCGTGCTGACCGGTTGCGGAAGCGACGGCGACAAGGGCGACTCGGGCAAGGACTCCGGGTCCAGCGCGAGCCCCACGGCGGACGGGGGCAGCGACGCGCCCTCGGAGCCGGACGGCGCCACCGGCGGCGACGCGAAGGCGCTGGAGGGTGCCTGGCTGGGCCAGACCGACGGCAAGTCGGTGGTGCTGTCCGTCGTCGCCGGGAAGGCCGCCGTCGTCGCCGAGTCCCACGTCTGCACGGGCACCGTGGCGGACATGGGCAAGCCGATGCTGGAGCTGGAGTGCGCCGACGGGGACACCGCCCGGACCATGGGGGCCGTCGAGTCCAACGACGGCAAGACCGTCGTGATCTCGTGGGACGCCGGGGCGAAGGACACGCTGAAGAAGACCGACCCGGGCTCGCTGGAGGGCATCCCCGGCCTCTCCGACCTCCCCGACGTCCCGGACCTGCCGACGCCGTGACGCCGTAACCGCCCTGACGCCGTGACGTCGCGGGGGTTACGAGTCCAGACCCCGCGAGAAGTCCTCCAGCGCATCGAGGAGCAGCGCGACGTTGTTGCGGACGAGCCCGGTACCGGCCGGAGGCGGCGCCCCGGGCTCCGCCGCCTCCTCGCGCGCCCGGCACTCCGCCTCCCAGCGCTCCAGCGCCTCCCACACCGGCGTCCAGTCCGGCACCCGCCGCTCCCGCACCGCCTTGGCGCCCCGGTCGGTGGCGCGGCGCAGCGCGTCGGCCAGCGCGGCGGCCCCCGGCACGGGCCTGGCTTCACTGCGCGGGATGTGGGCCTCCAGGAGCATCGCGACCCGGCCGAGCTGGGCCAGGGTGTGCTGGGTGGCGTCGGCGGCGGCGTGCGAGAGGCCCCGGTGGCGCACCGGTTCGTGAAGGGCCGTCGCCACCGCCTCCTGCCAGGCCACCCGGGCCTCGCGGGTGGCGAGGAGGGCCTGGCGCACATCGTCCTGGCCGCGTTCGGCCGGGTCCGCGTACTGGTCGACGACCGCCGCCGCGTACCGGCCGTCCGCCCTCAGCCAGTCGCCGAGCCGGGTGCGCAGGCGCGGGGTCTCCCAGGCCGGGTAGACGGCGTACGAGATCATCGCCAGGAGCCCGCCGCCGAGGGTCAGGAGCACCCGCTCGAACACGGTCTGGCCCAGGTCGTCGCCGGCCATGCCGAGCAGGAAGACGACGTACGCGCCGACGCACGCCTGGGCGACCGCGTATCCGGTCCGCATGAGCAGGTACATCAGCAGGGCGCAGACCACGGCGAGGGCGGCGAGCGGCCCGGTGCCCGGGTGCGCGGCCTCCACGATCGCGGAGGCGAGGAACACCCCGACGAGGGTGCCGCCGAACCGGGCCACCGCGCGGGAGTACGTCTGGGAGAACTCCGGCCGCATCACCATCACCGCCGCCATGGGCGCCCAGTAGCCGTGGCCGAGCGGCAGCAGGCGGCCCAGGAGGTAGCCGACTCCGGCGACGGCGGCGAGCCGGATCGCGTGCCGCAGGATCGGGGAGCCGTGGTGCACCTCGCGGCGCATCGCCCTGAGGATGACCGGGGCGAGGCGCAGCAGTCCGGGGCGCCGGTGGTGTTCGGCGGGCGGGCGGCTGTCCTTGATGGCACCGGCGGCCTCCTCGGCCCCGGCCCGCTCCTCCTTGGTGCCGTCGCCCTCGGCCGCCTCGATGACGTCGGAGAGCAGGGCGGCGAGCCGGTCGGCGGCGCGCAGCGGCGGGCCGGTGAGCAGGGCCCCGGTGTCGGGGGTCCTCAGCGCGGCGACGGCCGGCGCGGGCAGCTTGACCGGGTGGCCCGTGCGGATCGCCCGGGCGGCCGCGTCGAGCAGCGATCCGGCGGCGGCCAGCAACTCGCGGACGCGGTCCCGCTCGGGGCCCTCGGCGGGCACGCCCATGGCCGGGTCGGCGAGCGAGGCCAGCACCGGCCTGATGCGCTCGGCGGGCCCGCGTGAGCCGTGCAGTTCGGCGGGGCGGCGGCGGGCCTCGCGGGCGGTGACGGCGGCGGCCCGGCGCGCGAGCATCAGCGGCACCGGGTCGAAGTGGGCGACCGGGTCGTGGCGCAGCCGCCGGGCGTAGTCGGCCTCGGCGGCCAGCGCGTCGGCGAGCGCGTCGCGCTGTGCGCCCCATCGGCGGATCGGGAACAGCACGATCAGCGCCGCCTGGACGACTCCGCCGAACATGATCATCGCGCCGTGCAGGGCCGCCTGCGCGACGGAGGTCGGCAGCGTGACCGTGACGAGCATGATCGCGACGTTGGACGCGGCGATGATGCCCCCGGTCGGACCCGCCGCCCAGGCGAGCCCGGCGAGGAAGGTCCAGGTGATCAGGAGGAGCAGGAAGAGCGGGAGATGGGGGCCCGTCACATAGCCGAGGAAGGTGGTGACGCCGAGGCTGACGCCGGAGACCAGGGCGAGCACGGGGCGGGGGCGCCAGCTGCGCTGGAAGGTCGCGATGGCCGCCTGGAACGCGCCGAACGCGGAGCTGGCGGCGACCACAGGACCGAACAGCGCGAGGGCGACCCCGATGACCAGGGCGAGCCCGGCCGCGCCGCGCACCGCGATCAGCGGTTCGAGGCGCCGCCGCTCGATCTTCAGGCCGGAGCGGGCGGTCTCCTTCAGCGCCCGGAGCCAGCTCATGTGCCGAGCCTAACCGGAATAGCCGTTTTGCCCGACTTGTAGGTGATAAGGGTCTGCCTGGTGGTCACTCAGCCCCTGATGCCCCGGGTCTCCCCGCTCATCCGGGCCCGGTCCGCCGCCTGCGTGCCGTGCGTCCAGCCGTCCAGGTCCGTCGCACCCCTGACCCGGGTGGTCGTGGTGCGGGGGAACATCTGCTCGGCGGTCTCGGTGACCGCCAGGTCGCGGGCGGCCAGCACCGGGAGCAGCCCGGCGCCGGCGGCCGCGCCGCCCTCCGCACCGGCCTCCTGCGCACCGGCCTCGGCCGTGGCGCGGGCGGTGCCGTCGGCGAGGCGGCTGCCCAGGCGCTGGGCGTAGGCCATCAGGAAGGACTGCCGGAACGTCTTGGTCCGCTTGCGCCCGCCGGCCCGCTGGCCCGCCTCCGCGCGGGTCATCGCGGCCGTTCCCTGTACGAGCAGTGAGGTGTGGAGCAGTTCGACGGCCTCCAGGTCCGCCTCGAAGCCGATGACCGTGGTGAAGCCCAGGTCGCTGTTCCACACGGCCCGGCAGCGGTTCGCCGAGGCCACCGCGTCGAGCAGGATCGCCTTGGCCGTCTCGTACGGGGCGTCCACGCCGATCCGGCAGGCGCCGGGGGTGCGGTCGCCGTGCGTACGGGCGGCGAGCAGGGCCTCGTCGATGCTGTGCCGGGCCATCAGCTCCTGCGCCTTGGCGGTCAGGGCCTCCGCCTCCTCCGGATAGCCGGTCGCCTCCGCCTTCGCGAGCAGGGCGCGGATGCGGGTCAGCATGCGGGGCTCCCCGGCGGCGGGCGGCCGGGTCAGGGCGTCCCGCGCCGCGCCCGGCGGGGGCCCGACGGGCTCGATGGCCGGGAGGGCGAGCAGCAGGCGGTAGAGGGCGAGGAGCGCGGAGGCGTACGAGAACCGGTCGGGCCGGCCCGCGGGTGGCGCCGCCGGCAGCTCGTCCAGCTGGGACCGCCAGCGCGGCCGCAGCGCTGGATAGCGGCGGACCTCGGAGACGATGAGCCCGGCCGCCAGGGCCGCCGCGTGCTCGTCCAGGTCGCGGCGGACGAGGCGGACGACGTCGGCGGGCAGCCAGCCCCGCTCCCAGGCGCGGCGGACGAACTCCTCACCCCGGCGCACCAGCTCCGCGTCGGCCTGCGGGGCGGCGGCGAGCAGCGAGGCGCCGGTGTCGAGACCGGCGTCGCCCTCCGTGTAGAGGGCGGCCGCGAACGCCTGGTCGATCACCGTTTCCATGAGGTCAGGGTAGGCGCGCGCCTCCCCCGGACCGCCGTCCACAGGCTGTGGATATCGATCGCGCGCGCGAGACGCGGGCTCCCTGCCGTTGTCAGTGCCGGGTGCCAGACTCGGCCGTATGACCGAACGCTGGGCGCTGGCCGTCACGGAGGGCGGGGGCGCGCGCCTCGTTCCACTGGACCGCTCGGGCCTGCCGGCGGGCCCGGTCCTGACCGAGCCGGACCTCGCGGAGGCGGTCCGCTCCCGGCCGGACGTCGCCCGCTGGGTGTGGCGCTCGACGGCTGAGGTCTACCCCCGGCTGCTGGCCGCCGGGGTGCGGGTCGAGCGGGCCTACGACGTGGAGGCCGCCGAGTCCCTGCTCCTCGGCCACGAGGGCCGGCTCGGCGAGCCCCGCTCGGCCGCCGCCGCGCTCGCCCGGCTGCGGGGCGGCCCGGTGCCGCCCGATCCGCCGCCCCGGTCCGCCGAGCCCGGCTCCCAGTCCTCCCTGTTCGAGCCGCCCTCCGGCCCGGAGCTGCCGTTCGACGCGCTGACCGAGGTGTACGCGGCGCAGCTCGCGCGCCACGGGGCGACGGACCGGCCGGAGCGGATGCGGCTGCTGACGGCCGCCGAGTCGGCGGGGATGCTGATCGCCGCCGAGATGAACCGGACGGGCCTGCCCTGGCGGGCGGACGTCCACCGCGAGGTGCTGCGCGAGCTGCTCGGCGAGCGGTACGCGGGCGGCGGCGAGCCCCGCCGCCTCGCCGAGCTGGCCGACGAGGTGTCCGCCGCCTTCGGCCGCCGGGTGCGCCCGGATCTGCCCGCCGATGTGGTGCGGGCGTTCGCGGGGGCCGGGATCAAGGTCCGCTCGACGCGCCGCTGGGAGCTGGAGTCCCTGGACCACCCGGCGGTCCGGCCGCTCGTCCAGTACAAGAAGCTGTACCGGATCTGGACCGCGCACGGCTGGAGCTGGCTCCAGGACTGGGTGCGCGACGGCCGCTTCCGCCCCGAGTACCAGCCGGGCGGCACGGTCAGCGGGCGCTGGACGACCAACGGCGGCGGGGCGCTCCAGATCCCCAAGGTGATCCGGCGGGCCGTCGTCGCGGACGAGGGGTGGCGCCTCGTCGTCGCGGACGCCGCCCAGATGGAACCGAGGGTGCTGGCCGCGATCTCCCGGGACCCGGGTCTGATGGAGGTCGCGGGCCACGAGGGGGACCTCTACACCGCGCTGTCCGACCGCGCCTTCCACGGCGACCGGGACCACGCCAAGCTCGCGCTGCTCGGTGCCGTCTACGGGCAGACGTCCGGGGACGGCCTGAAGAATCTGGCGGCCCTGCGCCGCAGGTTCCCACGCGCGGTCGCCTATGTGGACGACGCCGCGAAGGCGGGCGAGGAGGGCCGTCTCGTACGGACGTGGCTCGGCCGGACCAGTCCGCCGGCGGCCGGTCACGGGGAGGACGGCGAGGCGGGCATCCCGCAGGAGGAGGAGGAGGGGACCCGCGCGCAGTACACGCCCGGTTACGCCTCCTCGGACGCGAGGGCACGCGGCCGGTTCACGCGGAACTTCGTGGTCCAGGGCAGCGCGGCGGAGTGGGCGCTGCTGCTCCTGGCGGCCCTGCGCCGGGCGGTCGCCGCCGCCGGGCTCCGGGCCGAGCTGGTCTTCTTCCAGCACGACGAGGTGATCGTGCACTGCCCGCTCGCGGAGACGGACGCGGTCCTGGCGGCGATCCGGGAGGCCGCCGAGGTGGCCGGCCGGACGGCCTTCGGGGACACACCGGTGCGCTTCCCGTTCACCACTGCGGTGGTGGAGCGCTACTCGGACGCGAAGTGACAGACGCGACGTGGCAGCCGGGAACGGCCCGGGACCGAACCCCCTCCGGCCCGGGCCGTGCGCCGTACGCGCCCCGGGGAGAGAGCCCGGGGCGCGTGGGCGCGGCGGTTACGGCCGCCCGGCCGTCTGCCCGTCTACCCGCGTTCCCACAACGCGGGGACATTCGGCGGCTCCCAGCCGGTCAGGGCGGTGTGAGCCTGCAGACAGCGGTAGGCGACCCCGCCGTATGTGACGCGGTCTCCCGCGGTGTAGGACGTCCCGGCCGCCCAGGTGCCGCCCGGTTCGGTCGGCGGGTCGGTCGGGTCGGTGGGGGGATCGGTCGGGTCCGTGGGGTCCTGGGCGACGTCGAGGACGAAGTCGAAGGTGCCCTCCTTGCCGGAGCCGGCCGCCCGGACGTTCATCAGCAGCGCCGCGTCGTACAGCATGTCGGTGCTGTTGCGCGGCTCACCAGGGAAGTACAGCTGGGTGGTGAGGATGCCCGAGCCGGGGGCCTGGGCCTTCACATGGATGTGCCGGGTGCGGCCGGGGTAGAGGCCGGGCACGATCGTGGTGAGCGTGAACGCGCCGTTCCGGTCGGTGAACTGGTGGCCGCGGAAGGCGTAACCGCTCATGTCGTACGCGCCGTTGGTGTCGGCCTGCCAGAAGTCGAGCAGCACACCGGGGATCGGGCGGCACTCGCGCCCGAAGACGTAACCGCTGACAGTGAGCGGGACGCCGGGTGTCGACGCGGTCACCAGGCTGGTGCGGAGCGGGGAGTTGGGCTTGAAGTACGGGCCCTCGATCTGGTCGTGCGTCGGCTCGTCGCCGTCGTCGCAGTCCGGGGTCGGGGCGAGCGGCCGGCCGGTGTTCCCGGCGTCGCGCGCCAGCGCCACCCCGCCGCCCGCGAACAGCGGTACGGCGGTGGCCACGAGCGCCGCCTTGAGGAGGGACTTGCGGCTGATCGCGGGGCCGCCCGCGGCGTCGGCAGTGGGTTCGGGTGCGGAGGACTCGGGGGTTGCGGGGGGCATGGCTGACGGACTCCTCGGGATGGTGGGGAAGGGCACGTGCGCGGTGCGGGGCCCGGGGCGGTGTCGGTCGCCCCGGGCCCGTTCCTCGATCGCCTGAGGGACGGGGGGTTCTGGTGTTACACGGCCTGCCACAGGGCCGGGACGTTCGGCGGGGTCCAGCCGGGCTGCGCCAGATGGCCCTGGAGGCAGCGGTAGCGCGCCGAGCCGTACGTCACGACGTCGCCGGCCGCGTATGTGGTGCCGGCCGCCCAGGTGCCGCCCGGGTTGGTCGGCGGGTCGGTCGGGTCGGGCGGGGTGGTGGAGCCGTTGGTGACCAGGGTCAGCCCGTACGCCTGGAGCGCCGGGTTCAGCGGCTGGAAGTACGTCACACCGCCCTGCGAGCAGTTGCCGGTGCCGCCGGAGGTGACGCCCTGGGCCTGGCTGCCCGAGACGAACGAACCGCCGGAGTCTCCCGGTTCGGCGCAGACGTTGGTCCGGGTCACCCCGGAGACGGTGCCCTCCTGGTAGGTGACGCTGCTGTTGCGCTGCTGGACCGTGCCGCAGTGCCAGCCCGTCGTGGAGCCGGACCGGCAGACCGACGACCCTTCGATCGCCTCGGTGGAGCCGGTGACCGTCACGTCGCCGTTGCCGTAGCCGTTGACCAGCGGGCGCGGGGTCCAGTTGGTGTTCGTGGCGACCCAGGCGTAGTCGCGGCCGGGGAAGGTGGAGCCCTGGAAGGAGCCCTGGGCCTGCTGGTTGTAGCCGCTGGTGGAGACGCCCGGCGTGCCGCAGTGCCCGGCGCTGACGAAGCCGCCCTGGGTGCCGCGCTTGACGGGGAAGCCGATGGAGCAGCGGCCCGAGCCGTTCATGTAGTACGCGTCGCCGCCCCGCAGGTCCGTGAAGGTGCGGGGCCGCTCGGTGGACCGGGCGACGGTCACCAGGTCGCGGGAGACGCCGGCCCTCGCGAGGAACGCGTCGGCGGCGGACGCCTTCCCGGCCTGGACGACGACGCGGTTGGTGCGTACGTCGACGTACCAGGCGGGCACGTCCTTCGGGGCGGCACGCAGCGCGACCCGGTCCAGGGCGGCCTTGGCGGCGTCGAGTTCGGCGAGGCTGTGGTCGACGACCTCGGCACGGGCCCCGGCCTTCGTGATGCGGGCGGCGTCCGAGGCGTCGGTGGTGGCGACGGTCAGGTCCGCGTCGTCACCGCTGACCCGGACGCCGGCGAACCGGTCACCGAGCGAGTACCGCAGCCCGGCGGTGAGGGCGGCGGCGCGCGACTCACCGGCGATGCGGCCGCGGGCCTCGGTGGCGGTGAGTCCGAGGTCCCGCTGCATGGCCTTCAGCAGGCCGGGCGAGAGGTGGGCGGAGTCCGCCGCGGGGGTGGGGGCGGTGGAGGCGGGGTCGGCGGACGCGGTGCCGGTCAGCCCGGCGAGTGCGAGCGCGCCGACGGCCACGGTGGCGGTACACGCGGCCAGGGCCCGCCTGCGGAGCATGGATCTCTCCACGGAACTCTCCTTGACTTCAGGGGAATCGCTTCGGAGGAATCGCTTCGGGGAATTGCTCGGGGGAAGCGTTTCGGGGGAATCGCCGCCAAGGTAGCCGCGTACACGTCAGCTTCAGGAGATCCCGTCCGCCCCATCGCATCGCGTTATGGGGTTGCGGGCCCAGGCCCGAACTCCCTTTGTATACGGGGCCCGAGTAGGTTCCCCTCATGCGAATAGGCCAACTGCTGGGCAGTGGACGCGACGCGGACGTGTACGAACTGGACGAGGCGTGGGTGCTGCGGCGTTACCGCGACGGGATGGACGCGTCCAGGGAACTGCCCGTCATGTCCTACCTGTCCGCCTCCGGCTACCCGGTCCCCCGGCTGGGCCCGCAGTCCCCTTCGGCCGGTCCCGGCGATCTGGTCCTCCAGCGCCTGCACGGTCCGACCATGCTGGAGTCCCTCATGTCCGGGGCGACGGGCGCCGAGGAGGGCGCCGGCCTCCTGACCGGGCTCCTCGCCGAGCTCCACTCCGTCCCGGCCAGGCTCTCGCCCGACCCCGAGGACCGGGTGCTCCACCTGGACCTGCACCCGGACAACGTGGTGCTGACGACGGACGGGCCCGTGGTCATCGACTGGAGCAACACCGAGGAAGGCCCGCCCGCCCTCGACCGGGCCATGTCGGCGCTGATCCTGGCGCAGGTGGCGGTGGACCCCGCCCACCCGGCGGCGGACGGGGCCCGGGATCTGGTGACCGCCCTGGTGCCGCGCCTGGCCGCCGACGACGGCATCCCCGCCTCCCACCTCGCCGACGCGGCCGCCCGGCGCACCCTCAACCCGACGATGAGCCCGGCCGAGACGGCCCTGATCGGCGACGCGGCGGCCCTGGTCACCGCCCTCTCCGGCCGGTAGCACGTCCTACTCCCTCGCCCCGGCGAGCTCCACCGGCCGAGTGCGCAGGGCGACGGCGGCGGGCACCACGGCGAACACCACCGCGAGCGCCGCGCTCACCGCGATCACCGACCCGACCGCCTCCCACGGCACGACGACCGCCGCCGGGACGTCGAGCCGGCCGAGCGCGGCCCGTACGCCGAACAGGTTCAGCGCGGCCACCGCCCCGCCGAGCCCCGCGCCCACCGCGACCACGGCCAGCGCCTCCGCCCCGGCCAGCCGCAGCACCTGCGCCCTGGTCGCCCCGGCGAGGCGCAGCACGGCGAAGTCGCGGACCCGGTCCGCCGTGGCTATGACCTGGGTGTTGGCGAGGGCGATTCCCGTGTAGACCAGGGCGATCGCCAGGATCATCAGGAGACCGGTCCGGGTGCTGCCGCCGCCCTGAACGAGAGTCGCCGCCCACTGCTCGCGGGTCAGCACCTCCGTGCCGGTCGCCCGCCCGGCCGCGCGCAGCCCGCGCGCGACGGCCTGCCGGTCGGCCCCGGCGCGTACGGCGATCCCGACGCGGTCGACGGGGGCGCCGGCCGCGTTGCGCGGGGTGAGGTAGACGCCGTTGTCGCCGGTGCCGACGGCGAGCACGGCCGCCACTCGCAGGGTGACCTCGCGGCCGTCGCCGAGCCAGACGCGGACGTGGTCACCGACCCGATGGGTCTCCCACTCCTCGTTGACGACGATCGAGCGGTCGTCCAGGTCGGCGAGCCGGCCGGCGACCACGGGCAGCGCGGAGACGGCTGCGGCGTCGGCCGGGTCCATTGCCCGGGCACCGGAGCGGATGAGGGCGGTGCCCTCTTCGAACACGGTGACCGAGGTGGCGCGCGAGGCGCTGACCCGGACGCCCGGAACGCGGCGGGCGCGGTCCATGAACTCCCGGGATATACCCGCGTGTTCGCCCACGGCCAGGAAGTCCGCCGTGACCTGGCCGCGTGCCTCGGCCGCCTGGGCCGCGTCAATGGTGGCCTTGGTGCCCATCAGCGAGGCGGCCAGGGCGGCGGTGACGAGTACGGGCGCGGCGACGGCGGCCGTCCGGCGCAGCCCGGCCGAGGCGTTCTCCCGGACCAGCAGGCCGGTGGCGCCCGGCAGCCGGGCGGGCAACCAGGCCAGGAGGCGGATCGCGGGGCGCACCAGGACGGGTGCGAAGAGGGCGCATCCGACGATCAGGAGCATCGGCTGCGTGGTGTACGTCTTGCGCTTGAGGAGCCCCGCCGGATCCTGGACGAGCCCAAGCACCACCAGCACCGCCCCGGTGAGCAGGACGGCGGCACCCAGCACCACCCGTACCGGCGGCATCGTGGCGCTGTCCACAGCAGCCTCGCGCAGCGCCTCGGCCGGGCGGACCCGTCCGGCGCGGTGCGCGGCGGCGACCGCTCCGGCGAGGGCGACGGCGAGGCCGGTCCAGAAGGCGCTGTGCAGCGGCCAGTTCTGGGCCCCGATGGTGAACCACCCCGGGGCCAGGCCCTCATGGACCATCCAGGACGCGAGCCGGGGCGCCCCGGAGAGCCCCAGCCGGCAGCCGGCGGCCGAGGCGAGGACGCCGACGAGCGCGGCCTCCGCGTACACCAGGCGGCGGACCTGGCCGGGCGTCGCGCCCGCCATGCGCAGCAGGCCGAACTCTCGGCGGCGCTGGGCCACGGCGAAGGAGAACGTCGAGGCGACGACGAACACGGAGACGAAGGCGGTGATGCCGGCGGCCGTGCCCAGCAGGGCGTTGACCGAGACCAGGGCCTCGGCGTCCCGGTCCGGGTCGGGGTCGGCCCTGCGCCGCTCGTCGCCGGTGAGCACGTCGAGACCGGAGCCCGCGGCGGCACGTACGGCGGCCGGGTCGGCGTGCACCACGACGGCGTCGATCTCCGGGGCGAGCCGGGCGGCGTCCGCCTCGGTGAAGAACACGGCGCGCTCGAACCGAGCGGGGCGCACGGTCCCGGTCACCGTCCAGCGCCCCTTGCCCGCAGGCGTGGTGAGGGTGATCAGGTCGCCGGCGGCCCCCTCCCCCGCCGCGACCACGACCTCGCCGGACGCGGCGGGCGGACGCCCGGAGAGCAGCCGGTACGGGGTCGCGGCGGCGACGGCCCACGGGTGCCCGACCGCCCCGCCGGCCCCCGCCGCCACCGGGAACGTACGATCCACCGCCGTGCGCCCCAGCCCCGCGAGCCGGGCGGCGACGTCCGCCGGGACGGGCCGGGGATCGGTGAGCTTCTGCGTACGGACGCCGACCGGCGTGCGTACGCGCACCTGGTCCGCACCCCGCACCACGACCGGCGCCGCGGCAAACCGCTCCGGCACCTGGTCCGGGCCGTCGAAGGTGGCGGCGAGGGCCAGCCCCGTCGTGGCGATGACGCCCACGCCGAGGGCCAGCGCGAGGAAGGAGCCGGTGAGGGTGACCCAGCGGGTCCGCATGCCCTGGAGCACGAGCCTCAGCACGGGACGGCCCCCATCCGCGTCATCCGGGCCGCGACCTCCTCGGCCGCCGGGGCGTGCAGCTCGTCGCGCACTCTGCCGTCCGCGAGGAACAGCACCCGGTCCGCGTAGGAGGCGGCGACCGGGTCGTGCGTCACCATGATCACCGTCTGGCCGTCGTCCGCCATGGTCCGGAGCAGGGTCAGCACCTCGCGGCCGGTCGTGGAGTCCAGCGCGCCGGTGGGCTCGTCGCCGAACAGCACGTCGGGCTGGGTGACCAGGGCGCGGGCCAGCGCCACCCGCTGCTGCTGCCCGCCCGACAGCTCGCCGGGGCGGTGCCCGGCGCGTCCGGCGAGGCCCACCCGGTCCAGGACGTCGAGGACGTCGGCGCGCCTGGGGCGGCGGCCGGCGAGCCGGAGTGGCAGGGCCACGTTCTGCTCGGCGGTCAGCGCGGGGAGCAGGTTGAACGCCTGGAAGACGAAGCCGATGCGGCTGCGCCGGAGCAGGGTGAGGCGGCGCTCGCTCAGGCCGGTCAGCTCCGTGTCGCCGAGGAACACCTGCCCCGCGGTGGGCCGGTCGAGGCCGGCGGCGCACTGGAGCAGGGTGGACTTGCCGGAGCCCGATGGGCCCATGACGGCGGTGAAGGAGCCCCGGGGGATGTCCAGGCCGACCGCGTCGAGCGCGGTGACGGCACCGGACTTTCCGGCGTAGGACCGGGTGACCGAGCGGAGTCGGACGGCAGCGTGATTCATGCCCTCAGCCAACCGCCGCCGCGCGCCCGGCACATCACAGCGGTTTCCACTTCTGAGGTGGAGGTAGCTCCACCTCAGAAGTGGAAACCGCTGGGTGGTCCGGGCCCGTGCGCGCCGCCTACCGTTCCCCCATGTCCTCCTCCCCCGGCCTCCACGGCGCCCTGTGGCAGCGACGCTACGTGCGCGGCCCCTGGCCGTGGCGGGCGGCGCTGTACCTGCTGACCGGCGCGCTCACCGGCGTCCTGACGCTCGCCGTCCTCCTTCTGCTCGCGGTCGCCGGCGGAGTGCTCGCCGTGCTCCTCGTCGGCCTCCCGCTCCTGCTCACCCTGGCCCTCTCCGGCATCCCGCTCGCCGCCCTGGAGCG
This sequence comes from Streptomyces sp. DT224, assembly GCF_049844595.1. Lineage (NCBI taxonomy): Bacteria > Bacillati > Actinomycetota > Actinomycetes > Kitasatosporales > Streptomycetaceae > Streptomyces > Streptomyces sp. DT224. The sequence continues at coordinate 88,439 of NZ_JBNCLI010000005.1, forward strand.
TCGCAGACTGCGGCTCGTCGATCCCTGCCCCCTCGATCCGGTCCATGGCGAGCCGGACGGCACCGGGATCACCGCCTGGCTGCGGACCCGGCTGCGGGAGCGGGCGACCTGGCGGGAGCTGGCGTACGCGCTGCTCACCGCGGTCGTCCTGTGGCCGCTGGAAGCGGTGACCGTGGGGACGGCGCTCACGGTGTGCGGCGGGCTGATCGCGGCGCCCGCCGTGCTGGCCGCGAGCGGCGGCGAGGAGGTCCGGGTGCTGAAGCTGTGGCTCGTCCACTCCTATCCGGCCGCCTTCGGGGCGCTGCTCGCCGGGCTGGCGCTGCTCGCGGTGTTCGCGTATCCGCTGGGGGTGCTGGCGGCCTGGCGCGCGACGCTGGCCCGGGCGCTGCTCACGGACTCCGGGGCGGGGGCCCGGCTACGCGAACTGGACCGCTCCCGGAGCCGGTTGGTCGATGCCTTCGAGGCGGAGCGGCGGCGCATCGAGCGCGATCTGCACGACGGGGCGCAGCAGCGGCTGGTCGCCCTGTCGATGACGCTCGGCCTGGCCCGCCTGGAGAGCCCGGCCGAGCCCCTGGCCGGGCTGCTGGCGAAGGCGCACGGCGAGGCGGACACCGCGTTGGTGGAGATCCGGGAGCTGATCCGGGGCGTCCACCCCCGGGTCCTCACCGACCGGGGGCTCGGGGCGGCCGTGGAGGACGTCGCGGACCGCTCGGTGGTGCCGGTCGATGTGGACCTGGACCTGCCGGAGCGGCTGCCGGGGGCCGTGGAGAGCGGGGTGTACTTCGCGGTGTGCGAGGCGCTGGCGAACGCGGCCAGGCACAGTGGCGCGGAGCGTGTCCGGGTGTCCGGGCGGGTGGCGCGGGGCCGGCTGGTGGTGGAGGTGGCGGACGACGGGCGGGGCGGCGCGTCCGCCGGGAACGGGACGGGGCTCCAGGGGGTGGCCGACCGTCTCTCGGTGCTGGACGGCCGTTTGGTACTGTCCAGTCCCCCCGGCGGGCCCACGGTGTTCCGCCTGGAAGTCCCCGTACCGGGCGCGAGCGGGAGGCGCTGAGCGTGCGGATCGTACTGGCCGAGGACAGCGTGCTCCTGCGGGAGGGGCTCGTCGGTCTCCTCGAACGGTTCGGCCACGAAGTGGTGGCGGGCGCGGGCACGGCGGACGAGCTGGTCGCGGCCGTCGTCGAGCACGGTCCGGACATTGTCGTCACCGATGTCCGCATGCCGCCCGGCTTCTCCGACGAGGGCCTGCGCGCAGCGCTCGAACTGCGCACCAGGCAGCCGGGGTTGCCGGTGCTCGTGCTCAGCCAGTACGTGCAGCGCACCTACGCGGAGGACCTGCTCGACTCGGCGGACGGGCGGGGCGTCGGCTACCTCCTCAAGGAACGCATCGGCCACGTCGAGGAGTTCGTGGACGCCCTCGCCCGGGTCGCCGCCGGGGACACCGTGGTCGACCCGGAGGTTATCCGGCAGCTGATCCGGCACCGCCGGGACCCGCTGTCCCGGCTGACCGCGCGCGAGCTGGAGGTGCTGGCGCTGATGGCGGAGGGAAAGTCCAACGCCTCGGTGGCGGCGGCCCTTTCGGTGAGCGAGGGCACGGTCAGCAAGCACTTCGGTTCCATCCTCGCCAAGCTCGGCCTGTCGCTGGACGACACCACGAACCGCCGGGTGCTGGCGGTCCTGGCGTACCTCAGGGGCTGACCCCTCCGGCCCGACACGCCCAGCCGGCCCCGCTCCGGCCGCCGGGCCGCCCGTACGCAACCTCCCGGGACAGAACATCTAAGGGCTGGACGGGACGTCGGCGAGGGCCTGGCGGGCGAAGGCCACGACATGGGCGCGCAGGTCGAGACCGCCGGCCGCCTCCGCGTCGGGGCCGATGATCAGGCGGGCGAGCTGCGGCACCGCGTTGGGCCAGGCAGCGAGCCCGATGAGGCTCAGCAGGCAGGCCGCGACCCGCGGCGACGCCTCGGTGCCGAAGCTCTCCGCAAGGGCGGCGATCTTCTCTTCGTAGTGGCCGCGGCGGCCCTCCTCGTTGGGCAGGACCCCGTCGCGGTAGTGCAGGCCCTCCCAGAAGAAGAGGCGGACGAGGACCGGGTTGTCGCGGTGGAAGTCGTACACCCGGCCCACGTACTCTGCGGGGTCGTCGCCGCCCTTGAGCGGCACGGCCGCGGCCAGCTCGTCCAGCGCACGTCCCACGACGGCGTCGAAGAGCTTCTGCTTGTTGCCGAAGTAGCCGTAGATCCGTTCCTTGTTCACACCGGCCAGCTCCGCGATGCGGTCGACGCGGGCTCCGGCAATGCCGTGAGCCGCGAATTCCTCCTTTGCCGCAGCGAGGAGCCGTTCCTTGGTGGAGGTCGCGTCCGAGGTCATGCCACCAGCGTAGAACCGCTCGCCACCGATGCCAACCAACTGGATGGTTGACAGCCAACCAGTTGGTTGGCAGAGTGGATCGCGTCACCGGGGGCGGCACCGCCCTCCGCACACCTCGCGCACCCCGCACCTCAACCCGGATGGGAATTCTCATGACCACCGCCACCTGCCCCGCCGCCGCTTCCGCCCCCACCCCCGCACAGCCGGTCGCACTGCCCTCCGTGCATGTGCGCGCACTGCTCACCTGGATCGCGGTGTTCGCCGCCCTGACCGTGGTGCAGCTGCTCGTCGGCCCGTGCGTCAAGGGCTTCCCGGTACTCCTGCGCACCCTGGTGATCACCGGGGTCGTCGTGCCGGCGGTCGTCTACACGCTGGTGCCGAACCTTCTGAAGCTCCGCGCCGCCGTTCTGCGCCGCCGCGGCTGAGGCGCTGGGCAAGGGCTGACTCCAGCCGTCACCGCGCACCCGTCCCCGCCGCGATGGGCCAGGAACGCGGCGCCGAATCCCATTGCCGTGAAGCGAGTTCGTCCAGCAGGATCAGCACCCGTGACCACCGCAGAGACACCCCCCGCCGAACCACACGCCGCGCCCGCCACACCCGCCACGCCCTCCGTCGCCGACGAGTTCACCGCCACGCTGCCGACCGCAAAGCAGCCCGCGGCCACCCCGCCCCGCCCCCTCGCACTGATCACCGGGGTCGGTCGCACGGTCGGCATCGGGGCCGGCATCGCGCGCCGACTGGCCGCCTCGGGCTGGGATGTCGCCTTCACCTACTGGACGCCCTACGACCGCCGCATGGCCTGGGGCGAGGAGCACGGCGGGACCGCGGCCATCGAAGCGTCGCTCACCGCTCACGGCGCCCGCACCACCGCGATCGAGGCGGACCTGATCGACCCGGACGCCCCCACCCGAATCTTCGACGAGGCCGAGCGCCGGATCGGTCCGGTCACCGCGCTCGTGCTGAGCCACGCCGAGTCCGCGGATTCCGGCCTCCTCGACACCACCCTCGCGAGTTTCGACCGCCACTTCGCGGTGAACGCCCGCGCCACCTGGCTGCTGATCCGTGAGTACGCACTCCGCTTCCGCGCCCCCGCCGGGACCGGCCGGATCATCGCGCTCACCAGCGACCACACGGTCGGCAACCTCCCGTACGGGGCCAGCAAGGGTGCCCTGGACCGCATCACCCTGGCCGCCGCACGCGAACTCGCCCACCTCGGGGTGACCGCCAACGTCATCAACCCCGGCCCGGTGGACACCGGGTGGATGAACGAGGAGCTGGCGGACCTGATCCGCCGGGACACCCCGCTGGGCCGCCTGGGCACCCCGCAGGACACCGCGCACCTGGTCGACTTCCTCTGCTCGCCGCAGGGCCAGTGGGTCAACGGCCAGCTGCTCAAGAGCAACGGCGGCTCGGCGTAAGGGCATAGGAGCGTCGGGGCATAGGCGCGTCAGGGCATAGGGGGCCTCGGGGCATAGGGGCATAGGGGCGCTTCCGCAGCTGCGTCCCACGGGGCGGTCACCCCTTGTCGGGGGCCCGGCGGGTCATTAGGGTCACCCCATTGTCGAAGCGCTTCGACGGAAGCGATCCTTCAGGGCCCTCGGCAGCACGCTCACCCGAATCAGAGGACGGATGCCATGCCAGTCCGAGACCAGACGGGCACGACCGTCAGCAACCCGGTGATCCCCGGGTTCCACCCCGACCCCAGCATCTGCCGTGTGGGCGACGACTACTACCTGGCGTGCTCCAGCTTCGAGTACTTCCCGGGCATCCCGCTCTTCCACAGCCGCGACCTGGTCCACTGGACGCAGATCGGCAACGTCCTCGACCGGCCCGAGCAGCTTCACCTGACCCCGGGGACCCGGGCCTCCGGCGGCATCTACGCGCCGACGCTCCGCCACCACGACGGCCGGTTCTGGCTCGTCGTCACCAATGTCGAGGTGGGCAACCTGCTGTTCACCACCACCGACCCGGCCGGCCCCTGGTCCGACCCGGTCCCGCTGCCCGGTGTGCCGGGCATCGACCCGGACCTGGCCTGGGACGAGGACGGCACCTGCTGGTGCACCGTGGCCGGGGTCTCCCAGGTCCGCATCGACCCGCACACCGGCGAGACCTTCGGCGAACCGCGCCGCATCTGGTCCGGGGCGCCCGGGGCGAAGGCGCCGGAGGCCCCGCACCTCTACCGGATCGGCGACCACTGGTACCTCTTGATCGCCGAGGGCGGCACCGAGCGCGGGCACGCGGTCTCCGTCGCGCGCGGCCCCTCGCCCGCCGGGCCGTTCGAGCCCTGCCCGGACAACCCGGTCCTGACGCACCGGGGCCGCGAACACCCCGTCCAGAACACCGGCCACGGCGACCTGGTGCAAGGGCCCGACGGCACCTGGTGGCTGGTGCTCCTCGGCGTGCGGCCGGGCGGCGGCACGCCCGGCTGGCACGTCCTCGGCCGGGAGACCTTCCTCGCCCCGGTGACCTGGGTGGACGGCTGGCCCGTCGTCGGCGAGGTCTCCACCGAACTCCCGGCGCCGCCCTGGGCGTTGGAGCCCGCCCCCGCGGCCCCGGCCCGGGACGACTTCGACCTGGCCGAACCGCGCCCGTACTGGATCTCGCCGCGCCGCTCGACCGCCGGGCGGGCCGGGACGAAGGAGCGGCCCGGCTGGCTGACCCTGCACGGGCGGGGCGGCACGCTGGACGACCCGGACGCGGTGTTCACCGGCCGCCGCCAGCAGCACCTGGCGTGCCGGGCGCGCACGCTGGCGGACGCGGCGGAGGGCCACGGCGGGCTCGCGGTCCGGCTGGACGAGGCGCACCACTACGCGATCGAGGCGGGCGGCGGCGAGATCCGGCTCATCGTCCGGATCGGCCCGCTCCGCACGGTGGTCGCGTCCCGCCCGGCGCCCACCGGACCGGTGGTGCTCGGGATCGACATCGTGCCCACCCGGGCCCCGCTCGACCCGTGCACGGGTCCGGACACGGTGTCCCTGGGCGTCGAGGAGCCGGACGGCACGTTCACCGTGCTCGGCTCCCTCGACGGACGCTACCTCTCCACGGAGGTGACCGGCGGCTTCACCGGCCGGGTGATCGGCCTGTACGCGGCAAGCGGCACGGTCCACTTCGACTGGTTCGCGTACGAGGCCCTGGAGGACTGAGAGCTGTCACCGGCCGGCTGACATGGCAGGGAGCGAATCACCGGATCGGAGATTCAGCCGATCCGGTGATCAAAGCGTCGGAAAGGCGGGGTGCTGCGGACACCGTTGCGGTTGCACAGCTCACCGAGGCCCTGAAAAACACCCGCCCCGCACCGGCGCGCAGCGCCACCGCACCCCCCGAAAGCGGCCGTCCCGGTAGCCCCCGGGTCCGGTAGGCTTCCCGGATGCGCTATTTCATCCAGTACCCCGCCGGGGCCGGCGAACTCGTCGCGGATGCCATGTCGCACTTCGTCGACGGCTTCCGCGCGGAGTACCAGGACGACAGCGCCATGCTCTTCTCCTCCAGCTCACCAATGGAACGCGTCGCGGACATTCCCTTCGCGAAGAACGCCTTTGCTGTGATCACGGAAATCCGGCGCGGCGACATCGATGAGAATGTGGAGCAACTGGCGGGCTCGCTGAAGAAGGCGCAATTCCCCCCGCTCCCCGGGCCCCGCGCCCGGGGTTTCCGCGTGATGGTCCACCTCGACGGCGAACTGGCTTCCGTCGCGGGCGCGCCGAAGCGCGAGATCGAGCGCACGGTATCCGCCTGCACGGGAATGCGGCTCGAACCCAGCGGCCGGGGCCAGGAGTACTGGGTCATCGGCCGCCTGGACATGCGGAACGTGATGTTCTGCGCACGGCTGCCCAAGCCCGCCCGGCCCAGGAAGGCCCGCGGCGCCCTGTCCCACGAGCTGTCGTCCATGCTGGTCCTGGCGTCCGAACCGCGCCCCGAGGACACCTTCCTGGACCCGTTCGCCGGCAGCGGCTCGTTCGTGGTCGCCCGGCTCGCCCTGCCGGCCCGGGAGGTCATCTACTCCGACCTGGACCTCGCGGACCACCGCGAACACCTGCCCGGCGAGGCCCTGCGCGACCGGCGGGTGCGCCTGCTGGACGAGGACGCGATGATCCTCCCGTCCGTGCCCGACGGCTCGGTGGATGCCGTCGTGACAGACCCGCCGTGGGGCGAGCACGAGGAACTGCCCGTGCCGTACGAGGAGTTCGCCCGGACCACCGGGCTCTCCCTGGCCCGGGTCCTGCACCCGGAGAAGGGCCGGTACGTACTGCTCTGCGCCCGCCGGGGCGCCCCCTCGTTCGAAGCGGCGCTCACCGACGCCGGCCTCGCTGTCCGCCAGACGCACGAGATCCTGGTCAACGGCCACCCCGCCACGGTCTTCATCGGCGACCGGCAGGCCGACTCGGCGCGTTCGCGGAAGACCGTGCAGCAGGAGTCACAGGACTCTCCGGAGCCTCAGCAGCCCGAGAAGCCGCAGGCCGGGCAGAGCGGCGAGCGGCGCCGGACGGCCAGGAAGCCCGCCAACCCCCTGCTCGTCGGAATGGGCACCTACCGCCGCTCGCTGAACCGCTTCTCGCGCTGACGACCACCAGCGGGCTCGCGAACGCCGTGGAACACGCGACGGCGGCCGAGCCGGCTGGGCCGCCCCCGGACATGAAAAAACCCCAGGTCACGGCGAGTGAGTCCTGGGGTAATTCCGAGCCGCCTTCGGGATTCGAACCCGAGACCTACGCATTACGAGACCCCGCAAGATCATCCCAGCCGGTGCCGGACGGTGCCACAGAATCCCGTTTCCGCTGATCAGAGGCTTGCGGCCGTGATCGCCGTGACGCCCGGTCTTCCCTCGTGCCACCCAGTCCGCTCACGCAGCGCTCACGCAAGCAGAGCGTCTGGCGATCGCAAACCCGCAGGTCTCCGATGCTCCCAGAAGCGACCACCCGTACGAGTCATTGCCCCTGGCTCGGCCGCGGGGTGAGCTGTTGCCATGCATCGCTGGTCTCCCCTGAACGAACGACAGCTCGCCCTGCTCGGCCGACTCGCGAGCGGCAAGGACTCCGAGGAGCCTTGGGACCCCGGTGAGTTCCGCACCGCCTACGCGCTGCGCGACAGAGGGCTGGTGACGATCAAGCGCAGTGGGGGCATGGTGGATGCCCAGGTCACCGAGGCAGGCACCTTCTACATCCAGCACGGCCACCACCCGGACGACCCCGCACACGCCGAGGAAAAGAAGACCGCCAGGGGGAAGGCGGCAGGTGGCACCCGCTCCGCGTCCTACGCCGACAGGCCAGTGGCACTCGCCCGTCGGACCAAGGCGAAGGAGCTCATCGAGCGACTCGTTACGGACAGGCGGGTCACCTTCACCGAGCCCGACGACGCCACGGTGACGGAGTGGCGACGCGTAATCGACTACGCGAAGCGCCACAGCCTCGTCCCTGAGGGCAAGCGCATCGAAAGTATCCGCATGTGGAATCGCGACCTGCAGATCTCTCTGATCGAGGGGCCCCACCCCAACTCACTGCGCCAGAGATCGGATGAGGCGCCACCCGTCCACGTACCCACTCAGTTGCGCTCCCCGCATCCGGTCGTGGCCGCACTGAGAGACGACGAGGGCCGACTCGTCATGCCCGCCCCGCTGCGGCGCCGATCGTTGCTGCTTCTCCAGGGCCTCGCCGCTGAGGCAGTACGTCGAGGGCACAAGGTGAAAGGGCATGAAGTCCCCTCCCGCCGGCGCAGTCATGCCTACACGTACAACGGGCGGCACTACCCTTCCAGCTACTCCCTCCGTGAGGGCGAACTGGACTTGGTCGTGAACGGCTTCACCTACACCGTCACGATCCAGCAGGAGTCTCCCCAGTCCACCGACCCAGAGCGCTCGAAGAGCCTCGTGATCGAACTCGGCTACAGCCGATCCGGCCGGCAGTCCCGCTGGGCCGATCGCAAGCGCTGGGTGCTGGAGGACATCCTGGGAGCCGTTCTCCGGGAGATCGAGACCCGCGCCGTAGAGGACGCCCAGCGGAAGGCGGACGAAGAGCGGGCGAAGGCCGAGCGCGAGGTCCGCTGGCGGGCGGCCATGGAGAAGGCGAAGGACCTGGCCGCGCAGGAACAGTATGCCGAGGTACTCCGTGCGCAAGCCGGCCAGTGGCAGGAAGCGGCAAGCCTGAGCGCCTACTGCAACGCCCTGGAGCGTCGACTGGAAGAGGCGGCCGGGGAAGATGAGGCAGCGGTGGCATCGGCACACGGGTGGTTGGCCTGGGCACGCCGTTACGTTCAGAGCCTCGACCCACTGACCCGTCTACCCGCCAAGCCCACCGCTCGCGAACCGAAGCCCGAGGAGCTGGCGCCTTACCTGAACGGCTGGAGCCCACACGGCCCCGAAGCACACCGCGGCTGGGGAGCCCGCTGAGGAGAAACGGGAACCCCACGAGGCACTCCCCCACCAAGCTGGTGCCAGCCTCGCACCTTGGGCGAGACCGGCACCGGCGAAAGCTCCCTTGCCCTACGCCTCCGCGATGACTTCCTCGGCGGCGACGTCCGGCTTAACCTCGCCACCCAGCGCCTCGGCGATAGCCTCAAACTCGGCGAGGGCGGCCTGGAGGTCCTCCACGATCTCCTGGGCGATGACCTCGGGAGGAAGCAGGCTGTCGGCGTCATCGAGCGCCGGATCCTTCAACCACGTGACGTCGAGGTTGACCTTGTCACGGGCAATGAGCTCCTCGTACGTGAACCGCTTGAAGCGGCCGTCCTCGGTCTCCTTGCGCGCCGAGCGGTCATCCGCCTTGTACGCCTCGACGAAGTCGGCCAGGTCGGCCAGACGGAGGGGACGCTGCTTGAGCGTGAAGTGCATCCCGGTGCGGAAGTCGTACACCCAGACCTCGGACGTGTTGGGTACGCCGTCGGCCCGCGGGGGCTTCTTTTCGAAGAACAGGACGTTCGCCTTGACGCCGCCGGCGTAGAAGATGCCCGTCGGCAGGCGCAGAATCGTATGGAGGTTGAACTCCTGGAGGAGGCGCCGCCGGATCTTCTCGCCAGCCCCACCCTCGAACAGGACGTTGTCGGGCAAGACAACTGCCGCACGCCCGTCCATCTCCAACAGCGACATGATGTGCTGCAGGAAGTTCAGCTGCTTGTTGGTGGTCGTCGCCCGGAAGTCGGCCCGGTCGTAGGTGATGTCTTCCCGGTCGGTCTTTCCGTCCGTCCCGACGACTGTGATGGCCGACTTCTTACCGAACGGCGGGTTCGCCAGAACGAGCGAGGCACGCCGGGAGGGAGCGCTGGCGAGAGCGTCGCTGGTAGTGATGAGGGACTCGCCACCAGCTTCGCCGATGCCATGGAGCAGCATGTTCATCGCAGCCAGGCGGGCCGTGCCGGGGACGAGTTCGTTGCCCCAGATCGTGCCCTGACCCAGCGCGAGGCGCTGCTCACGGGAGAGCCCCTTGAGGTGGTGCTCACGGATGTAGCTGTGTGCGGCGATGAGGAAGCCAGCAGTGCCGCAGGCCGGGTCAGTGATCCGATCCTTGGGACCCGGCTGCATCACCTGAACCATGGCATCGATCAGGGGACGCGGCGTGAAGTACTGGCCGGCGCCGGTCTTGGTGTCCTCAGCTCCCTTGGCGAGCAAGCCCTCGTACGCGTCACCCTTGAGGTCAGTACCCTCCAGCACCCAGTCTGTCTTGCCGATCAGTTCAACGACCAGCTTTTCGAGGAGAGCGGGCTCCGTGATCCGGTTCTGAGCCTTGGCAAAGACGGTGCCGAGGGTTGTGCCGGGGTGCCTGCCAAGGTCGGTGAGAACCTTCCGGTAATGGACCTCCAGCTCCTCGCCACGCTTGGAAGCAAGCGATTGCCAGTCGAGAGCGGCCGGAACGATCGGGGCGGCCGCCTCCTCGGCGAACGGATCGGCGGCCAGCTCGTCTGCCATCTTGAGGAACAGGAGATACGACAACTGTTCCACGTACTCAATAGTCGACAGTCCGTTGTCGCGCAGGACGTTGCAGTAGTTCCACAACTTGGCAACGAGCGAATTGGTCTGGGCGATCGCCATGGCAGGGGCGGTCGAGGTGGTCTCAGTGGTGCTCATCAGAGCTCGAACTCCTGCTGAACGGCGGTGCCGGGAATCGGCGTGATGGCGGACGGGGCTGCGGGCAGATTGCCAGCACTCGCCCCCGCTGAACGGGCACGACGGACGCGGCTGGGTTTCTGCTTTCCATTTCGCTGACGCTCGCTTCGAATCCTTTCAAGGATTTCAACGGCTGACTCGTCAACAGAATTTTGGGGAACGAGACGACCAGAGATAGCTCGTTCAAGGGCCGACTGGCGAAGAAGCCGACTGCGGACTCTGGCTGCTTGAAGAGTGGCCCGCGCAGCACCGATAGAACTTTCCCATGCGTCGGCACCCTCCACAAGGGATTGCTGGTCCGAGAGCGCCGGAACGGGAATTTTAACTGACTTCACCTTGGCCGTACTGAGCGTGTACAGCCCACTTGTCGACTTTGCAACCTCACGAAGCTGATCAACGACGAGCGGAGAATTCCAAACCAGCTCCACATAGCGAGGCAATAGCTCGCCTCCAGGGCGAACCCTAATCAAGTGGTTCTGGTGGACTGCATTCTCGATCTGGCCACGCCATGTCGCGGCCCGCCCGATCTGGTCGGGGCTCCCATTGCCCTCTACGACAAGGAGGTCGCCGCGCGTGAGCCTGTATCGATCCAACTCTCCTGCGAATAGTTCAATCTGGTGAATTTCATCAAGCTGCAGCTTCCCGCGCGCAACATTCGCCACGCGCAGAAACGGGAAGAAGTTCTCCACCGGGCGTCGCTTTTGCTGCTTCTGGATCCCCCCTCTCACTTCTGCAACTTCCGAGACGAGGCAAAGGTCGGCTTGAACACTACGCCCGCCAAGGTCACCCCGCGCCACAGAATTGAGCACTGACGCCCAGGCGTGATCAGAACGCTCCAGACTCCTAGCGATACCCACCTCTGCAACGTCGAGACGGGAAACTAGATCATCAAGTGCTTCAACGATCCTGCGCTGCTCCGCCGCCGGAGGAAGCGGGATGGGAATTCGCCGAATCTCCCCTAGACCCAGCCTAGGGCGACCAACACCCTTAATTCGCGATGCCGCATATCGACGAGCCTGGGGCGACTGAAGAGCGTAGAGTACCCATTTGGATGAGATCTCCGAGTGAATGCGTGCACGAATAACATCGGCCTTCACGATGGCCGGGGCCTTCAAGTCTGGAACAATTGCAGCACGTGGCAACACTTCTCCGAGAGAGGCAATGATGAGATCTCCCGGTAGAACCTCATGATTCCGGAGCGTCTCGAAATGCTCCATACTGATGAAGGCTCGCTCATCGCGGAATACGCCGTCACCGACATTCTGCAGGCGGAGAACCCTCGCGCCTTCCTCCGTGTAATGTGCAGACTTGAGATTGGACCCAAATGGCCCGTCCGTGATGGCTCGCGGTGTAGTGGCAAGGACATCCTCCAGGGTCGCCCATGCCCACCCCGATGGAAGCTCCGTGTCGCTCAAGCCAGTTCTCGATTCAGCTCATTCAGGAAGTCATGCGGGTTGCGCCCCGGAAAGGCCAAGGCGAGGCCCCTGCCACCGCCACGACTGACGAACGGTTCAGCCCGGAAGTCCGGCGGGGCGATGCCGACGTCGCTGGCGACGACGTCGCGGATGGCCTCCAGCCACCACATCTGGTCCTCCGTGAACTCCACGCCAGCCTGCAGCTGCCGGAGCAGCCAGCCTTCGAAACGCTCCTCTACCGTCTCACGGTACGGCTTCAGCTCCGAATCTACGCCGAGCTCGTATCGGATGAGCGAGATGAGGTCGGGCACGCCGGCCTCCCCGCCCGGCTGCTCCGTGGCACGGCCGAGGTCCTCGTAGTACGTCCACAGGACCTGCGGGGTCCAGGCGAAGTCGGGGCGCCGGATCTTGTCGGCCAACTCCTTGAGTGCCGCGTACGCCTCCGTCGGGCCGACCGAGCGGGGGCTCGAGAGCGCGATGGAGATCGCGGCGATCTTGTCGCGTTCATCCTCGAGCAAGCGACTCCAGCGGTCGACCTGCTCGCGTGCCCGCTCCTCGCGAGGAATCACGTGAACGTTGGTGACGGCGACCGCAGTCGTCTCATCCATCACGTAGTCCTTGTCCCGGCGGATCTCGATGATCAGCCGACGCAGGTCGGGGCTGGCGGTGAGCGGGGCGACGGCAGAAACGATCAAGGCGTGGGCTGCCTTCTCGCCACCCTCCGCCATGGCCCGGTCCTGTCTGTCGGGGTCGGCGGCCCGGACGATCTTGCTCGCGATATCCGAGAGGGTGAGGCCGCCAGCCGCCTTGGTGATCTGATCGCGCTCTCCGTCGTTGAGCTGCTGGTTCAGGCGGGCGAGGCGACCGGCAAGGATCTCCGCCTCTGAGGCGCTGATCGACTTGGTGCCGGCCTTGTCGAGGAGCTTGGCCAGGGAGACCTGGCGCTCCCCGGCCGGAACGAGCGGTCGGGCGTCCACGAGCGGGGAGTCGGTGACCCCGACTGCGTCCACGAGGACGAAGCGCTCCTTGCGCACTCGCTCATCCCCGCCAGGGGTCACCTCACGCAGCTCAGTGGCATCGATCGTTCGGGCGCCTCGTCCCTTCATCTGCTCGAAGAGGACCGCACTTCGGACTTCCCGCAGGAAGATCACGCACTCCAGCGCCTTGACGTCCGTGCCGGTCGCGATCATGTCGACGGTCACGGCGATCCGGAGGCTCGGGGACGTCCGCAGTGCACGAATCAGCTCGTCAGGGTCCTCGCCGGCCTTGCGGCTCTTGTACGTGATCTTCTTGGCGAACTCGTCCCCCCGCCCGAAGACCTCCTTGGCCTGAGCAAGAACGTCCTCGGCGTGGTCCTCACCGACCGCGAAGATCAGCGTCTTGGGGACTTCCTTGCGGCCGGGGAACCACCGCTGCCAGTTGTCCCGATAGGCGGTGAGAACGGCTCGGATCTCGTCGACAGCCACCACCGAGCGTCCGATCTGACGGGTGGTGTAGGTGAAGTCGTCCGCCAGCTGCTCGTAGCGCTGGTAGCGGGTCTTCCGGTCACGGATCTTGACCGTTGTGCCCTCATCTATCGTCGCGCCGCCGTTTTCTCGCAAATCCGTGTGGATGCGGATGACGTCGAAGTCGACGTTGACGCCGTCGGCTACAGCCTGGGGATAGGTGTACTCAGAGACCAGGTTCCGGCCGAAGAATCCAAGGGTCTGGAGGGTCGGAGTGGCGGTCAGCCCCACGAGGTGGGCGTCGAAGTACTCCAGCACCGCGCGCCAGAGGCCGTAGATCGAGCGGTGGCACTCGTCCACGATGATCAGATCGAAGGACTCGATCGGTACGGCCGGGTTGTAGCCCACGTCGACGGGCCGCTCGGCGGCGTAGGACTCCTCGTACGCCGTGTCGTCGTTCGCCTCGTCTACCGGGTCGTCGTCGACGAGCTGCTCACCGGTCAGCAGGCGGTACATCTTCTGGATCGTGCAGATCACCACCGAGCTGCTGTCCTGCAGCCCTGCGGCGCCCAGACGCTCGACGTTGTAGATGTCGGAGAACTTGCGGCCATCGTCCGGGGTCGTGAACTTCCGGAACTCGTCCAACGCCTGCTTACCGAGGTTGTTTCGGTCCACCAGGAACAGCACACGGCGGGCTCGGGCGTGCTTGAGCAGCCGGTACGTCTGGGAGACGGCGGTGTAGGTCTTGCCCGCGCCGGTCGCCATCTGAATCAGGGCCCGCGGCTTGTCCAGGGCGAGCGAGCTTTCCAGCTTCTTGATCGCATCGAACTGCGCCGGCCGCAGGGCGTTGCGGTGCAGCTCCGGAACACCGCGCAGGGCGGCGCGGAAGGTCGGGGCCGCCAGGTGCTCCTCTGCTCGGCGCATCCAGTCCGCGATGGTCTCGGGCTTGTGGAAGGCAAACACCTCACGGGAGCGCGCCTCGGGGTCCAACCGGTTGATGAAGTACGTCTCGGTGCCCGTGGTCGCGTATCGGAAGGCGAACGGCTCGTCCTCGCGCCACACCGCGAGCCGGTGCTCCTTGAGCACTCCGCCCGCATAGCGGTCGTTCTGCGCGACTGCGCTGGCCAAGTGCGTGCCCTCACGCTTGGCCTCAATGACGCCGGCAATCTGTCCATCCACGTACAGGACGTAGTCGGCCCGTCCCGTGGCGAGCGTGAACTCACGTACGGCCACACCCTGGCCAGCCATGGGGTTGACCTCGCTGCGGTCCTGCACCACCCAGCCGGCAGCGCGCAGCAGCTTGTCGATCTCCTTGCGGGCTTCGATCTCGTTCAGCGGAGCCCGCCGCTGCGCACGATGGATGATCGCGTCACGGGCCGCCGGATCGACCTTCCGCGGGGCCTGACGGGCCTCTTCGTACGCGGCCGTCTGGGCAACTCGCATCTCGGCGACCTGCGCTGCCAGCTGCTCGATCTGAGCGAGGAGCTCCGCGTTGTTCGAGCTAGCACTGGCGATGAGGCGCTCTGCCTCGGCCCGCGCCTTCCGCTCGGCCTCCAGCTCGCTCGTGGACTCCGTGAGGCGCGTGCGCGCGTCGGTCAGGGCCTGGCGGTGGCCGTCCAGGGCCTCATTCAGTTCCGCGGCCTCGTCCGGATCCGTGAGGCGCTCGACCGCCTGCGGATCCGTAGGCGGCACGAACTCCACGACCGTGCGGCGCCCGGAGATCGCGTCGTGGAACCACAGGGCGAGCTTGTGGCAGACGCGGACGGCATCCAGAGCGCGTGCCGTATCGAACAGGTGGGCATGGGCAGCCTTGTTGCGGTCCACCCGCAACTGGTCAAAATCCCGACGTGTCTCAGGGATCAGGACGCCGGCTCGAGTCAGGGCGGTCAGCCGGTCGATCTGCCGGTTGCCCTCCACTCGCATGCCGATCCGGGTGATGAGCTCCTCTGCGAGGACTTCGCCGAACTGACCCGCCTGGACGAGCGAGGAGTTCGGGTTCGTGAAGACCGTGGCCTCGGCCTGAGCGCCGTAGAGCGACAGCAGGGGCTTCAGTGGATAGAGGATGCCGAAGTTCGGAGAGGACTTCGCCAGATTCTTCAGTCGCTCGTCCATGTCCCCCACCAGCTACTCCATCCTCGTGACACCGGCCGTTGATGCGTCCCTGCTGTGTCGAATCGGCACAAGTCTAGAAGCCAGACAGGCAGCGGGAGATGAAAATTGATCTTCTGACCTGTGGTGACGCGGGCATGGCCGGTGCTGGCCGGGTCGAGACGAATCACGTCCTTGGCCACGCTTGTGCGTGCCATGCCCCGGGCAGAGAGCTCGCATGGGTGATCTGATCGACGAGTGGGCGACGCGGGTCGCGGAGGCCGAGCTCAGCAGCGCGCTTCCACGGAGGTGGGCGCATACGCAGGGAGTGGCCAAACACGCGGTCGAAGTAAGTCAGGTTCTCGGCCAAGACGCTGGCCTCCTCGTCGCTGCCGCCATGCTCCACGATGTCAGGTACGCGCCGCGGCTGGCCGTAACGGGGTTCCATCCACTGGACGGCGCCCAGTTTCTTCGCTACGAGCACGGGGCCGACGAGCGGCTGGTGCGGTTGGTCGCGTACCACTCGTTCGCGCTTCTGGAGGCCGAGGAGCGAGGACTGCTGGAGGAGCTCGCGAGCGAGTTCCCCTTGCTGGAGGAACCGCTCTGGTGGACGCGCTTGTGCACTGCGACATGACGACCACGCCCGACGGCGGCTAGATCACCGCCGAGAAGCGTGTTGCGGAGATCCTGGGTCGCTACGGGGATGACAGTGTGGTCGGGCGGTTCATCCGCCGGGCGGCGCCGGAGAACTCCGCCGCCGTGGGGAGGGTGGATGCCGCCCTGGCGGCTCAGCCCAGGTAGGGGTAGGTGCCGGCGAGATAGTCGCCGATCTGCTGGCGCATGCTGGCGTGGATGTCGTACTGGTCGAGGTCGGCCGGCTGGACGAAGCGCACGCCGTCGGCCTCGGCGTTGATCGTGGGCTCACCGCCGACGGGGCGGCCGATGTAGGTGCTCTCGTACTGCTGGCGGATCTCGCCGTCGGTGTACGCCACGATGTGGTTCGGGTTGGTGTAGACGCCGAGGAAGCCGATGATCTCGGCGACGATCCCCGTCTCCTCCAGGCATTCGCGCACCGCGCACTCGCCAGCGCTCTCGCCGATGTCCTGGGCTCCGCCCGGCAGTGCCCACTGGCCGGTGTCTCGGCGGCGCTGGAGCAGGATGGCGCCGCTGTCGTCGACGACCAGCATGTTGCTGGCCGGGATGAGGGTGTTGGCTTTGGGGGCGTTGGGGTCGTTGTAGTACTCAGTCCTGCCCATGTGCGGTGGTCCCCTCCCGGTCGGGCGTCCAGGGCCGTGCGCTGGTCCAGACGGGCCTTCGAAGCTCTGAGCGTAGTTGTCGAACCAGCCGCCTTCGGCGCCCTGCCTGAGGTGGAACAGCGGGATAGCGCTGGCTGGGCCTCCCCATACATGGGGGGGGTAACAGCAGGTTCTCGTCGTAGAGGAACAGCGATGTGCAGAGGGTCGTGTCGTGCAGCCGTACCTCGCACCCTGGCTTGCCCAGGAGTGAGCGGTAGTACGTGAGGGAGGCGCGGATCTTGGTCGCGAGGGTGTCGCCGATGCCTTCCTCTCACCCCCGGACAGCTACCGACCTTCCGGTGGGGTCGCGGAAGCACAGCTGTGCGCGGACGCCGACGGAGGAGCCCGATTCGGCCAGGTCGTGCGCCATCGTCGTGATTACGTTGCAGGGGACTATCAGGATCCCTATTCTCGTGGGCAACGCGTAGATGGAGACGAGTAGCCAAGGATCACGCGAGCAGAGAGAGCCGCCGGTAGCTGGGAAGGCGGACTCGCGCCCGAGGTGAAGACCCTCCTGAGCGCGGGGAGGAACGGCCGCTTGGCCCAATGCCCCGCCGGTTCGCCCCCGTCATCGGGCTGAATGAGGCTGCTGCCCTTCGGGGTGGTGGCGAAAGTGCGGTGGTACCGCGAGTTCCCTTCTCGCCCGCACTCCCAAGGGATCATGACGACGCCCCTGGAGGGCTGCGATGATCCACACTACGAGCCGCGTTCTGACCTCTGACCTACGTGGCCACCTCGACCAGACCGTCTCCGTGTCCGGCTGGGTAAACGCACTCCGGCTGCAGCGGAAGATGCAGTTCGTGATCCTGCGCGACCACTCTGGCATGGTCCAGGTGACCCACAAGCGCGACGGCGGCCCGCTGGAGGCTGTCCTCGAGTCCCTCACCCCGGAGTCCGCCGTCCGGATCACCGGGCGCGTCGTGGACGCGGCCCAGGTCAAGCTCGGCGGTCTGGAGCTCGTCCCCGAGTCGGTCGAGGTGCTGAACCGGGCGGAGACGCCGCTGCCGATCGACGAGCAGACCGGGCCCGAGCACCGGCTCGACTGGCGGTTCCTCGACGTCCGCAAGCGCGAGACCGCGCAGCTCGTGTTCACCGTGCAGACGACCTTGGAAGAGGGACTGCGTGAGTACGCCATGGGGCACGGCTGCACGGAGATGCACACCCCGAAGCTGATGGGGACCGCCTCGGAGTCCGGGGCGGAGGTGTTCAAGCTCGGGTACTTCGACCGGTCGGCCTATCTGGCCCAGTCGCCGCAGTTCTACAAGCAGATGGCGGTGGCGGCCGGCATCGACCGGGTCTTCGAGATCGGGCCGGTCTTCCGGGCCGAGCCGTCGTACACCTCGCGGCACGCGACCGAATTCACCGGCGTGGACGTGGAGCTGTCGTGGATCGACGACGTCGAGGACGTGATGGGCTTCGAGGAGCGGATGCTGGCGCACGCCATCGCTAAGGTCGCCGAGATCCACGGGGAGCGGATCCGGGAGGTCTTCGGGGTTGAGGTGGCGGTGCCGGAGACGCCGTTCCCGCGGATCACGATGGCCGAGGCTCAGGAGGTCCTGCGGGCTGGCGGCTGGGACCCGGAGGGGGTGAAGGAGGACCTGGACCCGGACGGTGAGCGTCGGATCGCCGCGCACATGAAGGAGCAGACCGGGCACGAGTTCGCGTTCATCACGCACTACCCGGCGAGCATCCGGCCCTTCTACCACATGCGCCCGGCGGACCGGTCGGACCTGACGCTCAGCTTCGACCTGCTGTGGAAGGGCCTGGAGGTCACCACCGGCGCCCAGCGCGAGCACCGCTCCGACGTCCTGCTGAAGCAGGCGGAGGAGAAGGGCATGAACACCGAGCCGATGCAGGACTACCTGAACATCTTCCGCTTCGGCTGCCCGCCCCACGGCGGCCTCGGAGCCGGCCTCGGACGGATCCTCATGGTCATGCTCGGTCTGGACTCCATTCGCGAGGCGGCCTTCCTCTTCCGCGGCCCGAATCGGCTGACTCCCTGATTGAGTGCGTACGTGCTGCTGCCCCCCACCGCCGACTGGCGGTGGGGGGCAGCAGCATGGGTTGATCAGTAGCGAGTGTGGCCCAGGTCGAGGGTCCATGCTTCGGCCGGGTTCTTGTCCCAGTGGGACCGGAGGGCGAGCTCGCGGTCGGCGTAGCGGCCTTGGTGGCACAGGCCGCCATGGGACAACGTGACGCTGAGGGCGAGCGGAGACTCCGTGGTGACCCAGTGCGGGGTCAGGGCGTGGCTCCACAACTGGTCACCGGGGTGCATGGTCACGGACTGCCGGTCCGTCTCGTCGTGGGCCGGCGGTTCCTCGGCTGTGGTCTCACCGAGGACGGCGGCTTCGGCCGACAGGTGCTTGTCGGGGTTGTGGTAGCTGTGGAAGGTCTTGGTGCCGTGGACCTGCCAGACGAGGCCGTGCGAGTTGTCGTTGTGGTACGTGGAGGTGGCCCCCTGCGAGGACAGGAAGAGGATGGGCGCGCACCGCTGCCATGTGAATCCCTGGGAGGCGAGGTACGTGCGCCAGGGGATCATGACCTCGTCCTGGAAACCCTCCAGGAGTTCGCCGTAGAACCGGGAGAGGTTGAAGTGCACCAGGCGGAAGGGCCAGGTGATGATCTCCTCGACCGGGGCCGTCCGGAAGGCGGCAGTGCGGTCCATGCGGACCTGCCAGTCCTCCTCGCCGAGGATGGTGAACCGCACCTCTTCGTCCTGGCGGATGTGGTGGAGTATGTCGATGGCGGGCATGAAGAGGTAGTCGAACGGGGCGTGCAGGCGAAAGTTCGGCGGCTGCCTCCAGCAGGCGGTGAAGTTGTGCGGGTCGGTGACAGAGACCGGTGCGTGCACGATGGCTCCCTGGCTCAGGCCGCCGCGCAGGCGTGCGACGCGGGGCGGCAGATGGCGGCGCAGTCGGGTCCGACACGGTCCTTCGACGGCGCTTCGAGGAAGCCCCTGATCTCGGCACGCGGGGCCTGGACGCTGACCCCGTCCGCGCCGTAGGGGCAACGCCGTATCTCGCCTCCGGCGGACATGTAGAGGGTCGCTGACCGGCAGGGATGGCCCTCGTCGTCGGACAGCTGCATCCGACGCAGATCATCGAGGTAGGACCGGTACGCGTTGGACAGACGGAAGCGCCCGGCAAGGGTCGCCGTGTCAGCCTCTCTGAGCTTCACAGAGTCCTGGAGCGATCCGCCGGCCCTGATCAAGCCCTGCTCGTTCAGGAGTACGGGGCTGAGCTGGACCTCAATGCCTGTCCCGGCGACGAGGCCGGCGATCTGCGCTGCCTCCTCCTCCGCCACGTCCAAATAGGTCAAGTGGAGGACCTTCGCGGGAACGTCCACGGCCAGCAGCGTCGCAACGGCGGAGACCACGGTGCGGGTCGTCCGGCCAAGGGCCATCGCGCCCTCGGAATCGGCCGAGACGGTGACGTTGGTCAGAAGGTGCTCGACCTCCGCGAGGGCGGTAACCTCGGCCTCGGTGCGGGCCGAGGTCACCATGGACACCGCCATGCCGAACTGGTGGGCCAAGCGGACGAGCTGCCGTAGCTGGGGGTGGTGGGTCGGCTCGCCTCCGGTCAGGCAGACGCCCTCCACCCCGGTCTCCTTCAGCCGGGACAGGGCCCGGGTATAGGTGTCGATGCTGAGGAAGCCGTGGGCGCGGTCGGCGCGGAAGCAGAAGCCGCAGGCGACCTTGCAGTGGCCGGCCGTCGAGATCAGCGCGGTGCGGGCGGGGGTGCTCATTGCACCCCCGTGTTGTCCCAGACCGCGATGGCCACGGTGCTCGTGTAGAAGGCGCACATCTGCGGATCCGGGGTGTCGCCGCCGATGAGGGCCTGCTCGTTGCGGGACGGTCCACCGCAGATGGCCAAGGCCGGGCAGTCGCCGCAGGCGGGGATCGGAGCAACCTTCTTTGCCGCGGCGGCCAGCAGGCCGGGGTTCTGGCGGAGCTCGTCGACGGTGTGGAGGAACGAGGACTCGGTGAAGTTGATGTCGCACACGCTGACCCGGTTGCCGGGCAGCAGAGCGGCGTTCAGGCTGCGGTCGCCCTGCATGTGGTCGAACAGCATCGGCCGGCGGGTGTCGAGGGCCTGAAACGCGCGGTCGAGGACGGAGAAGAGCATCCCGCCCCGGCCGAGCGCGGTCAGGCGGGCCTCGTACAGCTCGCGGGCGAGGTCGGCGCCGTTCACTCGCCACTCACCCCCCGTGGGGATGGGGGTGTTGACGTATATGAACTTCAGGCCGAGGTCGTCGATGATCCATCGCACGGTCTCGGCCAGGCGCCCGATGTTCGACGCCGTGGGAGTGAGGTTGCAGCCGACGTGCAGGCCCTTGGCTTCGACCAGGCGGCCGACGTTGCGGCGGATGCGGTCATCGGCGGGCTGGCCCCCGAGCAGGAGCCGGTTGGCGGAGTTGATTCCGGGCGGGCCGTCCACGGAGATCCCGACCCCGTACTCGCGCTGTACGAAGTGGTCGAGGGCCTCGTCCGTCAGGCGGGCGCCGTTGGTGACGACCGTCCGGCGGACTCGGTCGACGCCGTAGCGGGCGGCGAGGGTGTCCGCGAGCTCGTCGCCGTACTTCATGAGGTCAAAGCGGATGGTCGGCTCGCCGCCGAACCACTGGATGGACACCTCATCCTGGCCGGCGTTCTGCTCGAACAGGAACTCCAGGCCGGTGGCGAGCTCTTCCTCGGTCATGTCCGGCTTGCCGCTGTTGGTGTCGACGAAGCAGTACGTACAGGCCATGTTGCAGCGGTCGGTGAGGACCACCCGCAGCCCGCTGATCCGTTGCGGTGTCGGGTCGAACCCAAGGGCGTTGAGGCGGTTGTGGAGTGCTTCACGGCGGTCGGTGGCGGGGCCGTCCTGGGTGAAGCCGAGCCCGGCGAGGGCTTCATGGGTCGCGGTCGGGGAGACCCCGGCGAGGTCAGCGACCTCGCCGGAGTCGAGAAGCACACTTTCCAGGGTGACCGGGTCGAGGAGTACAGCCTCCCCGGCCCGGTCGTACTGGAAGTACTTCCCCCACAGCAGCAGGGGAGCGGCCACTGGGTCAGGCCGCCGTTTCCTCTTCGGCGATGCCCAGCTCGGCCATCACGGCGCGGACCTGCTCCTCGGCGCCGGCCTGGAGCTGGGCCGAGGCCGCTGGGCTGCCGCCGTCGGAGAGGACGATGACGCCGGGCAGCGTCGGGTTCGGCACGATGACCGTGAGGCCGGCGGGCTCGGTGCTGATGACCATGATCGCGTCGTTCAGCTCGACCCAGTCGGTGCGGTCCTTGAGCGCGTCGAGGATGCGACCCTGCTTGTCGCGGAAGGAGGCGCGCTCGCCCATCCACACACCCGCCTTGGACTTGGAGTCCACGACGTCTGCGTAGATCAGGTGGTTCTGCTTCTCTTTCCTGGGTTTCGGCATGCCGATCTCCTTGATGGAAGGGTGACTGCCCGGGTTGGGCAGCTCTGATCCGCTCTGCTGGCCGTCGGTCGGAGTGCCGACTGCACTCCGACCGGTTTGTTGCTCGGCGCCCAGGGGCGCCGTTTCCCACGCGTGGTCGTCTGGTTGACCGGCAACGGGCGGGAAGTCTGCTCAGCTCCGGGTGCCGTTGCCCCGTGCCGACTGGACGGTGGTCACCGAGTGTCCGCCGCCACGTTCGAGGCGCTCGGGCGCAGCGGCTGAAGCGATCCGGGATCCGCCGTCCACTCGCGACCCGAGTCGTCCATTGGACGCATGTGCGCGACCCTCTTGACCACCTTGTCGGTGGTCTTCGAGGTGTAGATCAGGACGGTGGCGACGGTTCCGCGTCGTCCGCTGGAGGGCTGGACGACCTCTCGGCCGAGGAGCTGGTGGCCACGGTCGTCCGCCACCCAGAGATTCGCGTCGTTGGCCGTGATCACTGGGCACCCCCGAGACCGAGGAAGGCGTCGAACTGGGCGGAGCTCCAGGTGGCGGGATCACCGTGCTCGGTCCGGAATGCCTCCGCCGCCCGCGGCAAGCGGCGCCTCTCCAACGACGGGGCCGCGTCCGACTCCGCGTACGGGGCTACGGCTGCCTCGTACTGCGGGTTGGTCGCGCCGGGGGTTCGGCGGGGAAGCCGGGGGCTGCTCACGGTCCGTTCCCTTCGCTGGTCTCTTTGGGGTGGCGTAAGAGTCGCTCCGGTATGGGTGTCACGGCCATGACGCGGCGAGTGTCATCTGGTGCCCACTTGGGTGTGTGGGGTGTCATGGAGGTGGCATCGGCATGTCATGTGTGCGGATTCCATTGCAGATCAAGCCTGTTGGCCGGTAGGCAACGCATAGGGACGGGGCGATGTGGTCCGTCTCCTGACTTTGAGGGAGCGACCGATGCAAGATCCGGCCACGCTGCTGCGGGTATTAGTCCAGCAACGACGCTGGCGGTACCGGGACTTCGCCACCGCCTTCGCGCGGGCGGCTTCGCAGGCCGGCTTACCGGGCCTGTCGGTATCGGAAGCGCAGTTCCGACGGTGGACGTCGGGCCGGATCAAAACCCTGCCGGGACCGGATACATGCCGCGTGCTTGAGCACCTGTTCGAGGTGGAGACCGTAGCCCTTTTCGGTCCTCCACCTGCGTCGTCCCCGACCATGTCGGGGGCTCCCGCTGTGTACGACCTCGAAAGTGACATCGCCATGACCGCACGTGACGCCGCAGATGAAGCCGGTGCTGCCGCCGCGCAGTCCGTATCCGACACCACCATCGACCAACTCCGCGACGATGCTCTTGCCCTCGCCCGCTCGTATGGGGCGGTGAGCGCGTTCGACATCTTCCGGCGCGCCAGAGTGCTTCGCACGGAGGCGGAGCACCAGCGGGGGCTGACGCAGGTGCCCGCCCAGCAACAGGACCTGCTGATCGTGGCGGGGCAGGCGTGCGCGCTGCTGTCGACCGCCGCGTTCGACCTCGGCTCCCTGGACGACTCGGCTCGCCTTGCTCGGTCGGCAGCCCTGTACGGGGAGATGGCTCGGTTCGATCCGCTGCGCGCCTACGCGACCGGCTCCTTGGCGATCTGCGCCTACTTCACGGGACGGCCGTCCGAGGCGGTACGGCAGGCCCGGACGGCGCTGGCCTATGCCGGATTGGGGGACACCGCGCGTCGTCGACTGCTGTCCATCGAGGCTCGCGCCCACGGACACCTCGGAGACCACGAGCGGGCGACCCGGGCGCTCGTCGCATCGACCCAGCAGGATCGAGGGGAGCGGGACGAGCTGCACGACGGCGTGGGCGGTGAGTTCGCGTTCAGCGAGGAGCGGCTGTTGATGTCCAACGGCACGACGGCCCTGCTCGTCGGCGACGGGGTAGGTGCCGAGGCCACCGCGCAGCAGGCATTGGCTCTTGTCTCGTCCCGGCCGCCGGCCCGGCAGTCGGTGTCGGTGCGCGGGAAGGCCGCGGCTGACCTCGCCGCCGCGCAGCTCTTGCGGGGCGACCTGGACGCGGCGGCCGTGACGCTGGAGACGGTCTGGGCGATTCCCGAGGACCAACGCGTGGCGGGACTGCTGGAGCGCACCGGGACCTTGAGGCGGGCGCTGACCGCCCCCGCGTTCAGGGGGGCGGGTGCGGCGGTCACGCTAGGCGAGCGGATCGAGGAGTTCGGCCGCCGCTCAGCGCCGAGGCAGCTGGGTACTGGGCGAGGACTGCTCGCCATCGACTCCTGACCCGCTCCGCCCCTTCCTACCTTTGCCCGAGGGCAGTGAGGATCCGGGCCTCCTTGTCCGGGGCCACTCCGTGTTCGGACCACCTCGGGTGCTCGACCGGTCGTCCATCCGCCTGCATCCACGCCCAGGTGTCGGCGATGGTGTCCGCGAGCGGACGGCACCGGAGCCCGGCCGCTGCGGCACGGGAGGCGTCGACGGACCACACGCCGGCATGGGTACGCCACAGCGGAAGCTCTGTCCACTGCTTGACGTCGTGCGCCGTGAGGGTCGCAGCGTCGGTCCACACCGGATGGCCGACGCCGCCCGTGATCGCGAGGCATGCGCTGATGAAGTCCTCCCAGCTGATGCCCTCGGGGTGGGCGATGTTGAAGGCCCGCCCGGGGGTACCGGCCGCGGCCTGATCGACGGCGAAGACGGCGACGTCGCGCACGTCGACGGGCTGGATGCGCTGCTCGCCCGGCGCCGGGACAACGATCGGGCCGCCGCGATGGGCCCTGGTGAGCCACCACGGGAGACGGCCGACGTACTCGCCGGGGCCCAGGATCACCCCAGGTCGTACGAACACCGAATCGTCCCCGAACACGGTCCTCACCGCGGCCTCTCCGCCAGCCTTCTGGAATCCGTACTTCGTCGGGCTGCCGTCGGCGCCGGTGTGACCGAACGACTCGTCAGCATCCGGTGGGCACTCCAGCAGCGGAGAATCGTCAGTGAGCGGGTGGTGGGGCCAGCCCTGGTAAACGGACACCGTGGAGACGTGCACCCACCGGGCGGCAACCGGGCGCAGGGCCTCGGTGGCGAGGAGTACATCACGAGGCGAAAACTCGCTGCTGGAGGTGTCGATGACGACATCCCACGGCCCGTGAGTGGCCAGCCGCTTCACGTCGTCGGGGTCGGTACGGTCACCGCGGACCGTGTCGGCGCCCTCCACCACACCGGAACGGCCGCGGTTGAAGGTTGTCACCTCCCAGCCCCGTCGCAGAGCTTCGTCAACAATCGCGCGGCCGAGGAACCAGGTGCCGCCCATCACCAAAATCCGCATGGGGTCGACCCTGTCACGAAGCACCGGACGGGCACCATCCCGGCCCTGGTCGAGGCTGGCGGGATCTGGACAGTACGTGGGCCGGTAGCGCTGCGCCGTAGAGATCACACGGCGATATTCCGGATCCGCGAGGGGTCGCTGTTGCTACCGTCGCTCTGGAATCCCCATCCCACTCGCTGGATAAAAAGGATCCCCTCATGCATGACGCCCGCGCCCTGATCGAAATGGGTGCCGAAGCTGTTCGCCGGCTCGCTCGTCGCGGTTACTCCCTGGACCTGTCCCGGCTGGAACACCTCCAGTCCCGGCGCAACCAGAACATCCGCTCAGCCGACGAGCTGCGGACGGAGGCCAAGCGGGTGGCGAGCGAGGTCCAGCAGACGGCCAAGCAGGGCGGCGACATCTCCAAGCTGAAGGAGCGCGCCCGCGAGCTGAAGGACCAGATCCGGGACATCGACGCCGAGCAGGAGCAGGTACAGGAGGAGCTGCGCGATCTGCTCCTGACCATCCCGAACCTGCCGGACGACGCGGCCCCGGACGGCGACTCAGAGGAGTTCGCACTCGAGGTCCGGCGCGTCGGCACGCCGCCGGCCTTCTCCTTCGAACCGAAGGACCACGTCGACCTCGGCGAGAGCATCGGCATTCTCGACTTCGCCCGGGCGACGAAGTTGTCGGGCCCCCGGTTCGTCGTCTCCCGCGGGGCGGGCGCTGCCCTGGAGCGCGCACTGGCGACGCTCTTCCTCGACATCCACACCCGCCGGCACGGGTACGTCGAGCACGCAGTCCCGTACCTGGTCAGCCGCAAGACGATGACCGGCACCGGACAGTTGCCGAAGTTCGAGGAGGACCTGTTCAAGACCGGCGTAGCCGACCGTGAACTGTTCCTCATCCCGACGGCCGAGGTACCGCTGACCAACCTCTACGCCGACGAGATCATCCCGCCGGCCGACCTGCCGCTGGCACTGACCGCGCACACGCCGTGCTTCCGGTCCGAGGCAGGCTCGTACGGTCGTGATACCCGGGGCCTGATCCGCCAGCACCAGTTCGCCAAGGTCGAGATCGTCCAGATGGTCGACCCGGCGGATGCGGACGCCACGCTGGAGACGATGGTCGACCACGCCGAGGCGTGCCTGAAGGAGCTCGGCCTCGCGTACCGCGTCGTCAAGCTGGCGGCCGGTGACACGGGCTTCTCCGCCCAGCTCACGTACGACATCGAGGTCTGGATCCCGAGCCAGAGCACCTATCGGGAGATCTCCTCTGTCTCCAACTTCGGCACGTTCCAGGCCCGCCGCGCCAACATCCGCACCCGTGGCGAGGACGGCAAGCCCAAGCTCGTCGCCACCCTCAACGGCTCCGGCCTGCCTATCGGCCGCACCCTGGCCGCGCTCCTCGAGCAGTGTCAGCAGCAGGACGGCTCGATCGTCCTGCCCGAATCCCTCTTCCCGTACCTAGGCTTCCGCCGCATCTCGGCGGAAGGAACACCGGAGGCGTAGCGCGTACCGGGCTCTGCTCGGCGAGCTCCGAGTTCCATGGCCGCCGGTTGCCCGCCTCGTCGAGGGTGAGCCGCGCCGGTAAGCGCAAGCCTCTGGGGGCCAGTGCGATTCGGCGCTGGCCCCCAGAGGGCGTCATGAGGTCAAGTCGGGCTATGGAGCCATGGGATGAGGACGCGACTCCGGAGGTGCCGGCCATCCATCTCGAAGGACCCGGTGAGGTGTGGGGCAGACGTGGCCCACCTGCCGAATGACCTTCCGTTGCCGGGTCCCACGGGTAGGGCTCAGGGGAGGTCACGCTCCCGCCATACAGCGTCCATTTCGGTCAGCGCGGTCATCGCGTGGGCGATGGTCTCGCGGGTGACGGAGCGACCCGGAGCCTGGTACTGGGGGTCGTACTTGGCAAAGGTTCTGGTGCCTCGCGTCTGTGCCAGAGACGTCACGACATCACACAGGAGATAGGTCGCGACCCTGCGCTGCCGTGCGTCTTCCTTGATGCGATCCCGGTGCTTGTTCCATGCCTGAAGCGCGGTGAGTTCGCCCATGATGACCGAGTCCGCGAGGTCAGGGGCCTCGGTGTGCAGCCGGGCCAGGTACTCCTGGCTGGCTTGTGCCCGGGCCTTGTTGGCGAGTGCGATCTCGTGGGCCTTGTCCAGACTGACAGTACGCGTGATGACCGGTTCAACGAGCTCGGGCTCGTGTCGCATGACCATGTCGGCGAGCTCCAGTCGGCCAGTGGAGACACCGGTCGTCTCACTGAGGGAACGCATCGTCTCCTCGGGGGAGAGGTGCTCGTGCGCCTTGGTGCCGGCCTGGGCCTTGGTAGCGATCATCGCGGCCTGTCCCGTGGTCAGTTTGCGCTGGCGGATGTTGACGGACAAGGCGTATCCGTCGGGATCATCGCCTTCGTAGGTGGTGAAGCGGGGTTCGACTCCGAGAGCCTTGCAGATGGCGAGTCGGTGGCGGCCATCGAGGACGGTCCCATCGGGGCCGAGGACGATCGCGTGACGCAGGCCATGGGTCCTGACCGACTCGGTCAGCTCGTGGAGCTCCTCGTCGGTGAGCGGCGGGAACATGGCAGCGGTGGGGTGGAACTTCAGGGTGGTGCTCCTTGTGGTGTGGGTGTGCCGACAGCACCGTGCGGTGCTGTGCGGCTTGGTGGGGTTGGGCGCAGGGCCCGGGCATGTAAATGGTCTGGGGAATCCCCGGCTTGCCTAACCGGGGATCGTCGGGTATGCACGTCGGCCCTCCCACGGCGATCGCGTCCCGGATCCGCCTGTGCCCCTCGGCCCGGAGAACGGCCACGGTGGCGGCCGGCCATATGGGCACAGCCGCGGTCTGCTGCGGGGCAGACGTGTCCTGCTGGGCACAGCGCGGGTGCCACTGAGGAGATCTCAGGGGTCAGCGTCGCGGGCGGTTGGGCCGGACTCCGGGGACTGCTGGCAGCTGTGCGGCGGTGGCCTGCTGGCCGGTCACCGCCGCCGTGGTGCGGAGGCGGGCGGCTTCAGCCCGAAGGTTAGGGCTTGGGTTGCGGCTGGTGTGCTGGAGTCGGGTGATCAGGACGCGGGCCGGCTGGCGGGCTGTACCCAGTTCGCGCTGGGCTGCGGCCTCCTTCAGGAGCTGGTGGGGTTGGTGGCCTCGGGCCTCCGCGTCGGCCAGGAGGGCGGCGAGGGCGGGCCAGCTGGGGTCGGTGAGGATGCGGTCGGCCTGGTCGGGGACGGCGGCGCGGACGTCGTGGGCGAGAGTACGGCGGGTTTCCTGCTTCGGTTGACGCTGTTCGAGTACGACGAGCGTGGGGGTGAGGGCCTGGTCGGCGGCTGCCTGTAGGTGGTGGAGGGCTCGGCGGGCGGCGTCGGCCTGGTGGGCGTGGCCCTTGGCCTCGTGCCAGCGGTTGGCGATGATCCCGGCCCACAGGAGGGCGGCGATGAGGGCGGCGAGGGCGCTGCCGTCGGGACCGGTGGCGGTGTGGACGATGTCGCGGGCCGCGTTCCGGATGGCGTGGGCGGCGCGGTCTTCTGCCCGGATCTGGGAGCGTTGGGCGCGTGCGAACGCCTGGGAAGCGGCATGGAGTTCGGCGCGGAGGTGGGTGGGGGCTTTCTGGGCGGTGGCTTCGAGGAGTTCGCCGAGGGCGGTGATATGCGCCTGGGCATGGGTGTCGTCGGCGAGGTCGGTGCGGAAGCTGTCGAGGGCTTCCGTGGCCTGGTGCCAGGCGGTGGCGGGCCGGTCGCGGCGGGCTGTGGGGTGTTCCTCCGGCCGGCCGGCTTCGAGGCGGGCCTTGAGCTTGGGGAGGGTGAGGTCGGGGGCGATCTTTCCGCCGGGGTGGAAGATCTGTTCGCCGTCCTTGTTGAGGTCGCCGGGGCGGCCGACGGCGTAGCCAAGGAGGTCTCCGGACGGTCCGCGGCGGGGTTTGACCGCGAGGCCGTCGGCTTCGAGGTAGGCGAGAAGTTCCTCGGCGCTGCTGGCGTGGGGGATGGCGGCGCGGATGCGGTCCTGGAGCCAGTCGCGGCTGGTCTGCTCCCAGCCGAGGCGCTGGGCCTTGTGCATCTCGGCCTGGGTGGGCCGGCGTGCGGCAGTACCGTCGCCCTTCTTCAGTCGGCGCAGCCCGTACTCGGCCTCGATCTGGCGGCAGGCGTCGCCGACGCGGATGCCACTGTCGTGGAGCCTGGGGCGGCGGCCGTCTTCGCGGACGGTGGTGGCGAGGATGTGGATGTGGTCATCCGCGTGGCGTACGGCGATCCATCGGCAGCCGAGGTCGTCTCCGGCCGGGGCGATGCCGGCGGCTTCGACGATCCGCTGGGCGATGTCGGCCCACTCGGCGTCGGAGAGGTGGCGGTCTTCGGGTGCGGTGCGGACGGGGCAGTGCCAGACGTGGTCGGAGACCTTCTTGCCGAACTCGCTGTTCCGAAGGTGGACGGGCTCGTCGAGGTGGCGGGCGAGCTGGGTGAGAGTGGCGTCCGGGTCCCGGCCGGGGTCGGGCATGCCGAGCATCGCGAAGCCGGCGACGATGTGCGGGTCGGTGTGCTCGTCGTGGCGGCCTGGGCCGTAGAGGTAGGCAAGCAGGCCACGGGTGTTGGACCCGGCCGGTTTGATGGCGGCGATCACGCGGCCAAGTCCTTCCTGGTGATGTCCGGTTCACGCAGGGCCTCGGCGATCAGCTCCAGCAGATCGTGCAGCTCGCCAAGGCGTCGGCGGATGTCGGGCGGGGTGAGGTCGCTGTTGAGGGCGCGGGCGATCTGGTTGACGTTGACGCCGATGCGGTTGAGCTCGCGCAGCACCTGGGCGCGGAACATGTGGGTGCGGCGGCGGTCCTCGGACAGCGGGAGGTTGGCGGTGAACCGGCCGGTGATGAAGGCGAGGACGATGTCGGCGGCGAAGCCGGATTCCCCCTTGTAGCCGTTCTCGGCAGCGGCCTCCTGCAGCACGTTGTGCTCGTCGCCGGTGAACCGCAGCGGGCCGACGCGGACGGTCCGTTTGGTGCCGGTGAAACGGCGGATCGCCGGCTGCACGCTCTGCACCGCTCGCTCGCCGGCCGTCGGTTCGGTGGCGGGTGTGGGGCGGAGGATTTGCTGCTGGACGGTGTGGAGCTCGTCCTGGTCGGGGCCGCCCTCGGTCCCGACCTCCAGGTCCGGCGCCCCCTGGCGTCGGGCCGTCTCCGCCACCCCCGGGGCGGAGATCCCCGAAGACCGGCCTTGAGTCGGACTCGGGGTACTACTGGCTCCGCCAGGGGCAGGCCGTCCGAACGCGTTCCGCAAGCGCTCTTTCAGCGTAGGTGACTTCGCCGGTATGGACAGTTCGCCCGGGACGACTTCGGCATCGTGCGCGTCGTGCGGGTGGCGCGTCATGGGCAGTTCTCCGGATGAGGCAGAAGGGGCAGGCAGGTCGGCGGGGAAGGCCGGGCGACGTGCAGCCGGTAGTTGGCTGTCCACAGCTGTGGAGGAGTGGGCGCTACGGGCGGGGGCCGGTGGGATTCCGGCGGTTTCGGGGTGTGGGCCGGCCGGGTTTCGGTGGCACCGGAAGTACTTCCGGTGCCACCGAAGGGCGTCGTTGCGGACGGGTCAGCTGGTGCTGCTGCCGACTGCGACCGCGGGGCCCGGCTCGACCATTTGGGCGTTCAGCTCGTCGCAGACGTTCTTCACGCGGGCGTTGCCGACCTTGCGGCCGCGGTTGACGCGGATCTCTTCGCCGACCTCGGTGGGGGAGGCGGTTCCCGTACGGGCCATGACCTCGCGCGCGACGGCCCGGATCTCGTCATCGGAGATGTCCTGCGGGCGCCCGGTACGCCGAGGCCGTGCTCCGGTCGGCTTGGGGAGCTTGCTGGTGGCCTCGCCGCCCGGCGGGGTTGCGGTGTCGGCCAGACGATCGGGGTCGGGATGCTCCGTCGGCCCGTCGCCGTGATCCCTGCCTTCGCCAGGAGTGGCCAGCGGGACGACCACCTTGGCCGGGGGCATCGACTCCGGGACGGACACGGACTTTCGGTGGCCGTCGGGCCGCTCGACGAGCTGGTGGATCTGCCTCATCAGGACGCCGAAAGCAAGGAGCGCGGCGGTCGGCGGGACTGCGGCGACCACGTAGTCGAGCCAGTGCACAGTGCGGGCGTCGCTCGTTCCGCTCACGCCCGCCACGTTGAGCGCGATGGATCCGACCGACCCGATGGCGGTCACAGCGATGGCCCACAAGTCGGTGACCTGGCGCAGGCTCGCGCGGAGCATGAGCAGTTCGCCCGCGACGATGAACGCGTCGAGAGTTGCGGGCCACGCCCAGCGGCGGATCGGGGAATTGCCGAGGCCGTGTTGGCCGGCAACGTCGGCCAGGTGCGCGTAGGAGAGCCAGAACGCTCCGGCCGTCAGAAGGACGATGACGACTCCGGCCGCGATGAGCGCGAACCGTTCGGCAGTGTGCCCAGTTGCCGTCGGCCGCCCCTCACCGGGCCTGCTACCCGGCTGCGTGCGGCGTAGTGGTCGAAGGCGGGAGAGGAGAGTCAAGCGGGGATACTCCTTGGGGTAGTGGTGTGAAGCGTCTTGGGCGTCTTGGCCGTTGCAAGCGCTGGCCAGGGCCGGTACGGCAGGCCCGGTCGGTGTCCGTCTCGGCCGCGCCCCGGGCGGAGGCGGGGCGCGGACGGTACGGGTCTGCTTTCCGTCTTGGCCTCATGGCCGGTGAACTGCGGCGATACGGCACGTACGCGTGGGACGGCACGAGACGGATGCGGGCGACGTCCCGGCGGTCTACACGGGCGACGGTGATCGTGTTGCCGTCTTGGGCCCGGTTGCCGTCTTGCGCGTATGCCCTCTGACCTGCGCGATCACGGCAGGGACGGCAAGGACGGCAACGAGCGGGGGCGGGGCGGGGTCAGCCCTGCGGGTGGGTTGATGCGGCGTCGACCGGGTGGACGGTCGGGCAGTAGCGGCGCCAGGGGTCGAGGAACTTGTTGCGCATGTAGCCTTTGCGCTGCGTTCCGTCGGCGATGCGGACGTTGCCGGGTTTGATGCCGAACTGCCGGAGCATCGAGCCGAGGTCACGCGGGCTGAGCCCGCTGCGCCCCCACTCGGCCCACGGGCTCTCCGGATCCTGGCGCAGGTGGTGGATCAGCTCCTCCGTGGAGAGGCTATCGACCTCGCGCTGGGCGACGAAGACGCGCCGGATGTCGGCCAGAATGCGGGCCCCGCTGGGGTGGTCCTCCTCGGCAGCCGCCTCGGCGGCAACCATTCGCTCGCACGCGGTACGGGCACGGCGCGGCCAGGTACCGGCCGCGAGGTCGGCGACGATGACCAGTGGCTCCCAGGTGTCGGCGGCCCGGTCCTCGACCGGCATCACCGGTTCCAGATCTGCGGCCTCGTCCACCAGGGGCGCCGCCCAGGCGGCGATGCGGTCGCGCAGGTCATGGAGGGACGGGATGTCCCGCCGCGACCGGAAGGGCCGGACGCTCTCGCCTTCCGCCCGTCGGCGCATACGGATGACCACCGACCGGTCCATGATCGTGTCGGGCAGGTCGCCGATCCCGGCGATGGCCGCCATGGCGAAGGTGGCGAACCGGTGGGGCGTGTGGTCGTTGCCGACCACCCGGGTCACGTAGCGGTTGCGCTGGTGGCCGGCGTTCAGCAGGCCACGCATCTCCTCGTTCTTCTCCGCCTGCTTCGGAGTGCCGAAGATCGTGTCCGCCTCGTCCACCAGGAGCGTGGGCGGCTCCTCGGTGATGGAGCGGAAGACCGCCGCCGGCGTGGTGTTGATCGTGAGCATCGGCTCGTGGACCGTCTCGGTCAGCACGTCAAGCAGCCGCGACTTGCCGCACCGCTTCGCCGGCCCCACCACCGCCAGGCGCGGGGCGTGCTGCCACGAGGGCTGGAGATGCGTCGCCGCCACCCACAACGTGACGGCGTCGAGAGCCTGCTCGGAGGGCAGGATCACGAACTTCGCTATCCGCCGACGCAGTTCGTCCAGCAGGACCGATCCTGCGGTCGGCTCGGGGTCCGGTTCCGTCTCCTCGGCAGGCTCGTCCGCCACGGCGCCCTCGGCGCCGTCAGCGGTAGAAGCCTGGCCGATGTACTCGCCGGGCTTGCCGGGAGCGACCACCGGCGGCCACACGGGCTTGTCGGGGTTGGAATAGGGCTGGGGTTCGGGGTGTTCCACAGGGCAGCTCCTCGTCTGGCGGTGGCGGGCTCGCACGCCCTTGCCGCCGGGTTGGTTCTTCCAGGGCCGTTCGGGGTTGCTCGGGCCTCCGGCGTCGCACCGCCGGGGGCCCATTCCCTTCTCGCGGGCAGCAGGCCACCGCGAGGGAACACGGACAGTACGTCCACGCCTGGCCACAGTCCAGCGCTTCTGTGTCAGCTCAGCGCAGAACTGCCTGCTATGTTGCTTCGTCCTCAAGCGGCCAGCCCCAGCAGATTCAACAGGTCCGCGGTCACCACGCGGTACGCCTTGCCCAGGCGCAGGACCTTGCACGGGTACTCGCCCCGCTTGGCCAGCTCGTAGCCCTTGCTCCGCCCGAGACCCAATGCACGGTTACCTGTGTCCAGGTCAACGGCAACTGGAAGGGCTAGCAGTTCCTCACGGCTCATGCTCTTCGCCTGCTCTGCCATCGCCTCATCGCGCACGTAGCGCTCCTTTCGTCACAGCCCTCGGCGAACATGCCCAACACGTCCGGCTCCAGGCGGCTAGGAACCATCATGAGCGAGCTACTGTGTCTGCATGACACAACACGGTTTCGATGATGAAGAGGACGACGACTTCCCGGAGTGGGTGGACCGGATCAAGGCCAACGTGGCCGGCGAGGTCCGGCGACGGAGAAAGGAGATGGGATGGAGCGCACAGGACCTGGCGGACCAGTGCGAGCGGCTCGGGCACCCGATCCCACGCAACGTGATCGCCAACATGGAGTCCGGACGCCGGGCCAACCTGCCGCTGGTGGACGTCATCGTCCTGGCCGCCGCCCTGGAGACGTACCCGGTCTGCCTGATCTTCCCGGTCGGGTACGTCGATCAGACCCAGGAACTCCCCTTTCAGAGGCTCGTCCCCACCTGGGACGCCCTACGGCGCTTCACCGGCGAACAGGAGGTGCCCGAACGCGACGCGGGCATGGTCCCCGACTTCGAGCTTCACGCCAGACTCACGCGCACCGCGCTCGCCGCGCTCGAAGAGGAAGAACGGGCACGGTTCGCCGCCAAGACGGCCACCAGCCGCGCCCAGCAGGAAGAAGCCGAACGCAGGCGGACCGAATACGCCGACCAGGCCATCTCCGCCAAGTACAACCTCCGCCACCTCCGCCGGGACATCCGCGACGAGGGAGCCACCCCACCCGACCTGCCACCCGCACTGGGCGATGTCGACCCGCCCGAAACCGACCCCAACACCACCATGGAGGAAAGCCTTTGAAGGGCTCCACCTACCGCCGCTGCTCGTGCCGTGACCCGAAGTCCGGCAAGGAACTCGGCTCCGCCTGCCCGAAGCGCAACAGCAGGAATCACTGCACCTACTCCATACGCCAGGAGCTGCCGCCCCGCGAGGACGGCGGCCGGCGGTCCTTCGCGCGGGGCGGGTACGACAGTCTCAAGGCCGCCCAGGCCGATCTCGACCACGTGCGGGCTCTCCTGGGGCTCGCCGAGGTCGACGACCCCGAGGGCATACAGCTGGTCGCCGCGATGCTGGCCGAGGTCAGCGGCGAGAAGCTGCCCCTGCCCGACGTGGAGGAGACCCGGCGCCGGCTCAGGGCCGGCCAGGATCTCATCGGCAGCCTGACCGTGGCCGAGTGGCTGGACCGGTGGCTCGCCGGCAAGCGCATCCGGAAGTCGGGCATCAGCCGGTACGAAACCGACGTCCGCGTGCACCTCAAGCCGCACATCGGCCACCGACGTCTCGACCGGCTGCGCGTCAGCCACCTGAGCGACATGTTCACCGCGATCACCGACGCCAACGCCGAGATCCTGGAGCAGAACGCCCAGAGGCGTGCGGCGGTCGAGGAGTTGGCGACCGTCCCGTGTAAGGGTGTGGCGAACCGCGCCCGCCGCAAGGCCATGAAGGCCGCGATCGACGCGATGCCGCCCTTCCGCCGCGTCACCGGACCCGCCACGCGCCAGCACATCAAGGCGACGCTCCGCGCGTCCCTCAACGACGCGATCGGGCAGCAGATCATCACGTTCAACCCGGCGGCCCACGTCGAGATCGACCCGGTCCGCAAACCGAAGGCTCTCGTGTGGACGGACGAGCGGGTCGCCAAGTGGGAGCAGACCGGCGAGAAGCCGTCCCCCGTGATGGTCTGGACGCCGGAACAGACCGGGGCCTTCCTGGACTTCGTCGCCGAGGACCGGCTGTACGCGATGTGGCACCTGATCGCCTTCCGCGGCCTGCGACGAGGTGAGGCGTGCGGGCAGCCCTGGTCGGAGACCAACCTTGACCGGCACTCCCTCACGGTCACCGGCCAGCTTGTCCAGGACGGCTGGGAGGTCGAGGCATCCGAGCCGAAGACGGACAGCGGCTTCCGTGTCGTGGCCCTGGACGACGACACCGTCCACGTCCTGAAGCGGCACCGCGAACAGCAGGATGCCGACCGTGCGGAGTGGGGGTCGGCCTGGGTAAACACCGGGCTCGTCTTCACCCAGGAGGACGGCTCCTGGCTCCACCCTGGCAAGGTCACCGACCTCTTCGAGCGCCTTGTCGCCGCCTCCGACCTCCCGCCGATCCGGCTGCACGACCTCCGGCACGGCGCCGCCACACTCATGCTGGCGGCCGACATCGACATCAAGATCGTGTCGGACACGCTCGGGCACAGCGACACCCGGATCACGCGCGACATCTACCAGAGCGTGCTCCCCCACGTCGGCAAGAGCGCCGCCGAGGCCACCGCCAAGCTGGTCCCCCTCCAACGCAAGGCCGACCAGGAGGAGCAGGCCCGGAAGGCCGCCAAAGAGGCGAAGAAGGCCGAGAAGGCGAAGGTCAAGGGGAAGAAGAAGGGCAAGGCCAAGAAGGCCGCACGCAAGGGCTGACAGCCGCTCCGCTCACGCATCGCTCACGCAAGCACTCCCACGGCATCCCCGTCGTGCGGCTCGGCATGCCCCGAGCATGAAAAAACCCCAGGTCACGGCGAGTGAGTCCTGGGGTAATTCCGAGCCGCCTTCGGGATTCGAACCCGAGACCTACGCATTACGAGTGCGTTGCTCTGGCCAACTGAGCTAAGGCGGCGCGCCCTGTTCGCACCATGATGCGATCAGCAGCGACGCCAAGTCTACACAGTTTCCGGGGGTGCTCCGAACCACCCCGCGCCCGCCGCGAACCCGCAGGTCAGCGGCGGGCGGGGAGGTCAGGTGCACTTCTTGTCCGCGGCCGGCGGGGTACCCTCCAGGAGGTACGTGCTGATCGCCGTGTCGATGCAGTCGCTGCCCCGTCCGTACGCGGTGTGGCCGTCGCCCTCATAGGTGAGCAGGGTGCCCGAGGAAAGCTGGCCGGCCAGGGACTTGGCCCAGGCGTACGGGGTGGCCGGGTCGCGGGTGGTGCCGACGACGACGATCGGGGCGGCGCCCTCGGCCTCGATGCGGTGGGCGGTGCCGGTGGCGGGGACGGGCCAGTGGGTGCAGTTCAGGGCCGCCCAGGCGAAACCCCTGCCGAAGACCGGGGACGCCTTCTCGAAGGAGGGGAGGGCCTTCTCGACGGCCTCGGGGCCGGTGAACGCCGGCGGGAGGTCGAGGCAGTTCACCGCGGCGTTGGCGAACATCAGATTGGCGTACTTACCGCTCGGCTCCCGCTCGTAGTAGCCGTCGGCCAGGGCCAGCAGCCCTGAGCCGTCGCCCGACTCGGCACCGGTCAGCGCCTCGCGCAGCTGGGGCCAGGCCGACTCGTCGTACATGGCGGCGATGACGCCCGTCGTGGCGAGCGATTCGCCCAGCTCGCGCGACTCGCCCGTCGGGATCGGGTCCTCGTCCAGGTCGGCGAAGAGCTTCTTCAGACGGTCCGCCGCGTCGGAGGCGGACGTGCTCCCGAGCGGGCAGTCCGTCTGCTTCACGCAGTCCTTCGCGAACGACTGGAACGCCGTCTCGAACCCTGCCGTCTGCGCCCGGTTCATCTCCACCGACGACAGCGAAGGGTCCATCGCCCCGTCGAGGACCAGGCGGCCGGTGCGCCCGGGGAACAGTTCGGCATAGGTCGCGCCCAGGAACGTCCCGTACGACGCCCCCACGTAATTCAGGCGCTCGTCGCCGAGCAGGGCGCGCAGCATGTCCATGTCGCGTGCCGTCTCCACGGTCGAGACATGCGGCAGGACCTCAGCCGAGCGCTTCTCGCAGCCCGCGGCGAACTTCTCGAAGGCGTCACCCAGCTTCACGACCTCGGCGTCGTCGTCCGGGGTCTGGTCCACCTGCGTGTACGCGTCCATCTGCGGCCCGGTCAGGCACTCGACGGGCTCGCTGCGCGCCACCCCGCGCGGGTCGACGGCCACCATGTCGTAGCGGGCCCGCACCTGGGCGGGGTAGCCGATCCCCGCGTAACCCTGGAGGTAGCCGATGGCCGATCCGCCGGGGCCGCCCGGGTTCACCAGGAGGGAGCCGATCCGCTTGCCGGGGCCGGTCGCCTTCTTGCGCGAGACGGCCAGCTTGATCTCGCCGTCGTCCGGCTTCGCGTAGTCCAGCGGCGCCTTCATCGTCGCGCACTGGAAGCCGCTGACGCCGCAGTCCCGCCAGCTGAGGCGCTGCGCGTAGTACGGCTTCAGACCGGCCGGCACGGCCGAGGGCGACGCGGACGCGGCACCGGCGGAGGAGTCGGCTCCCGACGACGAGTCTCCGCCGCTGCACCCGGAGACGAGCAGGCCGGCAGTGCCGAGCGCGAGGGCAAGAGTGCGGAACGGGCGCCTGGTGTCCATGTCCGGAGCGTAGCCGCCCCGTCGCCGCACACCCGTTTCCCTCCTCTTTCGGGTGATGCAGCGCGCCTGTCGGCGCCCGGCGGCGCCGGACACCTCAGCCCGCGCGCAGGGCCATGGTCATCGCCTCCACCGCCAGCAACGGCGCCACATTGCGGTCCAGGGCGCGGCGGCAGGCCGACACCGCCTCGATCCGGCGCAGCGTGCGCTCCGGGGTGGACGCGCGCGCGACGCGGTCCAGGGCGTCCTCGGCGTCGGCGTTGGCTATAGCGATCCGCGAGCCGAACTGCAGGGCGAGCACATCGCGGTAGAAGCCGGTCAGCTCGGTGAGCGCCAGATCGAGGCTGTCGCGCTGGGTGCGGGTCTTGCGGCGCTTCTGCCTGTCCTCCAGGTCCTTCATCACTCCGGCCGTTCCGCGGGGCATGCGGCCCCCGGCGGCGGCACCGAGCGCCGCCTTCATGTCCTCCGTCTCCTTCGCGTCCACCTCCTCGGACGCCTGCTTCGCGTCCTCGGTCGCGGTGTCGATCAGCTCCTGCGCCGCCTTGAGGCATCCCCCGATGTCCTCGACGCGCAGCGGCAGCTTCAGCACCGCGGCCCGGCGCGCCCGGGCCCGCTCGTCCGTGGCGAGGCGGCGCGCCCTGCCGATGTGCCCCTGGGTGGCGCGGGCCGCCGCGGCGGCCCGCTCCGGGTCGATGCCGTCCCGGCGGACCAGGACGTCGGCGACCGCGTCGACCGGCGGCGTACGCAGGGTGAGGTGCCGACACCGCGAGCGGATCGTCGGCAGCACGTCCTCCAGCGAGGGCGCGCACAGCAGCCACACCGTGCGCGGGGCAGGCTCCTCGACCGCCTTCAGAAGGACGTTGCCGGCACCCTCGGTGAGGCGGTCGGCGTCCTCCATGACGATGACCTGCCAGCGCCCGACGGCCGGCGAGAGCT
This sequence comes from Streptomyces sp. DT224, assembly GCF_049844595.1. Classification (NCBI taxonomy): domain Bacteria; kingdom Bacillati; phylum Actinomycetota; class Actinomycetes; order Kitasatosporales; family Streptomycetaceae; genus Streptomyces; species Streptomyces sp. DT224. Next base: position 127,590 of record NZ_JBNCLI010000005.1, read on the forward strand.
GGGCGCGGCGCACCAGCTCACGGGTCTCCTTCACACCGATGGAGAGCAGGTCGGTGCGGATCACGTCGACGTCCGCGTGCGTACCGATGAGGCTGGTGTGGCAGCCGTCGCAGAAGCCGCAGCCCGGCGCCCCGCCCAGCGCGCGGTCCGGGCTGGTGCACTGGAGCGCGGCGGCGAAGGCCCGAGCGGCGGTGGAGCGCCCGGAGCCCGGCGGTCCGGTGAACAGCCAGGCGTGCGTCATCTTCGAGCCGGGCGGCACCGGCTCGCCCGCCGCGTCGGAGGTGACCAGCACGTCGGCGTCCCGGGCGGCGGCGCTCAGCTGCTCCTGCACCCGGTCCTGGCCGACCAGGTCGTCCCACACGGACATGGGGCACCGCCTTTCCGCTTCGCTCGACGTGTGGCTCGCGTCGATCCGGTCTCCCATTGTGAGGGACGGGTCCGACAACGCGGACGCCGATGGCCCCGCACCCGTGGAGGCGCGAGGCCATCGGCGTACTTGCGTCGGCGCAGGACCGGTCAGCGGCGCGGCCGTCGTCCCCGGCCGCCCGTCGAATCCGGGCCCTCGTCGTCGTAACCGCCCAGCAGTTCGTCGGCCAGGCTGGGCAGGTCGTCCAGCGGGGTCTCCTCCGCCCAGTCGGGCCGGGGGCGCCGGGGCTGCTGCTGCGCGTGCGGGTCCGTGATCTGCGGCAGCTCACGGGTGCGCTCGTTGTCGCCCTCCGCCTGCCGCTCGTCCCGGAAGATGCCGCGCGGCACGCGGTCGGACGGGTCGGACTCCCGTACACCGCCACCGCGCCCGGGGTCCGGCACGGCGGGCAGCACGGTCGTCTCCTCGGAGTCGTCCGAGAACTTGGGGATCACGGTCGTCTCGTCCTGGTCGGACGGCCAGGGCCCGCCGCGCCCACGGCCGGAACCGGACGCCGGATCCGCGGGGGCGGGAACGGGCTGCGTGATCTCGTTCGGGTCGACGATCGGCGTGGGCACGGTCAGCTCGTTGTCGGGCCCGGAGGGTTCCTCACCGCTGCCGGAACCGCCGGCTTCCGAGGGCGCAGAGCTTCCGGAGTCCTGCCGCAGCCGGGACTCCTCCTCCCGGGCTGCCCGGGCACGGGCTTCCTGCCGCGCTGCCAGGGCACGGGCCTCCTCCTCGCGGGCGGCCCGCTCACGGGCACGCTCCTCGGCGGCAGCCGCTTCGGCTCGGGCCTTGGTCTCGGCCTCCGCCTCGGCCTGCCGGCGAGCGGCCTCGGCCCGGAGCAGGGCCTCCTCGGCCTTGCGCTGCTTCTCCAGCCGCGCGGCCTCGGCCTCCTTGCGGAGGCGGGACTCCTCCTCCGCCTGCCGGCGCAGTCGTGCCTGCTCCGCTTCGTACGCCGCTTCCTCGGCCTCGCGGCGGGCGCGCTCGGCCTCGGCGACGCGGCGGGCCTCCTCGGCACGCTGCCGCTCCTCCTCGGCCTTGCGCGCGGCCTCTTCCTCGGCGCGGCGCCTGGCTTCCTCCGCGCGCCGGCGGGCCTCCTCCGCCTGGCGCTCGGCCTCGCGGCGGCGCGCCTCCTCCTCCTCGCGGCGCTTGCGCTCCTCCTCCTCGGCGCGGAGCTTGGCGAGCTGCTCCTGCCGCTCGCGCTCCAGACGCTCCTCCTCGGCCTTGCGCGCGGCCTCTTCCTCGGCGCGGCGCCTGGCCTCTTCCTCGGCGGCCCTGCGGGCCTCCTCGCGGGCCTTGATCTCGGCCTCGGAGAGCGGCAGGACCTGGTCGAGGCGGTGGCGTACGACCGTGGTGATGGCCTCCGGTTCCTGCCCGGCGTCCACCACGAGGTAGCGCGTCGGGTCGGCGGCGGCCAGGGTCAGGAAGCCGGAACGCACCCGGGCGTGGAACTCGGGCGGCTCGGACTCCAGCCGGTCGGGTGCCTCGGTGAACCGTTCCCTCGCGGTCTCGGGCGCGACGTCCAGGAGCACGGTCAGGTGCGGTACGAGGCCACTCGTCGCCCAGCGCGAGATGCGGGCGATCTCGGTCGGGGCCAGATCGCGGCCCGCGCCCTGGTAGGCGACGGACGAGTCGATGTAGCGGTCGGAGATGACGACGGCGCCGCGCTCCAGGGCCGGGCGGACGACCGAGTCGACGTGCTCGGCGCGGTCGGCGGCGTACAGCAGGGCCTCGGCCCGGTTGGAGAGCCCGGCCGACGACACGTCGAGCAGGATGGACCGCAGCCGCTTGCCGACCGGGGTGGCACCCGGCTCACGGGTGACGACGACCTCGTGGCCCTTGGCCCGGATCCACTCGGCGAGCGCCTCGACCTGGGTGGACTTGCCGGCTCCGTCGCCGCCCTCCAGGGCGATGAAGAAACCGTTCGCGGCCGGCGCGACGGCCGGATCGCCGCCGCGCAGGGCCTCGCGCAGGTCGCGCCGCAGCGGTACGCCCGAACGGTCGTCCGTCTTCGCGAGGACGATGACCGCGACGGGCAGCAGCAGGGCGCCGACCAGCATCAGGGTGAACGCGGCGCCGCCGTGCGCGAAGACGAAGTCGCCGATGGTCAGCCGGTGGGTGCCGATGGCCGCGGCGACCAGGGGGCCGCCGACCGCGCCGAGGGCGATGAGGACCCGGACGACGGCCTGGAGGTGCTCGGTGGTCCTGGTCCGGCGGGCCTCCTCGGTCTCCTGGTCGACGAGGACATGGCCGGTGTTCGCGGCGACGCCCGCCGCGTATCCGGCGAGTACGGCGAGCAGGACGACGGTCGCGGTGTCCGGGACGAGGCCCATCGCCAGGAGGGCGATGCCCGTGACGGCGGTGGCGAACGAGAGCATCCGCCGCCGCGACAGCGTGGGCAGGACCTTCCCCGCCGTGCGGATGCCCACACCCGTGCCGCCGGTGAGGGCGAGGACGAGCAGGGCGAGGGTGACGGGCCCGCCGCCGAGGTCGCTGGCGTGCAGCACGGCGACGGCGGCCGCGGCCGCGATGGCACCGGCGACGGCCGCGCAGGTGGCGACGATCAGCGGGATGGAACCGGTGCGTCCCTTGTCGGGGCCGTTCCCCGCCGAAGGCCGCCGCAATCCTTCCAGGGGCGAGCGCGGGCGCGGCGTCTGCGTACCCGGCAGTTCCAGGAAGTACAGGGTGGAGACGGAGGCGGAGAACAGCCCGGCCGCGACGTACGAGCCGAGGGCCGCCTGGTGGAAGGAGAACCAGTCCAGGCCGGAGCCCAGCAGGCTGCCGATCACCGTGGCGACCAGCAGGACGGCCGCGGCCAGGGGAACGGCCGCGAAGTCCGTACGCAGGGACAGCCGGCGCAGTGCGTCGAGGTGGTCCGGCAGGGGGCGCACGGCGGCGCCCTCGATCGGCGGCGCGGGCAGCAGTGCGGGGGCCGCGCTCTCCTTGGCGACGGTCCAGAGCCGTTCGGCCGCCCCGGCCACGAAGACGGTGACGAGGATCATCGTGAGCGCGTTGGAGGGCGTCCAGTCGATCCACAGGGGCGCGACGACGAGCAGCAGGAGCCGCAGCCCGTCGGCCCCGATCATCAGCCACCGCCGGTCGACCGGCCCGCCCGGCGCCGTGAGCGACGTCAACGGCCCGAGAAGTACGGCTCCGAAGAGCAGGGTGGAAATGGTCCGGGCCCCGAACACGGCGGCGACGGCAAAGGCCGCCCCTCGGTATCCGGCCCCGAATGAGCCCTCGAGAACCGCCGCTTGCAGCGACAGCAGCACCAGCACGAGAAGGGCGAGTGCATCGCCGGTACTGCCGACGAGCTGGGCGCTCCACAACCGCTTCAGCGGAGGGACACGCAACAGGGCTCGTACGGCGCGCTCGCGTGAGTCTGCGGCAAGTGCGTCGGAGGTGGGGCTCACGACCGTAGGCTGCTCGGCTCGCGTCATCCGCCCAGCCTAACGGGACACCCGCATCGCCCGTGCCCCCCACCCGAACAAACACCCGCGAGCCCAGCCGGACGACCCAGCCCGGCCGCATCATCCAGCCCGCCAGCGTTTGAGGTGCGGGGCCCGGGGCAGAGCCCCGAAACCCACTTCGGCGCGCAGCTCAGCCCCTCCGGCGCTCAAGGAGCGGGCCCCGGTTTGGGGAAGGGGAGGGAAGGGCAACAGGCCCGCCGCAGGCGCTCCCCGCCCCAACCGCCTACTCCTCCGCAGCGGCCTTCTTGGCCACAGCCTTGGATGCCGTGGCCTTCTTGGCTGTGGCCTTCTTCGCCGTGGTCTTCTTGGCCGCAGCCTTCTTCGTCGTCGCAGCAGCCTTCTTCGCCGGCGCCTTCTTGGCCGCGGCCTTCTTCGCCGTCTTCTTCTTCGCCGGCCCCTTGGCCCGCTTCTCCGCCAGCAGCTCGTACCCTCGCTCCGGCGTGATGTCCTCGACACTGTCCCCGGTGCGCAGTGTCGCGTTCGTCTCCCCATCGGTGACGTAAGGACCGAACCGCCCGTCCTTCACGACGACCGGAGCCCCGCTCACCGGATCCGTACCCAGCTCCTTCAGCGGCGGCTTCGCCGCAGCGCGCCCCCGCTGCTTCGGCTGCGCGTAGATCGCGAGCGCCTCTTCGAGCGTGATGTCGAAGATCTGGTCCTCGGAGGTCAGCGACCGCGAGTCCGTGCCCTTCTTCAGGTACGGCCCGTAGCGCCCGTTCTGCGCGGTGATCTCGACGCCTTCGGCGTCCACGCCGACCACCCGCGGCAGCGACATCAGCTTGAGCGCGTCGGCCAGCGTCACCGTGTCGATCGACATCGACTTGAACAGCGAGGCCGTCCGCGGCTTCACCGCGTTCTTGCCGGTCTTCGGCGTGCCTTCGGGCAGCACCTCGGTGACGTACGGCCCGTAGCGGCCGTCCTTGGCGATGATCTGGTTCCCGCTGACCGGGTCCGTGCCGAGTTCGAAGTCACCGCTCGGCTTGGCCAGCAGCTCCTCCGCGTACTCGACGGACAGCTCGTCGGGTGCCAGGTCCTCGGGAACGTCCGCGCGCTGGTGGCCCTCGGAGTCCTTCTCACCGCGCTCGATGTACGGACCGTAACGGCCGACGCGAAGCTTGATGTCGTTGCCGACGGGGAAGGACGAGATCTCGCGCGCGTCGATGGCGCCGAGGTCGGTGACGAGCTCCTTGAGCCCGCCGAGGTGGTCGCCGTCACCGTTGCCCGCGTCGGAGGCCGCCCCCGCCCCGGCCGCCTCGTCGCCCTCCTGCGCACCGAAGTAGAACCTCTTCAGCCACGGCACGGACTGGGCCTCACCGCGTGCGATGCGGTCGAGGTCGTCCTCCATGCGGGCGGTGAAGTCGTAGTCCACGAGCCGGCCGAAGTGCTTCTCCAGCAGGTTGACCACGGCGAACGAGAGGAACGACGGCACCAGGGCGGTGCCCTTCTTGAACACGTAACCGCGGTCGAGGATCGTCCCGATGATCGAGGCGTACGTCGACGGTCGGCCGATCTCGCGCTCTTCGAGCTCCTTGACCAGCGACGCCTCGGTGTACCGGGCCGGCGGCTTCGTCGCGTGGCCGTCGACGGACAGCTCGTCGGCGGACAGCGCGTCGCCCTCGGTGACCTGCGGCAGCCGCCGCTCGCGGTCGTCCAGCTCGGCGTTCGGGTCGTCGGCGCCCTCGACGTACGCCTTCATGAAGCCGTGGAAGGTGATGGTCTTGCCGGACGCGGAGAACTCGGCGTCCCGCCCGTCGCTCGCCCGACCGCCGATCTTGACGGTGACCGAGTTACCGGTCGCGTCCTTCATCTGGGAGGCGACGGTCCGCTTCCAGATCAGCTCGTACAGCCGGAACTGGTCACCGGTGAGGCCGGTCTCGGCAGGGGTGCGGAAGCGGTCGCCGGAGGGGCGGATCGCCTCGTGCGCCTCCTGCGCGTTCTTGACCTTGCCCGCGTACGTACGCGGCTTCTCGGGCAGGTAATTCGCCCCGTACAGCTGCGTGACCTGCGCCCGGGCCGCGGAGACCGCGGTGTCCGAGAGGGTCGTGGAGTCGGTACGCATATAGGTGATGAAGCCGTTCTCATACAGCTTCTGGGCGACCTGCATGGTGGCCTTGGCCCCGAAGCCCAGCTTCCGGCTCGCCTCCTGCTGGAGGGTCGTCGTACGGAAGGGCGCGTACGGGGAGCGGCGGTACGGCTTCGACTCGACGGACCGCACGGCGAACGCGGAGTCCGCGAGCGCGGCGGCCAGCGCCCGGGCGTTCGCCTCGTCCAGGTGCAGCGTCTGGCCGGAGGCGGACTTCAGCTGCCCGTCGGGGCCGAAGTCGCGGCCCTGGGCGATGCGGCGCCCGTCGACCGCGCTGAGCCGGGCGGTGAACGTGGACGGGTCGGAGGCGTCGCCGCCCCGCCCGGTGGCGAAGGTTCCGGTCAGGTCCCAGTACTCGGCGGAGCGGAAGGCGATGCGCTCGCGCTCCCGCTCGACGACGAGCCGGGTGGCGACGGACTGGACGCGGCCCGCCGAGAGCTTCGGCATGACCTTCTTCCACAGGACCGGCGAGACCTCGTAGCCGTAGAGGCGGTCGAGGATGCGGCGGGTCTCCTGGGCGTCGACCATGCGCTGGTTCAGCTCGCGCGGGTTGGCGACGGCGGCGCGGATCGCGTCCTTGGTGATCTCGTGGAAGACCATCCGGTGGACCGGGACCTTGGGCCGCAGGACTTCCTGGAGGTGCCACGCGATGGCTTCGCCCTCGCGGTCCTCATCGGTGGCGAGGAAGAGTTCGTCGGACTCGGCCAGCAGCTGCTTCAGCTTCCTGACCTGGGCCTTCTTGTCGGCGTTGACGACGTAGATCGGCTCGAAGTCGTTCTCGACGTCGACGCCGAGGCGACGCACCTCGCCGGTGTACTCGTCGGGAACCTCGGCGGCGCCGTTCGGGAGGTCGCGGATGTGCCCGACGCTCGCCTCGACGACGTATCCGGGGCCGAGATAGCCCTTGATCGTCTTCGCCTTGGCAGGCGACTCGACGATGACGAGTCGGCGGCCGCCCTGTGCGGTCTCGCTGGTCGGGGACAACTTCGCTCTTCTCTCCGGTCGACGCTCGGTGGGCATCCGGGGCAGCGCGAGGGCGCTGCCGACAGTGCTGTCGCTGCGGAGTGTGACGGTACAACCCGCCCCCGTGTCAAACGGCAAAAGCCCGCAACGGCCACTCGAACGGTAACCCGACTTCCGGCATTCCTGCCGCCCGGCCCGCTCGGTCCGCCGCGCGCACGGCCACGGCCTGCGGGTTTCGGCGCGGTCCGGACCGCCCTGCGGGCGTGGGGCGCGAGGGCCGGCCCGCCCGGGCGTGTTCCCGACCTCACCGCCCGGCACCCGGGCAGGGCCGGTCTCGTACGCATGGCGCGTGGACGCCCTCACACGCGACCGAAGCACCACACCCCGAGGACGAGGAAAAGTACGCCGAACACAGTGGCGAGTGCGGTGGAGACCAGAGGGCGCACCCCGTACACCACCGGCGCGCGGTTCAGCACGCGCGCCCCCGTCCACAGCAGCAGCGCCGCGCCGAACAGTGCGAACGTCGCCCCGGCGAGGACAGCGGGTCCGCTCTCCATTCCGTACGCCTCCCTCTTCCCCTGCCGCATCTCGGATACGCGGGGAGGCTCCCACCACGGAACGTCGCGGGTGCCAACACGGGGTGAACAGCAGGCTCCGTCACATCACGTCGAGCGTCGCGCGCCGCCTGCTCCCCCGTTCGAACAGAGCGAGCAGCACGACGGCGAGCAGGGCGTACCCGGCGCCCGTCAGCAGTTCCGCGGCGATCCCCCGGCCGTCGAGTCCGGCACCGGCGGACAACTGTCGCGCCGCGTCGGCGGCGTGTGTCAGCGGCAGTACGTCCCCGACGGCCCGCATCCAGGCCGGCAGGGTCTCCCGCGGCACGTTCGCACCGGTCAGCAGCAGGAGCACCGAAGCGGCCACGTTCGATACGAGGAAGACGTCCCGGAACCGCAGTCCGAGCGCCCCCAGCGCCAGGCCGAACGCGGAGCATCCGGCAGCGGCGGCGAGCAGGACCGCGCCGAGCCCGGGAAGAGCCTCAAGCGGAATGCGCAGACCGAGCAGGAGGCAGGCGGAGGAGAGCGTGAAGACGCTGATGACGAGACCGTTCAGCACATAGGGGAGGGCCCGGCCGAACCAGAGCGGAGCGCGGTGGCGGGGGCTGAGCAGGACCGCGCCGAGCGTCCCGTAACGCCGTTCGTTGGCAACGGCCATCGTGCCCCCGTACACACAGGCTGTGGACGACGAGATCACGGCGTTGCCGAGTAGGTAGAAGCGGTCGTCGGCGACGCCCAGCTGCCGTCCCAGGAAGACGAAGAAGAGGAGTTGCAGCAGCGGGCCGACCAGCAGGGTGCCGATGAACATGGGCGGTGTCGTCCAGTTGAAGAGCGCCCGGTACGAGAGGGCGCCTCCGATCACCACGAGCCGTGCCGCGGAAACGATCCGGCGGTGGAAGCCGGGGGCGGAACCGGAATCCGCGTGCGGGGTACAGGTGGGCATGCGGGCAACTCCAGGGGTGGGGCGGAAGAGAATGCGGGGCGCGGGTCTCCGGAGCGCGCCGGCGCGCCGGGTCAGGCAAGGGCGAGGGTCGCGGCGGCCCGCGCACGCTGTTCGACGCGTCCCAGCACGAGGACGGCGAGCAGCGCGTAGAACGCCCCGAGGCCGAGGGCGGCGCCCATGGGGACCAGCACCTCGCCCGCGCCCCCTCCGCCGGAGGTCGCCGCGTGCACCGCACGGGAGCCCCAGGTGGTGGGCAGCGCCCAGGAGACCGGGCGCGTCCAGTCCGGCAGCACGGTGATGGGCACGAGCATCCCGGACAGCAGCCACACGGGGGCGTCCAGTGGGTTGGCCAGCGCGTTCGCGTTGCGCAGCAGGACGAAGGTGGCGGCGAGCAGCAGCCCCATCATCCCGAGCGAGAGCACACAGACCGGGACGGCCGCCAGGAAGAGCACCGGATGCGCGAAGTCCAGCGGCACGCCGAAGAGCACCGCGCCCCAGAGCACTGTCGCGCCCATGGCGTACGTGCCGATGACGGCGGTGGCCAGCGTGATGGGCAGCAGGACGAGGGAGAGCGGCGTGGGTGAGGCGACGAGCGTCTCCAGGGTGCCCAGCCAGCGCTGGTTCTGCACGGCTCCGCCGGATCCGAAGAGGACCGAGGACCAGATGCCCATCAGCCCGGCCCCGACGGCCGCGGTCAGCAGCCGGTCGGGGTCGTCGGCGGCGCGGAAGAGGTAGACGGAGAGCGTCGCGTAGACCAGGGGCACGAGGACCGCGAAGGTGATCTCCAGCGGCGAACGGCTCATGTACGACACGTGTGTCCGCACGCCGACGACGGTCAGGCGCAGGGCCCGGGCGGGCGTCATGCGGCGACCTCGCCGTCCAGGTGACGGTCCGTCCCGGGGCCGGGTACCTGCGGTGCGGGCTCCGCGCGGGACGGCTCGTCCGCCTCCTCCACGATCGCGATGTAGGCGTCCTCCAGCGTGGGTTCCCGGGTGACGACCCGTCCGACGCGGACCCCGTCGAGCGCTGCCAGGACCTGCCCGTGCAGGTCGGCGCCGTACTCCGTCTGCACGATGACGGCCTGTCGGCTGCCGCGGTCCTCGGCCGCCACACCGTGCACACCGGTCACCGCGCGGATGCGTTCGAGGTGGTCCTCGTCCGCCCCGTACGCCTCGATCTCCAGGATGCCGCGTTCCTGGACACGTGCCTTCAGCCGGTCCGGGGTGCCGAGCGCCCTGATCGTGCCGCCCGCGATGACGGCGATCCGGTCGCACAGCTCGTCGGCCTCCGCCATGTAATGCGTCGTCAGCAGCACCGTGGTGCCACCGGTGCGGAGGTCGGCGACGGTGCGGCGGAGGTCGCGCGCCGCCACCGGGTCCACGCCGACGGACGGTTCGTCCAGGAACAGGACATCAGGGCTGTGCAGCAGGCCGCGCGCAATGTGCAGTCGCTGCCGCATGCCCCGCGAGTACCCCTCGACGCGCTCCTTCTCCCGCCCGGCGAGACCGACCAGGTCGAGCAGTCCGGCGATCCGCCTCTTCTGGTCCCGGGGCTCGACTCCGTACAGCTCGGCGAAGTAGCGCAGGTTGTCGAGGGCGGAGAGCCGGTCGTACAGGCCCCGGTCACCGCCGAAGACGTAACCGATCCGGCGGCGTACGGCGACCGGGTCGGACGCCACGTCGTGCCCCAGCACCCGGGCGGTGCCGGACGTGGGCAGCAGGAGGGTGTTGAGCATCTTGATGGTGGTGGTCTTGCCGGCGCCGTTCGGCCCCAGGAGCCCGAAAAGCTCGCCGCGCGCCACCTCGAAGGTGATACCCCGCACGGCCTCGGTCTCGGTGCGGCGCGGACGCAGGAAGCCGGTCCGGCTGGTGTAGGTACGGCGCAGGTTCTTCGCCTCGATCGCAAGCATGGCCCGGACGCTAGGTCCGCCGTTGCCGCGCTGCCATCGATTCGGAACCGTCCGAATCGTGCGCCCTTCCTCTTACGAGACCGCGCGCAGAACGTCCTCCCCGGAAAGCAGCGCGAGGAGGGCGCGGCCGGTGTCGGTGAGCTGGTAGTAGACGCTGCGGCCTATTCGGTGCCGGGTGACGACATCGGCTTCGGCGAGGGCCGACAGATGCTCGGAGACCGTGCTCGGCGCGAGCCCGAGCCGGTCGGCTATCCCGGCGGTGGTGAGGGGTCCGCCGAGCTGGCGCAGGACGGAGGCCCGGCCCCGGCCCAGCAGCAGGCCGAGCCGGTCGCCGCTGTCGGCGTGCTCCGCCGGCCGCTCGCGCAGGGCGCCCGCGCCGCGCGCCTGGAAGGACACCGTCAGGACCTCGGGGTCGTCGGTGGAGTAGAGCCGGCAGCCCTCCGCGAAGACGAGGGGCACGAGCAGGAGCCGCCGCTCGCCGGCCCGGTACTCCGCGTCGATGTGCTTCGTCAGCTCCAGGACCGGCGACTGCCACTTGGCCCGGCTCTCCAGGCCGGTGAAGAGCGCGTCGATGCCTTCGGTGGCGAAGGTCCGCGCCCTGATCAGCACTTCGTCCTCGACCAGGCGGCGCATGACGGGCCAGCAGGCGGCCATCGCGCCCTCCCAGTAGGCCGCGTACGCATCGGCGAGCGCCGCGCACGCGCCTTCGGGATCGGCGAGATACGGGCGTACGTACGGATGGTCCTCCAGCCCCGCGTAGTGCTCGGCGATCCCCGCGCGTACGACATCGGCCGGGGTGATCCGGACGGCGTCGAGCTCCTTCTCGATGGCGGTGGCCCCGACCGGCCGGGGCAGCATGAAGTCCGGGAACTGGTGCGGGCCGTCGATCAGCAGCCGGAGCGCATGCGTCCGGTCGTCCTCGCGCAGCACCTCGCGGGCCCGCACCACCCATTCCTCGTACGGGCGGGAGGGGTGACGATGCGGCATCGCGAGGTGGAGGCTGCAGAAGGCGTCCCACAGCGGGCTGATCGCGATGCGGGTCGCGCCGAGCGATGCCTCGTCCAGCTCGATCCGGATCATCCGGTCACCGCCCGCGCGCGTACGACATCGGCCGGGGTGATCCGGACGGCGTCGAGCTCCTTCTCGATGGCGGTGGCCCCGACCGGCCGGGGCAGCATGAAGTCCGGGAACTGGTGCGGGCCGTCGATCAGCAGCCGGAGCGCATGCGTCCGGTCGTCCTCGCGCAGCACCTCGCGGGCCCGCACCACCCATTCCTCGTACGGGCGGGAGGGGTGACGATGCGGCATCGCGAGGTGGAGGCTGCAGAAGGCGTCCCACAGCGGGCTGATCGCGATGCGGGTCGCGCCGAGCGATGCCTCGTCCAGCTCGATCCGGATCATCCGGTCACCGCCCGCCCGGGGGCAGCGGCTCCAGGAAGCCCTCCTCGACCAGCAGCCGGATGGCCTGCGGGGTGCGGTCCCGGAGCAGCACCGGGTCCTCGTTCATCAGCTGGGCGATGGCGTCGAGGATCCGCCCGGCAGGGAGCGAGCCGTCGCAGACACCGGCGAACCCGGCCCCGACCGCGTCGACCTTGGTGGCCCTGCGCATGCCGCGGTTCTGACGGAGCACCACATGCTCCGGGTCCTCCGCCCCGGGGAGCCCCACCTGCTCCTGCACCACCTCGGCGGCCAGGGTGAAGTGGGCGGCGAGGAGCGCGGCGTCGTCCTGCTCGCGCAGATAGTCCAGGCGGGCGAAGTGCGCCTCGACCGCGGGGCCGAGCGGCTGCTCCACCGCGTGCGGCCACTCCTCGATCACGAGGGAGGGATTCCCGGCGGCGGCCGGTGCGGACTTCCTCAGCGTGATCCAGCCGAAGCCGACGCCCTGCGTCCGCCGCGCCTCGAACTCGTCCAGCCAGGCGTCGTACCGCGCCTCGTACTCTGCCGGGTCCGTGCGGTGGTCGCCGCTGTCGCGGAGCCACAGCTCGGCGTACTGCGTGACGTCCTGCACCTCGCGCTGCACGATCCAGGCGTCGCACCCCTCCGGGACCCAGGTGCGCAGCCGCTCCTGCCACTCCTCGCCCTCGATGTGCTCCCAGTTGGCCAGGAAGTGCGCGAAACCACCCTCGTTGAGCCGGTCACCGGTCTGCCGCACCAGGGTCCGGCACAGGTCGTCACCAGCCATTCCGCCGTCACGGTACGTGAGCCGGGCGCCCGGCGAGATGACGAACGGCGGGTTGGAGACGATCAGGTCGAAGGTCTCGGCGCCGACCGGCTCGTACAGCGAGCCCTCGCGCAGATCGGCCGGGGCGGCGCCGGACAGGGCGAGGGTGAGGCGGGTGAACGCGAGGGCGCGCGGATTGAGGTCGGTCGCCGTGACCCTGGTGGCGTGCTGCGCGGCGTGCAGGGCCTGGATGCCGGAGCCCGTACCGACGTCGAGGGCGGAGCCGACGGCCTTGCGGACGGTGATCCCGGCCAGAGTGGTGGAGGCCCCGCCGATGCCGAGGACGACGCCCTCCTCGCGTGAGCCGATCCCACCGGCGCCCCCCACCGCGCAGCCCAGGTCGGAGACGATGAACCAGTCCTCGCCGTCCGGGCCGCCGTACGGCCGCACATCGACGGTCGCCCGCACCTCGCCGGCCGTCTCGGCCAGCCAGCCGTCCGCCACGCACTCCTTCAGCGGGAGCACCGCCGCCGCTCGCCCGACGGGCACGGGCCGCTGGAGGAGGAAGAGGCGCACCAGCGTGTCGAGCGGCGTGTCGCCGCGCGTGGCCCGCATGGCCGGGACGGTCTCGCTGCGCGCCAGCGCGGCATAGGCGGACGCGCCGAGCAGGTCGAGGAGCCCGTCGGCCGTGAACGCGGCCGCGAGCAGGGCCTCGCGAAGCCGGTGCGCGTGGTCCGCCGAGGGAAGGTCTGCTGCCGAAAGGCTGGTCTTACTCACGTGCTCCATTGTGACGGCTCCCACTGACAAAGGCAGCGACCCGGCCACCGCACCGGGCGTTCCCGGGAGGGCCGGGCCGCTCACCCGGATGCCGTCCGATCCCCGCGGGCGGTAGCACGGGCCGCCCGGTTACGCCTTTTTGCCGGCGGACGCGGAGGGAGACGCTTCCTTCGACGGCTCGGTCGAAGGCTTTGCGGAGGGCTCGGAATCGTCCGGCGAGCCGGCCGAGGGAGACGCCGAGGCGGTCGGCTTCTGACAGCCCTCCTGCTTGGCCATCGCCGTGCCGACCTCGCCGGACTGGAGCTTCTGCAGCGCCTGGTCACCGCTGGTGCTGATCTTGTTCAGCTCCTCCGCGATGCCCTTGAGTCCGTCGGCGAACTTGCCCTGGTCCTTCGTCTCCAGGTCGTCGACCTTCTCCTTGAGCTTCGCATAGGCCGCGGAGGAGGCGTTGAGCTCCTTCACGGCCTCCTTCTGCGTGGTCTCGCCGTCGTCCACCGGCGGCGGCCCAGCCGAATCGACGGCCGATCCGAGTGCCTTGTACGCCTGCGAGATCTGCTGGAAGGCCGCAGAGTCGGTCTGCTGGACGTCGGCGGGCTTGCTGTTGTCGGAGGTCTGCTGCTGGATGGACGCATTGGCGTTCGCGATCTTCTGCAGCTGGGGCTGAACCTGGTCGCAGACCTTCTTCGCCCAGTCGTTCACCTTGTCGTCGCTGTCGTCGCTGCAGCCCGACAGTGCCAGTACGAGTACCGCACCGCCGGACAGCGCGGCTGCAAGCTTCTTGTTCACCGGTTTGGTCCCTTCCAAGGCTCTCGGCCCCGGAACTTACACGCCGAACGCCCTCCATCCGGGGGCCAGGCGTCCGTTAGGCAGGCTTTTGCAGCCATTTGCACCAAGGGAAATGAGGGATACGCAACTCACCCGGACAGCCCTCACCAAGCCGAACGCGCGAACGAATCTTCACCCTCGCGGTAAGGCAGGCCAAGCGGGCACGGCATCAGACGGCTGCGGTGGCAGAGGAACTGATTGCGCGTCGCCCATGACGCGCACGGGCACACTCAGGGAAGGACGGCGACCGGCGTCTTCGGCCAGCTCATCCGGATCACCCCGCCATCCGCACCGGACCGGACCTCCACGTCGTCAACGAGACCGCTGATGACCGCGAGGCCCATCTCGTCCTCGTCGTCCGCCTCGGACTCGGGCTCGTCAAGCCCTCTGCCGGAGGTGGCGGCGCGTCGCCCGGAGACACCGCCGGGAACGGAGCCGTCAGCGCCGGGGCCCGGCACCTCGTCCCCGACCTCAATGGCGAACGTCTTCTCCTCCTCGATCAGGCGGACCATGACGGGAGCCGTGATGCCGTGGCTACGGTGCAGGCCGACGGCACGACTGCACGCCTCGCCCACGGCGAGGCGGACCTCGTCGAGCACGGCCTCGTCGACTCCGGCCCTGCGCGCCACGGCCGCCGCCACGAGACGGGCGGTCCTGACGTGTTCGGGCTGGGCGCTGAAGCGGAGTTCAACGGTGGCCATGCGATCCCCCTCGAACGTACGTATGTGCATGCCCGGGCCAGGCCGCGGCCCGAAGCCCCGGCTCCCTCTGCGGGCGTCGGCTCCCGGTACCGGAGCGGGCTCCCGGACGGCTGACAAATAAACCGGCCACGGGCCGCCGACCGGGTGATCCCGGCAGCCGGGGCACACCGCACCGCTCACGGCGGTACAGAGCCGTCGCCCCGGCAGACTCCCTCCGGAGCCGCCGCGGGCCGCCCGCCGCCGGACCGGCACGAACCGGCCCGGCACCGGACCGAGTGTCAGTCGGTGGCCGCGACGGCCTCGTCGACCGTGGTGTGGATCGGGAACACCTTGGTCAGACCGGTGATCCGGAAAATCTTGAGAATGCGCTCCTGGTTGCACACCAGGCGCAGCGAGCCCTCATGGGCCCGCACCCGCTTCAGGCCGCCCACGAGCACGCCGAGGCCGGTGGAGTCGAGGAAGTCGACGCCTTCCATGTCGACAACCAGGTGGTAGCTGCCGTCATTCACCAACTCGACCAACTGCTCGCGCAGCTTGGGCGCGGTATACACATCAATCTCGCCACCGACCTCGACGACCGTACGGTCGCCACCAGGGCCGGACACATTGCGAGTCGACAAGGACAGGTCCACGGATCCTCCAGCACCTTGCTATCGAGCGGTCGCCCCTCGGTCTCCCCGACGGAGCCGGGGGACGGATCGCCAGCCGCGATGGCATTCAATCACTTACCGGCAGCCATGCACGACGCCTTCGGACCATTGTCCGCCTCGCCAGTGACACACTCGGTGCCGATGGCCAAGAATCAACGCCCCAGTCGACCCCCGGGGAGTGGGAGCTCCCGCCCCTCTCCCGACATGGTCCTCGACCGGCTCGCCGCAGGGGCGGGCCGGTCCGCGCGCATCACTCATACGGAGCACTTGCCCCCGCGCGCGGGAACCCATGCAGTCTGGCCCGACCGCATCCGTCCGGAAGTGATCGCCGCCATCCAGAAGGCCGGCATCGAGCACCCCTGGGCCCATCAGGCAGCCGCCGCGGAGCACGCGCTGGACGGCACGTCCGTCGTGATCGCCACCGGAACCGCGTCCGGCAAGTCCCTGGCCTACCTCGCCCCGGTCCTCAGTGCCCTCCTGGACGGCTCAGAGGCCCCGAACGGGCGCGGCGCCACCGCGCTCTACCTCTCCCCCACCAAGGCGCTGGCGGCCGACCAGCGGCGATCGGTCAAGACGCTCGCGGCCCCGCTGGGCAACAGCGTCCGGCCCGCCGTCTTCGACGGCGACACGCCAGTCGAGGAGCGCGAGTGGGTGCGCCAGTACGCCAACTACGTCCTCACCAACCCCGACATGCTTCACCGGGGCATCCTCCCGTCGCACCCCCGCTGGTCCTCCTTCCTGCGGTCCCTGCGCTACGTCGTCGTCGACGAGTGCCACACCTACCGGGGCGTCTTCGGCTCCCACGTCGCCCAGGTGGTGCGCCGGCTCCGCCGCCTCTGCGCCCGCTACGGCTCCGACCCCGTCTTCCTCCTCGCGTCCGCCACCTCCGCCGAGCCCGCCGTCGCGGCCGGCCGCCTCACCGGCCTCCCCGTCACGGAGGTGGCCGACGACGCCTCCCCGCGCGGCGAACTCGTCTTCGCCCTGTGGGAGCCCCCGCTGACCGAGCTGCACGGCGAGAAGGGCGCCCCCGTACGCCGGACCGCCACGGCCGAGACCGCCGACCTGCTGACCGACCTCACCCTCCAGGGCGTCCGTTCGGTCGCCTTCGTACGCTCCCGGCGCGGCGCCGAGCTGATCTCCGTCATCGCCAAGGAACGCCTCGCCGAGGTCGACCGCACCCTGCCGTCCCGGGTCGCCGCCTACCGCGGTGGGTACCTTCCCGAGGAACGCCGCGCCCTGGAACGCGCCCTGCACTCCGGCAGCCTTCTGGGCCTCGCCGCCACCACCGCCCTCGAACTGGGCATCGACGTGTCCGGGCTGGACGCCGTCGTCATATCCGGCTACCCAGGGACGAGGGCATCCCTCTGGCAGCAGGCGGGTCGGGCCGGGCGGGCGGGCCAGGGCGCCCTCGCCATCCTGGTGGCCCGTGACGATCCGCTGGACACCTTCCTCGTCCACCACCCCGAGGCTCTGTTCGAGCAGCCCGTGGAGTCGACCGTCCTGGACCCCGACAACCCGTACGTCCTCGCCCCCCATCTCTGCGCAGCGGCCGCGGAGCTGCCGCTCACCGACAACGACCTCCAGCTCTTCGGCCCGGCCGCACCCGGGCTCCTGCCCCAGCTGGAAACCGCCAGGCTGCTCCGCAAACGTCCGTCCGGCTGGCACTGGACCCGGCGCGAGCGCGCCGCCGACCTCACCGACATCCGGGGAGAGGGCGGTCGCCCCGTCCAGATCGTCGAGGAGGGCACCGGCCGGCTGCTGGGCACCGTGGACGAGCCCGCCGCCCACAGCGCCGTCCACGAGGGAGCCGTCCACCTCCACCAGGGCCGCTCCTACCTGGTCCGGAAGCTCGACCTGGAAGACTCCGTGGCCCTGGTCGAACAGGCCGACCCGCCGTACTCGACCACCGCCCGCGACACCACCTCCATCGCCGTCCTGGACACCGACACCGAGATCCCCTGGGGGGACGGCCGCCTCTGCTACGGGTCCGTCGAGGTCACCAACCAGGTCGTCTCCTTCCTCCGCCGCAGGCTGATCACCGGCGAGGTGCTCGGCGAGACCAAGCTGGACCTGCCGCCCCGCACCCTGCGCACCCGTGCCGTCTGGTGGACGGTGACCGAGGACCAGCTCGACGCCGCCCGGATCAACCCCGAGGTCCTCGGCGGCGCGCTCCACGCCGCCGAGCACGCCTCGATCGGTATGCTGCCGCTCTTCGCCACCTGCGACCGCTGGGACATCGGCGGGGTGTCCGTCCCACTGCACCCCGACACCCTGCTGCCGACGGTCTTCGTGTACGACGGCCACCCGGGGGGCGCCGGATTCGCCGAGCGCGCCTTCCACACCGCCCGCGAGTGGCTGTCGGCCACGCGCCTGGCCATCGCGTCCTGCGAGTGCGATGCGGGCTGCCCGTCCTGCATCCAGTCCCCCAAGTGCGGCAACGGCAACGAGCCCCTGCACAAACGAGGCGCCGTCCGGCTCCTCACGGAACTCCTCCGGTCCGCGCCGGGCGGGACGGCCGAGGACGACGGCCCCGCCCGGCGAGCGGGGGCCTGAGCGCCACGCCGGGACGCTTTGGCGAAGGATCGGGCCCTACGCCGGAGGACCCGGACCCCCCGGTTGCGTCCGGTCCGGACCTCCCGGTTGCGTCCGGTCCGGGCCGCCCGGTTGCGTCCGGTCCGGGCCGCCCGGCTGATCCCGGCATGCCCGGTGCGGAGGTACGCGTCTGCCTGAGGAAGCCCCTCCGGCGGCCCCGCCCGGGACCTGACCTCGGGCGCATACGGCCCGAAACGCGCCCGGGCCGTCACATCGGCGACCTCCCCCAGGACCGCGCACCGCACCACCTCCGCCCCCTGGGCTCTGGCCACCTCCTCGGCCGACGCGCAGGCCGACTCCACGCCTTCCAGCGCCCGGTCCGCCGCCGCCAGCGCCGCCAGATCGGCCGCACCCCCGGCCCGGTGCCGAGCCGCCACCACCTGTCCGAGCGCCAGAACCACCGCGAACACGGTGCACAGCGTCACGGTGGTCACCGCCGCCCACACGGTCACCAACCCCTGATCCCGCACCGGCGCCCGAGGCCGGCCCCGCCATCGGACCGGGGTTCCGATCCACCGACGCCGACCCCATCCCCTCACCGGTCACCCCGGGCCACCGCCGGGTTGGGCCCGCCCGCGGCGGTAGCGGCGGCAGGGACCGGCGCGTCCTCGGCCGCGGCCGCCGCCTCCGCCCTCAGCGCCACGGCGAGGCGCCCGGGCCCAGGAGTCGGGGCGGTCACCGTCACCCGCCACAGCGCTCCCGCCCGCTCCACCTCGACCGAAGCCCCCCTCGGTGCCGCGGAAAGAGCGGCCTCCCGCACCTGGGGCGCCGACTCCGAACGGGCTGCGGCACGGGCGCCGGCCCGGGCCGCGTCCACACAACGAATCTGGGCCGACGCAGCCATCAGCGCCCAGAGCAGGGCCAGGGCGAACACCACCAGCACCGGAATCACCATGGCGGCTTCCGCCGTCACCGCTCCCCGATCGCCGAACCTCCTGCCGCCCGGCACGACGCCCCGGCACCGTCCGTTCCCCCCTCGGCTCGGCCGGCCCCCGGGCCAGCTCCCCGCCGCCCTCGCACCAGCCTCAGAACTTCGCATCGAGCGCGCCCTTCAGCAGCGACTGCAGCTGGGACATCACCGCCGCACTGGTGACGACCTTGTAGAGCACAGCGGCAAACGCACAGGCCGCGATTGTGCCCACCGCGTACTCGGACGTCGTCATTCCGCTGTCTGCCCGGGACCGTGCGAGACGGACCACGGACCGCGCCCAATTCTTGATCTTGCACATCACTTCAAACCCCCGACACATCGATTGCGTATGCGACTGAACTGGTCCAACGTCTTCGCCTTCCGGACTACGCCGGCTGAAGCAGGCCACCGGCCAGCCCGATGACCACGGGCGCCACCCCCACCGCCAGGAACGCGGGGAGGAAGCAGAGCCCCACGGGCGCGGTGACCATCACGGCGGCCCGCTGCGCCCGCGCCAAGGCCGCCCTCGCCCGCTCGGCCCGAAGTGCCTCGGCGATCCGGGCCACCGGATCCGCCGCCGGGGCACCGGTCGAGCCCGCCCGGTCCAGGCAGCCGGCCAGGGCGGCGGCTCCCGGTATCTCGCCGAACCTCCCCCAGGCGACAGCAGCGTCTCCCCCAAGCCGGATCTCCGCCGCAGTCCGGGCGAGCTGATCGCCCACCGGACCGCCCAGGGACTCCCCCACCGCCTCGGCCGCCTCCACCGGACCGGCGCCGGCGGAGAGGCAGGCCGCCAGCAGGTCCGCCGCCATGGGCAATTGTCGTGCCGCCTCCGTCGTTCGGGCTTTTGCCTCGGCGGCAATTCGTGAGGCGGGTCCGAGCCGCTCTCGCTGCCATCGCCGGGCGCCGTAGGCCGATGCCACGCCGGTCGCCCATCCCGCCGGGCCGCCCACGAGGAACCACCCCGCCAGCACAACCGCCGACAGCACCATCCACTGCTTGACCGGGGTGGCGGACAAGGTCCGGCCCGCCGGGGGGCCGGACGGCCGGAAGGGGCCCGTCCAGGCACCAGGAACCGCCCGCCCCACCGCCAGGAGGCGCTCGCCCCGACGCCGTACCCGCCGGCAGGCCTGCCGGCGCGCCAACGGCAGAACCACTCGGGCGTACATGCCCACCGCCACCCCCACGGCTCCCACCGCTTGGACGCCCCCGTGGGCCGATGCGCTCATCCCGCTTCCCCCGCCCGGACGATCCGGGCAGCCCAGAGGAGACCGCACACCTCCAGCAGGCCGCCGGTCACCAGGCAGACGAGGCCGGCGGTACTGTGCAACAACACCCTCAAGGGGTCCGAGCCCAGCGCAGCACCGAGCCCCAGACCGAGCACGGGGAGCAGGGCGAGCACCCCGACCGTCGACCACGCCCCCGCCAGCTGCGCTCGCAGCTCATCCCGCTGACGACGTTCGGCACGCAGGGCGCTTTCCAGCCGGCTCAGGCCCGCCGCGAGCCCGGCACCGCTGCCCACCGCCACCCGCCAGCAGGCGGCCACTCCGGCCAGCCCGTCCAGCCCCGGTTCCCCCGCTGCCTGGACGAGTGCTCGTGGCACGTCACCCCCGAACCGCGCGGCGGCCGAGACCCGTAGTCCGGTTTCGCCCATGCCGTCCGTGCCGCGCACCGCGACGAGCAGCGCCTCCCCCGGCTCGCGACCGGCCCTCAGCTCGCCTACCAGCGCACCGCACAGGTCCACCACTCCGTTCGCCCGGGCCTCCCGTTCCTTGCGCGACCGCCTCTTCAGCAACCATCTCCGTGCCAGGGGAACGGCTGCGGCCCCCGCGAGCAGCGGCAGTACGGACTGTCCGAGCACCGCCGGCACCGAAGCCACCGGGAGACACAGCCACTCCCACCGTCCTCTCAGCCGCTCCTCGATCCGGCTGCGTACCCTCCACCACCTCTCCCCGCCTGGTGACCCCTCGCCCCCGTCGGTCAACAGCGCCCGCGCCCTGCGCAGCGGCCGACCACGGCCCCCCACCGCCAGCCACACGGCCATCGCCGCACACAGCGCTACGGCGTGCACCACGTCCGGTACCCCGGCCCGCGCCGTATCCCCGGTCACAACGCACCCCCGATGAGTTCGTGCAGCCGCTCCCAGCCCCGCTCCCGCTCGAAGCCCGTGACGCCCCAGCGCAGCGCCGGAACGGTCAGCACCAGCCCGGCCGCATCCCGCTCCAGCACATGGATGTCCGCGATCCGTCTGCGCCCCGCCCGGTCCCGTACGAGGTGGACCACGACCGACAGGGCCGCCGCCAGCTGGCTGTGCAGCGCCAGCCGGTCGAGCCCTGCCGCGGTTCCCAGCGCCTCCAACCGTGCCGGAACATGCCCGGCAGCATTGGCATGGACAGTTCCGGAGCCTCCCTCATGTCCTGTGTTCAGGGCGGCCAGGAGTTCGGTCACCTCGCTTCCTCGCACTTCACCAACCACCAGCCGGTCAGGGCGCATACGCAGGGCTTGCCGCACCAGGTCCCGAAGGGTCACCCGTCCGGCGCCCTCCTGATTCGCGGGGCGCGACTCCAGCCTTACGACGTGCGGGTGGTCCGGTCGCAGCTCTGCCGAGTCCTCGGCGAGCACGATCCGCTCCCGCTCCCCCACCGCCCCCAGCAGGCTCGAGAGCAGAGTCGTCTTCCCCGCCCCCGTCCCGCCGCTGATCAGGTAGGAGACCCGCGCCTCCACCAGCGCCCTCAGCACTCGGTCGCCTCCGGGCGGCACGGTCCCGGCCTCTACCAGCTCCGCCAGCGAGAAGGCCCTGGGCCTGACCACCCGCAGCGACAGACACGTCGACCCGACCGATACCGGGGGCAGCACGGCGTGCATGCGAGTGCCGTCCGGCAGTCTCGCGTCCACCCAGGGCCTGGCGTCATCGAGTCGACGTCCCGCCACGGCCGCGAGCCGCTGGGCCAGCCTGCGGACCGCGGCCGCGTCCGCGAAGGACACCTCGGTGAGTTCGAGTCCACCACCCCGGTCCACCCAGACCCGGTCGGGTGCGGACACCAGAACGTCCGTGACATCGGGGTCGGCTAGGAGCGGCTCCAGCACCCCGGCCCCGATCAGCTCCCCTCTCAGTTCATCCGCACGGCCGAGCACCTCGGCCGTGCCGAGCAGACGTCCCTGCGCCCGCAGAGCGGCGGCTACCGCGGCCGGGGTCGGAGCAGTGCCGCTGGAGGCGAGCCGTTGCCTGACCGCGTCGAGCAGCGCCTCGGTCATGGAGTGCCCCCGGCGACCGACCTGCTGGCGCCCTCTCCCGCAAGCGCCTGTTCCCAGAAGGCGGCACAGAAACTGGCCAGTGGGCCGCGCCCGTTGCCGCCGGGTGGTTCGCCGATGTCCTGCTCGGCCGACAGGCCCCTTTCCAGCGGGACTTCGCCGGCCAGCGGCAGGCGCATGGCTCTGGCCACCCATTGCGCGTCGAGCCCTGGGGCATACGGACCCCGCGCCGCCACCCGCAGATCGTCAAGCACCATCCCGGCCATCGACGCCACCCGCTTCGCCGCCGCGACCGCGCGCAGTTCTCCGGGAACGACCACGAGCCCGAGGTCCATCTGGGCAAGAGCCTCGGCCACCGCTTCGTCCACCCGGCGCGGCAGGTCGACCACCACCACCCCGCCGAGTCTGCGCGCGGCGGCCAGCACCGCCCGCATGGCGGGTGGCGGGATCACCACCCAGTCGTCGCGGCCCCAGCTGAGCACCCGCAGCCCGTGCAGCGCGGGCAGCGACTCCTCCAGCGCACCTCCGCCGACCCGGCCTTGGGAATGGGTGAAGTCCGGCCACCGCATACCCTCCGCCCGCTCGCCGCCGAGCAGCACGTCGATGCCGCCGCCCAGCGGGTCCCCGTCGATGAGCATGGTCCGCCGGCCCGCTCTCGCCGCGGTCACCGCGAGGGCGCAGGCCAGTGTGGACGCACCCGCGCCGCCCCGGCCCCCGATCACACCGACCGTTACCGCGGGCCGGCCGACGCCTTCCGACGCATTGGCGATCTGGTCGACAAGCCAGGTCTCGGAGTCAGGCAGCCGGATCACGTACTCGGCACCGATCTCCACCGCCCGACGCCACACGTCCGGCACGTCCTGGCCCCGGCCCACGACCATGACCCCCCGCCTGCGCGCCGCTCCGCGGCACCGTGCGGCCGCGTCGTCGCCGACGAGGACCATGGGCGCCTGTTCCCACCCCTCTCGATGGTCCGGCAGCGTGTGATGCACCTCGGGTTCCGCACCGGCAGCGGCACACAGCCTCAGCAGGTCGTCGAGCAGGTCCACGTCCTCGGTCACGATCAGCGGTCCACCCCGCCGCGCGGTGACAGCCGCCCATCGGTCCTGCGCACTTGATTCAGCCACGCTCTCCCCCTCGATCACTCACCTTCGCCGCGGTTCGCGGCGTTCTCGGAGCCCCTCCGAGATCGGTGATTCCGGTACCCGTGGAGTTCACGGGTGGAATCACGGTGCAGCGCTTCCGGAAATGGTGTGGATCTTGCTCGAAATCCGTGGACAACTCAGGGGTTGTGAATAACTCCGTAGCTCATACCGGTGACTTCTCGATGCGACTCTTTCGCTACCCAGCGTCACGGCACATGCTGGAGTGAGCCAGCCTCATACGCGGCTGGCACGGAGCAGAAGGAGGAGAAATGGTCGATTCCGAGCGGCAAACCGCGTGCGGACATGCGACGACCCCCGCCGGGGGGGAGAGCGGGGGTCGTCCCCACGGCCGACTCGGGGGGGGGGAGGAGCCGGACCGGGTTAGCACGGTCGCGAACGATCCGTGACTTCCATGGTGTACCCGAGGCTCTTCTCAGGCAAACCCACGCGCCGGGGTTTACGCCGAATGGCGGGCCCTTATGCTCTGCTGTGTGGAAAACCGCTTCTTGCCGCGCACAGCCGCCTTCTTCGACCTGGACAAGACGGTCATTGCGAAGTCCTCGACGCTGACCTTCAGCAAGTCCTTCTACCACGGCGGGCTGATCAACCGCCGCGCGGTGCTGCGTACCGCGTACACACAGTTCGTGTTCCTTGCCGGGGGTGCGGATCACGACCAGATGGAGCGGATGCGCGCATATCTCTCGGCGCTCTGCAAGGGATGGAACGTGCAGCAGGTCAAGGAACTCGTGGCCGAGACGCTGCACGAACTGATCGACCCGATCATCTACGACGAAGCGGCAACCCTCATCGAGGAACACCACACCGCCGGCCGCGACGTCGTGATCGTCTCGACCTCGGGCGCCGAGGTGGTCGAGCCGATCGGTGACCTGCTCGGCGCCGACCGTGTCGTCGCCACCCGCATGGTCGTCGGTGACGACGGCTGCTACACGGGCGAGGTGGAGTACTACGCGTACGGCCCCACCAAGGCCGAAGCCATCAAGGCGCTCGCGGAATCCGAGGGATACGACCTGGCTCGCTGCTATGCGTACAGCGACTCGGCCACCGATGTCCCGATGCTGGAATCCGTCGGCCACCCCCACGCGGTCAACCCGGACCGCGCGCTTCGACGGGAGGCCACGCTCCGGGAGTGGCCGATTCTCACCTTCGACCGGCCGGTCCGCCTCAAGCAGCGCCTCTCGGCATTCTCCCTGCCGCCGCGTCCGGCGCTCATGGCCGCCGCAGCCGTGAGTGCGGCCGCGCTCACGGCGGGAGCCGTCTGGTACGCCACCCGCCGACGAGCCGGCGCGGCTTCCGCCTGACCCGATCGGCTGGACCGACTCGTCCGTAATTGAACCCAAAAGTAAAGAAGTGCGGCCAGCACTGGCCGCTGCACCGCCCCCGGGAGTACAAAGGAGTCAACGGCCCGCGAGACCAAGGACATCCGCGAGGATGACCTGAATGACGCAGCAACGGCCCCACGGACCGCGCACAAAACCCGGCACCCACGCGACGTCGACCCGTCGATTACGGGCCAGCCACACCAGGAGCGGGCAAAGACCCCGACCTGATGGGCATATACCGAGGACGCTTGGTAACCGGGCGGACGTGCCAGCGGCGGTACCGAGAGCGGTACCGCCGCAACCATGCGCGGCGCCGCACGTCAGCGACCGGACGGCGCCGTCGGCGCGCGGCGACCCGCGTTATGCGGCGCCGCGCTGCAGCGCCTCGCACACCGCTGTCGATTCCCTGGCTCCGAGTTCCGCCGAGCGTCCACAATGCCTGATCCAGACGGCCATACCCTCCGGCGTGCCGGACAGGTAGCCGTCGAAGGCGGCCTCGTAGGCCGCCCACCCCTGCTCTGCATGCCCGACTTCGACCGGGCAGATCGACTTGGGATCGAGCCCGCTTCCGACCAGCACGATGCGCTCCGCAGTCCGCGCCACCAGGCCGTTGTGCGAACCGAAGGGGCGCAGTGCCAGCAACTCTCCGTGGACGACGGCGGCGGTCACCAGAGCGGGCGCTTCACTCCCCGAAAGGATGATCCTGCTGAGACCGTCCAGTCGGCCCGCGACCTCATCCGCTTCCGGCAGCGGCGCTTCGAGCAGGGGCTCGTCCACCGGCTCCCCCGCGAGCCGGGGCCGCCCGAGGGCGTCCTCCGGGACGGCACTGCCCGCCGCCACCAGGTGAAGCCGAGCCAGGACCCGCAACGGCGACTGCCGCCAGATGGAGAGAAGCTGTCCGGCCTCCGCCGTCAAGCGAAGCGCGGCACCGACCACACGCGCCTCGTCGTCACCGCTGAAGTCGGTGCGTCGGCGCACCTCTTCGAGGTTCCAGTCTGCACCGGAAAGAGCAGCCGACCCACGTGCGCCCCGCAGAGCGGCCTCTGCGGTGACTTCGTTGCTGCGGCGGCGCATCACGCGGTGGCCGTAGACACGGTCCACCGCCTTGCGCACGGAGTCCACCGCGTCGGTCACACCCGGCAGAGCACCAAGAGCGACGAGCGGATCCGAGGAAGTCGTACTCATAAGTAGCGAGGCTACGCGCCTCCTGCCTGCCCGTCGGCCGGGAGTGGCCTTCTTCACGAAGCAAGAACGCATAGCAATCAATCGGCTACCCTAGGTGAACATGAAGATCGCTTTCGTAGGGAAGGGCGGCAGCGGAAAGACCACGCTGTCCTCGCTCTTCATCCGCCACCTCGCCGCCAATGAAGCCCACGTCGTCGCGGTGGACGCCGACATCAACCAGCACCTCGGAGCCGCGCTCGGCCTCGACGAGGACGAATCCGCAGCGCTGCCCGCGATGGGTGCCCAACTGCCACTGATCAAGGAGTACCTGCGCGGCAGCAATCCGCGCATCGCGTCGGTCGAGACGATGATCAAGACGACTCCGCCGGGCGAGGGCTCACGCCTCCTGCGCGTGCGCGAGGACAACCCGGTCTTCGACGCCTGCGCCCGTACGGTGCGGCTCGACGACGGGGACATCCGGCTGATGGCCACGGGGCCGTTCGCCGAATCGGACCTGGGCGTGGCGTGCTACCACTCGAAGGTCGGCGCGGTCGAGCTCTGCCTCAACCACCTCGTGGACGGCCCCGACGAGTATGTGGTGGTCGACATGACCGCCGGTTCGGACTCCTTCGCCTCGGGGATGTTCACCCGCTTCGACATGACGTTCCTCATCGCCGAACCGACCCGCAAGGGCGTCTCCGTCTACCGCCAGTACAAGGAGTACGCGCGGGACTTCGGCGTGGACCTCAAGGTGGTCGGGAACAAGGTGCAGGGCGAGGACGACCTGGACTTCCTGCGCTCCGAGGTGGGCGACGACCTTCTGGTGACGGTCGGCCATTCCGACTGGGTGCGAGCCATGGAGAAGGGCCGGCCGGCACGCTTCGAGTTGCTCGAGGCAGACAACCGGATGGCCCTGCAGGCCCTGCAGAACGCGGCGGAGGACTCGTACGAGCGACGTGACTGGGGCCGCTATACGCGCCAGATGGTGCATTTCCACCTAAGGAACGCGGAGAGCTGGGGTAACGAGAAGACCGGGGCCGACCTCGCCGCACAAGTCGATCCCGGCTTCGTACTGGACGAGCGCTTCATCCGCGCGGAAGCCCCGCAGCCCGCGTGAGCGACTGAACTCCAGGCAAGACGGCCACGGTGGCCCCGACGGCTGCTTCCGACGGCGCCGGGCATGTCTCCCGCCCGGCGCCACAGGGCCTAACGACCGGCCGGATTGCCCGCGGCCGCAGCTGGGATCTTCGAGGCCGGCTGTTCCCGGCCCACGCCCGCCCCGAGGAACGCCGGCCAGCCTGCCTCGGGCGCCTGGCCGACCTTCAGCGTCCGAAGCTTCGCCAGGGTCGCCGGGTCCTGGGCGTCGAGCCAGTCCGCCAGCTGCCGGAACGAGACGCAGCGCACGCCCTTCTTGGTGCAGATCGCAGCGATCGTCTGCTCGATGGCACGCATGTACGTGCCACCGTTCCAGGACTCGAAGTGGTTACCGATGATCAGTGGGGCTCGATTGCCGCCATACGCGCGGTCGAAAGCCTGGAGCAGGCCGTCACGCATCTGATCTCCCCAGTACTCGTGCTTGCCGGGGTCACCCTGCGTCGTTCCGGACTGGTTGAACATGAAGTTGTAGTCCATCGACAGCGTCTCGAAGTCGCGCCCCGGTACCGGTACCAGTTGCATGGAGAGATCCCAGACACCGTTCTTCTTCCGGGGCCACACCTGATCGTTGACACCGCTGGAGTCGTAGCGGAACCCCATGGTGCGTGCTGCTGCCACCATGTTCTGCTGCCCCTCCAAGCAGGGGGTGCGGCCGCCGACGAGCTCCTTGTCGTAGTCGAAGGGCAGCGCCTTCTCGTCCTTGAGGACCGGGTCGTTGGTCTTCCAGCCCTTCACAAATGACTTGGCCTGACCGATCTCGCTCTTCCACTCCTCGACGGACCAGGTGCCAACGCCGCCGTCCTTGCCGCAGAAGTGTCCGTTGAAGTGGGTGCCGATCTCGTTGCCGTCCTGCCAGGCCCCTCGAAGCTGAGTCAGGGTGTCGCGGATGCCCTTGGTGTCGTTGAAGCCGATGTCGGAAGCGCCGGCGTTGTGCTTGGGCGGGTCGTACTGGGTCCGTTTCCCCTCCGGCAGGAGATATACGCCGCTGAGGAAGTACGTCATCGCGGCGTTGTACTTCTTGCCCACCTCTCGGAAGTGCGAGAAGAGCCGCTGGCTGTCCTCGCCCGCCCCGTCCCACGAGAACACCACGAACTGTGGGGGCCTCTGGCCGGACGTCAGGCGCTCCACAGCCGGCTGCTTGGGCTGAACACCCGTGAAGGCGGTGGAACCATCGCCAATGGCCCGGAACACATGCTCGGGCGCAGCCTCAGCACCCTTTTTCTTCTCTCCCGCAGCACCGTTCACGGCCCCGGGGCCGGAGCGCTCCGCGCCAGGACCGTCCCCGGCGCACCCCGCCGCCCCCGCGACCAGCACGACGGCCACAACGCCCAGGCCGAATCTCTTCCTGGCGTCCATCGCCTTCTTCGCGGCGGCCATCATCCGCCCACCTCTTTCGCAGTAGCTTGCGCCGGGTGCCGACACGGCGCGGCCAAAGTCGCACGCACTGCCCAAGAACCAGCACGACAGGCCGAATGAAAAGCTGACTATTCACCGGAATGGATGGATGGATGGCCCATTTGCCCTTAATCCTGGACACCACTCTTTACTCTCCATTACGATCTGTTTACCGAGAGTTGAGATATCCCGCCGCTGCACGCCATGACCCACGGCCGCGTCATCGAGTTCCACGACCGCGCTGCCCAGGAGGAGACGGGAAATATGTCTGCCTGCGTACCCACTCGCCACGAACACTCTTCCCGCAGTTCGCGCCCCTCCCGGTCCTCGGGAGTGAAGCGCCCACACAGCCCGCCCCCGCCGCCGCGCCGCGGACGGTTCCGCATCTCGGGCGCCGATGTGTCCGCGTCCATCACTGTTTTCCTGCTCGCCATCCCCATGTCGCTCGGTCTTGCTGTGGCCATGGGAGCCCCTCTCGAGGCGGGCCTCATCTCCGCCGCAGTCGGCGGCATCGTCGCCGGGCTCCTCGGCGGCACTCCCCTACAGGTCTCCGGCCCGTCCGCCGGACTGACCGTGGTCACCGCAGAGACCATCCAGGTCTACGGCTGGCGCACCACCTGTGCCATCACGATCGGCGCGGGCCTGCTTCAGCTCGCGCTCGGCTCACTGCGAGCGGCCCGCAGCGCACTCGCTGTCAGCCCCGCCATCGTCCACGGCACGCTCGCAGGCATCGGCGTGGCCATCGCGCTCGCTCAACTCCACATCGTGCTGGGCGGTTCACCGCAGAGCTCGGCGATCTCCAACGTCCTGCATCTTCCCGATCAACTGGCACGTGTCAGTCCCGCCGCCCCGTTGATCGGCGCGCTCACCGTGGCCGTTCTCGTCCTGTGGCCACTGCTGCCCGGACGGACCGGGCGGTTGCTACGCCGGGTTCCGGCAGCCCTGGCCTCCGTGGGTCTGGCCACCGCCGTGGCCGCGTGGGCAGCACCGTCGATCGCCCGGGTGGATCTGCCCTCCTGGCGTTCGCATGCCCTGCCCGAAATGCCGCACGGGCCGGTGCTCGGTCTGGCTACTGCCGTGTTCACGATGATGCTGGTCGCCAGCCTGGAGTCGCTGCTCGCCGCTGTCGCCGTGGACAAGCTGGCCGCGGACCGCAGCCGTACGCACTCGGCGCATTCTCGTGCGAGGACCGGAACGGGTGCGAGGACCGGAGAGGTACAGGGCGACGAGACGGACGAGGCGCGCGAGAACGGCGACCGCCCGGCCACACCCGGCGCCCCCGCTACCGGAGTGATCACCGCCCACACCGGCCCGGACGGCGTCGAGCGGCCCGCTCCACCTCTGCTCAAACGCTCCGACCTCGATCGGGAGCTACGCGCTCAAGGCGTCGCCAACGCGGTATCGGGCCTGCTCGGGGGACTCGCGGTCTCCGGCGGAGCTGTGCGCAGTTCGGCGAACGTCAGGGCCGGGGCGACCGGCCGCGCGTCCACCGTGCTGCACGGCGTATGGATTCTGGTCGCATCCGGCCTGCTCGTCACCTTGCTGGAGCGCATCCCACTCGCCGCACTGGGAGCGCTGGTGATGATGGTGGGCCTCAAGATGGTGAGCCTGGCGCATATTCGCAATGTCCATAAGCACCGGGAGTTCCTGGTGTACGGCGCGACCATCGCCGGGGTGCTCGTCGTCGGCGTCCTCAAGGGCGTGGTCATCGGCATCGCCGTGGCAGTGGCCGTCGCCTTGCACCGCCTGGGCCGGACCCGGATCTCGGTGTCCGAACGGAACGGGCAACATCTCGTGGTCGTACGCGGCCAGTTGACCTTCCTGGCCGTCCCACGCCTCAGCCGGATCCTGGGGCGGCTCCCCCAGGACGCCGATGTGGTCGTGGAGCTGGACGGCTCGTTCATGGACCACGCCGCATACGAGACGATCCAGGACTGGAGCAACGCCCATACGGCCCACGGCGGCCAAGTGGCGTTCGCCGGGAGGTCGGGCGGCAGGATCGCCGAGCCCGCCGCGGCAGCGCACTCCTGCTGCCGGCCCTGGACCCCCTGGCGCAACCACCACTGCCACGACCAGCCCGAACACGCCCCTGCCACGGAGATCGGCGCGGATGCTACCGCGACCGAGGCCGTGGAGCACACGGCGAGCACCCCGGACGTGGTCCACCCGCCGAGCGCCGCACGCACAGCGGGCACGGCAGCAGCAGCCGCCGGGATCGCCACCGCCGTCAGCACGGCTCCAAGCAGTCCTACTTCCGCATCCGCCCCGCCTCACACCGGCCCCGACACCAGCACCGGCCCCGACACGCCACCCGCGCCCACCCCAGCCCTCCAGCAGCCCCCATCCACCTCGCGGCCGCAGACCACCGCGCCCGCCGCTACCCCCTCCCCTCACGCACCCTCCACCCCGCACGCGGAACGCCCCGCTCAAGTCGCCTCCGCCCAGCAGCGCGCATTCGCCCGCCGCCCCTCGCGCCCAGCCCGCGATCATCGGCTGGTCAGGGGTCTCAGCTCGTTCCAGCGCGATACGGCGCCCCTGGTCCGGGGGGAGCTGGCGCGACTCGCCCGGGAGGGCCAGCGTCCCTCGCAGCTCTTCATCACCTGCGCGGACTCGCGCCTGGTGACGAGCATGATCACGGCCAGCGGACCGGGCGACCTGTTCACCGTGCGGAACATCGGCAATCTGGTGCCACCTCCCGACGCCGAGAAGGGCGACCATTCGGTGGGAGCCGCGATCGAGTACGCGGTGGACGTGCTCGGCGTCGAGTCCATCACTGTCTGCGGCCATTCGGACTGCGGTGCCATGAACGCGCTGCTGGGCGCCGCACCGGAAGCCCCGGACACATCGCTTCGGCGCTGGCTCCGACACGGGCTCCCCAGCCTGGCCCGGGTGGCCTCAGACGACACCCCCGTCCGGCTCTCCGGGCAACTGTCGGCCGACACGGTGGAGCAGCTCTGCCTGACCAACGTCGTCCAGCAGCTCGACCATCTGCGGGCCCACCCCTCGGTGGCGCGCCGGGTCGCCGACGGCTCCCTTCAACTCCACGGCATGTACTTCCACGTCGCGGAGGCCCAGTCGTATCTTCTGGACGAGAACGCGGAGAGCGGCACGGGCGAGATCTTCGACCCGATCGCGCCGGCGTACCCGGCCGAGCCGGCCCGTACCGACGCCTGAACCGCAGGCACCCCGGATCCGTAAGGCCTAGTGATCCCGCTTCCGTATCGGAAGCACCCGCACCGGCGGTTTGCGCCACCGTGCCGCAACGGCGTGGAGGCGGGATCATGCCTCTATACACGAGACACAGGTCTAAACCAATTCCGGGCAGACACTTGTCACCCGGCCTCGGGACTGATGAGCTATGCCCCGGGACACAACGGACACCCTGGGACTGGGAGAAGTCGTGAGCAACGAGAGCCTGGCCAACCTGCTTCGGGAAGAGCGGAAGTTCGCTCCGCCTGCCGAGCTGGCCGCCAACGCCAACGTCACAGCAGAGGCGTACGAGCAGGCCGAAGCGGACCGGCTGGGCTTCTGGGCCGAGCAGGCCCGCCGCCTGACCTGGGCCACCGAGCCGACGGAGACCCTCGACTGGAGCAACCCGCCCTTCGCGAAGTGGTTCGCAGACGGCGAGCTCAACGTCGCGTACAACTGCGTCGACCGTCACGTCGAGGCGGGCAACGGTGACCGGGTCGCCATCCACTTCGAGGGCGAGCCCGGCGACAGCCGCGCCATCACCTACGCGGAGCTGAAGGACGAGGTCTCCCGCGCCGCCAACGCCCTCACCGAGCTCGGTGTCGGCAAGGGTGACCGGGTCGCCGTCTACCTCCCGATGATCCCCGAGGCCGCCGTCGCGATGCTGGCCTGCGCCCGCATCGGCGCCGCGCACTCGGTCGTCTTCGGCGGCTTCTCCGCCGACGCCATCGCCGCCCGCATCGAGGACGCGGACGCGAAGGTCGTCATCACGGCGGACGGCGGCTACCGCCGCGGCAAGCCCTCCGCGCTCAAGCCCGCGGTCGACGACGCCGTCTCCCGCATCGCCAGCGTGGAGCACGTCCTGGTGGTCCGCCGTACGGGCCAGGACACCGCGTGGACCGAGGGCCGCGACGTCTGGTGGCACGAGATCACGGGCCGCCAGTCCGCCGAGCACACACCCGAGGCGTTCGAGGCGGAGCAGCCGCTGTTCATCCTGTACACGTCGGGCACCACCGGGAAGCCCAAGGGCATCCTGCACACCTCCGGGGGCTACCTCACCCAGGCGGCGTACACCCACCACGCGGTCTTCGACCTCAAGCCGGAGACCGACGTCTACTGGTGCACCGCCGACATCGGCTGGGTGACCGGGCACTCGTACATCGTCTACGGACCCCTGGCCAACGGCGCCACACAGGTGATGTACGAGGGCACGCCCGACACCCCGCATCAGGGGCGCTTCTGGGAGATCGTCCAGAAGTACGGGGTCACGATTCTCTACACCGCGCCGACCGCGATCCGCACGTTCATGAAGTGGGGGGACGACATCCCCGCCAAGTTCGACCTGTCGTCCCTGCGCGTCCTCGGCTCGGTCGGTGAGCCGATCAACCCCGAGGCCTGGGTCTGGTACCGCAAGCACATCGGTGCCGACAAGTGCCCGATCGTGGACACCTGGTGGCAGACCGAGACCGGCACGATGATGATCTCGCCGTTGCCCGGCGTCACCGAGACCAAGCCGGGGAGCGCCCAGCGCGCCCTGCCGGGCATCTCCGCGACCGTCGTGGACGACGAGGCCAACGAGGTCCCGAATGGCGGAGGCGGCTACCTGGTCCTCACCGAGCCGTGGCCGTCGATGCTCCGCACCATCTGGCGCGACGACCAGCGCTTTCTCGACACCTACTGGTCGCGCTTCGAGGGCAAGTACTTCGCCGGCGACGGTGCCAAGAAGGACGAGGACGGCGACATCTGGCTGCTGGGCCGGGTGGACGACGTCATGCTGGTGTCCGGGCACAACATCTCGACCACCGAGGTCGAGTCGGCGCTCGTCTCGCACCCGTCGGTCGCCGAGGCCGCCGTGGTCGGCGCCGCCGACGAGACGACCGGCCAGGCCATCGTCGCCTTCGTCATCCTGCGGGGCACCGCGACCGCCTCCGACGAGCTGGTGGCGGAGCTGCGCAACCACGTCGGGGCGACGCTCGGACCGATCGCCAAGCCGAAGCGCATCATGCCGGTGGCCGAGCTGCCGAAGACCCGTTCCGGCAAGATCATGCGCCGTCTGCTGCGCGACGTGGCGGAGAACAGGGCCCTGGGCGATGTCACGACCCTGACCGACTCCTCGGTCATGGACCTGATCCAGAGCCAGCTGCCGTCGGCCTCCTCCGAGGACTGAAACACCGACACACGACCCGAAGGGCACCCGGCAACGCGCCGGGTGCCCTTCGCGCCCTTACGGTGAGATCACCGCTCCCAAGCACCCTTACCGCCGCGCCCCGCGGGTACAGTGGCAGCTGATCGACAACAAGACAGGAAAATCTCCACAGGGGTGCCGGGAAGTCTGGTCGGCAAGTGCATCAGCCATGCCATCGCTGCCGTACCGACCCGGAGGTCTCCCCCCGTGGCCACACCCACCCCCGCGCCCCCCGGCCCGCGCCGCACCTTCCTGGGGCGGCTGCCGCTCCCCGAGCGCAACTACGTCGCCGATGCCCTGCGTACGGAGACCGTCGGGGGCATCATCCTGCTGGTCGCCGCCGTGGCCGCGTTGGTATGGGCCAACACCGCGGGTTCGAGCTACTCGGCCGTCAGCCATTTCCACATCGG
The DNA here is from genome assembly GCF_049844595.1 of Streptomyces sp. DT224. Lineage (NCBI taxonomy): Bacteria > Bacillati > Actinomycetota > Actinomycetes > Kitasatosporales > Streptomycetaceae > Streptomyces > Streptomyces sp. DT224. Next base: position 161,765 of record NZ_JBNCLI010000005.1, read on the forward strand.
GCCCGAGACCCTCGGACTGCACCTCTCCGTGGAACACTGGGCCGCCGACGGGCTGCTCGCGATCTTCTTCTTCGTCGCGGGCGTCGAACTCAAACGCGAACTCGTAGCGGGAGAACTGCGCGATCCGAAGGCCGCGGCGCTCCCCGTGGCCGCCGCGCTCTGCGGCATGGCGGTACCGGCGGTCGTCTACACCCTGGTGAACGTGTTCGGCGACGGCTCGAAGGACGGCTGGGCGGTCCCCACGGCCACGGACATCGCCTTCGCGCTCGCCGTTCTCGCCGTCATCGGCGCCTCGCTGCCCTCCGCGCTCCGGGCCTTCCTGCTGACGCTCGCCGTCGTGGACGACCTCTTCGCGATCCTCGTCATCGCCATCTTCTTCACCGACGACATCGACTTCCTCGCGCTCGGCGGTGCCTTCCTCGGCCTGGGCCTGTTCTATCTGCTGCTCCGCCTCGGCGTGCGCGGCTGGTACGTCTACGTGCCGCTCGCCCTGGTCATCTGGGGGCTGATGTACAACAGCGGCATCCACGCCACCATCGCCGGCGTCGCCATGGGACTGATGCTGCGCTGCACCCGCCGTGAGGGCGAGGAACACTCCCCCGGTGAGCGCATCGAGCACCTGGTGCACCCTCTGTCGGCGGGCTTCGCCGTGCCGGTCTTCGCACTCTTCTCCGCCGGGGTCTCCCTGTCCGGCGGCGCGGTGGCCTCCGTGTTCAACCGACCGGAGACCCTCGGCGTCGTCCTGGGCCTGGTCGCCGGCAAGACCATCGGCGTCTTCGGCGGTACGTGGCTGACCACCCGGCTCACCAGGGCCGAGCTGAACAAGGACCTGGCCTGGGCGGACGTCTTCGCGATCGCCACCCTCGCCGGCATCGGCTTCACCGTGTCGCTGCTGATCGGAGAGCTCGCGTTCGCCGGTGACGACGACATGATCAACGAGATCAAGGCGTCGGTTCTGCTCGGCTCCCTCATCGCCGCCGTACTCTCCGGTGTACTGCTCAAACTCAGGGTACGCAGATACAGGGCACTGACCGACGCCGAGGAACTCGACGAGGACGGTTCCGGAGTGCCGGACGTCTATGAGCAGGACGATCCGGCGTATCACCTGAGGATGGCCGCGATCCACGAGGAGAAGGCGGCCGAGCACCGCCGCCTTGCCCGACTGGCGAGGGCAGCGAGCGACAGGCCGGACAGTCCGGCATGATCTGACATCGGACGTGTTGAACAGGAGAGGGAGTCAGGGATGAGCGACCCCGGCAATTACGCGGGCAGCGCCGACCGCAGTCTCGGCCAGCTGGTCGCGTCGGCGACAGCCGAACTGTCGGCGCTGGTGCACGACGAAATCGCCCTGGCCAAGGCCGAGGTGCGGCAGGACGTCAAGCGCGGCGTCATCGGCAGTGTGGCGTTCATCGTCACGGGCGTGCTGATCCTGTTCGCGATCCCGGTGCTGAGCTTCGCGGCCGCGTACGGCATCCACAACCTGGGACTGGGCCTCGCCTGGTCGTTCCTGATCGTGGGCGGCGCGTTCATCCTGTTGGGCGTTCTGCTCGCGCTCTTCGGCTACGCGAAGATCAAGAAGGTCAAGCCGCCGGAGAAGTCGATCGCGTCCGCCAAGCAGACCGCCGCCGTCCTTCAGGGCGTCAAGCCGCACCCGCGCCCCGAGACCTCGGCGGACGCGTTCCTCCCGGTGGGCGGAAGCACCCGCTCCGACCGGGCCATCGAAAGCGCACCGGTCCAGGACAAGGCGTCGGCTGTGGCACGCTCATCCACATGAGCGCTCCCGCACCGCCCGCCCCGGCCGGCGGCCCCGTCCGCATCGACGGCCCCTGGACCCACCGGGACGTCGCGGCGAACGGCGCCCGCTTCCACATCGCCGAAATGGGTGAGGGTCCGCTGGTCCTCCTCCTGCACGGCTTCCCGCAGTTCTGGTGGACCTGGCGCCACCAGCTGCCCGCGCTCGCCGAGGCGGGCTTCCGGGCCGTGGCGATGGACCTGCGCGGGGTGGGCGGCAGCGACCGCACCCCCCGCGGTTACGACCCCGCCAACCTGGCGCTCGACATCACGGGCGTGGTCAGGTCCCTCGGCGAGCCGGACGCCGCCCTCGTCGGCCATGACATGGGCGGCTACCTGGCCTGGACGGCCGCCGTGATGCGCCCCAAGCTGGTGCGCCGGCTGGTCGTCTCCTCGATGCCCCACCCACGGCGGTGGCGCTCCTCGATGCTCTCCGACTTCGCGCAGTCCCGGGCCGGCTCGTACATCTGGGGCTTCCAGCGGCCCTGGGTGCCGGAGCGTCAGCTCGTGGCCGACGACGGTGCCTTGGTGGGGCGGCTGATCAGTGACTGGGCCGGGCCGGGCAGAACGGAGTTCCCGGGCGAGGCGACGCTGGGCGTCTATCGGCGGGCCATGACGATTCCCTCGACGGCTCACTGCTCGATCGAGCCGTACCGCTGGATGGTGCGCTCGCTGGCTCGTCCGGACGGCATCCAGTTCAACCGGCGCATGAAGCGGCCCGTTCGGGTGCCGACTCTGCACCTTCACGGCTCACTCGATCCGGCGGTCCGCACCCGCAGCTCGGCCGGGTCCGGCGAGTATGTAGAGGCGCCCTACCGGTGGCGACTTTTCGACGGTCTGGGTCACTTCCCCCACGAGGAGGACCCGGCGGGGTTCTCGGCCGAACTCATCAACTGGCTCAAGGATTCCGAGCCGGATCGCTAGCCGTTCCGGCACACATGCCCGACGAACAGCCACGTGCCCGGCGCATAAGCCAATTGGCTGACGGATAGGCGGTTACGGACCATGAGGCACGGGCAGACGTCCGGGTATGGGCTGGACGCACGACTTCGGTGACGCAGCACGCAACCGTCGCTCGACCGCCACGGCGGTTCCGGGCATTCATGAGGGGGACGGCCTTCAGGGCCGGGTGCACGCTTTGCACGTCATGCATGATCCTCGGCTCGGCATCTCACGCATCCTCCGCCGCAGGGCCCGCTGGGTCTCGGCGCGGCTGCGCCATCCCCGTAACTGACGCGCCGGCGGTGGCGCACCGGCCGCCCGGAGAACTTCAGAGCGCGCATCCCTGGCTGTCGACCTGCTGGTTGGCGGTACGGCCCTGCGTGATGTCATCGCGGATCTCGTCCGCCGTCAGCGCGTAGCCCGTGTCCGGGTCGTCGAGCGACTTCGCGAACACGACCCCGTACACCTTGCCTTCGGGGGTCAGCAGCGGGCCGCCTGAGTTGCCCTGGCGGACCGTGGTGTAGAGCGAGTACACATCACGGCGGACCGTTCCCCGGTGGTAGATGTCGGGGCCGTTGGCATCGATGCGGGCACGGACGCGCGCGGAGCGCACGTCGTACGAGCCGTTCTCCGGGAAGCCCGCGACGATGGCGCTGTCGCCCGTCTCCGCGTCGCTGTCGGGGCCGGTGAACCGCAAGGGCTTCACGTCGAGGTCCGGGACGTCGAGTACGGCGATGTCGCGCTGCCAGTCGTAGAGGACGACCTTCGCGTCGTACAGGCGGCCCTGGCCGCCGATCTGCACGGTCGGCTCGTCGACTCCGCCGACGACGTGGGCGTTGGTCATCACCCGGCGGTCGGAGAACACGAACCCGGTGCCTTCGAGGACCTTGCCGCAACTCGGGGCCGTACCCACGACCTTCACGATGGACTGCTTGGCGCGCGCGGCGACGGGGCTGCCGACGAGCGCCGGGTCGGGGGCCCTGACCTCGGTGATGGGTTCGTTGGCGAACGGGCTGAAGACCTGGGGGAAGCCGTTCTGCGCGAGGACCGAGGAGAAGTCCGTGAACCAGGTGGACGCCTGGGGCGGCATCACCCGGGAGACGCCCAGCAGGACCGAGGAGCTGCGGACCTCCTTGCCCAGCGTCGGCAGCGAGGTGCCCGCCAGGGCCGAGCCGATCAGCCAGGCGACGAGCAGCATCGCCACCACGTTGACGAGGGCGCCGCCGGTCGCGTCCAACGCGCGCGCGGGCGACCACGTGATGTGCCGGCGGAGTTTGTTTCCCAGATGGGTGGTGAACGCCTGGCCGACCGACGCGCACACGATCACGATGACGACCGCGACGACGGCCGCGGTGGAGGAGACCTCCGAACCGTCCGTCATCTGGTCCCACAGGACCGGCAGGAGGTAGACGGCGACGAGACCGCCGCCCAGGAACCCGATCACCGACAGGATGCCGACGACGAACCCCTGGCGGTAGCCGATGACCGCGAACCACACGGCCCCGGCCAGCAGCAGGATGTCCAGCACGTTCACCGTCTATAGCCTCGCAGATTCGTCACCGGGCCCGTACGTACGTCTCCGTGGTCCGGGCGGTCCCGGATCGGCGGAGCACGGAAGTCAGCCTGTCATGCGCGCCAGTCCAGCGGCACCTGCCTGGTCCTGTCCCACGGGCGTTCCCAGCCCGCGAAGTGCAGGATCCGGTCGATCACACCGGCGGTGAATCCCCAGACGAGCGCTGATTCGACCAGGAATGCCGGGCCCCGGTGACCGCTGGGGTGGACGGCCGTCACCCGGTTGGCCGGGTCCGTGAGATCCGCCACGGGGACCGTGAAGACCCGCGCCGTCTCCCCCGGGTCGACCACACCGACCGGGCTGGGCGTCCGCCACCAGCCGAGGACCGGCGTCACCACGAAGCTGCTCACCGGGATGTAGAGACGGGGCAGCACGCCGAAGATCTGCACTCCGCGCGGATCGAGGCCGGTCTCCTCCTCGGCCTCGCGCAGAGCGGCCCTGAGCGGTCCGGTCGTCGCCTGGTCGCCGTCCTCGGGATCGAGCGAGCCACCGGGGAACGATGGCTGGCCGGGGTGGGAGCGCAGGCTTCCGGCCCGCTCCATCAGCAGCAGCTCGGGGCCGCGCGCGCCCTCGCCGAACAGGACGAGCACGGCCGACTGGCGCCCCGCCCCGTCCTCCGGCGGCAGGAAGCGGCTGAGCTGCTGCGGCCGCACCGTGCGCGCGGCACGGGCGACGGGGTCGAGCCAGTCGGGCAGCCCCTCCTCCGAAACCATGACCGCAGGGCCGTCCGTCCCACCGCGCTCCGTGCCGGTCTCATGCGTCTTCATAGGCACCCCTCCGTCTCACAACGCCCGTCGTCCCGCGATTCGTTCCGCAGCGGCGGTCCGCGTCAGCCGGCGCCCAGGGGAGGTGCCGGGCTCCCCGGGTAGTCCGGCGGCGGGCTCAGCCGCTGGCCCGGCTTGCCGCCCATCTCGTACTTCAGGAGCTTGCGGGCCTTGTCCGGGTCCGTTTCGCCCTCACCGTACGACGGGCACAGCGGGGCGATCGGGCAGGCGCCGCAGGCGGGCTTGCGGGCATGGCAGACGCGGCGGCCGTGGAAGATGACGCGGTGCGAGAGCATGGTCCACTCGCTCTTGGGGAAGATCGTCGCGATCTCCGCCTCGACCTTCTCCGGGTCCTCCTGCTCGGTCCACTTCCACCGTCGGACCAGTCGCCCGAAATGGGTGTCTACGGTAATTCCGGGCACTCCGAAGGCATTGCCCAACACGACATTGGCCGTCTTGCGGCCGACCCCCGGCAGCTTGACGAGATCCGCGAGCCTCCCCGGCACCTCGCCGCCGAAGTCGTCGCGGAGCGCGGCGGACAGGCCGAGGAGAGACTTCGCCTTGGCCCGGAAGAAGCCGGTCGGCCGGATGAGCTCTTCCAGCTCCTCCGGAACAGCGGCGGCCATGTCCTCGGGGGTGGGACAGGCGGCGAAGAGGGCGGGCGTGGTCTGGTTGACCCTCAGATCGGTGGTCTGGGCGGACAGAACCGTGGCCACGAGCAGTTCGAACGGATTCCGGAAGTCCAGCTCCGGATGGGCGTACGGGTAGACCTCGGCGAGCTCGCGGTTGATCCGGCGAGCGCGGCGGACCATGGCCAGATGCGACTCCGGCCGCCCGGGCCTCTTCTTCGGTCCGGCGGCTCCGGACGCCCCGGCCTCCTCCGGCTTCGCCCGCTTGGCCGAGCCGGGACCGGCGGTGCCGCCGGATCGGCCCTCCGCCGTTCCGGAGCTGCTTTCCGCCGTTTTCTTCAGCTTCTTCCCCTTGCCCGCACCCTGTTCGCCCACAGCGGAATCACGGCCCTCCGACACCCCATCAGCCCCCTTGGCCTGCGCTCTCACCGGCAATCCGGACACCCGGCCAGCCTAGAACGCGGCACTGACATCCGCCCCGGTCACGGGTGATCCGCCCCCAATCGGCCCCCTGCCGTACCCCTCGGCACGCGCGTGCGTCAAACTGGTTTGTGATTGATCGCACTGTTTTACCGTCCGGCATGATGGGGACCACGGTTCCCTGAACAGGCCGACAAGGAGAGAACTCGTGGACGACGTTCTGCGGCGCGCCCCGCTTTTCGCGGCGCTCGATGACGAGCAGGCCGCGGAGCTCCGCGCCTCGATGAGTGAGGTGACCCTCGCGCGCGGTGACGCGCTGTTCCACGAGGGTGACCCGGGCGACCGCCTCTATGTGGTCACCGAGGGCAAGGTGAAGCTCCACCGCACCTCCCCCGACGGCCGCGAGAACATGCTGGCGGTCCTCGGCCCCGGCGAGCTGATCGGTGAGCTCTCGCTCTTCGACCCGGGCCCGCGCACCGCCACCGCCACCGCGCTGACCGAGGTCAAGCTCCTCGGCCTCGGCCACGGCGACCTGCAGCCCTGGCTCAACGCACGCCCCGAGGTGGCCACGGCCCTCCTGCGTGCCGTCGCCCGGCGCCTGCGCAAGACCAACGACCAGATGTCCGACCTGGTCTTCTCCGATGTGCCCGGCCGCGTCGCCCGCGCCCTCCTGGACCTGTCGCGCCGCTTCGGCGTCCAGTCCGAGGAAGGCATCCACGTGGTGCACGACCTGACGCAGGAGGAGCTGGCCCAGCTGGTCGGCGCGTCCCGCGAGACGGTCAACAAGGCCCTCGCCGACTTCGCCGGCCGCGGCTGGCTCCGGCTGGAGGCCCGCGCGGTGATCCTCCTGGACGTGGAGCGGCTGGCCAAGCGGTCGCGCTGACCCGCCGTCGTACGTCATGGGTGAGGGCCCTGCCGGTGCCGGCAGGGCCCTCACCCATGCGCCCTCAGATCAGCCCGTGCTCGGCCAGGTAGTCCAGCTGCGCCCGCACCGACAGCTCCGCGGCCGGCCACAGCGAACGGTCCACGTCCGCGTAGACATGGGCCACCACCTCGGACGAGGTCCGGTAGCCCGATTCCACCGCGGTCTCCACCTGGGCCAGCCGGTGCGCCCGGTGGGCGAGATAGAACTCGACCGCCCCCTGCGCGTCGTCCAGCACAGGTCCATGGCCGGGCAGCACCGTGTGGACCCCGTCGTCCACCGTCAGCGAGCGCAGCCGCCTCAGCGAGTCGAGGTAGTCCCCGAGCCGGCCGTCCGGGTGCGCCACCAGCGTCGTCCCGCGTCCGAGAATCGTGTCGCCGGTCAGCACCGCCTGATCGGCCGGAAGGTGGAACGACAGCGAGTCCGCCGTGTGGCCAGGCGTCGGCACCACGTACATCTCCAGGCCGCCGGTCGTGATGACGTCGCCCGTCCCCAGGCCCTCGTCGCCGAGCCGCAGCTCCGGGTCGAGCGCGCGCACCTTGGTCCGGGTCAGCTCGGCGAACCGCGCCGCGCCCTCCGCGTGGTCGGGGTGGCCGTGGGTGAGCAGCGTCAGCGCGATCCGGCGGCCCGCCCGCTCGACGGCGTCGACGACGGCGCGCAGATGAGCCTCGTCCAGCGGGCCGGGATCGATGACGACCGCCTGGTCCGAGTCGGGCTCGGCGACGATCCACGTGTTGGTCCCGTCCAGCGTCATGGCCGAGGGGTTCGGCGCCAGGACGTTGACCGTACGGGCCGTGGCGGGCCCGGACAGCACCCCGCCGCGCGGCTGCCCGGGCAGCGCCGCCGCGTCACTCATGCCGCACCGCCTTCCGCTCGGGGCGCCTTGGCGACGTCGGAGGTCTCCCCACCGGATTTCGACTCTGCGGGCGTTCTGTCCGTTCCGGTGGTGGGAACGTGCTTGGTGAACTCCTCGTGCCCGGGCCAGCTCAGCACCAGCTCGTCACCGTCCAGACGAGCCTGCGCGAGTACGGGGGTGAGGTCCTGCTCCGACGCCGCCTCCAGCGCCTGCGCGGCGGTGGCGTACGGCCGCAGTGCCCGCAGCGTCGCCACGGTCGGCGGCATCATCAGCAGCTCGCCCCGGTCGTATCCACCGGCCGCGTCGCCCGGGGTGATCCACACCGTGCGGTCGGCCTCCGTCGAGGCGTTCCGGGTGCGCTGGCCCGTGGGGAGTGCGGCGACGAAGAACCACGTGTCGTAGCGGCGCGGCTCGAACTCCGGCGTGATCCAGCGCGCCCACGCGCCGAGCAGGTCCGAGCGCAGCACCAGCCCGCGCCCCTCCAGGAACGCGGCGAACGACAGCTCCCGCGCGACCAGCGCCGCGCGGTCCGCCTCCCAGTCGTCGCCGGTGGTGTCGGTGACGACGGTCTCCGGCGTCGGACCGGCCAGCAGGACCCCGGCCTCCTCGTACGTCTCGCGTACCGCGGCGCAGACGATCGCCTGCGCCTCGGCCGGAGTGCCGACACCCAGCCGGCGCGCCCAGGTCTCCAGCGCGGGCCCGGCCCAGCGGACGAGCCGGTCGTCGTCGCGCGGGTCGACGCCGCCACCCGGATAGGCGTACGCCCCTCCGGCGAAGGCCATCGAGGTGCGCCGGCGCAGCATATGGACGGCGGGCGCGCCCCCGGTGCCGGTGGGGTCGTCCCGGAGCAGCATCACGGTGGCGGCCCGCCGGGGCTCGGCGGCCGTCAGTTCGCCTGCGGCGAGGGCCCTGATCCGGCCGGGCCATTCCGGGGGGTACCACTGACCATTGGACATGGCCGGAGGCTATCCGGAACCGCGTCGATGTTCGAGGGGCCCCGGATCCGTACATGGCGCGTACACGCAAGATCCCGTCCGGTCCTCAGGACCGGACGGGATCAGGGGCGGAGACGGTACGGGTCAGGATCCGGTCAGCTCGACCTGGATCTCGACCTCGACCGGCGCGTCCAGCGGCAGCACGGCCACACCCACGGCGCTGCGGGCATGCACGCCCTTGTCCCCGAGGACCTCGCCCAGCAGCTCGCTCGCACCGTTGATCACACCGGGCTGGCCGGTGAAGTCGGTGGCCGAGGCGACGAAGCCGACGACCTTCACGACCCGCGCGATCCGGTCCAGATCGCCCGCGACCGACTTCACGGCGGCGAGGGCGTTCAGCGCGCAGGTCTTCGCCAGCTCCTTGGCCTCGTCGGGCGTGACCTCGGCACCGACCTTGCCGGTCACGGCCAGCTTGCCGTCGACCATGGGCAGCTGACCGGAGGTATACACGTACCCCCCGGACTGCACAGCCGGCTGGTACGCGGCCAGCGGCGGTACGACGGCCGGGAGCGGCAGTCCGAGCTCGGCCAGCCTCGCCTCGACGGTGCCCGCCACTACTGCTTCTCCCGCTTCAGGTACGCCACGAGCTGCTCGGGGTTGTTCGGGCCGGGAACGACCTGGACCAGCTCCCAGCCGTCCTCGCCCCAGGTGTCCAGAATCTGCTTGGTCGCGTGCACGAGAAGGGGCACGGTCGCGTATTCCCACTTGGTCATGGCCCGACTGTAATGCCTGCGCGATCCAGGGCACGCGCAGCCTCGTGCGTAGCCTGCGGTGCGACTGGTTAGGCTCGAATACGTGAGCAGGTTCCAGGTCGTCAGCGGCAAGGGCGGTACCGGTAAGACCACGGTCGCCGCCGCCCTCGCGCTCGCCCTCGCGGCCGAGGGCAGGCGCACCCTCCTCGTGGAGGTCGAGGGCAGGCAGGGCATCGCCCAGCTCTTCGAGGCGGATTCCCTTCCTTACGAGGAGCGCAGGATCGCCGTCGCTCCGGGCGGCGGCGAGGTCTACGCCCTCGCGATCGACGCGGAGCTGGCGCTCCTCGACTACCTCCAGATGTTCTACAAGCTCGGCAGCGCGGGCCGGGCGCTCAAGAAGCTCGGCGCGATCGACTTCGCCACCACCATCGCGCCCGGCGTGCGGGACGTCCTGCTGACGGGCAAGGCGTGCGAGGCGGTCCGCCGCAAGGACCGGCAGAACCGGTTCGTCTACGACTACGTGGTCATGGACGCCCCGCCGACCGGCCGCATCACGCGCTTCCTCAACGTGAACGACGAGGTGGCCGGGCTCGCGCGGATCGGCCCGATACACAATCAGGCGCAGGCCGTGATGCGGGTGCTGAAGTCCCCGGAGACCGCGGTGCACCTGGTGACGCTGCTGGAGGAGATGCCCGTCCAGGAGACCGCGGACGGCATCGCGGAGCTGCGCGCCGCCGAACTGCCGGTGGGCCGGGTCATCGTGAACATGGTGCGCCCGCAGTTGCTGGACGGGGAAGCGCTGCGCGCCACGGTGGGCGGACGGCGCAAGGAGATCGCCAAGACGCTGACGCGGGCGGGCGTGACCGGCGCGGCGGGGCTCGTACGTCCGCTGGTCGAGCAGGCCACCGAGCACAGCCAGCGGGTCGCTCTGGAGCGTGAACAGCGCACCGTCCTGGCCAGGCTGGGTCTGCCGGGGTACGAGCTCCCGCTGATCGGCGAGGGGGTGGACCGGGCCGGGCTCGACCACCTGGCGGCAGCACTCCGCGATCAGGGCGCGGGCCGAGCGGGATCCGGACGAGGGGCGGGTTCATGACAGCGCGCACGAAGGCGGGGGCGGGCAACGGTACGGAGACGGGCGCGCCGGGCCCCGTACCGGCTCTGGAGACCGATGCCCTGATCGACGACCCGGGCATCCGGATCATCGTCTGCTGCGGTTCCGGCGGCGTCGGGAAAACGACCACCGCCGCCGCCCTCGGGGTGCGGGCGGCGGAGCGCGGCCGCAAGGTCGTCGTCCTCACCATCGACCCGGCCCGCCGGCTCGCCCAGTCCATGGGCATCGACTCACTGGACAACGTCCCGCGCCGGGTGAAGGGCATCGAGGGCTCCGGTGAGCTGCACGCCATGATGCTCGACATGAAGCGGACCTTCGACGAGATCGTCGAGGCGCACGCGGACGGCGAGCGGGCCCGCGCGATCCTGGAGAACCCCTTCTACCAGTCCCTGTCGGCCGGCTTCGCGGGCACGCAGGAGTACATGGCGATGGAGAAGCTGGGGCAGCTCCGCGCGCGGGACGAGTGGGACCTGATCGTCGTGGACACGCCGCCGTCGCGGTCCGCGCTGGACTTCCTGGACGCCCCGAAGCGTTTGGGGTCGTTCCTGGACGGGAAGTTCATCAAGCTGCTGATGGCCCCGGCGAAGATGGGCGGCCGCGCGGGGATGAAGTTCCTCAACGTGGGCATGTCGATGATGACCGGGACGCTGGGCAAGCTGCTGGGTGGTCAGTTCCTGCGCGACGTACAGACGTTCGTCGCCGCGATGGACACCATGTTCGGAGGATTCCGCACCCGGGCGGATGCCACATACAAGCTTCTTCAGGCGCCCGGTACGGCGTTTCTCGTCGTCGCTACGCCCGAGCGGGACGCCCTGCGCGAGGCGGCTTACTTCGTGGAACGTCTGGCGGCGGAGGACATGCCGCTCGCGGGGCTGGTGCTCAACCGGGTCCACGGCAGCGGCGCCGCACGTCTCTCCTCCGAGCAGGCGCTCGCCGCCGCGGAGGAACTCGAAGCAGAAAATCTTGAAACCGACGGCATTGTGGATCAGGCGGCAGGGAAGGCTGGACTTCGTGAGCCCGCCGACTCCCCCACGGACGGGCACGCACCCACCACGGACCCCGGACCCCGGCCCGACAGCACGGCAGCCGTCACAACCGAAGAACTGACCGCGGGCCTGCTCCGTCTGCATGCCGAGCGGATGCACATGGTCGCGCGCGAACAGGACACACGCGACCGCTTCACCGCGCTGCACCCCGAGGTGGCCGTGACCGCCGTGGCCGCACTGCCCGGAGATGTCCATGACCTCTCGGGCCTGCGAGCCATCGGAGACCGCCTCGCGACCGGTTCCGCACCGGACGGAGCTGCCTAGCCCGTCGTCCCACGTAATCCGTACAACGTACGAGCCGCCAGAGGTTAGCCGACGGCGGCGAACGTCTCGTGCAGCTCCTCGCTGTCGTCCAGCCCGATCGCCACGGGCAGGATGCCCGAGGCGCGCTCGTACTCGCTGCGGGCGGTCTCCAGCAGCCGGCGCCAGGACGTCACCGTCGGCCGCCTGCGCAGCAGCGCGCGGCGCTCCCGCTCGGTCATCCCGCCCCACACGCCGAATTCGACGCGGTTGTCCAGGGCGTCGGCCAGGCACTCCGTCCGCACCGGGCATCCGGTGCACACCGCCTTGGCCCTGTTCTGCGCTGCCCCTTGTACGAACAGTTCATCCGGATCAGTAGTGCGGCAGGCTGCCTGCGCACTCCAGTCGGTTACCCAGCCCATTCCGGCGCCGTCCTCTCCCGAATCGAGGCTCCCCCACGGCGACAGCGGCATATTCACCGCTGCCAGTTGAGGACGTTACGGAAGGTGGCGACAGCACAACACCCCCTTCGGGCCCAATCTTGAATGGCCCGAACGGACTATGCGTATACGGCAGATCACCCAGGGGAGTGAGGTGAGGACATGTGGGACTATCCCGTCAGAATCGGGACAGTCCACCAAAACCACATCGGACGTTCGGTGACACACGGGGCGAATTCGGGAGCGCCGGGCGTGTGGCCGGATCGTGCACGGGGGTTGATACGGAACCGGACTGCTGTGACAGTTGAGAGCAGCTTAGGCCAAGGCATATCCGTGTGTCCGGCGAATGGGAACGTAGCCGCATCGCGTCGCCATGCCACCAGGTCCGGCGGCCGCGGCGCGGCAACCACGCCGGAACCGAATGTCACGGTCCGGTACGCGAACGCTCCGATGGACCCCCGGTCCTACGGAACGCTCATATCTACGGATTAGGCTGCCCCCATGCCAAAGAAGCGCTCGGGCGGGGGTCTCACCACGACCCAGCAGGCCGCCAAGTTCCTCGGTGTCGCCGCACTCTCCGGAGTCGTCCTGGCGGGCATCGCGCTGCCGGCGGCCGGAGCACTGGGCCTCGCGGCCAAGGGGACGGTCGACGGGTTCGACGAGATCCCGGCCAACCTGAAGACCCCGCCGCTGAGCCAGCGCACCAAGATCCTCGACAGCAAGGGCGGCCTGATCGCCACGGTCTACTCCCGTGACCGCACGGTGGTGCCGCTCACGAGCATCTCCCCGTACATGCAGAACGCGATCGTGGCGATCGAGGACGCCCGCTTCTACGAGCACGGCGCGGTCGACCTCAAGGGCATCCTGCGCGCACTGAACCGCAACGTGCAGGCGGGCGGTACGGCGGAGGGCGCGTCGACCCTCACCCAGCAGTACGTGAAGAACGTCTTCGTGGAGGAGGCCGGCGACGACCCGGCCAAGGTCGCCGAGGCCACCCAGCAGACGCTGGGCCGCAAGGTCCAGGAGCTGAAGTACGCGATCCAGGTCGAGGAAGAGCTCGGCAAGCGGAAGATCCTCGAGAACTACCTCAACATCACCTTCTTCGGGCAGCAGGCATACGGCGTCGAGGCGGCTTCCCAGCGCTACTTCTCCAAGTCGGCCAAGGACCTGAAGCTGGAGGAGGCGGCGCTGCTGGCCGGGATCGTGCAGTCGCCCAGCCGCTACGACCCCATCAACGACACGGAGGAAGCGACCAAGCGCCGCAACACCGTGCTCCAGCGGATGGCGGACATCGGCAAGGTCTCGCAGGAAGAGGCGGACAAGGCCAAGAACACCCCGATCAAGCTGAAGGTCAAGCGACCGCGGAACGGCTGCATCACCGCCGTCAGCGGAGCCGGGTTCTTCTGCGACTACGTCTCGAAGATCGTCAAGAGCGATCCGGCCTTCGGCAAGACCGCGAAGGACCGCGCCAAGCTCTGGGCGACCGGCGGTCTGACCATCAAGACGACCCTGGACCCCAGGTCGCAGGCCGCGTCCAACGAGGCCGCCGTCTCCCGGGTCAACGTGGACGACAAGGTCGCCGACGCGGTCGTCCAGGTCCAGCCCGGCACCGGACGCATCCTGGCGATGGCCCAGTCCAGGCCGTACGGTCTCGACCCTTCCAAGCACCAGACCATGCTGAACCTCTCCGTCGACCACGCGATGGGCGGCAGCTACGCCGGCTTCCAGGTCGGGTCCACGTTCAAGCCGATCACCGCGGCGGCGGCGCTGGAAAAGGGCATCAGCCCGGCCCAGAGTTTCGACACCCCGCGCAAGATCAGCCTGCCGGCCGACTCCTTCCGCACCTGTGCGGGCGCACCCACGGACGACAAACCGTGGTCTGTGCAGAACGAGACGGAGTCGGAGAAGGGCATGTTCGACATGACCAGCGCGCTGGGCAAGTCGATCAACACCTACTTCGCGAAGCTGGAAGAGAAGACCGGCCTCTGCGAAACGCTCGCGATGGCGAAGAAGGTCGGCTACGACCGCGGCGACAACAAGCCGTTGTGGGAGGTCGCCAACACCACGCTGGGCGGGCAGGAGTCGACCCCGCTGGCCATGGCCTCGGTGTACGCGACCTTCGCCAACCGCGGCACGTACTGCACACCGGTCGCGGTCCTCTCGGTCACCAAGCCGAACGGCAAGCCGATCGACGTGCCGAAGTCGCGGTGCAACCGCGCGATGAGCGAGCACACGGCCGACACCATCAACCAGATGCTCAAGGGCGTCGTCGAGGACGGCACCGGCACGCAGGCCGGCCTCAGCGACCGTGACAACGCGGGCAAGACCGGAACCACCGACGAGCGCAAGAACGCCTGGTTCGTCGGCTACACGCCGAACCTGTCCACCGCGGTCTGGGTCGGCAGCGACGGCGCCCACCAGAACAAGATGGCCAACATCGTCATCGGCGGCCAGTACTACGACAAGGTCTGCGGTGGCTGCCTTCCCGGCCCGATCTGGAGGACGGCGATGACCGGCGCCCTCAGCTCGTCCGAGACCCCTTCCTTCAACCCGGTCGACGTACCGCGGGCGAAGGAGAAGGAGGACAAGGACAAGAACCGGGACCGGGACAAGAAGAAGCCGGGCGACGACAAGCCCGGCGACGACAACAACCCGTTCCCCGGCATCAGCATCCCGCCGGACGTCCTCGGCGGGAACAACGGCCACGGCCGAGGCCAGAACGACGGTGGCACGAACGGCCCCTGACCGGCCGTTACGCGTACGAGAGCGGGGCGCTCCGGATCACCCGGGGCGCCCCGCTCTCGTACGTACGCGGCCCGGCCCCGGCCGGCTGCGGCTTCGTTCAGCCCGCGAGAAGCTTCTTCACCGCGGCGGCCACCCGACCACCCTCGGCGCGCCCCGCGACCTTCGGATTGACGATCTTCATGACGGCGCCCATCGCGCGCGGCCCCTCGGCCCCGGCGGCCTTCGCCTCGTCGACGGCGGAGGCCACGATGGCGGTCAGCTCCTCGTCGCTCAGCTGCTGCGGCAGGTACGCCTCGAGGATCGCGCCCTCCTTCTTCTCCCGCTCGGCCTGCTCGGTCCGGCCGCCCTTGGCGAAGGCGTCAGCGGCCTCACGGCGCTTCTTGGCCTCCTTGGCGATCACCTTCTGCACCTCGTCGTCGGAGAGTTCGCGGGCGGTCTTGCCACCGACCTCTTCCTTCGTGATCGCGGTGAGGGTCAGCCGGAGCGTGGACGAGGTCAGCTCGTCACGCGCCTTCATGGCCGTGGTGAGGTCTTCCTTGAGCTTGGACTTGAGCGTGGTCATGAGGTGATTGTGGCAGGTCCGGGGCGCCCGGCGCCCGCCTGTTTTCCTGCGGGCGTACGACGTCTGCGACGATGGGCGCATGCGCGCACGCTACGGAGTACCCCTGAAAATCACGGCGGTCACCGCCGCGGCCGGCGCCGCCGGTCTCGCCTACGCGGCCGGCTTCGAGGTCCGCTCGTTCCGCCTGCGCAGGGTCACCGTCCCGGTGCTTCCGCGAGGGGCCCGCCCGTTGCGCGTCCTCCAGATCTCCGACGTGCACATGGTCAGCGGGCAGCGCAAGAAGCGCGCCTGGCTCCAGTCCCTGGCCGGCCTGCGCCCCGACTTCGTGGTGAACACCGGCGACAACCTCTCCGACCCCGAGGCCGTGCCGGAGCTGCTGGACGCGCTCGGCCCGCTGATGGAGCTCCCGGGCGTGTACGTGTTCGGCTCCAACGACTACTACGGCCCCAAGCTGCGCAACCCGGTCCGCTACCTCTTCGAGAAGGCGTCGGGCAAGCACGGCCTCAACGGCAACGCCCCGGCGGTCGGCGTCGTCCACAACCCGTGGGAACCGATGCGCGACGCCTTCGACGAGGCGGGCTGGCTCAACCTGTCCAACACCCGCGGCCGCCTCAAGCTGGACGGCCTGGAGCTCGCCTTCACCGGCCTGGACGACCCGCACATCAAGCGCGACCGCTACGCCGAGGTGGCCGGCGGACCCGAGACGGGCGCCGACCTCTCGATCGGCGTTGTCCACGCCCCCTACCTGCGTTCCCTGGACGCGTTCACCACGGACGGTTACCCCCTGATCCTCGCCGGTCACACCCACGGCGGCCAGGTCTGCATCCCCTTCTACGGCGCCCTGGTCACCAACTGCGACCTGGACACGGACCGCGTGAAGGGCCTCTCCACCCACTGCTCCGGCGGCAACCGCGCCTACCTCCACGTCTCGGCGGGCTGCGGTACGAGCCGCTACGCCCCGGTCCGCGTGGCCTGCCCCCCGGAGGCGACCCTGCTCACCCTGACCCCCCGGGACACCTGACCGGGTCGTCCCGCCGATCACGACAAAAACCGGATTTCGTCTCCGGGCGCCGGTGGGCTAGAGTTGTCGATGTCGCCGGGAGACCGGCGGCGATCGGGGTGTAGCGCAGCTTGGCAGCGCGCTTCGTTCGGGACGAAGAGGTCGTGGGTTCAAATCCCGCCACCCCGACAGCCGTAAAACCACTCAGGGGCCTGATCCGAGAAATCGGATCAGGCCCCTGAGTGGTTTCTTGGGAGCCGTTGGGGAGCCGACTCGAAAGCTGGCTCCCGCCCCGACAACCGACACCGACGAGTCCGCGACCGACAACGACACCCAGAGGCGGTGGACCCTCGCCGCCGACAGCGATCCCTGGGGAACACGGGGTTCGACCGGCACACACAGGCTCTGACCACCGCCGCGCTCGCGCTGGTAGCCGCCGGCGCCACGGTGTGGGCCATCGTGAGACGCCGACGCGCCTGACGTGCGCCCCTCAGAGGAGGGGCTTAGCTTCTACCCATGGGTGATATGGGACGGTCTGGGGCGTTCGGTGGCAGTCTCGGCGCCCCGGAGGGTTCCGCCGTCGACCGCGGTCGGCGGCTCGACGACATCAGCCCCGCGTGACCTCGCCCGTTCCCGTACGTACGTCAGGAGCCCCTCGTGGAGTACCCCACCCCCGACACCGTGCGCGCCACCGCCGCCGACGGCTGGATCTGGGGCTTCGCACTCTTGCAGAACTACCGCACCCTGTACCCGCAGGCCGTCGACTCCGACGACCCCCGCTACACCGGCGGATTCGGGCGCTTCCGGCACTACCCGCAGCCCTTCACTCCCGACAACACGGACATCGTCACGCCGAACAACGACACCCCGTACTCCTGGGGCTGGCTCGATCTGCGCGCCGAACCGTGGGTGGTGTCCGTGCCCGCCATGGGCGACCGCTACTACGTGCTCCCCTTCCACGATCTCGACACGGTCTACGCCGGGTTCGTCGGCGCCCGCACCACCGGGCAGGACGCCGGTGACTACCTGATCGCCGGGCCCGACTGGGACGGCACCACACCGGACGGGATCAGCGGTGTGCTGCAAGCGGCGACCCAGTTCGTCGGGATCCTCGGGCGCACCTATCTCGCCGGGCCCGACGACGTGAGCACGCTGAAGGCGATCCAGGAGCAGTACGTGCTGCGGCCGCTGTCCGAGTTCACCGGCACCGCCGCGCCGGAGCCCGCCGCCGACCCGGCCTGGCCGATCTGGCGCGAGGAGTGCATGGACTCGCCTGAGTTTTTCGCCGTCCTCGACTTCCTGCTGCCCTTCTTCCCCGTACGCGACGACGTGCGGGAGCTGCGCGAGCGGCTCGCCGCGCTCGGAGTCGACGGCACCGGGGCCTTCGAGCCCGGCGCCCTGCCCGAGGAGGCGCGCGCCGCCATCGAGCAGGGCATCGCCGAGGGGCGCGGGCGCCTGGACGAGGCCAACCGGCATGCGGTGAAGTCCGTCGGCCTCTTCGGCACCCGCGAGCAGCTCGGCACCGACTTCCTCACCCGCGCGGTCGGCGTCGACAAGGGCATCTACGGGCTGCCGGCCGAGGAGGCGTGGTACGGCGGCTGGGCTGTCGACGACCAGGGCAACCGGCCGCCGGACGCCTCCGGGCGCGACTACACGATTCACTTCCCCGCCGACGCCCTGCCGCCCGCCCGCTTCTTCTGGTCGGCCACCATGTACCGCCTCCCGGAGCGCCTGCTCGTCGCCAACCCCATCGACCGCTACTCCATCGGCGACCGCACCCCCGGCCTCCACTACGACGCCGACAGCGGCCTGACCCTGTACGTGCAGAAGGACCGGCCCTCCGACCCCGCGCGGGCCGGCAACTGGCTGCCCGCGCCGGACGGCCCCTTCTCCGTCATCATCAGGATGTACGGGCCCGACCCGGCCGTGCTGAACGGCAGTTGGGCCCTACCCCCGCTGACGGTCCAGAGCTGAGGGCGGGGCAGCCGTCATGGGCGACGCCATCGGACAGGTGCTGGCCACGCCGCGCGGCAGGCGAACGGCACCGCGTACACGCTCGGCTGGATGGTGACGCTCGGTGTGATCACTACCCTCGTCGTGGCGGCCGGCTCCGACGCTGGCGCGGACGACGGCGGCTCCCCCGCCACCTGGACGTAATAGTTGAAGCTGGCCCTCGGTGTCCTGTTCCTGCTGATGGGCGCCCGAGCAGGGGAAGGACCGGCCCAGAGAGGGGCAGGAGCACAAACTGCCGGGCTGGGTACCGGCCATCGGCACCTTCACGCCCGGCAAGGCAGCCGCCGGGGTCCTGTTCGTGGTGATCGGCTCGCTGTGCGTGCTGCTGCCGCTCCTGGTGTACGTCTTGGGAGGCGCCAAGTCCGCGCAGTTGCTCGGCGGTTGGAAAACGTGGATGGGTGAGCACAACTCGGCGATCATGACGGTGGTCCTCGTCGTGCTCGGCGCGAAGTACGTCGGCGACGCCGTCAGCGGGCTCGCTTCGTGACACGAGGCAGGTGGCCGTGGCGCTTCGGCAGGCCGCGGCCGTCCGACGTGTCCGCCGGGCTCGTCACCGGGCTGTTCTCCATCTCCCAAGTCATGGCGTACGCGGCGATCGGCGGCTTCAACCCGGTCACCGGTATCTACGCGGGTGTCGCCCCGACCGTCGTCGGCTCGCTCTTCTCGCGCACCGTCCTGATGGTCACCACCCTCACCTCGGCACTCACCCTGACCTCGCAGAGCGTCCTCAAGGAGGCGGGCGCCTCGACCCAAAGGACACGGGCCACATCGCCACCCGCGGTCCTGGCCGGGGCAGTCATGCTGCTGATGGGAGTGCTGCGGCTCGGCGTCGTCATGTCGTTCGTGTCGAACGCCGTGATGACCGGCTTCTCCACCGGCATCGCCCTCCAGATCATCACCGGCTCGCTCGAGGACGCAACCGGCTACGATCCCGGCCCGCACAACAAACTTGCCCAACTCGCCGACTCCCTCTGGCACATCGGCGACTGGTCCGTGCAGGCGAGATCAGTAACCGAACCTCATTCGGGACGAAGAGGTCGTGGGTTCAAATCCCGCCACCCCGACAGTGAAGTACCACTCAGGGGCCTGATCCGCGATGCGGATCAGACCCCTGAGTGGTTTCCGAAAGCCGGTGGAAGACGCACACCGGAGAGATCGCGCCCCAGGACATCCAGTACGCGGTAGCCGCAGACGACGCCCAGCCCTGGCAGGCGCCGTCTTCCTGGTGCGTCTGAGGCATCTCCCTACGGCTCCCAGTGGTTCACCCCAGGTCTTCATCGAGCGCGCGGTCGCCGCGCACATGCTCAGCGGTCCCCTCCGGGAGCAGCGCCCCGTACGGGAAGACCTGAACCGCTCCTGGCGCACCGCGCAGACCCACGCAGGGCGTCCAGAGCCTGAAGGACCACCCCTGCGAAGCGACGGACCGATTGCCGTAGAACCTTTATTTCAGGGGTGGTTGAGGGTTTATCTACGCGCGGAGCTACGCCTGCCGACCGATCATTCGGGCAATTCAGGCGGGTTCTCGCAGAGCTATTACCGACTGGTACCGGGAGCTGCTACAACGGGGACGCTCACTCAACCCCCCACCCACCCCCCACACTTCGGAGGGCTGACAGGTATGTCAGTACGGAGATTCTGGGCGTCCGCATCCACTCTGCTCCTCGCCGCCGCTGCCGCTCTGGGGATCGCCCAGCCGGCTTCGGCATCCCCCTCGGCCGCCGCCGGCGGGTACGTCGCCCTGGGCGATTCGTACTCGTCCGGTGTCGGCGCGGGAAGCTATCTGTCCGACAGCGGTGACTGCCGTCGCAGCACCAAGGCGTACCCGTACCTCTGGGCGGCGGCGAACTCGCCGTCGTCATTCACCTTCGCCGCCTGTTCGGGCGCCACCACGAGCACCGTGGCCAGTGGTCAGCTCGGGGCGCTCAGTTCGTCCACCTCGCTGGTGAGCGTCACCGCGGGCGGCAATGACGTCGGGTTCGCCGATGCCATGCAGGACTGCGTACTGTCCGGCGAGTCCGCCTGCATCTCGGCCGTGAACGCGGCCGTCGGGAAGATGAACAACACCCTGCCGTCAGGGCTGAGTTCGCTCTACGCCTCCATCCACTCCAAGGCGCCGCAGGCCCATGTCGTGGTGCTGGGCTACCCGCGCTTCTACAAGATCGGCGGAAGCTGTCTCGTCGGCCTGTCCGACAAGGCGCGTACGGCCATCAACAACGCGTCCGACGTACTGAACGGTGTCATCGCCAAGCAGGCTGCGAACGTCGGATTCACCTTCTCCGGGGTCGCCGACGAGTTCACCGGGCACGAGCTGTGCTCGGGAGATCCATGGCTGCACAGCGTCTCGATCCCCGTCTACAACTCGTACCACCCCAAGCCCGAGGGCCAGTCCGGCGGTTACCTGCCGGCGTTCCGCTCGGTGGCGTGACACGGCAGCGGCGCCCCGGTGGGAACCGGGGCGCCGCTCCTCCGTCAGGCCGCCGGGCGGGTCGCCTTGAGGGAGTACATCAGCGGGATCCTCGGACGGTCCGACGGAAAGCGGAAGAAGTCGTCCCCACCGCGTTTCAGGACCGGGAAACGCGCGAAGAGCGAGACATCGTGCTCATGGAGGAATTCGATCCGCAGACCGGCGGCGGCCAGCGCGGACACCACACTGCCCACCGGATGCTGCCACTCGACGCTGCGGTTGTGGAGGGTCTGGGCATCGAAGTCCGCGTACGTACCCGGCGTCTCGTCCACCCATGCCTCGCGGCTGAAGTAATCGTGCACGATCCGCGAACCCGTCTCGTCGTCCAGACAGTCCGTGAGCGGATGGAACTCCGCGAGGTAGAGGAAGCCACCGGGCGCCACCAGTGACGCGGCCGTCTCGGCCCAGCGGACGATGTCGGGCAGCCAGTTGAGCGCGCCGACACCCGTGTAGACGATGTCGTACGAGGAGTCCGGTACGGCCTGGGCCGCGTCATACACGTCGGCGGCGACGAAAGCCGCACGATCGGGACCGAGCCCCAGGTCCTGGGCGAGGGCCCGGGCGGTCTCCACGGCCGGTTCGGAGAAGTCGAGGCCGACGACCTGGGCCGCGCCGTGCCGCGCCCAGGAGAGCGTGTCGAGTCCGATGTGGCACTGCAGGTGCAGCAGCGACCGGCCGGTCACATCGCCGACCTCGGCCAGCTCGAAGGGCCGCAGGGCGTCCTTCCCCGCACGGAAGGAGTCGAGGTCGTAGAAGTCACTGCCTGCGTGAATGGGCACACGTTCATCCCACATCCTGCGGTTGGCCTCGCGCCAGTCGGGCGGTGTCGGAGCGGTGGACATGTGCGCGAGGCTATCCACAGGCTGCGGACGAAGCGAACGGATTGTCGGGCGTCCGGCGCAGAATGGGGTCATGACTGAGGCCACTGGTTCGCCGACGACCGCATCCGTCCCGCTCTGGGAGCAGCGCTTCCGCGCTCCCCGGGTATCGCTGCCCGACTGGGCCGAGGACGCGCCGGACCGCGCGTTGTTCGTCTCCAACGCGACGGGTACCTATGAGCTGTACGCGTGGGACCGGGCGACCGGTGAGCAGCACCAGGTGACCGACCGGCCGAATGGGACGACGGACGGCGTGCTGACGCCGGACGGCGATTCCGTGTGGTGGTTCGGCGACACCGACGGAGACGAGTTCGGGGTGTGGATGCGCCGGCCGTTCCACGGCGGGGTGGACACCGAGTCCACGCCGGCCGCTCCCGGCCTCGAGCCGTCCTATCCGGCCGGGCTCGCGATCGGCCGGGACGGCACGGCGGTGATCGGCCGTTCGACGGACGAGGACGGAACGACGGTCCATGTCGTACGGCCGGGCACGGCCCCCGTGGAGATCTACCGCCACCGCGAGTCGGCCGGGGTCGGCGACCTGAGCCACGACGGGACTCTGATCGCCCTGGAGCACACCGAGCACGGGGACGCGATGCACTCCGCGCTGCGCGTCGTCCGCCCGGACGGGACGACGGTCGCGGAGCTGGACGACACCGAGGGCGGTACGAAGGAGCTGGGCCTCGCGGTCCTCGGCTTCGCGCCGGTCGCCGGGGACACCCGGCTGCTGGTCGGACACCAGAGGCGCGGACGCTGGGAGCCGATGATCTGGGACCCGGTGGCGGGCACGGAGACGGACCTGGCCATCGACCTGCCCGGCGATGTGGGCGCCGAGTGGTATCCGGACGGCTCCGCACTGCTCGTCGAGCACGGCTTCGAGGCCCGCAGCGAGCTCTGGCGGTACGGGCCCGCCGCGGCCGACGGCAAGCTGGTCCGGGTGGAGACGCCGGCCGGCACGGTCTCCGGCGCCACGGCCCGCCCGGACGGTACGGTCGAATATCTGTGGTCGTCGGCGGCCGAGCCGCCCGTCGTCCGCTCCACGACCGGGGCAGTGGTGCTCGACCCGCCAGGGGCCAAGGCGCCGGCCTCGGTGCCCGTCGAGGACGTGTGGGTGGACGGACCCGGCGGCCGGATCCACGCGCTCGTCCAGCGTCCGGCGGCCCCCGCCGAAGGGCCGTTCCCGACAGTCTTCGAGATCCACGGCGGCCCCACCTGGCACGACAGCGACGCCTTCGCGGCCGGCCCTGCTGCCTGGGTCGACCACGGCTATGCGGTCGTCCGGGTCAACTACCGCGGCTCGACCGGCTACGGACGGGCGTGGACGGACGCGCTCAAGCACCGGGTCGGGCTGATCGAGCTGGAGGACATCGCGGCGGTACGGGAGTGGGCGGTGAAGTCCGGCCTCGCGGACCCGGCGAAGCTCGTCCTGGCGGGGGGCTCCTGGGGCGGCTATCTCACGCTGCTCGGACTCGGTACGCAGCCGGGCGACTGGGCCCTCGGACTGGCCGCCGTACCCGTCGCGGACTACGTCACGGCATACCACGACGAGATGGAGGCGCTGAAGGCGATGGACCGCACGCTGCTGGGCGGGACGCCGGAGGAAGTGCCCGAGCGGTTCGAGGCGTCGTCCCCCCTGACGTACGTCGACGCCGTGCGCGCCCCGGTCTACATCTCCGCCGGGGTCAACGACCCGCGCTGCCCGATCCGCCAGGTGGAGAACTACGTGGACCGGCTGAAGGACCGGGACGCCGTGCACGAGGTCTACCGGTACGACGCGGGGCACGGCTCGCTCGTCGTGGAGGAGCGGATCAAGCAAGTGCGACTGGAGCTCGACTTCGCACGCCGGCACTTGTCCGGGGTGTCACCGGCGGGGCCCGGCGACCCGGTCGGCCCGGGCAAGCAGGCACCGGCCGGCAGCGCGTAGGAGAGGCGCCGACCGGCGTGCAGGCGCCGGATGAGGGACCGCTCTCCGGATGCCCCCGCTCCGGCCGGCCGGAGCGGAGACCGTACCGTGGAGGGGTGTACCGGTTCCTGCTGACCCCGCGATGGTGGGGGATCAACCTCTTCGTCGTGCTGGCCATCCCGTTCTGCGTGTTCATGGGCACCTGGCAGCTCGGCCGCTTCGAGGACCGCGTGCATACGCACGAGGCCGCCGAGAAGCAGCCCGCGCCGGGCACCCGGGCGGCCAAACCGCTCGACGCGCTGCTGCCCGTCGACACGGAGACCTCCGGCCGGCCGGCCATCGCGACCGGGCGGTACGCGGACCGCTTCCTGGTGCCCGGCCGTGAGCTGGACGACCGGAAGGGCTACTACGTCCTGGACATGCTGCGGACCGACAGCGGCAAGGCCCTGCCGGTGGTACGCGGCTGGCTGCCCGGGAAGCCCGGACAGACCCGGGTACCGCCCGCACCGTCCGGCCGGGTCACGGTGACCGGCGACCTCCAGGCGTCGGAGAACGCGGGCACCGCGGGGGTCGGCGCGACGGGCGGGCTGCCGGACGGCCAAGTGGGCATGATCAGCGCCGCGTCGCTCGTCAACCTGGTGCCGTACGACGTGTACGACGCCTGGGTGACACTCCCGAAGAGCGGTGCGGGCGGCTCCGAGAAGGCCGTGGGCACCTCGGAGGACGCGACGAGCGGTGCCGCCCGGTCCGGGGCGACCGCGCTGCGCCCGGTACCGGCGGCCGCGCCGGAGGGTGGCGGGCTCGACCTCAAGGCTTTCCAGAACCTCGGCTACACGGGTGAGTGGTTCGTCTTCGCCGGGTTCGTGCTCTTCATGTGGTTCCGGCTGCTCCGGCGCGAGGCCGAGGCCGCCCGGGACGTGCGGCTCGGCCTGGTCCCCGAGGCGGAGGCCGCCGCCCCGCCTGTTTCCGAAGCGGAGGCCCGCTCAGGGGCGTGAGCGGGCGGCCCGGGCCACCGGCCGCCCGTACCCGCTCCTACGAAGAGGGCTCCAGGACGCCCGTTCGGTAAATCGTTCCCGCGCAAGCGTTGTCGATCTTCGTCGCGGCGACCGGGGCCCCCGGCTCCGGGGTGTGCTGCACGGAGATGCTGCCTTGGGCGGGTGCGGCCCCGTCGCTGCCGAACTGCGTCTCCGTGCCCGTCTCGCTCTCGCCGGTGCCACCGGCCGCCGCGGAGCCGGCCGGACCGCCGCTGCCCGCGCCCACCGTGCCGTCCGTCGGCGTCGGGGAGGGCGAACCACCGGTGGACGGACAGGTGTCCTTGGGGACCCAGGCGAACTGCACCTCGTAGACCGCGTCCGGCTTCAACACGACGTTGGTCTCCTCGGTGGCGGGGTCGGGCAGACCGGAAGCGGGGTCGCCCTCGGTGTGCCGGACGACGTCGATCCGGGTCGGGTCGGCCGCGCCCATCGCCTCGAAGCCCACGGTGCCCCCACTGCTCACCACGCAGTTGTCGCCGGAGACGTTGGCGATGCGGAAGGCTCCGTACACCGTGCCGTCGGCACCCGCCGCGCCGGTCCTGGCCGACCTGACGCCGAGCTGTCCCGGGTCGCACGGGCGCATGGGGTCCGCCGCGCTCGTGGCGGGATCGGCGGACGCGCCGGCCGGATCGCCGTCCTGGCCCTGGCCGCTGCTGTCGGACGGGGTCGTGGTGCTCTCCGGAAGCCCCTGGCCCCCGTTCGGGTGGCCGCCGCTCTCGCCGCCACCGCCGTTGCCGGAGCCCGCGCCGCGGTCGTCGCCGTTGCCGCCCTGCGCCTGCTCGCCGTGGCCGGCGATGGCGGGGCTGGCCGTGCTGGAGCCCTCCGAGTTGGCGACGTGGACGAACGCGGGAATCGCGGTGCCGATGAGCAGTGCCGCCGCGGCGGCGCCGACCAGGGCCTGCCTCCGACGGGCCCGCCGGGCGGGCACCGCGCGCTGCAGCCGGTCGAGGCTGCCCTCGCTCGGCTCCAGTCCCTGCACGACGCCGTGCATCATGCGGCGCAGCGCATCCTCGGCGCCGTCGTCACCGTCGTCGCCGAAGGGCGCGCTCCCGCCGGACGAGCTGCCTCCACCGAACAGTCCGGTCGGGGCCACGAGGCCCTGGGTGTCGCCGTCGTGGTCCGCGTGCGGGGCGTTCTCCGGCCCGTGGTTCACAGTTCCGTTCCCCGTCCCGTCCAACGGGAACCCGCGCGAGGAGCCATGCCGGTATCCGTTACGGCCCCCCGGCCGCGGGTCCTGTTCATGGTCGTGGTCGTGGTGGTCACCGCGCCGGCTCATACCTGCGCCTCCATCACCACGCGCAGGGCCGCGATACCGCGTGACCCGTACGCCTTCACCGAGCCCAGCGATATGCCCAGTGTCTCGGCGACCTGAGCCTCGGTCATGTCCGCGAAGTAGCGCAGGACCAGCACCTCGCGCTGGCGCCTCTGCAGGCCGCGCATCGCCTTGATCAGCGCGTCCCGTTCCAGCTGGTCGTACGCTCCCTCCTCCGCGCTCGCCATGTCCGGCATCGGCTTCGAGAGGAGCTTCAGCCCGAGGATGCGGCGGCGCAGCGCGGAGCGGGAGAGGTTGACGACGGTCTGGCGCAGGTACGCGAGGGTCTTCTCGGGCTCGCGGACCCGGTTGCGCGCGGAGTGCACGCGGATGAACGCCTCCTGCACGACGTCCTCGCAGGACGCCGTGTCGTCCAGCAGCAGGGCCGCGAGGCCGAGCAGCGAACGGTAGTGGGCGCGGTAGGTCTCAGTGAGATGGTCGACGGTGGTTCCGGCTGCCACGCCCTCTTCAGCACCCTCGCGCTGCGCCGGCAGCCCCGTCTGACGCGCGGCGGGCATGGGCGCGATCACCGGCATGCCACCGGCCGCACGGGCCCGTCGGAGCGGTCGCACCGAAGCGCCGCGCAAGGGGCCCACCACTGTGATATCGAGAACCTCTGCCACGCCAGTTGGACACGCTTCCCCCCGTCAGGGTTGTACGCGTACGGCACCGCGTTTGAGACCCTGCGAAATGCCCTCATACGTACCCGCTCTTCCCCAGATGCCCCGCACATGCGCCCCGCCGCGCAAGAAGTGACCGCTTAGACGCCTGGCGCCCGACCCGCGGTTGCAACGAACCGAAGGGTCATCGTCCGTCACGGCGACTGCCCAGCTCAAGAGGTTCAGACCAGCGAGTTGCTCACAGATCTTTCACAGAAAGTGCAAAACAGGCTCGATCCGGACCTCGTGACCACGAGCTGTCAGGACCGCAGGAATTCCGCGGCCACGGATTCGGCGATCTGGGCCACGTTGAGCGCTGCCCCCTTGCGGAGGTTGTCGCCGCAGACGAAGAGCTCCAGCGCCTGCGAGTCGTCCATCGAGCGGCGGACCCGGCCGACCCAGGTCGGGTCGGTGCCGACCACGTCGGACGGGGTGGGGAAGTCGCCGGCGCCCGGGCTGTCGTAGAGCACCACCCCGGGGGCGGTGGCCAGGATCTCGTGGGCCCGGTCGACGGCGACCTCGTTCTCGAAGCGGGCGTGGACGGACATCGAGTGCGTGGCGACGACGGGTACGTACACACAGGTCGCCGTCACGCGCAGGCTCGGCAGGCCGAGGATCTTGCGGCACTCCTCGCGGATGGCCAGCTCCTCCGACGACCAGCCGTCCCCGGCGTCCGTCCCGGCCCAGGGGACGACGTTCAGCGCGACCGGCGCGGCGAACGGGCCGCCGTGCGTGTCGCCCACCACGCGGCGCACGTCGCCCGGCTTCGTACCGAGTTCCGTACCGGCCACCATCGACAGCTGTTCGCGCAGTACGGCGACCCCGTCGCGGCCGGCACCGCTGACGGCCTGGTACGAGGAGACGACGAGCTCCCGCAGACCGAACTCGGCGTGCAGGGCGCCGATGGCGACGATCAGCGCCAGCGTGGTGCAGTTCGGGTTCGCGACGATGCCGCGCGGTCTCATCCGTGCGGCGTGCGGGTTGATCTCGGGCACGACGAGCGGAACGTCGTCGTCGGCCCGGAAGGCGGCGGAGTCGTCGATGACGACCGCACCCTTGGACGCCGCGAGCGGGGCCCAGCGCGCGGAGACCTCGGCGGGCACGAGGAACAGTGCCACGTCGATGCCCTCGAAGACGTCCTCGGTGAGTGCGAGGACCTCGCTCTCCTCACCGCGTACGACCAGCTTGCGGCCGGCCGAGCGCGGTGAGGCGACGAGTCTGACCTCGCCCCAGACGTCCGCGTGCTGCGAGAGGATCTGGAGCATGACGCCGCCGATCGCCCCGGTCGCACCGACGACCGCGAGCGAAGGGCGGCGTGCGGTCATCGGCCGGTGCCCCCGTACACGACGGCCTCGTCGGAGTCGCTGTCGAGGCCGAAGGCGGTGTGCACGGCACGCACGGCCTCGTTGACGTCGTCGGCGCGGGTGACCACCGAGATGCGGATCTCGGACGTCGAGATCAGCTCGATGTTCACGCCCGCGTCGGAC
This sequence comes from Streptomyces sp. DT224, assembly GCF_049844595.1. Lineage (NCBI taxonomy): Bacteria > Bacillati > Actinomycetota > Actinomycetes > Kitasatosporales > Streptomycetaceae > Streptomyces > Streptomyces sp. DT224. Next base: position 190,240 of record NZ_JBNCLI010000005.1, read on the forward strand.
AGCGCCTCGAAGAAGCCCGCGGTGACCCCGGGGTTCGTCTTCATACCTGCGCCGACCAGGGAGATCTTGGCGATCTGGTCGTCGTAGCGCAGCGAGTCGAAGCCGATCACGCCGCGGTTGCGCTCCAGGGCGTCGATGGCCTTACGGCCCTCCGCCTTGGGGAGCGTGAACGAGATGTCCGTCAGGCCGGTCGACGCGGCGGAGACGTTCTGCACCACCATGTCGATGTTGACCTCGGCGTTCGCGATCGTACGGAAGATCGCGGCGGCCTCGCCCGGCTTGTCGGGCACGCCGACGACGGTGATCTTGGCCTCGGAGACGTCATGGGCGACTCCGGAGATGATCGCGTGCTCCACCTTCTGGTCCCCTTGCGGCTCGTTGCTGACCCAGGTGCCGCGCAGTCCGGAGAAGGACGAGCGGACGTGGATCGGGATGTTGTATCGGCGTGCGTACTCGACGCAGCGGTGCAGCAGCACCTTGGAGCCGGACGCGGCCAGCTCCAGCATGTCCTCGAAGGAGATCCAGTCGATCTTGCGGGCCTTCTTGACGACCCGCGGGTCGGCGGTGAACACGCCGTCCACGTCGGTGTAGATCTCGCAGACCTCGGCGTCCAGTGCGGCCGCGAGCGCGACGGCAGTGGTGTCGGACCCGCCGCGGCCGAGGGTGGTGATGTCCTTCTTGTCCTGGGACACACCCTGGAACCCCGCGACGATCGCGATGTTCCCCTCGTCCAGCGCCGTACGGATGCGGCCCGGCGTCACATCGATGATGCGCGCTTTGTTGTGGACCGAGTCGGTGATGACGCCCGCCTGGCTGCCGGTGAACGACTGGGCCTCGTGGCCCAGGTTCTTGATCGCCATGGCCAGCAGCGCCATGGAGATCCGCTCTCCCGCGGTCAGCAGCATGTCGAACTCACGCCCGGCCGGTATCGGGGATACCTGCTCGGCGAGATCGATCAACTCGTCCGTCGTGTCGCCCATCGCGGACACCACGACAACCACCTGGTTGCCGTTCTTCTTGGCATCGACGATTCGCTTGGCGACGCGCTTGATGCCCTCGGCATCGGCTACGGAGGAGCCTCCGTACTTCTGCACGACAAGGCCCACGTGCGCTCCTCGCTCAGTCCATTACTGCGGTCGGCTCAGTTTAACGAGCAGCCCGGAAACGCCCCGCTGATATCACATGCTGAGATGTCCCGCTCACCACGTGATCATCGGCGCGTCGCTCCGAGCCGCTCGTACCGCCCTGCTGCCCACCGGACACGTACGCATGCCCCTTTGTGGCCCAGCCCACACCTGGGCCGGGCCACCGGACGGCCCGGGTGCCCTCCTACTTGGCCGGGCGCAGGCCCAGCGGTCCCGCGATCTCCTCGAACATGACGCGGCCCGCCTCCTCGGCGAGATTGTCGTCGCCGGCGTCCTGGTCGGTGTCCAGGCCGTCCAGCTCCTGGAGGGGCTGGTTGAGGCGGATGTGGGCGATCAGGGACTGGAGGGCGCGCAGGGCGGCGGAAGCGGTGGAGCCCCAGTTGGAGAAGTAGGAGAACTGCCACCACCACAGGGCCTCGGTGGTGCGGCCCTCCTCGTAGTGGGCCAGGCCGTGGCGAAGGTCGGTGACGAGGTCGGCCAGATCGTCGGAGATGCGGGCCGCGACCGGGGCCTTGCGGGGCTCATACGGGTCGAAGACCTCGGAGTAGACGTCGATCGGCTCCAGGAGGGCCGCGAAGCGCTCGCGCAGGCCGTCCGCGTCCGGTTCGGCGCCCAGGTCGGGTTCGTAGCGCTCGTCGGGGACGATGTCCTCGTACGCGCCGAGCCGGCCGCCGGCCAGCAGGAGCTGGGAGACCTGGAGGAGCAGGACCGGAACGGCCTCTTCCGGCTCCTCGACCCGAGACACCTCGGTGACCGCGACGATGAACGTCTTGATCTGGTCGGCGATCTGGACCGCGAAATCACCGGGGTCCTGTGTGACGGTGTTCAACGTGGCGTCAGACATCGAGGAGACCTCCCGCGTGACCGGTCGGAGACTGTGAGTAGAAGATAACCGCGCTGAACGTAAAGCCGCCGTGAGATGCGGGAACGCGACCGTCAGACATCGAGCAGCCGCCTCCCCTCGAAGGCGCGGCCGAGCGTGACCTCGTCCGCGTACTCCAGGTCGCCCCCCACCGGCAGGCCGCTGGCGAGCCGGGTGACACGCAGGCCCATCGGCTTGACCATCCGCGCCAGGTACGTCGCGGTGGCCTCGCCCTCCAGGTTGGGGTCGGTCGCCAGGATCAGCTCCGTGATGGAGCCGTCGGCGAGGCGGGCGAGGAGCTCGCGGATGCGCAGATCGTCCGGACCGACCCCCTCGATGGGGCTGATGGCCCCGCCCAGCACGTGGTAGCGCCCCCGGAATTCACGGGTCCGCTCGATCGCGACGACGTCCTTGGGCTCCTCGACCACGCAGATGACCGACCGGTCGCGCCGCTGGTCGCGGCAGATCCCGCACTCCTCCTCCTGGGCCACGTTGCCGCAGACCGCGCAGAAGCGGACCTTGTCCTTGACCTCCAGGAGGGCGTGGGCCAGGCGCCGCACGTCCGTCGGCTCCGCCTGCAGCACGTGGAAGGCGATCCGCTGCGCGCTCTTGGGACCGACGCCGGGCAGCCTGCCCAGTTCGTCGATGAGGTCCTGAACCACGCCTTCGTACAACGGAACGCCTTCCTGACTGAGTCGGCTGAGTCGTGGTACGTACCGTAGGGGGTACGTACGGTCTTGGGTATGCGGCCGGTCAGAACGGCAGGCCGGGCATGCCGCCGCCCAGCCCCTGCGTCAGCGGGCCCAGCTTCTGCTGCTGGAGCTGCTGGGCGTTCTCGTTGGCCGCCTGGACCGCCGCGACGACGAGGTCCGCGAGGGTCTCAGTGTCCTCCGGGTCCACCGCCTTCGGGTCGATCACCAGGGCACGCAGCTCGCCCGAGCCGTTGACCGTCGCCTTGACGAGGCCGCCGCCTGCCTGGCCGTCGACCTCGGTCCTGGCAAGCTCTTCCTGGGCCTGGGCGAGGTCCTGCTGCATCTTCTGGGCCTGCTGCAGCAGCTGCTGCATATTGGGCTGACCACCACCGGGAATCACGGTCACTCCAGGCATTTCGACGACAAATGTTTCGGTATGCCGAGCCTACGTGGTCCCCGGGCGGCGCGCCCCACCCGCCGAGGAGCAACTCTTTCGAGTGAGATCGGGGGAGCCGTGCCGCGGCTCCTATACCTGACCAGAGGCCGTGCACACCCGGGAATACCGCGATTTCGACCCCACGGCCCACCATTCGGCGGTAGGAAGGGCATGCGTCCCGGCACGCACGCGCCTACCCCTCCTCACGCATGGTTACGCATGGGGGACTGCCCGTCGCGTCCAGGGACCGGGAGCAGAGCAAGGATCCGCCCCGTCGTCGAGTACGCGGTCGAGAGCACGCGTCGCTATGCAGCATGCAGAGGAGTACCCCGGTGAGTCAGCCGGAGATGCAGCCCGAAGTGCCGCCCCGCAAGTCCGGCACGTCCGGACCGGCGGGCGCGGCCGCTCCCTCCGGTACGGACTCCGAGGACCGTGCGGGGCGAGCCCGTGACCTGACCGGAGCGCCCTTCCCGCTGGGCGACTGGGGGGAGCCCTCCCAGCGGCTGGACGAGCTCTACCAGTGGCTGGAGGCGGACGCGCTGCGCACCGCCGACTGGTATCTGAACGACCGGCTGTGGAAGCGGCGCGGCGCCCGGGCACTGCGGATGGGCACTGCCGCCGGGGCGGTCGCGGGCGCCGCCCTGCCGCTGCTCGACCTGACGGGCGCGCTGCACGGCGCGGCCGGCTGGGGCTATCTGTCGCTGCTCCTCGGTGCCGCGTGCATGGCGTGCGACCGCTACTTCGGCCTGACCTCGGGCTGGATAAGGAACCTCGCGACCGCGCAGGCGGTGCAGCGGCGGCTCCAGGTGCTCCGGTTCGACTGGGCGTCGGAGTGCGTACGGGAGGTGCTCGGGCCGACCGAGGGCACGGCGAGCGAGGCGACCGAGCGGTGCCTGGGCGTGCTGCGGCGCTTCTCCGAGGACATCACGGAGCTCGTACGGTCGGAGACCGCCGACTGGATGGTGGAGTTCCGTGCCGGGCCCGCGCCGCTCGGGATGCAGGCCCTGGTCTCCGGCGGCTCCGGGAACGGGCGCCCGGAGCCGGGAGCGGCGCCCGGACGCTTCCCGCTCCAGTCGATGGGCCGGCCGAACATGCCTCGGCAGCGGCCGCCGGAGTCCCCGCGCTGACCGTTCGCCGGCCGGTGCGGGGCTCCGGCGCGGGGCACCGGGAACACGTCAGCTGAAGACGATCATCGATCCCTGGGCGAGGCTGCGGGTGGCCGCGGCGTGCAGGCCGAGCCATACGTGGCGCTCCCGGGCGAAGGGGTTGTCGTCGTACGGAACGGAGGTCGCCGGTTCCTCCAGTTCGGTGGGGGCGGCGGGCGGCAGGGGGGCGGCCGGCGGGTTCGCCGGGTCGATCCCGATGGCCGGGGCGACGAACTCCAGCTCCCGCAGCAGCCCGTGCGCGGAACCGAGCGGGCCGCCCGCTGCCAGCAGGTCGTCGGTGGAGACGGGCGCGGCGAAGTCGAGGGGTACGTAGGCCCCCGCGTGGTCGAAGTGCCACACCAGGTGCGACTGCCGGGCCGTGGCCTCGAACATCTCCAGCAACTGCTCGTAGTCCCCGCCCAGCTCACCGACCGGCGTCACGGCGAGACCACTGAGCTGGAGGAGGTAGGCGCGGCGCAGGAAGTGCAGGGCGTCGTAGTCGAAGCCGGCGACCGGGGCGACGTCTCCGGTCAGTCCCGGCATGTAGGCGTAAACGGGGACGGGCGGCAGTCCGGCCTCGCCCAGGGCTTTGTCGTAGAGGGCGATCTCTTCGGCGAAGGGGTTGTCGGGGCTGTGGCACAGCACATCGACGAGGGGGACCAGCCACAGGTCACAGGCCACGAAGTCTCGCTCTCCAACGGGGGCGTGCGGTGGTCGGGACAGCGTAATGCGACCGGCACCGCGCGCACAGTGGTCGCTCACGAGCGGCCCGGGGGCGCGGTGGAGCGGCGAGGGTGCCCGCGGGATTCAGGTGCGCCCCTCGGTGTCCCCCGCGGACGGTCCCCGCCCGGCCAGGCGGTCGGCCCAGCTCAGCGCATGGCCGTTGTACCCGTCTATCGCCGCACGCAGGGCTTCCCCGTCCCGGTGCGTGATGGCGGCGACCAGCTCGGCATGGCCGTTCCACAGCCAGTCCCGCAGATCGGCGTCGCCCCGCAGGTACGGCACGGCGAACACCCATGCCTGGACGCGCAGCCGGTGCAGGAAGTCGCTGATGTAGCCGTTGCCGATGAGCCCGCCGAGCTCGCGCCAGAAGCGCAGGTCGTAGCCGATGAGGATGTCCAGGTCGCCGCCGCGGGCCGCGCGGGCGGCCTCCTCGGCCCGGCGGCGTACGGAGACGAGCGCGTCCCGGTAGTCGGCCCGCCGGTCCGGAACCGGCTCGTGGAAGACGTCCCGGATGACCCCGTCCATGACCAGGGCCCGGGCCTCGACCATCGCCCGGTAGTCCTCGACCGTGAACTCGTGCACCCGGAATCCGCGGTGCTGGTCGGATTCGAGCAGGCCCTGCGCGGACAGGTCGAACAGCGCCTCGCGGACGGGCGTCGCGGACACCCCGTACTGCTCGGCGATCTGCTTGACGGTGAACTCGCGCCCCGGCAGCAGACGCCCGGCGAGCACTTCGTCACGCAGCGCGTCCGCGATCTGCTGTCGCAGGGTGCTGCGGGTGACGGCTCCGCTCGCGCACATGGGCGCCCCTCCCCCATTCGGTTCCGGGTCACCTTAGACCGGGGTCGCACCGGTCCTGAGCCCCGGAGGGGCCCGGCCGGGCGATCCACGCCGCTATTCTCGTCCCCGTCCGGGGTGTTGTCGTACGGGGGAGGCCGCACACCATGGAGAAGCTCGGGTCCACCGATCCACAGCGCATCGGCGCCTACCGCCTGCTCGGGCGCCTCGGCGCGGGCGGGATGGGCCAGGTGTATCTGGCCCGGTCCGACCGCGGCCGTACGGTCGCGCTCAAGCTGATCCGCGAGGAGCTGGCTGCGCAGCCGGAATTCCGCGACCGGTTCCGTCAGGAGGTGCGGGCCGCCCGGCGGGTGGGTTCCGCGTGGACCGCGCCCGTCCTGGACGCCGACACCGAGGCCGATGTCCCGTGGGTCGCCACCGGGTATGTGGCGGGTCCCTCCCTCCACGCCACCGTCTCGGGCGGGCCGGGCGCCGCGTCCGGTCCGGCCACCGGCGCCTACGGTCCTCTGCCGGAGCGGTCCGTCCGCGTTCTCGGCTCCGGTCTGGCCCACGCCCTGAAGGCCATCCACACGGCCGGCCTGATCCACCGGGACCTGAAGCCCTCCAACATCCTGCTCACGATCGACGGCCCGCGCGTCATCGACTTCGGGATAGCGAGGGCCCTGGACACCATCACCGACGGCGGTCTCACCCGCACCGGCGCCCTGGTCGGCACGCCCGGCTTCATGTCGCCGGAGCAGGTGCGGGGCGAGCGGGTGAGCGCGGCCAGCGACGTGTTCTGCCTGGGGTCGGTGCTGACGTACGCCCTGACCGGCCGGCTTCCCTTCGGCGCCGTGGCCAACGAGATGCACGCCCTGCTGTTCCGCATCGCGCAGGAGGACCCGGACCTGACCGGGGTCACGCCAGGCCTGGACGACCTGATTCGCGGCTGCCTCCACAAGGACCCGCAGGCCCGGCCGTCCACGGACGACATCCTGGCGCTGCTGGCCGACGGCGACAGCGGCGCGGAGCCCTGGCTCCCGGGTGCCCTCCTCGCCCAACTCGGCCGCCACGCCGTGGAACTGCTCGACTCGGAGGACCCCGAGGACGCGGTCCCGGCCGACGCCGTGGTGCCGACGGACGCGGCGGTCCCGGCCGACGCCGTGGTGCCAGGTGGCGGGGGGCCCGCCACTGCGGGGGGCGGTGACGCGCCGAACGACGCGGTGCCGGCCGACGCGGTGCCGTCTGACGGGGTGCCGTCTGACGGGGTGCCGGACCCGGACCGAACCACGGGCCCCGCCCCAAGCCCCGGGGCCGGGAAGCCGCAGGGCGCGGTCCCCCTCACCAAGCCGGTCGCCCCCGCAGACGCGGTGAGCGGCGCCCCGTCCGGCGCACCCTCCGGCGCTGTGCCCGGCGCACCCTCCGGCGCTGTGCCCGGCGCACCCTCCGGCCCGGTCACCGGACCTGCCGCCGAGCCGGCGACCGAGGTCCTCAACGCCCCCACCGGTCCGACCGCCCCGCTGCCGTCTCCCGGGCAGCCCGGGTCCGGCCCCGGCCACGCGCTCCCCACCGCTGCCGGTGCCGCCGCCACGCCGCCGAGCGGGCCGCCCCCGGTCGCCCCGCCGCCCGGCTACGGCTACCCGCACCAGGCCGCCCAGCCGCAGCAGCTCCAGGGCTACGGCCACCCGCAGCAGCCCAACCCCGACCGGGGATACGGCTATCCGCAGCAACCCGGCCAAGGCCAGGCATACGGCTACCCCCAGCAGCCGGGCCCGGACCACGGCTACCCGTACGGCTACCCGCAGCAGCCCGCCCAAGGCGCCACTCCCCCGTACGGCCCCGGGTACCCCGGCGGCACCCAGCATCCGGCCCCCGCTCCCGAACCGGCCCGCAGGAGCAGCGGCTCGACCATCGCGCTGATCCTCGTCGCCGTGCTGGTCGCCGTAGGCGCCGGCGGGTCCGTCTACGCCCTCATGAACGACAAGGGCGGGTCGCCCACGGCCAAGCCCACCCATTCGGCCGGGCCCACTCCATCTCGGGCCATCGACGAGTCCCCTTCCCCCGACGTCTCCCCGGACCCCTCGCCCGACGACGGGGAGAACGGCGAGGAGGGCGGCATCCCCGACGGCTACCTGGGCTCCTGGTCCGGCAGCATCGACAACGACACCGGCCACTCCACCCGTGAACTCGTCATCCGCCAGGGCGAGGCGGGCGACACGGTCCTCACCCTGACCGCCGAGGGCCCCCTCGCCGACGGCGGCACCTACCACTGCGTCTTCGAGGCACCCCTGACCGCCGAGGCCGCCGAGGGCGAGTCCGTCAGCATCGGACCCTCCACCGTGACGGAGGGGGAACCCGCGGCTTCTTGCTCCCCGGGCGCTCCGACGACGCTCACCCTGCTCCCGGACGGGAGGCTGAGCCGTGAGAACACGTCGAGCGGTGAGAAGCTCACGTACACGAAGTCCGGCTGACGCTCCGGGCCGGGCGGGACCGCCGGTGCGTGCGCACGGCCGCCCGCTGCCCTGCCCCGCAGCCGGTTTCACTGGATCAGCGGCCGGAGCGACATGAGCAGGTGCTGGTGGACCGTGTCCCCCACCCCGTCCGCCGCTGCCGCCGCTTCCTCATGGTCCTGGTGTCCGGTGATCATGGCGCGCTGGCCCTGGCCCATGAGCTGGAACCGGACCACCGGGCTGTCGAACGTGGCCAACGCGTCCATCAGGTAGGAGGGGTTGAAACCCACGGCGACCTCGTCGGCGCCCAGGAGTCCGGCGGGCAGGCGCTGGGAGGCCACGTCGTCCTCGTACCCGGCCTGGAGCAGGACGGAGTCCCCGGTGAACGCGAACTGGAGCGGGCTGTCGCCGTCCGCCACGACCGCGACCCGCTTCACCGCCTCGACCAGCGGTTCGCGCTCGGTCACCGCCTTGACCGGCCCGCTCAGCACGAACAGCTTGTCGTGGCGCGGAAGCCGGCCGTCGAGCAGCCGGACCGTGGTGCGCATGCCCTCCCGTTCGAAGCCCGCCGAACCGCTGTCCAGGGCGAGGCGGACCGTACCGGAGCGGGTGCCGACCGAGCGGGCGATCTCGCTGAGCCGACGGGCCGAGACGACGACGTCGGCGGTGACGCCGTGGCCCGTGGGCAGCCAGTCGAGCGTCCGGACGGCGAAGCGGTAGCGATCGGTGGCCGCGAGGGTCATCCGCTCGCCGTCGAGCGCCAGGCGGATTCCGGTGAGCGTGGGGAGGGTGTCGTCCCGGCCGGCGGCCACCGACACATCGGCCACGGCTGCCGCGAACTCCGGCCCGTCCACCTCACCGAGTATCTCGGGCAGCGGCGGCAGCGCGGGGTAGTCGTCCAGCGGCAGGACGGACAGACCGAATCCGGCGCCGCCGCCCGTCACCGTGAACCGTGAGCCCTCGACCGCGCATTCCACCGGCCCCTCGGGCAGCACCTTGCACACGTCGAGCAGTCGGCGGCCCATGACCAGGACCTTCCCGGGCCGTTCGGTCCGCGCCGCCACCTCGATCCGGGCGGATGCCTCGTAGTCCAGGCCGGAGATGCTCAGTCTGTCGTCCGTCGCCTCCAGCAGCAGCCCGCCCAGGACGGGCACGGGCGACCTGGTGGGCAGAACGCGGGCGGCCCAGGCGACAGCATCCGCCAGCTCGCCTCGTTCGATCCGGAACTCCATCGTGGTGACCTCTCCTCGTGCGCCGACCGCCAGCGGTCCCGATGCTTGCGACGTTAGAGGCGACCACTGACAACAAGGTGGGGGACGCCTCCGTCCGCAAGGCCGGAGGCGTCCCCCACACGAGTGAAGTTGTCGGACGAAAGCCCTGGTCAGCAGCTCAAGTTGGAACCGGGCGTGGTGCCGAGGATCTGCACGAACGCCTGGTACCTGTCGATGCGGCTCTGGACCTGGGCGGGGTTGCCGCCGTTGCACTCGATCGAGCCGTTGATGGAGCGGATCGTCTCACCGAAGCCGGCGCCGTTCGCCATGGCGTTGTGGGCGGTCATGGTGCCGGGGCCGTTCTGGGTGTTCCAGTACCAGAGGCCGGTCTTCCAGGCCACGGCGGCGTCGGTCTGTACCAGGTTCGGGTTGTGCAGCAGGTCGATGCCGAGCGCGTCACCCGCGGCCTTGTAGTTGAAGTTCCAGCTGAGCTGGATGGGGCCGCGCCCGTAGTACGCGGCCTGGCCCGCCGGGCAGCCGTAGGGCTGGCTGCTGTCGCAGTAGTGCGGGTAGTTGGCCGTGTTCTGCTCGACGATGTACACCAGTCCGCCGGTCTCGTGGCTGACGTTGGCGAGGAAGGCCGCGGCCTCCTGCTTCTTCACGGTGTCGCTGCCGGTGTTGGCGAAGCCCGGGTAGGCGTCCAGCGCGGCGACGAGCCCGCTGTAGGTGTAGAAGGAACTCCGGTTCGGGAACATCTGGTTGAACTGTGTCTCGCTCACCACGAAGCCGGAGGACGAGCCCGGGTCGCCCGGATCCGTGCCGCCTCCGCTTCCGCAGGCGCCCTTGTCGGCCCAGACGTCCGAGCTGCCCGGCTTCTCGTTCTGGGTCCACCACTTGGCGGTCCAGTTGTGCCCGTTGTACGAGGCGGTGCCGCCGCCCGTGTACACGGACGAGGCGTTCCAGGCGGCCGCGCAGTCGGCGGCAGAGGCGGTGGTGGCGGGGAGTACGACAAGCCCTGTGACGACCGCGCCCAGCGCGGCGAGCAGGCCCATGATGCGTCGGAACATCTGCACACTCCTTCGGCGCGGCGCACCGGTCGTCGCGGCGCACCGCTGTGGGGGGTTGCCGCCACTCAAGCGCGGTTGGCCTGAACCTGTCAAGGTCTAGACCAAAAAACGGAACCTCTTCAACCGCGAGAGCCCCGGGGCCTGCCCACGATGCGCCGACCGCACCGGCCCCGGGGCCGGGGAAACGTCAGCAGGTCAGATGCGCCCCCGGGTCGACGCCGATGACATCCGTGATGTGCTCGTACTTGGCCGCCCGGGCCTGCACCGAGCCGGGGTTTTTGCCGTTGCACTCCAACGAGCCGTTGAGCGAGCGGATGGTCTCACCGAAGCCGGCCCCGCCGACCATGGCATCGTGGGAGGTCATGGTTCCGGGACCGTTCTGGGTGCTCCAGTACCAGAGCGCGGTCTGCCAGGCGACGGACGGATCACGCTCCACCAGCCAGGGGTCGTGGAGCAGGTCGAGGCCGAGCGCGTCCCCTGCCGCCTTGTAGTTGAAGTTCCAGCTGAACATGATCGGGCCGCGCCCGTAGTAGGCGGACTGGCCGGCCGGACAGCCGAACGGCTGGCTGTAGTCGCACTTGATCCAGTAGTTGGCCTCGTTGATCTCCTTCACGTACCGCAGGCCGACCGACTCGAAGTCGGCATGCGTCAGGAATGCCGCGGCCTCCCGGCTCCTGGTCTCCACGGTGCCGGTGTTGGCGAAGCGGGGATACGCGTGCAGCGCGTCGATCAGGCCCTGGTAGGTGTAGAAGGGGTCGCGACCAGGGAAGATCTCGTCGAACTCCGCCTCGCTGATGACGAAGTCGGAAACCCCTCCCGTACAGGCACCCGCGTCCACCCAGACGGTGGTGGCGCCCGGGTTCTCGTTCCGCGTCCACCACTTCGCCGTCCAGTTGCGGCCGTGGTGCGAAACCGCGCCGCCCGCCGTGTAGGCGGTCGCGGAGTTCCACAGAGGTGCGCACGACGCGGAATCCGTGGCCTCCGTTGCGGCCGGCGCGGCGGCGGCGACGCCTGGCAGGAAGGCGGCCGTGACGACGACCGCGCTCAGTACGGTCAGGATGCTCTTGATGCGGTTCAGCGCTGCTCACTCCTTCGACGAGGACGGGCATGGTGCGCCGCACACCTCGGCGGGCAGGCCGTGCGGGCATCCCTGCACCCAACCGCCGCTGGTCTGGACCTGTCAAGGTATAGACCAGACGACCGTGTGGAGCGCGTACATGCCGGAGGGCCGGGGCTCAACCGCCGCCCCGGCCCTCCTGCGCACCCGTACGACTACAGGAACGAGTTGATCTCGATGGTCTCGGTACGGCCGGGGCCGACGCCGATCGCGGAGATCGGGGCGCCGGACATCTCCTCCAGAGCCTTCACGTACGCCTGCGCGTTCTTCGGCAGGTCGGCGAACGTCTTCGCCTTGGTGATGTCCTCGGACCAGCCCGGAAGCATCTCGTACACCGGCTTCGCGTGGTGGAAGTCGGTCTGGCTGTACGGGAGCTCCTCGACGCGCTTGCCGTCGATCTCGTACGCGACGCACACCGGGATCTGCTCCCAGCCGGTCAGCACGTCCAGCTTGGTGAGGAAGAAGTCGGTGAGGCCGTTGACCCGGGTCGCGTACCGCGCGATGACCGCGTCGAACCAGCCGCACCGGCGGTCGCGGCCGGTGGTGACACCGCGCTCGCCGCCGATCCGCCGCAGCGCCTCGCCGTCCTCGTCGTGCAGCTCCGTCGGGAACGGGCCGGCGCCGACGCGAGTCGTGTACGCCTTGAGGATGCCGATGACCCGGCTGATCTTGGTCGGACCGACTCCGGCACCGGTGCAAGCACCGCCCGCGGTCGGGTTCGACGAGGTGACGAAGGGGTACGTGCCGTGGTCGACGTCGAGCAGGGTGCCCTGGCCGCCCTCGAACAGGACGACCTTGCCCGCGTCGATGGCGTTGTTCAGGACGAGCGTCGTGTCGGCCACGTAGGGCTTGAGCTGCTCCGCGTACTGGAGCATGTCCTCGACGACCTTGCCGGCCTCGATGGCGCGCCGGTTGAAGACCTTGGCCAGAAGCTGGTTCTTCTGCTCCAGGGCCGCCTCGACCTTCTGCTCCAGGATCGACTCGTCGTAGAGGTCCTGGACGCGGATACCGACCCGGTTGATCTTGTCGGCGTACGTCGGGCCGATGCCGCGCCCGGTGGTGCCGATCTTGCGCTTCCCGAGGAACCGTTCCGTCACCTTGTCGACGGTGACGTTGTACGGGGTGATCAAATGAGCGTTGCCGCTGATCAGCAGCTTCGACGTGTCCACGCCGCGGTCGTTCAGCCCACTCAGCTCGGAGAGCAGGACCGCCGGGTCGACGACGACACCATTACCGATGACCGGGGTACATCCCGGTGACAGGATGCCGGAGGGGAGGAGATGCAGTGCGTACTTCTGGTCACCGACGACCACCGTGTGGCCGGCGTTGTTGCCGCCCTGGTAGCGCACCACATAGTCCACGGATCCACCGAGGAGGTCGGTGGCCTTTCCCTTGCCCTCGTCACCCCACTGAGCACCGAGCAGCACAAGTGCGGGCACAGGCGTACACCCCTTCCGGGCGGGGCATGTCCAAGGTCAGGGGGCGTACGAAAACGCCGTACATGCCGTACGTCGTTGTACGGCACAGTCCGAACCGTCGAACCGGGTGCCCCGGAATAGACGAAACCCCTGGCGCAATAGCGCAAGGGGCTCTTGCACCAAGATGCTACCCGAGGAAGGACCGAGGTGTCGGCTGCCCAGCCCCCCGGTAACGGCGCGCCCCACCTGCTGGTGGTGATCGATCCGGTCGCCCGCCGGACGGACGGCGAGTCCGTCCGCATCGCCAAGGACGTGCTGAGCGCGGGCTCGCACGCCAAGATCTGCCTCCCGGACAGCCCCGGGGAATTCGCCCGGGTCCTGTCCCGCCGGGGCGGCCGGCGGCCGGTGGTGATCGGCGACGACCGGGCGCTGCGGCGCGCCGTGTCTCTGCTGCACCGGGAGCGGGAACCCGCCATGAGCGCGCTGTCCCTCGTCCCCGTCGGCGCGTCGGGCGCGCTGGAACTCGCCCACTCGCTCGGCGTGCCGAACGGTGCCGTGGCGGCGGCACGCACAGCGCTGGACGGGGCGGTGCGGCGCCTCGACCTGCTCGTCGACGACAGCGACGGTGTGGTCCTGGGCGCGCTGCGCATCCCCGCGCTGACCGGAGCCCCGGGGGCGGGGGCCGACCGCTCGGGCGTCTCCTCCGTCTGGGACGCCTGCTGCTCGCTGGTCCGGACCCTGGTGCGCCCCGCGCCTCCGGAACCGCCGGCCGTGCCACCGACGCACCGGCTGCGCGTGGAGGCCGACGGCGTCGTGCTGAACGACCTCGACCGTCCGGTCGCCTCCGTGACGGTGACGTCGGGCTGCGGCGACGACGGCTTGGCAGCGGTGACGATCGACGCACCGGACACCGCCCCGGTCACCACGGAGGCGAAGGCGGTCACGGTCTCGGGTGCGGACTTCCGCTACCGGGCGGACATACAGGTCGCGGGGCCGGTGCGGACCCGGACGTGGACGGTCCGGGCGGGGGCCTGGGGACTGATGCTCCCGGCGGGGTAGCGGGCGCGGGTCCTCAGATGCCCGCGCCGGTGCTGCCCACCGGCAGGTCGAGGGCCTTGCGGTGCTCCTCCCAGCGGCCCATCAGCCCCTCCAGCTCCGACTGCAGGAACTCGAAGAACGCCGCCGTCTCGGCGATCCGGGCGCCGGCCGGGGTGTGCTCGCCGAGCGTGCGCGCGCCTTCCCTGAGGGTGCGCTCCCAGCGAGTGAGGACCTGGTCGCGGCTGGCGAAGGTGGTGTACCAGATCTCGTTGTGCAGGCGGTACCGGTCGCGGCGCGAGCCCGGTTCGCGTTCGCGGCCGACCATGCTGACCTGCGTGAGGTAGTTGATCGCACCGGAGACGGCGGCGGGACTGATCTGCAGGGCCAGGGCGAGCTCCGCCGAGGTCATCGACGCGTCGTCGTCCGCGAGCAGGGCCGCGAAGACGCGCGAGGCCATGCGCTGCATCCCCGCCTCGGTCATCTCGGACGCGAACCGCTCCACGAACCGTGCGACCGCCTCGGCGTCCCGGTCCCCCGGGCTCCGGACCGCGCCCTCGACCGCGCTCTCCGCCGCGGATTCGCCGCTCATCCCGTTCCTCTCCCTCCGTGCGCCACTGCATGTCACTCCTTCGAGTTTATACGGTTCCTTAACTTCACAAAATTGTGAAAGTAGCGTACGTTCGAAATCATGACGATGGCAATCACCGTGGCCGGACTGCGCAAGTCGTTCGGCCGGACGCAGGCGCTGGACGGGCTCGACCTGGCCGTCGAGACCGGTGAGGTCCACGGCTTCCTCGGTCCGAACGGGTCGGGGAAGTCCACCACCATCCGGGTCCTTCTGGGGCTGCTCAGAGCCGACTCCGGTGCGGTCCGGCTGCTCGGCCGTGACCCCTGGCACGACGCGGTCGAGCTGCACCGGCGCGTGGCGTACGTCCCCGGGGACGTCACGCTGTGGCGCAACCTCTCCGGCGGCGAGGTGATCGACCTGTACGGACGGCTGCGCGGCGGCCTCGACGAGGCCCGGCGCGCGGACCTCGTCGGCCGCTTCGAGCTCGACCCGACGAAGAAGGGGCGGACGTATTCCAAGGGCAACCGGCAAAAGGTGGCCCTGGTCGCCGCCTTCGCGTCGGACGTCGACCTGCTGATCCTGGACGAGCCGACCAGCGGGCTCGACCCGCTGATGGAGGAGGTCTTTCAGAGCTGCGTGGCCGAGGAGCGCGAGCGCGGCCGGACGGTGCTGCTCTCCAGCCACATCCTGAGCGAGGTCGAATCGCTCTGCGACCGGGTCAGCATCATCCGCCAGGGCCGGACGGTGGAGGCCGGAACACTGGCGGACATGCGTCATCTGACGCGGACGCACATCAGCGCCGAGCTGATACGCGATCCGGACGGCCTGGCACGGCTTCCCGGGGTCCACGACCTCGGGGTCGAAGGGCGGCGGGTCTCGCTCCAGGTGGACACGGACCGATTGGACGCCGTCCTCAAGTCCCTCTCCGCGTCCGGTGTCCGCTCGCTGACGTGCAATCCGCCCACCCTGGAGGAACTCTTCCTTCGCCACTACGCGGCGGACGCCGAGCAGTCGTCGGAGGTGGTGGCGCGATGACCGCTGTGTCCCTCGGAACGAAGGCGGATGTGCGGCGCCGGGAGTCCACCGGGCAGCTCACCGGGACCTGGACCCTGCTGAGGCTCGCCCTGCGGCGCGACCGCATCGTCATCCCTGTCTGGGTGCTCGTGCTCGGTGGCTCCTTCTCCTCAGTCGGTACATCCATCTCGTCGCTCTACGAAACGTCGGCCCAGCGAGCCGAGCTCGCCGCGTCGATGAACGGCAACAGTTCGGTGCGGGCGATGTACGGGCCCGTGTTCGACGACTCCTTGGGTGGGCTCGTCAGCTGGCGCATGCTCGCCTTCGGCGCAGCGCTGGCAGCGGTGATGAGTCTGGTCGTCGTCGTGCGCCACACCCGAGACGAGGAGGAGACGGGCCGTCAGGAGATGCTCGCGTCGGCGATGGTCGGACGCCGTGCCCCGCTCACCGCCGCACTGCTCGCGGCTCTGATCGCCAATGCCGGCCTGGCCCTGGTGATCACAGCCGGAATGGCCGGCTCGGGTGCGGGGGGCCTGGGGGCGGTGGCGCTCGCGTCAGCCGTCGCCGGGGTCGGTGCGCTGTTCGCCTGCACGGCCGCGATCGCCGCACAGTTCACGGAGAGCGGGCGCCTCGCCAAGGGAGTCACGGCGGCGGTGGTGGGTGCCGCGTTCGTCCTGAAGGCGGCGGGCGACTCGGCCACGGACGACGGCTCCTCCTTCCTCACCTGGCTCTCCCCGCTCGGCTGGGCGGAGAACGTCCGGCCGTACGCGGGCGAGCGGTGGTGGGTGCTCCTCGTGATCGCCGGTGCGGTGGCGGCGCAATGCCTCGTGGCGTACGTGCTGACCGGTCGCCGGGATGTCGGCATGAGCTTCCTGGCCGCTCGTCCGGGGCCGGCGCGGGGCCGGATGTCCACCGCCTGGGGGCCTCGCGATACGTCTGCAACGCGGCGCGCTCCTGGGGTGGACGGTGTCCTTCGCCGTGGTCGGGTTCGTCTTCGGTGGACTGGCCGGCGGGGCGGCGGACCTGGTCGGGGACAGCGAGAAGGCCCGGGAGATCTTCGAGCGGATGGGCGGGCAGTTCGGCCTCACCGATGCCTTCCTCGCCTCGATGGTCTCCGTGCTCGGCACAGTCGGCGCTCTGTACATCGCCGCGTCGGTGCTCCGGCTGCACGGGGAGGAGACCGCCGGCCGTGCGGAGCCGGTGCTCGCGGGCGGGGTCGGCCGGCTCCGCTGGGCGGGGGGTCATCTGCTCATCGCCTTCGGCGGGGCGGCCCTGATCATGGTGGTCGGTGGTCTCGGTCTGGCGGCGGGATACGGTCACGCGCTTCCGGCCGTGTTCGGCGCATGCCTGGTGCAACTCCCCGCCATCTGGCTGCTCGGCGGGGTCACGGCCCTTCTCCACGGGGCGATACCGAAGGCCGCTCCGGCGAGCTGGGGCGTGGTGGGGCTCTGTCTGGCGCTCGGCTGGATCGGGCCCGCCCTGGACCTGCCGCAGCCGGTGATGGACGCGTCGCCGTTCACGCATCTGCCGAAGCTGCCCGGAGCGGGGATGGAGTGGGGGCCGGTGACGCTCCTCACCGTGGTGTCGGCGGTGCTGGTGACCGCGGCTCTGGCGGCGCTGCGCCGCCGGGACCTGGTGACGTGAGGCGGTGCGGGCGGGCGCGCGCGGGAACGCCGCCCGCCAGGGCCTCACACCTCGACCCGCAACTCCTTCAGGCCCCTGATGACGTAGCCCGGGTTCCACTCGGGCTCGGCGGCCAGTCGCAGTCCGGGTGCCTTGCGCAGCAGCTCACCGAAGGAGGCGGCCAGCTCGACCCGGGCGAGCGGGGCGCCCAGACAGAAGTGGATGCCGGCACCGAAGGTGATGTGCGGGTTGTCCCGCCGGGCGAGGTCCAGGGTGTCCGGGGCCGCGAAGCGGGCGGGGTCGCGGTTGGCCGAGCCGAAGAGGAGTGCCACTTCGGAGCCCCGCGGGATGACCGCGCCGTCGATCTCGATCTCGTCCAGGACCCAGCGCTCGAACATCTGAAGGGGGGTGTCGTACCGCATCAGTTCTTCCAGCGCCGTGGGCAGAAGCCCGCGGTCGGCGCGGAGGGCGGCCAGCTGCTCGGGGTGGCACAGCAGCGTCCGCCAGCCGTTGACCGTGGTGTTGACGGTCGCCTCGTGCCCGGCATTCAGGAGGAGGACGCAGGTGGAAACCATCTCCTGCTCAGTCAGCCGCTCGCCCTCGTCGTGGGCGGCGACGAGGGCGGAGATGAGGTCGGTGCCCGGGTGGGCGCGTCGCTCGGCGATCAGCTCGCGCAGATACGCGGAGAATTCGAGGGAGGCGCGGACGGCGGCGCGGGCGGTGTCCTCGGACGGGTTGAGCTCGAACATCCCGCAGATCGCCGCGGACCAGGGCCGCAGCGGGGCCCGGTCGGACTCCGGGATACCGAGCATCTCGGCGATCACGGCGACGGGCAGCGGCTCGGCGACGGCGGTCAGCAGGTCGCCCCCACCCTGCTCGACGAAGTCGTCCACGAGCCCGGCGGCCAGCCGCTGGACGGTGGGGACGAGCTGTTCGACGGTACGCGGGGTGAACGCCTTGGAGACCAGGCGCCGGATGCGGGTGTGGTCCGGCGGTTCGAGGTCCAGCAGCCCTTGCCCGTTGAGCGTCTCGAACGGCTCGTGCTCAGGGGGCGGTGGTGTCCGGCCGAACTCCTCGTGCGTGAACCGGTGGAGGTAGGTGCGCCCCAGCCGCCGGTCACGCAGCAGGGCCGACACGTCGGCGTAGTGCGGGACGAGCCACTGGTCGGTGGCTTCGAAGTAGTGCGCCCGGCCGGTAGCCCGCAACTCGGCGTAGGCCGGGTACGGGTCGGCGACGAACGCCGCCGACCAGGGGTCGAACGGGGCGGGGGAGGTGCTGGGCTGGACCATGGGCCGACGCTAACCGGCCGCCTACGACCCGGCCAGTCCCGCCGTGGCCGCGTGTGGGGCCGGGGGCCCGGCCTCGGGACCGCGTGTGGGGCCGGGGGCCCGGCCTCGGGACCGCGTGTGGGGCCGGGGGCCCGGCCTCGGGGACGGCGCCAGACCACGGTGCTCAGGAAGGGGTGACCAGGCGGGCCTCATAGGCGAACACGGCGGCCTGGGTGCGGTCGCGGAGGCCGAGCTTAACCAGGATGCGGCTCACGTGGGTCTTGATGGTCGACTCGGCGACGACGAGGTGTCCGGCGATCTCCGCGTTCGACAGGCCCTGGGCAATGAGGACGAGTACCTCCGTCTCGCGCTCGGTGAGCTCGCCGACCCGGGCCAGGGCCGGAGGGCGGGGAGCGGAGGCGAGCCGGGAGAACTCGTTGATCAGGCGCCGGGTCACGGTGGGGGCCAGCAGCGCCTCGCCGGACGCGACCACACGTACGCCGTCGGCGAGCTGGCGGGCCGAGGCGTCCTTGAGGAGGAAGCCGGAGGCCCCCGCACGGAGGGCCTGGTAGACGTATTCGTCGAGGTCGAAGGTGGTGAGGACCAGGACCTTCGCGTCCGCGTCAGCGGCGACGATCTCGCGGGTCGCCTCGATGCCGTTGAGCTCGGGCATGCGGATGTCCATCAGCACCACGTCGGGACGGAGTGCGGTGACCTGGGAGACGGCCTCGCGGCCGTTCACCGCCTCGCCGGCGACCTCGATGCCCGGCATGGCGTTGAGCAGGACCGAGAAGCCCTCGCGGACCATCATCTGGTCGTCCACGATCAGGACCCGGATCGGCGGGGTGGCGGGCTGCGTCGTCATACCTGCTCCTTGAAGGCGCCGGACGCACCGGGGGACGTCTGCTGGGCCGGGATGAAGGCCGTGACCTCGTAACCGCCCTCCTCGGTGGCCTCGGCGGTCATCTCGCCGTTCAGCATCGCGACCCGCTCCCGCATTCCGGTGATTCCGTGACCGGCACCCGGCGACGGCTTCACCGGAGCGGTCGGCGGGCCGTTGACCACGCGCAGGCCGAGCCCGCCGAGGACGTAGCCGATCTCGACCCTGGCCGTGGCGCCCGGGGCGTGCCGGAGGCTGTTGCTGAGGGCTTCCTGGATGATCCGGTACGCCGACAGCTCGACGCCCTGGGGCAGTTCGCGGACCGCGCCGGTCACCGCCTTCTCGGTCACCAGGCCCGCGTCCCCAACGTTGGCGAGCAACCGGTCGAGGTCGGCGAGGGTGGGCTGCGGCGCGTCCGGTGCCTCGTAGTCGTCGGCCCGGACGACACCGAGCACCCGGCGCAGCTCGGTGAGCGCGGCCACGGCGTTCTCCCGGATGGTGACGAACACCTGCTCCAGCTCCGGCGGCGGGTTCTCCACCCGGTACGGGGCGGCCTCGGCCTGGATGGCGACGACGGACATGTGGTGGGCGACCACGTCGTGGAGTTCGCGGGCGATCGTGGTGCGCTCCTCCAGCAGCGTGCGCCGGTCGCGCTCGACGGCGGTGACGGTGCGCTGCACGGTGACCTCGCGCTGCGCCTCCCGCCGGACCTGCACCATGCTCACCACCAGCAGCGCGAATGCCGAGACGACCGCCATGCCAGCGGTGTTCGGCCCGCCGGCCCCGCCGGTGACGACGCCCTCCACGACGAGGCCGAGCAGCAACGTGAGCGCCCACATCCAGGCGGCGGTACGTGGCCGGGTCCTGGCCGCGACGACGAACAGCACCACCAGGTGGGAGATGAAGACGCTCGGTGCCCACGGCTCGTAGCCGCCCACCACCACGCTCACCGGCACCAGAACCATCGACATCCAGAACGCCCCGACCGGCCTGATCAGGGTCATCGCCACGCAGACGGCGGGCAGCAGCCCGGACAGCAGGACCCCGGCGTTGCCGGTTGAGGTGAACCCCGCCATGAAGGTGATCAGCGCGGCGCCCAGAACGGCCGCGTGCGGGATCCACGCGGCCTGTGCCGCGAGCCGCTTCGGCAACCGCCTCGTCAGGAGGCCGTCCGTGCGCATCGGTGACATCGGCCGGTAGGCGAAGGCGTCCTCGAAGAGGTCTTCCCAGAGGTCGTCCATCGCACGCGCGGCGAGCCGTAGCTCCGGGCTTCTGGTCTTGGTCTCGGTCACGCCTCCACGGTAGGCGGGGCGGCGGGCCGGGGCGTCAGCAGTGATGCGGATTCCCGGCCGTCCGTCGCAAGTACTACGCGCGCCCGTCGCGACGCCCTACCAGGCGAGCTGGGCGATCTCCTCCGCGACCACCGCGCACGCGTCGGCGGCCGGGTCGATCAGGGGGAAGTGGCCGACGTCCGGCAGCAGGGTCAGCCCCACCGTCTCGCCCTCCTTCGCGGCCGCGTCCACGAACGCCTCGGCGACGGCTGCCGGGACCGTGAGGTCCGTCGTGCCCTGGACGACCGCGGTCGCGATGCCCGTGGGCAGCAGCCGCGACGGGTCGGCGTGCGCGCTCCGCCCGGCGAAGTCCTCCGCAGACCCCAGCAGCTGCCCGATCGCCCCCGAGCACACGTCGAGCGCGACCGCCGCGCCGAAGTCCGCGATCGGCGCGAGTGCCACCACGCCCCGCAGTGCGGGCGGCCTCGGGAGCCGCCACGGCGACCCCTCCGGCAGTACGTGCCGGGCTGCGGCCCACAGCGCCAGCTGCCCGCCCGCCGAGTGCCCGGTGACCACGATCCGGCGGACGTCCGCCGCCGGCAGCTCCCGCGCCAGCAGCTCGGGCAGCGCGTCCATCGCGGCGGCCACGTCGTCGAAGGTCTCCGGCCAGCGCCCCGCCACCGGGTCGGCCCCGCGCTGCTGCGGAAGCTCGCTGCCGCGCCGGTACTCCACACTGGCCACGGCGAACCCGCGCCGCGCCAGGAAGCCCGCGAACGGCGACATATGCGCCCGGTCGTACGGAGCCCGCCACGCGCCACCGTGCAGCACGACCACGACCGGTGCGACGGCGCAGCCCCCACGCGGGGCGTAGAAGTCGATGACCTGGTCGGGATGGCTGCCGTAGGCCGCGGACGCGTCGGGAGCGACGGCCGGATGCGAGAACGCCGACTCGGTCTCGGCGGCGTCCCGCTCGCGCGCGGCAGAATCCGACATCCCGCTCCCACCCTCCCTGTCGTCCGGCCCAACTGGCCTGACCTGCGGGGACGGTACCAGTACGGCGGACGGCCCCGCCCACCGGGAATCCGCGCCCCCGCACACCGCCCGCACCGGCCCCGGCACCACGGCCGGCCCGCACCATGGCGCCGTCCGGCGACCGGGGCGAGCCGGTCACCGGACGGATGCGGCAGCCTACGCCGCCGGGGCGCCCAGAACCTCCGCGAGCACCCGCGCCGCGCGTTCCGCGTCCGCGAACCCCACGTACAGCGGTGTGAAACCGAACCGCAGCACATCGGGCCGGCGCAGGTCCCCGACGACACCGCGCGCGATCAGCTCGGCCATCACGGGCTCCGCGTCGTCGCACCGCAGCGCGACCTGGCTGCCCCGTTCCGCGTGGGCGGCCGGGGTGACCGAGGCGACCCGGCCTTCGGGGGCGTACGCCTCGACGCACTCCAGGAAGAAGTCCGTCAGGGCCAGGGACTTGGCCCTGACCGCCTCGATCCCGACGCCGTCCCAGACGTCGAGGGACGCCTCCAGGGCCAGCATGGACAGGATGTCGGGCGTGCCCACCCGGCCCCGCACCGCACCGTCCGCCGGGGTGTAACCGGGCGTCATCGCGAACGGATCGGCATGCGACGTCCACCCCGGGAGGGGCGAGTCGAAGGACGCCTGGTGGCGCTCGGCGACGTACAGGTAGGCGGGCGCACCGGGGCCGCCGTTGAGGTACTTGTAGGTGCAGCCGACCGCCAGGTCCACGCCGTGCTCGTCCAGGCCGACGGGGAGCGCGCCCGCGCTGTGGCACAGGTCCCATACGGCGATCGCGCCCGCGGCACGGACCGCGGCGGTCAGTCCCGGCAGGTCGTGCAGCCGGCCCGAGCGGTAGTCGACGTGGTTGAGCAGGACGGCGGCGGTCCGCGGACCGAGCGCGTCCGGCACGTCCGCGGGGTCGACCGGCACGATCCGGTGGCCGGTCATCCGGGCCGCCGAAGCGGCGATGTAGCCGTCGGTGGGGAATGTCCGCGCGTCGACCAGGATCTCGTCGCGGCCCTCCGGTGCCAGCCGGGTCGCGGCGACGAGGGCCTTGAAGACGTTCACGCTGGTCGAGTCCCCGACGACGATCTGGCCGGCCGCCGCGCCGACGATCGGGGCGATGCGGTCACCGATCCGTTCCGGCGCCGTCCACCAGCCGCTCTCGCCCCAGGACCGGATGCGCAGCTCGCCCCACTCGCGGGTGAGGACCTCCTGCACCCGGGCGGGCACGTGGCGCGGCAGCGCGCCGAGCGAGTTGCCGTCCAGGTAGACGGTGTCGTCCAGGGTGAACAGCTCGCGCAGCGCCGCGAGGGCGTCATCGGTGTCGAGCGCCTGTGCGCGCTCCTG
This sequence comes from Streptomyces sp. DT224, assembly GCF_049844595.1. Classification (NCBI taxonomy): domain Bacteria; kingdom Bacillati; phylum Actinomycetota; class Actinomycetes; order Kitasatosporales; family Streptomycetaceae; genus Streptomyces; species Streptomyces sp. DT224. The sequence goes on from NZ_JBNCLI010000005.1 coordinate 213,318, forward strand.
CAGGTCAGACATGGCTGCGGGCCGTCCAGAGCTCGGGGAACACGTTCTTCGTGGCGCGCTTCTCCAGCCAGGCCACGCCGGCCGAGCCGCCGGTGCCGGTCTTGGAGCCCATGGCCCGCCGGGTCGCGAGGAGATGGTCGTTGCGCCATCGCCACACCAGCTCGCCCACATCGGTGAGCACCTCGCCGAGGCGGACCAGCTCGTCGTTCTGGTCCGGGTTGGCGTAGATCTCCGCCCAGACGGCCTCGACCTCGGGCGACGGCTCGTACTTCCGGGTCAGGTCCCGGCCGAGCACGGCCTCCGGGACCGGGTGCCCGCGCCGGGCGAGCAGGGCGAGGGCCTCGTCGTACAGGCCGGGCTCCGCGAGGGCCTTCTCCAGCTCCGCGTGGACGCGGGGCGCGCCCCGGTGCGGCACCAGCATGGACGCGGACTTGTCGCCCAGCAGGAACTCCATCCGCCGGTACATCGCCGACTGGAAACCGGAACCCTCGCCGAGCGAGGACCGGTAGGAGTTGAACTGGGCGGGGGTGAGCTGGGCGAGCGGTGTCCAGGAGGCGTTCAGGGCCTCCAGCTCGCGGAGCGACCGCTTCAGCGCGTCCTGCGCGACGTCCAGGCGGTCCTCGCGCATCGCGTGCGCTGCGGTCTCCCACTCATGGACGATGACGGTGAACCACAGCTCCATGACCTGGGTGGTGACCAGGAAGACCATCTCGCCGGGATCGTCCGAGCGGAGGTGCTGGAGGTGGGTCAGGACATCCGCCTGGACATAGTCCTCGTACGGAGTCGTGCCCGCGAAGTCGAGGTGCGGGGTCGCCGCACCGGTGGCTTCGGGGTCGGGGTGAATCGTCGACATCGCTGTCTCCTCGACACGAGCTTCCGGGTAGCGGTCCGCCCCTTCCCTGCGGAAGTGGAGCTCCGGTCCCCTGTGCGCATCCTAAACGCCTGCTCCGGACACGCGCAGGCCCCGCAGTCGCGGATGCGGAGCTGCGGGGCCTGCGGTACGGCGTCGGCTAGCCGAGGGTCTCGGCGGCGGTCGGCGAGGAGTCGCGCAGGAACGTCGAGCAGCGCTCGTACTCCTCCTGCTCGCCGATGGACTGCGCGGCCCGTGCGAGGGCGTGCAGGGCGCGGAGGAAGCCTCGGTTCGGCTCGTGCTCGAACGGCACGGGGCCGTGGCCCTTCCAGCCGGCCCGGCGCAGCGCGTCGAGGCCGCGGTGGTAGCCGGTGCGGGCGTAGGCGTACGACTCGATCACCCGGCCGCCCTCGAACGCCTCGTCGGCGAGCTGCGCCCAGGCCAGCGAGGAGGTCGGGTACTTGGCGGCGACGTCGGCGGGGGCCGTGCCGGCGGCGAGCAGTTCGCGCGGCTCCGGGTCGTCGGGCAGGTGGGTCGGGGGCGGGCCCCCGAGCAGGTTCTCGTGGATCGACATGCCCCCAGTGTGCCTGGCACGGGCGCGCCGATGACCCGGTGGGCACGAATCCCGCCCCGGCCCGTGCGGCTTCGGGACCCGCCGCGCCCTTCATCCCGTCCTGTCCGGCGGGCCGGTCTCCGGTGCGGGTTCCAGCGGCGGGCTCGTGACGCCGCAGTGGACCGCGCATTCGGGCCGCGCGGTGTCGCGCACGGGGGCGGGTGTGCGTACGGTCGCCCAGGCGATCAGCGCGCCGAGCACCAGCAGTCCGGCGCACATCGGCATCGCCCGCCGGAACGTCGCGGCGAACTCCCCTGCGTCCCGGTACGCCTCCGGCCCCATGCCGGCGAGCAGCGGCAACGCGGCCACCGCGATGAGGCCGGCGGCGCGTGCGGCGGCGTTGTTGATGCCGCTGGCGAGCCCGGCCCTGGCCGTGTCCACAGAAGCCAGGACGGTCGCGGTGAGGGGTGCCACGACGGTGACGAGACCGACGCCCAGGACGGCCACGGCGGGCAGGACGTCGGTGAGGTAGCCCGTGACGGAGTTCGATCCCTTCCCCACGCGCAGCATCAGCAGCATGCCGGCGGCGGCGATCAGTGGCCCGGCGGTGAGCGGGACACGCGGACCGATGCGCTGGCCCAGCTCGCCCGAAGCGGCCGAGAACAGCAGCATCAGGAGGGTGGTCGGCAGCAGCGCGGTACCGGCGCCCAGCGCCGAGTACCCGGCGACGACCTGAAGCTGGATCGCGGAGAGGAAGAAGTAGCCGCCGAGCGCCGCGTACACGCACAGGGTGACGACGTTGACGGCGGTGAACTGGCGGGACGCGAACACCGAGGGCGGCAGCATCGGATGGGCCCGCCGCCGTTCGAGCCGGACGAAGGCGGCACCGAGGAGCACTCCGCCCGCCGCCGCTCCGAGCACGGCCGGGGAGGCGCCCTGGCCCGGCGCGTCGATCAGCGCGTATGTCACCAGGGCGAGCGCGAGGGCGCCGAGGGCCGCTCCGGCGACGTCGAACCGCCCCCGGGCGTCCGGGTCCCGGGACTCCGGTACGTGGCGCAGCGCGACGGGCACGCAGACGGCGGCCAGCGGCAGGTTGAGCAGGAACACCCAGCGCCAGCCCGGCCCGTCGACGAGCCAGCCGCCCAAGAACGGCCCCACGGCCGCGCCGACCCCGCCGAACCCGGACCACAGCCCGACGGCGCGGGCCCGGTCGTCCGGATGGAAGCTCGCCTGGATCAGGGCCAGCGAGCCGGGTGTCAGGAGCGCGCCGCCGACCCCTTGCAGAGCGCGGGCGGCGATGAGTACGGGGGCGTTCGGGGCGAGGCCGCAGACCAGCGAGGCGGCGGCGAACCAGATGACGCCCACCACGAAGACCCGCCTCCGCCCGTAGCGGTCGCCGAGCGCCCCGCCGAGCAGGATCAGCCCTGCCAGGGTCAGCATGTAGGCGTTGACGGTCCACTGGAGCGCAGCCAGGTCGGTGCCCAGGTCGTCGCCGATACGGGGGAGGGCGACGTTGATGACGGTGGAGTCGAGCAGGGCCATGCTCGACCCGAGCACCGTCGTCAGGACGACCCAGCGCCCGACGGGGGAGGCCACCCGGATCGCGGGCCCGTCCGCCTCGCTCTTCTCCATGGCCTCAGCATCGTCGGCACCCGGCCGAAGGGCCACCGGGAGGGCCTGGCGGGCGGGACGTGTCAGCCAGGGCCACCGGGAGCCCTCAGGCGCCGACGCGTACCGCCTCGACGCCCCGGATCAGCGCGTCGAGCCCGGCCTCGGCCTTGCTCCGCGCGCATCCCACGTTCAGCCGGACGAAGCCCTCGGCCCCGTACGTGCTGCCCGGCATCACCGCGACGCGCTCCCGCTCGATCAGGACGCGCTGCAACGCCTCGTCGTCCTGGACGCCCGCACGCCGCAGATCGATCCAGGCCAGGTAACCGGCCTGCGGCGGCTCCCACTCCAGGGCGGGGAACGCGGCGTTCAGCCGCTCGGCGACCAGGGACAGGTTCTCCGCGACGTACGCGCGTACCGCGTCCAGCCAGGGCGCGCCCTCCCGGTACGCGGCGATGTGCGCGGTCAGGGAGAGCACCGCCGGTGAGGCGAGGCCCTCCGCCGTCTCCATCCGGCGCAGGTACTCGGTCCGGTCCTCCGGCCGTCCGATGAGGCCGTACGAACCGGTCAGCGCGGGGAAGTTGAACGACTTCGAGGCCGAGCTGACGACCGCCCAGCGCGCGTCGCCGCCCACCCGGGTCCACGGCACGTGCGGACGTCCGTCGTGCACGAAGTCCGCGTGGATCTCGTCGCTGATCACGGCCACGCCGTAGCGCGCGGCGAGCTCCGCCATTTCCGCGAGCTCCGCCTCCGTCCACACCCGCCCGGACGGGTTGTGCGGGGAGCAGACCACGAGGACCTTGCTGTCCGGCCGCGCGAGCTCCCGCTCCAGCGCGTCCGTGTCCCCCAGCGGCACGCCCCGCAGCTCCCGCCCGAGTCCGTGGATCGCCTTGCGGAAGCCGTCGTACGTGGGCGTGTGCAGGACCACGCCGTCGCCCTCGTCCGTCCACATCTGGAGCAGCTGCGAGAGCTGGCTGAGCACGGACGGACCGTACACCAGGCTCCCGGTGTCGATCGCGGTGCCGTACCGCGTCGCGTACCAGTGGGCGACGGCCGGCCGGAAGTCGCCCAGCCGCCAGTCCGTGTAGCCGAACACCCCGTGTTCGAGCCGTTCCCGCAGGGCGGCCAGCACCTCGGGGGCGGTCTCGAAGTCCATGTCGGAGATGGTGAACGGCAGCAGCCCGTCCACCCCGAAGCGGTCCGCGACCCCGTCCCACTGGACGCACCAGGTTCCGCGGCGGTCGATCACGGTGTCGAAGTCGTAGGACGTGCTCACGGCTGTTCCCTCGGGTCGTGCGTGACGGGTCCGGACATGCCGTGGGCCCGGCACCCGGAGGGGGTGACGGGCCCACGCCACACAGCGGTACCGGACTACTTCAGCTTGGTGCCGGTGGAGCGCAGGTTGGCGCACGCCTCCGTGACGCGCTTGGCCATGCCGCCCTCGGCGGACTTGCCCCAGCTGCGCGGGTCGTAGACCTTCTTGTTGCCGACCTCGCCGTCGACCTTCAGCACACCGTCGTAGTTGCGGAACACGTGGTCCACGATCGGGCGGGTGAAGGCGTACTGGGTGTCGGTGTCGAGGTTCATCTTCACGACGCCGTTCTCCAGCGCGGTGGCGATCTCCTCGGCGGTGGAGCCGGAGCCGCCGTGGAAGACGAAGTCGAACGGCGACGTCTTGCCGTACTTGGCGCCGACGCCCTCCTGGAGGTCCTTGAGGAGCTCCGGGCGCAGGACGACGTTGCCCGGCTTGTAGACGCCGTGCACGTTGCCGAACGAGGCGGCCAGCAGGTAACGGCCCTTCTCGCCCAGGCCCAGCGCCTCGGCGGTGCGCAGCGCGTCGTCCACGGTCGTGTAGAGCTCGTCGTTGATCTCGTGGGTGACGCCGTCCTCCTCGCCACCGGTCGGGGTGATCTCGACCTCAAGGATGATCTTGGCGGCGGCGGCCTTGGCCAGCAGCTCCTGGCCGATGGCCAGGTTGTCGGCCAGCGTCTCGGCCGAGCCGTCCCACATGTGCGACTGGAACAGCGGGTTCAGACCCTTGGCGACGCGCTCCGCGGAGACGTCGATCAGCGGACGGACGTACGTGTCCAGCTTGTCCTTGGGGCAGTGGTCGGTGTGCAGCGCGACGGTGACGTCGTACTTGGCGGCGACGATGTGCGCGAACTCGGCGAGGGCTACAGCGCCCGTGACCATGTCCTTGTTGTACTGGCCGCCCAGGAACTCCGCGCCGCCGGTCGAGATCTGCACGATGCCGTCGCTCTCGGCCTCCGCGAAGCCGCGAAGGGCGGCGTGCAGGGTCTGGGTCGACGTCACGTTGATGGCCGGGTAGGCGAACTTGCCTGCCTTCGCCCGGTCGAGCATCTCGGCGTATGCCTCGGGGGTTGCGATGGGCATCTGTCCGCTCCTTGGGATGTGCGGGTGTGCGTTGCTGGGTCCCTGACCTGGGGGCGACGTCATCGTCGCCCCCATCTTCCCAGACTCTGGTTCCGGCTCCACCCGGCGGTGCCTCCCGGCCCGGGCGGTGCCTGCTCACGGGCGTACGACGAAGGCGGTCGGTTTCACGTGAAACCGACCGCCTTCGGGCAAACTGCCAGGTCAGTCGAGGTCGAGGTCCGGGACCGTGTAGACGTGGACGTACGGAAGGCCCGCCTCGGCGATGGCCGGGGCGGCTCCGCGCTCCACGATCACGGCCACCGCGACGACCTCGCCGCCGGCCTCGCGCACGGCCTCGACCGCGGTCAGCGGCGAGCCGCCGGTGGTCGAGGTGTCCTCGACGACGAGGCAGCGACGGCCCTTCACGTCCGTGCCCTCGATCCGGCGCTGCATCCCGTGGGCCTTCTGGGCCTTGCGGACGACGAAGGCGTCCAGCTCCTGGCCGCGGGCCGCGGAGGCGTGCAGCATCGACGTGGCGACCGGGTCGGCGCCCAGCGTCAGACCGCCCACGCAGTCGTAGTCCAGCTCGGCCGTCGCGTCGAGCATGACCTGACCGACCATCGGAGCGGCCTTGCCGTCCAGCGTGATGCGGCGCAGATCGATGTACCAGTCGGCCTCCAGGCCGGAGGAGAGCGTCACCTTGCCGTGAACCACGGCCTTGTCCTTGATCTGCTGCAGCAGCTCAGCACGTACGTCAGTCATGGCTATGAGGATAAGGCGCGCGTTTTCCGCGACGTCCCGCCCCGAGCCCGGAACCCGCCCGGGCCCCGCGCTCAGAGCCGGCGCCAGCTCCAGGTGGTGGCGATCTCCAGCGGCTCGATCGGGGTGACATAGCGGGGGTCGGTGTTCAGCCCGTTCGGCGGGCCCGACTGCGGCTCCACGCACACCGCCTCGTCCTGTTCGTCGTAGATCACGACCCACTCGGACCGGCTCTTCACCGTCAGCTCCAGCCGCTCCGGCCAGGTGAGGGTGACGTCGACACCGTCCGGCATCCCGAAGCAGTCGTCCCACGGGCCGGGCAGGGCCGGAATCCGGCGGCCGGTCGGCAGGTGGTTCTCGCCGCGCTCCTCCTGCCAGGCGGCGTCGAAGTCGATGCGGACCTCCTCACCGCTGTCGAGCCGGCGGCGGAACCACGGGTGCCAGCCCGCCTGGGCCGGGAAGGAGTCCCCGTACGTCTCGATGCCGAAGGCCAACGTGAGGGAGTCCTCGGCCAGTTCGAAGGTCTGGGTCACCCGGCCCGGGTACGGCCAGGGGTCGGCCAGGTCGTAGTAGAACGACGCCTGCGTCCCGCTCTCCAGGGCGGTGTGCCACGCCGTGTCGCGGCCGGTGCCGTGGATGGCGTGCGGCGGAGCCGTCAGCGGCAGTTTGTGGAGGACACCGCCGTCGCGGAACTGCCCGTTCTCGGTCCGTCCGCACCACGGGACCATCGGGAAGCAGCCGTACCGCTCCCCCTGCCTCAGTAGTTCGGTACCCCCGATCCGCAGGCTGCTGATACGGCAGCCGTTGGCGGGGTTCACGGTCAACTCTGTGTCGCCGACGGAGAGCCGGACGTCCTTCTCGCTACTGCTCACGGGACGACCCTACTGGCGCCGCTACCTCCGGCGCCGCAACGCCCGGCTCACGACCACCGCCGAGGCCAGGGCCAGAGCCGCCGCCGGGGCGACCCAGCGCAGCGTCGCACCCGCCCCGCCCGAATCCGGCGAGGGCACGGGGGCGTAGCGGCCGCGCGGCGGGGCGTGGTCGACCTCCTCCGCGCTGCGCCCGATCATGGTGCGCCGGGCGTGCGCGGCCTCGGCCGGAGGCCCGTCCGGCACGGTGAACTCGATCCCGGCGACCGGGTCCAGCGACGACGGCGGAACGGGCGCGTCGAACAGGGACTCCCCGTCCGAGGACTCTTCCTCGTCGCGCTCCGCCGGCTGCTCGGCGCCCGGCGCCTCGTCCGGGGCGGCCTCGTGCGTCGGCAGCGACTCGTCGGCGCCGCTCAGGGGTCCGGAGCCGCTGAGCGGGGAGCCGGCCGCGGGCTCGGGGCCGCTCTGGTCCGCCTCCTCGGCGGCCTCTTCGAGCGCCTTCTCCACGGCCTCCCCGACCGCCAGCTCATCGGCGGTGACCTCGGCGGCACCCGGCGTCTCCGCATTCTCCGGCGTACCGGAAGAGGCCCCACCCGAAGAGGCACCACCACCGGAAGCCCCGTCGCCGGAGGCACCACCACCGGAAGCCCCGTCGCCGGAGACGCCACCACCGGAGGCCGCGCCGCCCCACGCCTCGTCGGCCGCGCCCTCGCCCTGGGCTGCCAGCGACTCCGTCACGAGCTGCTGGGCGAACCGGTCCAGCAGGCGGTGGGCCGTCGACAGTGCCGCCGCCGGCTCCAGGTCCCGCAGGCGCCCGTCGCCGCTCGCCCCGCCCTCGAAGGCGATCGACGTGCCCTCGTCGCCCTCCGTCAGCCGGAGGATCAGCGACAGCTTCGCCGAGCCCCCGCCCCGGGCCTCCACGCCCTCGCCCTCCACCCGGACGGCGTGCACGGAGTCCACGTCCGGGTCGCCCGGCAACGGCGTGAGACGCAGCGTGCCCCTGTACGTGATGGTGTGGCCGCCCGCCCGGATTCTGAGCCGGCCCGCCAGGGGGCCCGCCGACGCGTCGGCGTCCTGCTGGAACCCCGGCACACAGCGGGCGACGCGGACGGGGTCGCCCAGCGTCCGCCGCAGGGCCGGGACCGGAACCGGAACGAACACCTCATGCTCCATGGTGAACGAGCCTACTCAGCCCCGGCCGTCCCGTCAGCGCTTCCGCACCCGTGACCGCCCCCGCACCCCGTCACCGCGATCGCGCACCGCTGCACCTCACCGCCCGTCCCAGTAGCGCGGATGCACCAGCGTCGACGGCGGGAGGCCGGACAGCCGCCCGGCCTCCGCCCCGCGCCCCGCGGCCAGCAGTCCCGGCACGTTCAGGAAGCGCAGCGCGGGCGCGTCCGGGGACAGGCCGAGGGTGGGCGTCGCGGCCGTCCCGGCCAGCAGGAAACCCCAGCCGCCGTCCGCGTCGTCGCCGGCCCGGTCGGGACCGGCCGCGGAGCCCGACTGGCGCCCGCTGATCCGATAGGGGCGCGGACGCAGCCCGGCGGCCCGCATGGAGGCGTCGACCGTCCAGTAGGTGCGCGGCCGGCCGACGGGCGGTCCCGCGTGCACCGCGAGCCGTCCGTCCGGTGCGAGGGCCTCAGCGACCAGGCCGTAGAACTCCGCCGAGTAGAGCTTCGTGCCGGCCGAGATCCCGGGATCGGGGAGGTCGGAGATCACCACGTCGTAGCGGCCGCGGGCGGTCCGCAGCCAGGTGAACGCGTCGCCGGTCACCGCCGTCACGCGGGGGTCGTCCAGCGCGTGCGCGTTCAGCGCGGAGAGCGCGGGGTCCGTACGGGCCAGTCGGGTGACGGTGGGGTCCAGCTCCACCAGGGTCACGCTCCGCACGTCCGGGTAGCGCAGCACCTCCCGCGCCGCCAGCCCGTCCCCGCCGCCCAGGATCAGGACCCGGGCGTGCGGCCCGTTCATCGCCGGGTGCACCAGCGCCTCGTGGTACCGGTACTCGTCGCGGGCGCTGACCCGCAGCCGGCCGTCCAGATAGAGGTCCAGGGAACTGCGGCCGGCCCCGGTCAGCACGACCTCCTGCACATCGGTCCGCACGGCGACCCGCACCTGGTCCCCGTACACCGCGCGCCGCGCCGCCCGCTCGAAGTCGTCGGCCAGCAGCGCGGCGGTGGCCAGCACGGCGATCACCGTGACATTGGCGGCGATCAGCAGCCACCGCGCCCTGGGGGACACGTCCCGCCGGAAGACCCACAGCACCAGCGCCCCGCCCGCCGCCGCGTTCACCGCGCCGGTCAGCAGAGCGCCGGTGAGCTGGCCGAGCATCGGCAGCAGCAGGAACGGAAAGGCGAGACCTCCGACGAGCGCGCCCACGTAGTCCGCCGCGAACAGATCGGCGACCGCCCCGCCCGCGTCCTGCCGGTCCACCCGCTGGATCAGCGTCATGAGCAGGGGGATCTCCGCCCCGATCAGGACGCCGATCGTCAGTGAGAACGCGACCAGCGCGTACCGCGACTCGCCGAACCAGGCGAACGACGCGTAGAGCACCAGTGCCGAGAAGCCCCCCACCAGGGCGAGCACCGCCTCGATCAGTCCGAAGCCCACCGCCGCCCGGTTGCGTAAACGTTTCGCGAGCAGCGAGCCGATCCCCATCGCGAACACCATCACGGAGAGCACGACGGACGCCTGGGTGACCGAGTCACCGATCAGATAGGAGGCGAGCGCCACCAGTTCGAGCTCGTACACCAGTCCGCAGGCGGCACAGACGAAGACGGCGGCCAGCACGAGGTACCGACCGGTCCTCGGCCGGACGGGAAGCCGCGCCGCGCCCCCTCGCAGCGACACCTGCTGGTCGATCATGCCGCGAACGCTACGTCACTGATCGCTCGCTGCTTGTCACCCACAAGGGTGTAAGTGGCGCACCCGCGGCGTGGCAGGTGTGCGTCACAGCGCCACCGCGGGTGTCCGCACGCCCACCCGGGTCCGCGTCACGACGAGCTGGCCCTCCTGCGGGTACGCGTGCCAGGTGCGCCACCGCACCTGGTCCCCGGTCCGCTGGGCGAGCATGGCGGTGAAGGCGTGCGGGCTGCCCGGAAACGTTCCGGCCAGGCCGTGCGGGTGGTCGGCGACGAGCGCCAGCAGCTCCTGCGCGCGTCCGGCGAAGGAGCCCGCGTTGAGCGTCTCCACGCGGGCCGCGAACTCGTACTCCCAGCCGCCGATCCGCTTGGCGACGCCCAGCGGCAGCGGGGTGCTGCTGCCGGGCATACAGGCGACGGTCTCGGAACAGCTGCCCTGCTCCTCCTCCAGGAGCACCTGGTGGGAGGCGCCGAGCAGCCGCAGCTGCAGGGTGGCGCCGGCGAGTTCGAGGTCGAGGACGGCGAGCGCCGGGAGCGGCTCGCGCCCCAGCGCCCAGGCCAGATCGGCGGCACGGGTGTCGGAATAGGCCGTATGAAGGGTCGTGAGCATGGGTCGGCTCCGCAAACACGCATGGACACATGGACAGGGGACGCCCCCATGGCGCGCGCGTGGGGGTGGGAAGCGCCCGATCAGGTCCAACTGGGGTCCGAGGGCTGGATGTTCTCTCCCACGAGGGAATCACGAACTACGCCGCACTCACAGCGTTTTTGCCCAACTTGCCGGGGTTTCCATCCCCCTCGGGGGGCTTCCCGCTCACCTGTTCACCGCAGACCTGTGGGAATCCCCAACAAAAAGGAGCCCGGCGGGACTTGGCGCGTTCACCGCGCGTCCCGCCGGGCCCCTGGGCGTGTTCGCGAACACGCCCACGCGGACCAACTGCCCCGTGTCAGCTGCCTCCGCCGCACCCACCCCCGCCGCCTCCACCGCACGAGGAACCCCCGCCGCAGGAGGAACCCCCGCCGCAGGAGTGGCCGCCCGAGTGCCCACCGCTGCCGCAGGACGAGCCGCCGCCGTCCCCGGCCCACCAGCTGCCCCCGGCGGCCGAGCCGTCCGCCGTACCACGCCGCCTGCCGCGCGCCGGCGCACGCCCCCGTCCACCGGCCCCCGCCAGCATCGCGACGAGGACCGCGACCAGCACGACCAGAATCACCCCGACCAGAAAACCGTCCATGACCTCACGTCCTTCTGTCCCCCGAAGCGAGGCCCCCCGCTCCGCGCCCTTCCGGCGTGCAGGGGAGATGCCCCCGCCGCCGTACGGCCAAAGCAGACTTGAGCAAGTCCAGAGCTTGCGCGCAGGATGGCGGCCATGACACACGGACGACCGCTGCTCAACCGCCGCCTCGCCGAGTTCGGCACGACGATCTTCGCGGAGATGTCCGCGCTGGCCGTCCGCACCGGAGCCATCAACCTCGGCCAGGGCTTCCCGGACACCGACGGCCCCGAGGAGGTCCGCGAGGCCGCGGTGCGTGCCCTGCGCGCCGGGCACGGAAACCAGTACCCGCCCGGCCCCGGCGTCCCCGAGCTGCGCACCGCGATCACCGGCCACCAGCAGCGGCGCTACGGCCTGACGTACGACCCCGACACGGAGGTGCTGGTCACCGCGGGCGCCACCGAGGCCATCGCCGCCTCGCTCCTGGCGCTCCTGGAGCCCGGTGACGAGGTCATCGCGCTGGAGCCGTACTACGACTCGTACGCCGCCTGCATCGCGATGGCGGGCGCGACGCGCGTTCCCGTCACGCTGCGGCCCGACACCTCCGCGGGCACCTACCGGCTGGACCTCGACGAACTGCGCGCGGCGGTCACCCGGCGTACCCGGCTGCTGCTGATCAACACCCCGCACAACCCCACCGGCACGGTCCTCAGCCGCGAGGAACTGCACGCGATCGCGGAACTCGCCTGCGAGCACGACCTGCTCGTCGTCACCGACGAGGTCTACGAGCACCTGGTCTTCGAGGGCGAACACCTGCCGCTGGCCGGCTTCCCCGGTATGCGCGACCGCACGGTCACCATCTCTTCCGCCGGCAAGACATTTTCGTACACCGGCTGGAAGATCGGCTGGGTCACCGGGAGCCCCGAGCTGGTGACGGCGGTGCGTTCGGCGAAGCAGTATCTGACGTACGTCTCCGGCGGGCCCCTCCAGTACGCCGTCGCCGAGGCGCTGCGGCTGCCCGACAGCTTCTACGAGGAGCTGCGCGCGGATCTGCGCGCCAAGCGGGACCTGCTGTGCGCGGGCCTCGCCGAGGCCGGGTTCGCGGTCTACCGGCCGGCCGGCACGTACTTCGTCACCACCGACATCCGCCCGCTCGACGCGACCGGCGACGGCATCGCGTTCTGCCGGGCACTACCGGAACGCTGCGGCGTGGTGGCCGTCCCCAACGCCGTCTTCTACGACCACCGCGACCAGGGCGCGCCCTTCGTCCGCTTCACCTTCTGCAAGCGGACCACCGTTCTCCAAGAGGCGCTCACCCGGCTTCGGCGATAGCGGGATCGTCCTTCCGAGCGCTGCCCAGCCTCCGCAGGAGAAGATCCCGTACTCCCGCAAACGATTCACCGCGTCGCCGAGGAGATCAGGACTCGTCGGGTCGAGGCACAGGGCCGAAAGAGGGATTCGCACCGGCCACCGTCGTGTAGGCGTGACCCAGGTGGGGGGCGTCGTTGACGTAGTAGATGGGTGTGGAAACGTAGTAAGTGGCGGGATTCCGGAGCGTGTTCACACCCGGGGCCTAAAGGCGGCCCCGGGGCCCGGCCGGAAGGCGGCGGCGGCCGGCGCGCGGCGGTGCGGGTCCGGGCCGGACCGCCCGTCCAACCGCGGACGGCGGGCAGATGGACGGACGGTCCGCGTCCGCTCACGCGGGTTCGGCGGAGAGGTGACCCCGCTGCACGGCGTGGGCGCCGGCCTGAAACCGGCTGTGCGCGGAGCAGCTCGGGGGCCAGGGCACGTAGGCGTGCTGCACGGACGCGGGCCCCTTCCTCCGGGCCGGGCGACATGAAGAGGCCCGGCGCGGGTTCCCCCGGCCGGGCCTCTTCACACGTGCGGAGAGGACTCAGGCGTCCGGAGCGGACTGCTCCGTGCCGTCCTCGGACTTCTGCTCGGCCGGGGCCAGGCCCAGGCGCTCCAGCAGCCACTTGTCGAACTCGATGGAGGCGCGCACCCAGCTGACCGTCGAGGAGACGAAGTGCTCCAGGGAGACGCCGGTGCCGATGAGCATCTGCGCCTCGCCGATCAGGCGGACCGAGGGACCGCCCTCCTCCGCGCCCTCCTCGGGCTCGTGGGTGTGCGTGTAGACCTTGGGCCACAGGGTGCGGCGGTTCCAGTCGTCGATCGCGTCGAGGAGGACCGGGCGCTGGTCCGTGGCGTGCGGGCGGTCGTAGAACGTACGGACCGAGAAGACCTGCTGCTCGCCCTCGCCGCGGAACATGAAGTACGTGCGGAATTCCTCCCACGGCGCGGCGAGGTCGCCCTCGTCGTCGACGACGTACTTCAGCTCCATCTGGTCCAGCAGCTGCTTGACGAGGTCCTGGTCGGGGACGACGGGGCCCTCCGGTCCTGCCGCCTGCGGTTCGGGCTGAGCCCCGAAGTTGGGAATCGAGGACGGGTCGATAGACATTGCCGGTACTCCTGTGGATCTCGTGGTTTCCTGCCGACGACCCTAGCCGCGATCGGCCGCCGGGGCGTAGACGGCCCGGGCTACGCCTTTCCGGGAATCATCGTGGCGCCTGCTCCCTGGGCCCGGGTCCAGGCGGTGGCGACCAGGACGGCGCAGACCACCCCGAGCAGCCCGGCGGCCCCTATGGTGTTCGCCGAGGACCCGGTCAGCTCGGTCACCGCGCCCCCGGCCGCCACGCCGATGCCCTGCATGGCGATCATCCCCGACCGGGCGAGCCCCAGTGCCTGGCCCCGCCGGTCGGCCGGGGTGAGGAGGACGAAGGTGGCTCCGGCGGTGATCTGGTACGCCGAGCACACCCCGGCGACGAACAGCAGGACCATCGCCGCTTCCGTACGGGGATCGAGCAGGTAGAGGACCAGCGGCAGGTTCGCGGCGACCGCCAGCGGGCCGAGCAGCCGGCGCCGGGTCTCGTCCCCGACGCCGGACCGTCCCAGCAGGGCCGCCCCCAGCACCATGCCCGCCGGGTGCGAGGCGAGCAGCAGCCCCACCGCGTAGGCCCCGCCGCCCGCCTCGTCCGCGAACGGGGCGGCCAGGCCCTCCGGCAGGACGACGAACCCCGCGAGCCAGCCCAGCCCGAGCAGCGAGCGGAGCCTGCGGTCCGACCAGATCAGTGCCGCGGCACCGCCGACCCGGGCGCCGAGCTTCGCCGTACGGGCCTCGGCGCTCGTCACCGGGCGGGCCTTCACGCCGAACCGGATGAGGGCCGCCGAGAGCAGGAAGGTCGCCGCGTTCACCGCCAGCGAGCGGTTGCTGCCCAGCCACGCGGCGAGCAGTCCGCCCCCGGCGAAACCGACCAGCTGGCCGACCTGATGGGTGATCTGCATGATCCGCTGGCCCCGCTCGTAGCGTCCGGCGCCGAGCACGGTGGGCAGCAGCGCGCCCTGAGCGGCGCCGAAGGGCGCCTCGGCCAGCTGCGCCAGCACGAGCAGGCCGGCGAGCAGCGGGAGCGGCATCCCCGGCAGCGCCATCAGCCCCACCAGCACCATCCGGGTCAGGTCGCAGCTGACCATGACCGTGCGCCGGGGGAAACGGTCCGCCAGGCCGGAGAGCAGTACCCCGGACACCAGGGCCGGGAGGGTGGTCAGGGCATAGGTCGCCGCGGTCCATCCCGGTGAGTGCGTACGCTCGAACACGAACAACGACAACGCCACACGTGCCAGCTGGTCGCCCAGGATCGACTGAGCATAAGCAACCCAAAGCGTACGGAATTCGCCGAGGTGAAAGAGCTTGTCAGATCCGGACTTCTTGGGTCCGTTGTCTGTCTCATCGCCTGTCCGCTCGTTCATGCGGGCACGCTACCGGCGGTCCAATCCGACTTCTAACCCCAGCTACGGGCAGGTTGGCGCAGGTAAGGCGGGGTGTCCTGTTTATGCGCGCGGCCAGGGCCGGAGCCCATGGCCTGGTGTACGCAACTCCCTTGGCAGAAGCGGTGCACCGGGGTGACGAGCGCTCCCGCGAGGGAGTTCACTCACCAGGGGTCCGGCGGAGTGTTTGGCGTGATACCGATGTTGAAAGATTGATCACTTGAGGGCGGCGCCGGGCATGTGACACCCGCTCCCCGGGTGCCACATGCCCGGCCCACGGCCCGGCCGGGCGCTCTCAGCTCGCCGCGCCGACGATCAGGCCGTCCTCGAACCGGTCCACGCGGACCGTGTCGCCGTCCTTGATCTCGCCCGCCAGGATCTCCTTCGCGAGCCGGTCGCCGATCGCCGTCTGGATGAGGCGGCGCAGCGGCCGGGCACCGTACGCCGGGTCGTTGCCCTCCTCGGCCAGCCAGGCCAGGGCCTCGGGGGTGACGTCCAGGGTGAGCCGCCGGTCGGCCAGGCGCCCCGCGAGCCGGTCGATCTGGAGGCCCGCGATGTGCGCCAGCTCGTCGCCGGACAGGGCGGAGAAGACCACCAGGTCGTCCAGCCGGTTCAGGAACTCCGGCTTGAAGGAGGCCCGGACGACGTCCAGGACCTGGCGCTTCTTCTCCTCCGGTTTGACCAGGGGATCGGTCAGGTACTGGCTGCCGAGGTTGGACGTCAGGATCAGGATGGTGTTCCGGAAGTCCACCGTCCGGCCCTGTCCGTCGGTGAGCCGGCCGTCGTCCAGGACCTGGAGCAGGATGTCGAAGACCTCGGGGTGGGCCTTCTCGACCTCGTCCAGCAGGACGACGGTGTACGGGCGGCGGCGGACCGCCTCGGTCAGCTGGCCGCCCTCCTCGTAACCGACGTAACCGGGCGGGGCACCGACCAGGCGGGCGACGCTGTGCTTCTCGCCGTACTCGCTCATGTCGATGCGGACCATGGCCCGCTCGTCGTCGAAGAGGAAGTCCGCGAGGGCCTTCGCCAGCTCGGTCTTGCCGACACCGGTCGGGCCGAGGAACAGGAACGAGCCGGTCGGGCGGTCGGGGTCGGCGATACCGGCGCGGGTGCGGCGCACCGCGTCCGAGACGGCCTGCACGGCCTCGGTCTGCCCGATCAGGCGCTTGCCCAGCTCCGACTCCATGCGCAGCAGCTTCTGCGTCTCGCCCTCCAGGAGGCGGCCGGCCGGGATGCCGGTCCAGGCGCCCACGACATCGGCGATGTCGTCCGGCCCCACCTCTTCCTTGACCAGGGTCTCCTTGGGCTCGCGGGCGGCCTCCTGCTCGGCCTCGTCGGCCTCGGCCAGTTCGCGTTCCAGGCCGGGGATCTCCCCGTACAGCAGCTTCGACGCGGTGTCGAAGTCGCCGTCGCGCTGGGCGCGTTCGGCCTGGCCGCGCAGGTCGTCCAGGCGTTCCTTCAGCTCACCGACCCGGTTGAGGCCCTGCTTCTCCTTCTCCCAGCGGGCGTTGAGGCCGCGCAGCTCCTCCTCCTTGTCGGCGAGGTCGCGGCGCAGCTTCTCCAGGCGCTGCTTGGAGGCGGCGTCGGTCTCGTTCCTGAGGGCCAGCTCCTCCATGTGCAGACGGTCGACGGAGCGCTGGAGCTCGTCGATCTCGACGGGCGAGGAGTCGATCTCCATGCGCAGCCGCGAGGCCGCCTCGTCCACGAGGTCGATGGCCTTGTCGGGCAGGAAGCGGGAGGTGATGTAGCGGTCGGACAGGGTCGCGGCGGCGACCAGGGACGCGTCCGCGATCTGGACCTTGTGGTGGGCTTCGTAACGCCCCTTGAGGCCGCGGAGGATCGCGATGGTGTCCTCCACGGACGGCTCGGCGACCAGCACCTGCTGGAAGCGCCGCTCCAGGGCGGGGTCCTTCTCGATCCGCTCGCGGTACTCGTCGAGCGTGGTCGCGCCGACCATCCGCAGCTCGCCGCGGGCCAGCATCGGCTTGAGCATGTTGCCCGCGTCCATCGCTGAGTCACCGCCGGCGCCCGCGCCCACGACCGTGTGCAGCTCGTCGATGAACGTGATGATCTGCCCGTCGCTCTCCTTGATCTCGGAGAGGACGGTCTTCAGGCGCTCCTCGAACTCGCCGCGGTACTTCGCGCCGGCGACCATCGCCCCCAGGTCGAGCGAGACGAGCCGTTTGTCCTTGAGGGACTCGGGAACGTCGCCCTTCACGATGCGCTGGGCGAGCCCTTCGACGACGGCGGTCTTGCCGACGCCCGGCTCACCGATGAGCACCGGGTTGTTCTTGGTGCGCCGCGAGAGCACCTGGACGACGCGACGGATCTCCTGGTCGCGCCCGATGACCGGGTCGAGCTTGCCCTCGCGCGCGGCGGCGGTGAAGTCGGTGCCGAATTTCTCCAGGGCCTTGTACTGGCCCTCCGGGTCGGGAGTGGTCACCCGTCGCCCTCCCCTGCTCTTCTCGAACGCGTCCAGCAGCTTCTTCGCACTGGCACCCTGCCCGTCGAGGATCTCACCCGCCCGGCCGCCCTTCGCGGCGATCCCGATCAGCAGGTGCTCGGTGGAGACGTAGTCGTCGCCCAGCTCCTCGGCGCGCTGCGCGGCGTCCGCGATGACGGCGAGCAGCTCGCGGTTGGGCTGGGGCGGCGCGACGGTCGCCCCGGTCACGCTGGGCTGCGCGGCGAGGAGCCGCTCCGTCTCGGTGCGTACGGCGATCTGGTCGGCCTCGACGGAGGCCAGCAGATCGACCAGATTCTCGTTGTCCTCGCCCGAGAGCAGCGCCAGCAGCAGATGCCCCGGGGTCAGATCGGGGTGCCCGTCCTTCACGGCCCTGCCGGTGGCCGCGTTGATGGCGTCCCTGCTCCTGTTGGTCAGCTCGGCGTCCACGTGCGCTGTCTCCTCCTTGCGACGACTGGTCCGACTCTCACTTCTGACACGGTCAACGTGTACAAAGTTGAGTCTATTCCACTCAAGGCAAGGCGCGCCGAGAGTTGAGCGCGTTCCACTCAAGGCGAAAGGGCGGCCCTGTCCTCGTCCGAGTGAACCGGCCACTGCCGGCACCCGCCACCGCAGCGCGCGGGGCCCCGCATACGCTGGGGCCATGGCAGTCGACGTACACCAGCCGAGCCCCGAGTACCTCGCCTTCTGGCGCGAGAGCCACGTGTGCACGCTCACCACGCCCCGCCCCGACGGCACGCCGCACGTGGTCCCGGTGTGCGTGACGTACGACCCCGAGGCCGGCCTCGCCCGGGTCATCACCAACAAGCACAGCCGCAAGGTGGCCAACATCCTGGCCGCCGGCCCGGACGGCGCCCGCGTCGCGGCATGCCAGGTGCACCGCCGCCGCTGGGCGACCCTGGAGGGCGTGGCCAGGATCAGCACGGACCCGGAACGGGTCGCGGAGGCCGTACGCCGCCACACGGAGCGCTACGACCGCGTGCCCTCCCCCAACCCGGACCGGGTCGTCATCGAGATCAGCCTGGACCGGGCGCTCGGACGCGGCTGAGCGCGCCGCCCCCGCCGGCACAGCACAACGGCGCCACCGTGTTCAGGTCACGGTGGCGCCGTTGTGTGGGGGAAGTGACTGAGCGACGTGGAACGACGGGGGATCGCTCAGGCACTGCGGGGGGTGGCGGAAATGGCTTCTGGTTCGAACAGCTGATGGTCGCGCTGCGCGAGGTTCACAAAGATCATGTCGTACCGGATGGCACAGCGCACCGGCTGCGGCGCGCCCCGCGGCTTGCGCAGGCAGCGGTAGGCACGGACCTCACCGTCGTCCTCGCGGGCGACGACGACCGGGTCGCCGAACAGAGTGACCATCAACGAGTCACCACGGTGGGGCAGCGCCGTGACGAGATCGATGAAATGCCACCCTGACCGGTAGGCGGTCGCCATCTCACGCCGGAAGGTCCGGTCGTCCGGTGGGGTGGCCATGTCAGGCGCCCGCACCGGTCGACGCGGCCGAGGCGATGTCCGCTCCGGCGGGCGCGACGGTCCAGCCGATGTCCGACTTGGCAGGCGAGACAGTCCAGCCGATGTCCGCGGCAGAGGTGGTCCCGGTGCTGACCTGCCCAAAGCCGCTGCCGCCCAACAATCCTATGCCCAGGGCCGCAACGAACGACGCGGCAAGCGCCGAGCGAAGCATTCGCTTATACATAGTCGGCTTCGTCCTCACTTGTGGATTCCTCTCCCCCGCATCAAAAACGATGTCTCACAGGGGCACGCGAGCACCACTGAGGAGATGCATCATGTTCCTGTATGTTCATGAACCTGGGGGGTGAAGATATGGCCACAATAAGCACGAAACCGGCACATCCTCATGGGATCACCGAACTTTGCCAGGCCGGGGAGCACCTTTACGCCAGCGCGTTGCGCCTGGGACGCATAGCGCGGGCGGACATCGGACCCGCGCCCTGCCTCGTGGATTTCGCCCTGCTTCACCCCGACCCCGATGACCCGGCATGGCTCCGGCCGGTCCCGCCTTCGGTCGCGCTGGCCCAGCACCTGCAGCCCCTGGAACGGGAGATCCTCGAGCGCCGCAGGCATACGGTCCAACTGACCGAATCATTCGAGCCATTCATGGACATCAGCACGCAGGGGCCTCCCGTCACCCACGCGATCACCGTGCTGGAGGGCGTCAACCGGATCAACGCCGCGCTCGACCAGGCCACGGCGGAGTGCCGTACGGAGGTCCTGACGGTCCAGCCCGGTGGCGGACGTATCGAGGACCGCCTCAGCAAATCGCTGGACCGCGGGCTCTCGGTCGTCCGGCGAGGTGTCCGGATGCGCACCCTCTATCAGCACACCGTGCGGCACAGCCCCAGCACCCTCGCGTACGCGGAGCGCATGGCTGACAGCGACGTGGAGATCCGGACACTCGAGGAGCTCATCGAGCGCCTGATCGTGTTCGACCGGACGGTGGCCTTCATCCCGGCCCAGGACGACCGTCAAGTCGCCCTGGAACTGCGCCATCCCGGACTCGTCGAGTACCTGGCCAACGTGTTCGAGCAGCTCTGGACGCGGGCGGCTCCCTTGCGGGAGGAGGTCAAGTACGAACCGACCCGTCTGGGGATCAGCGGGGTTCAGCACTCCATCGCCCAACTGCTCGTCGAGGGACACGTCGATGACTCGATCGCCCGTCGGCTCGGTATGAACGTCCGTACCTGCCGGGCCCATGTCGCCAAGCTCGCCGCCACGCTCGGCAGCACCAGCCGTGCCCAACTCGGCTACCTGATCGCCCGGTCAGGAATCCTGGACCAGGATTCCTGACCGGCCGGCCCCAAAGATCCCCACCCCCCGGGCCGGGCGGGCGTGCCACGCAATGGGGGAGAGCATGGCCACGCCCTAGATCAGCCGGGGGAGTTCCCGGCTCCCCCGACACCCCCACACTGGCCCGGGAACTAGGCTGGCACCACCGTCATCTTGCTGCACTGCCAAAAGTGAGGGGGTCACGAATGGGCAAGGACGAGGGCATACCGCACCAGCCGCACGGTGATCTGGAACTGTGCGACGCCGGCGTCAGGACGTACACCGAAGCACTCGGAGCCGGCCGGCTGCCGCGCTCCGCTCTCGAACCCGTCCCTTGCCTCGTCGAGTTGGCCCTCGTCCACGCCGATCCCCAGGACGATGGCTGGATCCGTCCGGTGCCTCCGTCCGCCGCGCTCGCCCATCTGCTCCAGCCCGTCACCCGGGAGATCCACGAGCGCATACGGCTCTCCGCCGCCCTGGCCGACTCCCTGGCCCCCCTGGCCTCCGTCGCCAGCACCGACCCCAACCTCGCCATCACCGTCCTCGAGGGCCTCCCGCTGATCGAGGCGGCCATCCAGAACGCCACGGACGGCGCACGGGAGGAGGTCCTGACCCTGCAGCCCAGCGGCAACCGCCCCGTGGACCAGCTCAAGAAGGCGCTGGACCGGGCACTGTCCATGGCCGGCCGGGGAGTGACGCTGCGCCACATCTACCAGCACCCCGCCCGGTACAGCCCGGCCATCAAGGCGTACCTGGACGACATACCGTCGGGCTTCATCCAGGTACGCACCATCGAGCAGACGGTCGAGCGCCTCTTCGTCTTCGACCGCACCGTCGCCTTCATCCCGGCCAGTCCCCGGCGCGACATCGCCCTGGAGATCCGCCACCCCGCCCTCGTGCGCTACCTGATCCAGGTGTACGAGGTGCTGTGGGCCCAGGCCAAGCCGCTCACGGCCCCCCTCCAGGCGCCCGCGCACGACATGCCGATCACCGCCGTCCAACTGAGCATCGCCCGACTCCTCGTCGAGGGCAACACCGACCAGGTCGTGGCCCGCAAGCTGGCCATCAGCGTCCGCACGTGCCGCGCCCACATCGCCAAGCTCATGCACACCCTCGACGCCACCAGCCGCACCCACCTCGGCGCCCTGCTCGTCCACTGCGGCGTCGTGGAAGGCGTTGCAGGGGGCGCCGGGGAAGGCGCCGGGGAATGACCGTTCAGGCGACGCACCCCCACAGCGAACGGGAGCTCTGCGAAGCCGCCCTCGCCCTTTACGGGGACGCCCTCGCCGCCGGCCGCATCGCCCGCAGCGCCACGGAGCCCGCGCCCTGCCTCACCGCACTCGGACTGCTCCTCCCCGACCCGCGGGACGAGGCGTGGCTGCGCCCCGTGCCGCCGTCCGCGGTCCTGGGGCAACTGCTCAGCCCTCTCAGCCGGGAGATCGACGCACGGCTCCGGCTGACGACCCAGCTGACCCGGTCCCTGCTGCCGCTGCTCACGGGGGCCGACGAGGACCCGAGCCGGTCGATCACCGTGATCGAGGGGCCCGAACGGATCAACGCGGCACTCCGCGACGCCTCGCGGTCGGCCAGGGACGAAGTCCTCACCGCCCAGCCCGGCGGCAACCGCCTGGTCCACAACATGCGCCAGGGCCGGATGAACGCGGAGTTCGTCCTCGCGGCGGGCGGACGGCTCCGACATCTCTACCAGCACTCGGCGCGCTACAGCCCCCGGCTCAAGGAGTACCTGGCGGAGATCCCGGCCGGCCGTCTCCGGATCCGCACCATGGAGCAGAGCGTGGGCCGCATGCTCGTCTTCGACCGGACCGTCGCATACCTCCCCGCCGACCCCGACGGCAGCGCCGCCCTGGAGATCCGCCACCCCGCCCTCGTGCGCTCCCTGGCCACCATCTACGAAACCCTCTGGGCCGGAGCCACGCCCTTCGGCGACCCCCTCCCCACCGCGCTCCCCGGTGCCCCCGTCACCGCCGTCCAGCAGAGCATCGCCCGCCTCCTCACCGACGGCTGCACCGACCAGGCCGCCGCCGAAAAACTCGGCATCAGCGTCCGCACCTGCCGCGCACACATCGCCAAGCTCATGCAGACCCTCGGCGCCACCACCCGCACCCACCTCGGCGCCCTGCTCGTCCGGTCGAGCATCGTGGAAGGCCCCGTACCGCCGCCGTGGACAGCGAAGCGGCCCGCCACCTCGGAGTGACGGGCCGCACAGGCGAACAGTGAGCAGCGCTCAGTCCTTCGGGCGCTTGGGGCGCCAGACCACCAGGGCGCTGGTCTGCTGCACGTCCTGGTACGGGACCAGGTCGCGCCGGTACGAGGCGTGGACCTGGGCCTCGCGCTGCTGCATGGCCGCCGCGGCTCCGTCCACGGCCGCCGAGAGCTCGGCGACGCGCTGCTGGAGCGCCGCGACCTGGTTCTCCAGCTCGATGATGCGCTTGATGCCGGCGAGGTTGATGCCCTCGTCCTGCGACAGCTGCTGCACCGTACGCAACAGCTCGATGTCGCGGGCCGAGTAGCGCCGGCCGCGTCCGGCCGTACGGTCCGGGGAAACCAGGCCGAGGCGGTCGTACTGGCGCAGTGTCTGCGGATGCAGGCCCGAGAGCTGGGCCGCGATCGAGATCACGTACACCGGGGACTCGTCGGTCAGTTCGTAAGGATTACGCCGTCGGCCGTCCACCTCAAGCTCCCTTCGCCGCCTGGAACAGCTCCGCCCTCGGGTCATGCCCCGCGGTCGCCTTGCGGTATGCCTCCAGCGCGTCCCTGGCCTCGGTACCGAGGTCGGTGGGCACGGACACCTCGACGGTGACCAGGAGGTCGCCCCGGGTGCCGTCCTTGCGGACCGCGCCCTTGCCGCGGGCCCGCATCGTACGCCCATTCGGCGTACCGGCGGGTAGCTTCAGGGTCACGGACGGGCCGCCGAGCGTCGGCACCTTCACCTCGCCGCCGAGCGCCGCCTCCGTGAAGGTGACGGGCACCGTGACGGTGAGGTTGTCGCCCTTGCGGCCGAAGACCGGGTGGGCGTCGACGTGGACCACGACGTACAGGTCGCCGGCCGGTCCGCCGCGCTCGCCCGGGGCGCCCTTGCCGCGCAGCCGGATGCGCTGCCCGTCCGAGACGCCCGCCGGGATGCGCACCTGCATGGTGTTCGAGGAGCGGGCCCGGCCGCTGCCCTTGCAGACCTCGCAGGGGTCCTGGGCGATGAGGCCGCGGCCCTTGCAGTCCACGCACGGGTCGGTGAGCGAGAAGCCGCCGCCGCTGCCGCGCGAGACCTGACCGGTGCCGACACAGGTCGGGCACACCCTGGGCGTGCCGTTCTTGTCGCCGGTGCCGGAGCACGCCTTGCAGGGGGCCTGGCTGGACATCCGGAGCGGGACCGTGGCCCCGTCGACCGCCTCGGTGAAGCTCAGCGTCACCTCGGACTCGATGTCCTGGCCGCGCCGCGGCTGCACCCGCGTACCGGCGCCGCCGCCGCGGTTGAAGAGGCCGCCGAACACGTCGCCGAGGCCGCCACCACCGCCGAAGCCGCCCTGGCCCCCGCCCGGGGCGCCTCCGAAGAGGTCCCCCAGGTCGAAGTTGAAGTTGCCCTGGGCGCCGCCGGGGCCGGCGCGGAAGCCGCCGTTGCCGAAGAGGGCGCGCGCCTCGTCGTACTCCTTGCGCCTCTTGGCGTCGCCGAGGACGTCATTCGCCTCGGAGATCTCCTTGAAGCGCTCCTCCGCCTTGTCGTCGCCCTTGTTGGCGTCCGGGTGGAACTCGCGGGCGAGCTTCCGGTACGCCTTCTTGATCTCGGCGTCGGTGGCGTCCTTGGGGACGCCGAGAACCTTGTAGTAGTCCTTCTCGACGAAGTCCTTCGTACTCATCGACGTCCCTCCTTCCGGACGACCGGCCGGGAGCCTCCCGTCCGGGCGGTGCCGGGCCCGCAGGCCCTGGTACCGACCGGACGGGAGGCCCGGGTGGCCGGGCGGTGTGCTGCCAGGTGATCGGACGGAATGTCAGACCTCCTCGCCGCCACCGCTCTCCTCGTCGTCTGCCTTCTCTTCCTTCGCGGCGGCGGGAGCCGCCCCCGGCTGGGGTTCGGCGACCGCGACCCGCGCGGGGCGAATGGTGCGCTCGCCGATCCGGTAGCCGGGCTGCAGGATCGCCACGCAGGTCGTCTCCTCGACGTCCGGCGCGTAGCTGTGCATCAGGGCCTCGTGGACCGTCGGGTCGAAGGGCTCGCCCTCCTTGCCGAACTGCTGCAGGCCCAGCTTCGCGACGACCGTCTCCAGCGATTCGGCCACCGACTTGAACCCGCCCACGAGCTCGCCGTGCTCCCGGGCCCGGCCGACGTCGTCGAGGACGGGCAGCAGCTCGGACAGGAGGTTCGCGACGGCGATCTCCTTGACCGTGACCCGGTCCCGCTCCACGCGGCGGCGGTAGTTCTGGTATTCGGCCTGCAGCCGCTGGAGGTCGCCGGTGCGCTCGTTGAGCGCGCTGCGTGCCTGGTCCAGCTGCGCGGTCAGGGCCGTGGTCTCGTTCGCGTCCCCGGCCGGGGCCGCCGCCGCCTCCTCCTCGGAGGGGGCGGCGGCCTTCGGCTCGGCGTCGTCAGAGGTGGCGCCGGAGGGGACGTCGGGCTCCTCCTCGAAGCCCGGAGTCTCCTCGGTCACGCCGCACCGCCCTTGGAGTCCTTCTCGTCGTCCACGATCTCGGCGTCCACGACGTCGTCCTGGGCGTCGCCCTGGGCCTGCCCGGCGCCCGGCTGCGCGTCGCCCTGCGGGCCGCCCTCGGCCTGCGCGTTGGCGTACATCGCCTGGCCCAGCTTCTGGGAGACGGCGGCGACCTTCTCGGTGGCCGTGCGGATCTCGGCGGAGTCCTCGCCCTTGAGCTTCTCCTTCAGCTCGGCGACCGCGGTCTCCACCTCCGTCTTCACGTCGGCCGGGACCTTGTCCTCGTTGTCCTTGAGGAACTTCTCCGTCTGGTAGACGAGCTGCTCGCCCTGGTTGCGCGACTCGGCGGCCTCGCGGCGGGCGTGGTCCTCCTCCGCGTACTTCTCGGCCTCCTCACGCATCCGGTTGACCTCGTCCTTCGGCAGCGAGGAGCCGCCGGTGACGGTCATCTTCTGCTCCTTGCCGGTGCCGAGGTCCTTGGCCGTCACGTGCATGATGCCGTTGGCGTCGATGTCGAAGGAGACCTCGATCTGCGGGACCCCGCGCGGGGCCGGCGGCAGACCGGTCAGCTCGAACATCCCGAGCTTCTTGTTGTACGCCGCGATCTCGCGCTCGCCCTGGTAGACCTGGATCTGCACGGACGGCTGGTTGTCCTCGGCCGTCGTGAAGATCTCGGACCGCTTGGTCGGGATCGTGGTGTTGCGCTCGATGAGCTTGGTCATGATGCCGCCCTTGGTCTCGATACCGAGGGACAGCGGGGTGACGTCGAGGAGCAGGACGTCCTTGACCTCGCCCTTGAGGACACCGGCCTGGAGCGAGGCGCCGATGGCGACGACCTCGTCCGGGTTCACGCTCTTGTTGGCCTCCTGGCCACCGGTCAGCTCCTTGACGAGCTCGGTGACGGCCGGCATACGGGTCGAGCCACCGACGAGAACGACGTGGTCGATCTCGGAGAGCTGGATGCCCGCGTCCTTGATGACGTTGTGGAACGGGGTCTTGCAGCGGTCCAGGAGGTCCGCGGTGAGCTGCTGGAACTGCGAGCGCGTGAGCTTCTCGTCCAGGTGCAGCGGGCCCTCGGCCGAGGCCGTGATGTACGGCAGGTTGATCGTGGTCTCCGTCGAGGAGGACAGCTCGATCTTCGCCTTCTCCGCGGCCTCGCGGAGACGCTGGAGAGCCATCTTGTCCTTGGACAGGTCCACGCCGTGGCCGTTGGCGAACTGCTTCACCAGGTAGTCGACGACGCGCTGGTCCCAGTCGTCACCACCGAGCTGGTTGTCACCGTTGGTGGCCTTCACCTCGACGACGCCGTCGCCGATCTCCAGGAGGGACACGTCGAAGGTGCCGCCACCGAGGTCGAACACGAGGATCGTCTGGTCGTCCTTGTCGAGCCCGTACGCCAGCGCGGCGGCGGTCGGCTCGTTGACGATGCGCAGGACGTTCAGGCCCGCGATCTCGCCGGCCTCCTTCGTCGCCTGGCGCTCGGAGTCGTTGAAGTACGCCGGGACGGTGATCACCGCGTCGGTGACCTTCTCGCCCAGGTACGACTCGGCGTCACGCTTGAGCTTCTGCAGGATGAAGGCGCTCATCTGCTGCGGGTTGAAGCTCTTGCCGTCCAGGTCGACCTTCCAGTCAGTGCCCATGTGGCGCTTGACGGAGCGGATGGTCCTGTCGACGTTGGTCACTGCCTGGCGCTTGGCGACCTCGCCGACCAGCACCTCGCCGTTCTTCGCGAAGGCGACGACGGACGGCGTGGTCCTGGCGCCCTCTGCGTTGGTGATGACGGTGGGCTCGCCGCCTTCGAGAACGCTGACGACGGAGTTAGTCGTGCCCAGGTCGATGCCGACCGCACGTGCCATTTCGATTCCTCCAACTGACTACTTGAGTGGATCTGACTCAAGGATGCACGACTCCGCCGACCGAGTCAATAGACCTGAGTCTCCACGACTCAACTTACGTGCACCCGCCCCGCGCCATCGGCGACACCTGGCGCCTCACGCGCCGCACAGCCCTCCCCCATCATGGCCGCGTGGGATCGTTCTGTCACAAAATGCCGCGAGCAGCACAAATGCGGCATTCGATTCGCCGATTTCAGGCAGGTGCGAACGATGCGTACGCAGAAACAGTGGGGAAGAGGACCCCGGCCGCGCCCCTGGCGCCCGCCCCGGGCCTCCCGTCCGGCAGCCGCGCGGGCCTCCCTGCGCGCCCTGCTGCCCGCTCCTCTCCCCCGCCCGACCGCCAAGCGCACCCTCGATCTGGCCCTCGGTTCGGCCCTGCTGCTCCTCGCCTCCCCTTTACTGGGGGCCGCCGCCCTGATGCTGGCCGTGCGCGGCCGCCGCGTGACGAGGCGCTCCCCGCGCGCCGGCCTGCACGGCAGACCCTTCGTCCTGCGCTCCCTGGACACCCGGCGGCTGAAGCTGGACGTGGTCTCGCGCCTGCACCACGTGGTGCGCGGCGAGCTCTCCCTCGTCGGCCCGGCGCCGCTCGCCCCGGGCGACGTACGGAACGGCACCGGGGGCGGCCGACGCTGGCGCCAGGAACTGAAGCCCGGGCTGACCGGCCTGGCCCAGGTGCGGCACCGCTCGGGGATGCCGTGGAACGAGGCGGACCTCCTGGACCAGCACTACGCCGAGCACCAAGGGCTGCGGCTGGACCTCGCGGTCCTCGCCGAGGCCGTACGCGTACCCCTGCGCGAGGCCGTCCACACCCTTCCGTGGCCCGGCAAGGCACGCCTGAGCGACACAGATCACCGCCTGCCCGGCTACAGGACGGCGGAATAAGTGGGTAGTGTCGGCTCAGACTGATTAAGTTACTGCTTAGTAGTAGCGATACTCGTAGTCCAGGCGGTCACCGGACGACGCAGTACTCGCTGGTAACGCTGGATCGATCCCACCCTCGCAGGCCCGAGGAGCCCCCAATGCAACTCGCCGCGATCATCGTGTCGCTGGTGCTGACCGTGGTCGGCGTTGCGCTCATCGCCCGAGCCGTCGCGCAGATCTACCGGTTCGTCACGCTCGGACAGCCGGTCCCGGCCGGCAGCCGCACCGACAACCCCAAGCAGCGCACGATCACCCTGGTCAGGGAATTCCTCGGCCACACCCGGATGAACCGGTGGGGGATCGTCGGCTTCGCCCACTGGTTCGTCGCCATCGGCTTCCTGACCCTGCCGCCGACGCTGCTCCAGGCGTACGGGCAGCTGTTCAAGGCCGACTGGGTGCTGCCGGTCATCGGCGAATGGCTGCCGTTCGAGCTGTACATCGAGTTCATCGGCCTGATGACGACGGTCGGCATCCTGGTGCTCATCGCCATCCGGCTGCTGAACCTCCCGTCCCGGGCGGGCCGCAAGTCCCGCTTCGCGGGCTCCAAGGCGTGGCAGGCGTACTTCGTGGAGTACGTCATCCTCATCATCGGCCTCGCGATCCTCACCCTGCGGGGTCTCGAGGGCGCGATCCACCACGTCGACGGCTACGAGGCCGCGTACTTCGTCTCGTACCCGCTGGTCCTCGCCTTCAAGGGACTGGCCCTCGGCACCCTCCAGAACCTCATCTACTTCGTCGCGATGATCAAGATCGGCACCTCGCTGATCTGGGTGATCACGGTGTCGCTCAACACCAACATGGGTGTGGCCTGGCACCGCTTCCTCGGCTTCCCGAACATCTGGTTCAAGCGGAACGCCGACGGCGCGGTGGCGCTGGGCGCGCTGCAGCCGATGACCACGGGCGGCACGGAGATCGACTGGGAGGACCCGGCCGACGACGCCGTCTTCGGCGTCTCCCAGGTCGAGCAGTTCTCCTGGAAGGGCATCCTCGACTTCTCCACCTGCACCGAGTGCGGCCGCTGCCAGTCGCAGTGCCCCGCCTGGAACACCGGCAAGCCGCTCTCCCCGAAGCTCCTGATCATGTCCCTGCGCGACCACGCGCACGCCAAGGCCCCGTACCTGCTGGCCGGCGGCGGCAAGGACATGGAGGGCGAGGAGAAGGCGACCGAGGAGCAGCTGAAGGACGTTCCCGCGGCCGCCCTCGCGGAGGCCGAGCGCCCGCTGATCGGCACGGTCGAGGAGAACGGCGTCATCGACCCGGACGTCCTCTGGTCCTGCACCACCTGCGGCGCCTGCGTGGAGCAGTGCCCGGTCGACATCGAGCACGTCGACCACATCGTCGACATGCGCCGCTACCAGGTGATGATCGAGTCCGCGTTCCCGTCCGAGGCGGGGACCATGCTCAAGAACCTGGAGAAGAAGGGCAACCCCTGGGGGCTCGCCAAGAAGCAGCGCGTCGAGTGGACCAAGGAGGTCGACTTCGAGGTCCCGATCGTCGGCAAGGACGTCGAGGACCTGACCGAGGTCGACTACCTCTACTGGGTCGGCTGCGCCGGCGCCCTGGAGGACCGCGCCAAGAAGACCACCAAGGCATTCGCGGAGCTGCTGCACATCGCGGGCGTGAAGTTCGCGATCATGGGCGGCGACGAGAAGTGCACCGGTGACTCGGCCCGCCGCCTCGGCAACGAGCCGCTGTTCCAGCAGCTCGGCCAGGAGAACGTCGCGATGCTGAACATGGCGTTCGGCGAGGACGACGAGGACGACTCCACCAAGAAGGCGAAGTCGGCGAAGAAGATCGTCGCGACCTGCCCGCACTGCTTCAACACCATCGCGAACGAGTACCCGCAGCTGGGCGGCGAGTACGAGGTCATCCACCACACGCAGCTGCTCCAGCACCTGGTGGACGAGGGCAAGCTGATCCCGGTGACCCCGGTCGAGGGTCTGATCACGTACCACGACCCCTGCTACCTGGGCCGCCACAACAAGATCTACACGCCCCCGCGCGAGATCATCGCGAAGGTCCCGGGCCTCCGGAACGAGGAGATGCACCGCCACAAGGAGCGCGGCTTCTGCTGCGGCGCCGGTGGTGCCCGGATGTGGATGGAGGAGCGGATCGGCAAGCGCATCAACAACGAGCGCGTGGACGAGGCCCTCTCCCTCAACCCGGACATCGTCTCCACCGCCTGCCCGTTCTGCCTGGTCATGCTGACCGACTCGGTCAACGGCAAGAAGAACGAGGGCAAGGCCAAGGAGTCCGTCCAGGTGGTGGACGTCTCCCAGCTGCTGCTCGACTCCGTGAAGACCCCGGCCGACCCGGCGGGCGACCCGGAGTCGGCGGACGAACCGGAACCGGAACCGGTGAAGTAACCGGGCCGGCGTCACGGCGCGGCGAAGCGGTCGGACCTGCCTCGGGGGCAGGACCGGCCGCTTCCGCGTTGCCCCTCCACATGCTGGGGATAACCCCCCGGGGTTCCCTTAGGGGATGTCACATCTACGCGTCAAAGGCCGGTACTTCCCCGGCCGCGGGCCCCCGTGACCGGCGGACCGGGTACGTTCGATGACGTGGCTGGATTCAGGATCGGACGCGGCCGGGACAACCGCACCCCGCAGCAAGGGCAACAGCAACCGCGGCAACAGCCGTACGGCGGCCAGGCACCGCCGCCGCCGTACGGGCAGCAGCAATGGCCGCCGTCGGGAGGACAGGGCGCCCCGCATCACGCCGCACCGGGTTACCACGGCGGCGGTGCGTATGCCGCCGGCAGCGGCTGCAGGGGCGCCGGCCCCGACGAGCCGGAGTACTTCACCGACCCGACGCCGTACCCGTACCCCCAGGGCCCCAGCCCCGGGGACCCCTACGCGAACAACCCGGGCCACACGCAGGCGTTCCGCGTCGACGAGGAGCCGTACAGCGACGGCAACGCCTACCGCGCGGGCCACGCTCCCGCGGCCCCCATGGGCCCGCGCCTGCACTGGAAGCAGCTGCTGAGCGGCATCGTGACGCGCCCCAGCCCGACGTTCTGGCAGATGCGCGACTACGCGGTCTGGGGCCCCGCCCTGATCGTGACGTTCCTCTACGGCCTGCTGGCGCTCTTCGGCTTCGACCAGGCCCGCGACGACGCGATCCACTCCCCGGTCTCCACCGCCGTCCCCTACGTGATCCTCACCGGCGTCTGCTTCGTGCTCGGTGGTCTGGTGCTGGGCGCGGTCACCCACACGCTGGCCCGCCAGCTCGGCGGCGACGGCGCGTGGCAGCCGACGGTGGGCCTGTCCATGCTGATCATGTCGATCACGGACGTGCCGCGCCTGGTCTTCGCGATGTTCCTGGGCGGCGAGAACGCGCTGGTCGTCATCCTCGGCTGGGTCACCTGGCTGGCCGCCGCGGCGCTCCTCACCTCGATGGTGAGCAAGTCGCACGACCTGCCGTGGCCGAAGGCGCTGGGCGCGTCGGCGATCCAGCTGCTGGCCCTGGTCTCGATCCTGAAGCTGGGAACGATCTGACGACGGCGCGGTGTGCGGCCGAAAGGGCCCCGGGGTGACCGGGGCCCTTTCGCGTACTTACGCGGTCACGCGTCGAGAACCTGCCCGCCGCGCCGCACGACGGGCTTCTCCACGCTCCACGGGAAGTTGATCCAGCGGTCGGTCTTCTTCCACACGTACTCGCACTTCACGAGCGAGTGGGACTTCTCGTAGATGACCGCGGACCGCACCTCGGCGACGTGGTCGATGCAGAAGTCGCGCACCAGCTTCAGCGTCTTGCCGGTGTCGGCGACGTCGTCCGCGATCAGGACCTTCTTGTCCGAGAAGTCGATGACGTTGGGCACGGGCGCCAGCATCACCGGCATCTCCAGGGTGGTGCCCACGCCGGTGTAGAACTCCACGTTCACCAGGTGGATGTTCTTGCAGTCCAGCGCGTACGCCAGACCGCCCGCGACGAACACCCCGCCGCGCGCGATGCTCAGCACCACGTCCGGCTCGTACCCGTCGTCGGCCACGGCCTGCGCCAGCTCCCGTACGGCGTGCCCGAAGCCGTCGTACGTCAGGTTCTCCCGTACATCGTCAGTCATCGGGGCCTCACACCTGCGTCCGGTGGAAATTCATGAAGGAGCGCGACGCGGTGGGACCGCGCTGCCCCTGATATCGCGACCCGTACCGCTCGGAGCCGTAAGGGAACTCGGACGGAGAACTCAGCCGGAACATGCACAGCTGGCCGATCTTCATACCGGGCCAGAGCTTTATCGGCAGCGTCGCGAGATTCGACAGCTCCAGCGTCACGTGCCCGGAGAAGCCCGGGTCGATGAAGCCCGCCGTGGAATGCGTGACCAGCCCGAGCCGGCCGAGCGAGCTCTTCCCCTCCAGCCGCGACGCGAGATCGTCGGGCAGCGAGATGACCTCGTACGTCGATGCCAGTACGAACTCCCCGGGGTGCAGGATGAACGCGTCGTCCCCCTCCGGTTCGACGGTGCGGGTCAGGTCCACCTGCTCGACGGCGGGGTCGATGTGCGGGTAGCGGTGGTTCTCGAACACCCGGAAGTAGCGGTCGAGCCGCACGTCGATACTCGACGGCTGCACCATCGACGCGTCGAATGGATCAATGCGTACGCGTCCGGCGTCGATCTCGGCGCGGATGTCCTTGTCTGAGAGAAGCACCCACCGAGGATACGCAGAACGCGCGGGCCCGCCCTCATCGGGCCGCCCGCGCGCCTGCCGTCCGTCACCCGCCGTCGCTACCGCTGCTCGAACGCCACGGGCACGGCATGCCGCAACCGAGCGCACCGGGGACACCGGATGAGCCGCCCGGGCCCGATCCGCCCTGCCCCGAGCTGCTGCATCGGAAACGAGCTGGTAGCGAAAACGTGCCCTTCGGCACAGCGGACGACGGTGCGCTCCATGGAGTCCATCAAGTCCCTTCCCCATCAAGCCGTGGACGAGACCGCCACATTAGGGGATGAAGAGGACCCGCCTCCACGCGGCACTCCGGCCCCCCACGCTACGCCCCAACTCCCGCCCCACCCACAGCCGATCCGGCACGTCCCCGGGAGAGGATCGCGATGAGGTACAGTATGCGAGGATGCGCCGCTGGACACAGCGTCCGCCATTTTTGCGGGTGTAGTTTAATGGTAGAACATGAGCTTCCCAAGCTCAGAGCGCGAGTTCGATTCTCGTCACCCGCTCCACGAAGAAGGCCCAGGTCAACGACCGGGGCCTTTCTTGTTGTCTAGACCAGTTGAGATGCGGCGTGCCCTCCGCGTGCCCCAACCTCCAGAATGCCCGCTGCTGCATCACGCCCGCATGCCGCTGTCGTCACCCGAAGACGCCCTCCGCGTGACGCGCATGCTGGACCCTGCGACGGCTGCAGGCCCCGCCGTCGGCTTCGGCTCCGAACCAACAAGCTGTACTACACGCGCGACCGGCAGCCTTTGGCCGAAGTCCGCGACGCGTTCCGCGAGCTGGAATTCATGATGACCGAGGCATTTCCCTGGGATCAAGCCCATGCAGGGAACGTCGTGTCATAACCAGTCAGCGAAGCGAGCCCTTCGCAAACACCGCATGGATCCCGACGTCGTAGAACTTTCCCTATCAGGGCGGCTCGCTCGGCTCGCCGGGCGCTCTCTGGCTCACCGCCGGGATCCGACGCTCCTGCCTTCGGCCCGCTCAGGCCCAGCTACGCCAGTCGCGCGGGCTGAAGCGAGCATCTGATGGGGAAGGAGCCCGCTGTGGCCGGGGCGTCGACTCCGTGGCATTAGCCGTCGAGCAGGACCAGGGAGGCCACTGGCTCAACTTCCAGGCAGGAGCACAGCTGGCTCGATCGAGTTGCCAGTCACCGTACGGCCTCCTGATCATGCTCGACGCGGGCCCGAACCGGCAGGGCACCGGCCAATCCCGCTCCCCCAACCGTCGGGTGCGGGAGAGAAAATACCTCACACTACAAGCACCCCCCATATAAAACAAATGGATGGAAGGCCCTCAAGATCAGTGGTAAACAGGACTCGATGGTCTTAGCAACAGCAACCTCAGGGGGGGCGTTGATCAAAGAAATTAAGTTCACGAATTTCAAGGCATTCGGGAACTTCACGATGACATTTAAAGGTGCTTCGCTTCTGGTGGGTCCAAACAGTGCAGGAAAAAGCACCATCCTAACCGCACTACGGCTCGCGGAAACATGTCTCAGACTCGCAAAAAGAACACGCCCAAACGCGACTGAACAACACGCAGGATCTTACTATCTATCTTACCCCGTACCAACACGCGATTTCGCCGCCCTGAACGAGAGCGTCCGACACAATTTTCGCGACGCCGAGACAAGCATGGAATTGTCATGGAAAAACGGCTGCAAAATGCGGATCGTGTGGCCGGAACGGCGCCCGCACGAAGACGAGCCTAATCCATTCTTTTACCTCCTCGAAGAGAACGGAAACCCCCCGAGAACGGTTGCGCCGGTCAAAGCAAATTTCTCGACAATTGGCGTGATTCCTACACTGTCACCGCTTGAGCACGAAGAGCCAATCCTGGAATCAGAGACGGTCCGGAAAAACCTTTCAACCCGTCTCAGTAGTCGTCATTTCAGAAATCAACTGAGGCTACTTGACCAGGCAGGGGAATGGGAGGAATTTATTGACTTTGCCTCACCTTGGCTAGCAGGCGTTAATCTGAGAAAGCCAGTAGCACGATACGACACGTCGAGCATCGATGTTTTCTTTACGGAAGCAGGGAATAACTCGGAGAAAGAGATCGTATGGGCTGGCGACGGAGTACAGATTTGGCTGCAGCTTCTGCTTCACATCTATCGCTCCCGAGGTTTGCCTACACTCGTGCTCGACGAGCCGGAGGTGTTCCTCCACGCAGATCTACAAAGACGTCTAGTCCGTCTGCTCGAAGCTTTGGATACCCAAATCGTGTTGGCAACTCACTCAACCGAGGTCCTCACCGAAGCCGAGCCCGACTCCATCGTTTGGGTAGATAAGACCCGACGTAGAGCAGTACGGGCACCCAAAGATGCAAATCTCAACGGCTTGAATGCTGCACTCGGCAGCTCCTTCAACTTGGCGATGGCGAAAGCCTTGCGGGCCCATGGCGTGATTTTTGTTGAAGGAAAAGATATCCGAACCCTCAAGCGAATTTCCAGAACACTCGGACTGGGTAAAATTTCCGAAGATATCTCATTGGCCGTCGTGCCCATGAACGGATACTCCCGATGGGAACACGCTGAAGCATTCGGCTGGTTTCTCAGGAAATTCCTTGGAGACACGGTCAAGGCTCTAGTTCTACTGGATCGCGACTTTCGCACCGAGGCACAGGTCGAAGAAGTAATCAGGCGTTTTGACAACGTTAACGTACATGCTCACGTCTGGAGGAAGAAGGAACTCGAAAGTTACCTCATCATTCCGGAATCCATCGCACGGCTCTCCCAGTGCCCAGTCGGAGACGTAGAGGAGATACTGGACGACGTAATGATTGGAATGCAGAACAAGGTCACGTCACGAATCCTTGCAGAGAAAGTGATCACTGAAAGGTCATCAGGTAAAAGTGTGGCCACCATTAATGAAGACGGCTTGAATGATCTAGCCGAAAAATGGAAAAGGAGCAATTTTCGCTATTCTGTTTGCCCACCCAAGGAAGTTATGGCAGCTACAAATAGAGAGTTGCAGAATCGCGGCTACAAGGCCGTCGCCTTCGACACAATCGCAAAATACGCCAAGGCAAGTGAAATTCATCCTGAAATGGTTGCACTTCTGGAGAAAATCGAGCAGCTAGCCGATTAAGCCGCGCTCCGGGCTCGGCGCTGGCTAGCCCCGCACGCAATGGGCCGCGCTGCGCGCCTAGCACCTGCCAATGCGCATGGGATGTGATTGGCAGTGTCGAGCGGCGCATCGTCGAACTCGTGCCAGGTGACGCGAGTTCGCCGGTCATCATCACGCACTGGCCCACCCGCCAACCCGGAACCTGCACCCTGGCCGGTTCCCGTCGCACGGCGGCCTCGTGCCCCATCCGTGCCCAGCATGGCGGACAACAGAGGTCAGATGCAGCTTCCAGAGACTGCGGCCCCGTGGGCAGCCCACCAGGAAAGCGCAGGTCGGCGGTCCCTGGGCGGCCCAAGCCCCGCTGACTCCCAAGCTCAGAGCGCGAGTTCGATTCTCGTCACCCGCTCTTCGAAGAATGGCCCCGGTCACCGACCGGGGCCATTCTTATTCGGCCCTCTGGGTTCGGAGCCGCGACAGGGTTTCCGCGACGGGTGTTTCATACCGGTCCCTGTCTTTTTCCCAGAGCGAAAGAACCCGGCCCGCGGCCTTGGCCATGTCCGTGGGCAGGTCAGCCGCACGAAGCGCATCGGCGACCTCCTCCATCTCGGGTGCCCACCGCCAGGCCCGGGCTGCCACGCTCGGCAGGTACTCCGGATCGGAGAGAATCGCGGAGACCATGACGTCCGCTTCGGCCGTCAACTGCTCGCCGACCCCATGGGCGTCGGCGAGCGCGTGCGCGACGCCGGCGAGCGTACGAGCGGCCTTCTGGTAACTGGCAAAGGCCATCTTGAGAGCAGAAGCAGAACCGACCATGTCACCGACTCGGCAGACGTGCAGGGCCGTGTCCGTGAACAACGAAGCGACCAGGTCAACGGCGGAGCCGGACCCTGCGAGGTAAAGCCGTGCCGTACGCCCGTCGCCCGGTGGCTGACCGAAAACGGAACCGTCGACGACTACGGAGCCGGGGCGGATTTCCTCGGCGATCCGCTGTGCGCGCTGAGGGCTGATGGCGTTGCCATCGACGTACACCCCGTCGAAAGCGTGCGCAGCTACGGCCGCGGCCACGTCCTCCGCCGCCTGCGGTGGGCAGACCGAGAGAACGACCGCGCTACGGGACAGAGCCTCCGCGAGTGAATCGCAGGCTGCGGCGCGGGCCTCCCTCGCTCGGCGCCACGTCTCCGCGCTGCGCTCCTTCGGCACCCACAGCACCTCGTGTCCGCCGCCGACAAGCTCGGCGCTGACCGCCGCGCCCATGGCCCCAGGGTGCAAGACGGTCACGACGGTCACTGGCTGCCTCCGGCGGAATGTTGATGAGGGGTGTCTCATCGACATGATCGTCTGCCGTGGTGCAGCACAGCGGGGGACTCGGCGCCTGGCTCGGACGAGCGGCCGACCGCCAGTACGGGACGGGGTCTCTCACGCGGAGGCCGTGTCATGGGTACCGTGCAAAAGACGAACTCTGGACGGACAGACCGGCGGTCGCACCGGAACGTCCGGCGGCCGGGAGGTGTCCAGATGCTGGAGGAAGCCGAGGAGATCGGCAAGCGCGCTCGCCGGGCGAGGCTGCGGTTGGGCATGCCGCAGGCCGACCTGGCGACAGCCCTCGGGAAGTCCCCGGGCTGGGTGTCGAAGATGGAGCGTGGCCTGATCGAGCTGGACCGGGTCGGGCTCCTCAACCAGGTGGCCGCCGAGCTGCACGTCCATCCGAACGACCTGATCGGACGCCCATACAGCAACTCCCCCGACGACAACCAGTGGCAGGTCGCCGCCTCATCGATTCTGCGCGAACTGCGCCGCTACGACCTCGTCCCCGTCTTCGACGGGACTCCCCGGCCCTCATCGCATCTGTGGCGTGAGGTGACCCGGCTGCACCGCCTGCGGGACACCGCTTCCAACGTGGCGATTCTCCGGGTCCTCCCCGACCTGTTCCGCGAGGCGCGAGCTCTGGCTGAGGAGTCGGAGGGGCACGAGCGAGAGGAGGCGTACGCCGTTTATACCGTGTGCTGCAAGTTCGCGCACACCGCCGCCCACGCCCTCGGGCATCCCGGACTGGTCGCCATGGCGTGCGAACGGGCCGCGTGGTCGGCCAGGCTGTCGGGGGACCCCGTGTTGCCCGCCGTCGCCGACTGGATGCGGGTCTGGGACATGTGGGCGACGGCTGACTGGACCGACGCCCTGACGCTCTCGGACAAGGCGATCACCTCGGTGGAGCAGGAGTACGACCGTGGCGAACCGCTGGCCGTACGAGCCTGGGGGACGCTGCAGCTGCGAGCTGCGGTCTCCGCCGCCCGAGCCGGCCGCGCCTCGGAGGCCGAGGACCGGATCGGTCACGCGAAGGTTGCTGCCGAACGCATGGACGCGTACGTCGGAGCGCCGGTGTACGACCGTCATTCGCTGACCTTCTCCGCCGGGAACGTGCAGATCCACGCCATCAGTGTGGCTCTGGAGATGGGCAAGCAGGGCAAGGCCCTTGAGATAAACCGTCGTACCAGCCCGGACCTGGTCGGGTCGCTGCCCAACTCCCGTCAGGGGCATCACCACATGGATGTCGCCCGCGCCTGGCTGTGGGACGGGAACCGCATAAAGGCCCTGGCCGAGTTGGAGACAGCCGAGCGGATCGCGCCCCAGCTCGTGCGGAACCATCCCATCGCCCGTTCGACGCTACGCAACATCGTCTACGCGGAACGAGCAGTGACGCGGGAGAAGTTGCGGCGCATGTCCGACCGCTTCCGCCTGGACGGATAGGGGTCGTATTCCTCCGGCTCATATTCGAGGGTCGTCGTATCCCTAACTTCAGAGCATGACGCGACAACCCTTTTCCCATCTCCCCTCGCAGGGAGTCGAGTTAGGTATGGCAGCGCCCTTCGTTCCACGGCTCGGCGACCTCGCCACTGACAGCGCCCGTGAGGGTCGTGTCGGTGTCGTGGGGGGGGGGGCCCCCCCCCCGGGGGGCCCCCCGCGGGCGCCACACCCCCCCCCCCGCGCCCCACCCCCCGGGGGGCCCCCGCCCCGCCCCGGGCCGGGGGGGGTGGTGGGGGTGGGGTGGGGGCCCCCCCCCGGGGGCGGCCCCCCCCACGACTTACCACCTGCGCCCGCCCGGAGGCGGAACCCAGTGGTCCGCGCCCGCCGACGGGACGACGCTCAGGCCGGTGCCGGCGAAGGCCACGCACGCCACGCTGCTGGCCGGCGGGGACGCGGTCTACGACCGGAGGGCCCGGCAGGGATCGGTCCCCGTCGAGTTCCACTTCGACGACGGCTCGACCCTCGACGGCGCACTCATCCTCACCACGGCGGAGCTGGAGCGGCTGTACGTGCAGAACAGAACGACGGCCCGCGTGCCCGCTTCCGACGTGGTGGCCCCTTCAGCACGCCTGCCCGTGGTCAGCTCCGCGGCCTGCCTGGCACAGACGGCGACGTCCGTCCGCACCGCCGTAGACCATCAAAACTGCATCCGCCGTCTGGTCTAGGTTTTGCCTGTGAACCACAGCTGTTCCAACGGCGGCGCACCCCGCGAGCCCGACTTGCCGAATTACCAGATAGTCCTGTCGGAGACTGATTGGGGTTCGCTCGAGACGCCTTTCGGGAACGGTGAGGACCTCCCCGAGGTCCTCACACGGCTGCTGACCCCGACCCCAGGGCCCAGGTCAACGCTCTGTCAGAGCTAGGTGAGATGGTCGGCCACCAGAACACCATCTACGAAGCCACCGCTCCCGTCGCCATGTATGTCGCCGGCATCCTCACCCACCCGGCGGCTACGACCCCCCGGCCCTATCGCAAGGTCCCCATCCGCGCGGCACTGTTGAACTGGTTGGTTTCCACGGCTTACGACGCCTCCGACGAGGTTGCGAGCCGCACGGAGCAGTACTTCCCTGGCTTCCTGGCCCCCGGCACCGTCGTGGCGTCCTTCCGGGGCCTGCGCCCGATGCTCTACCAGGCGGTCTCGCCCTTCCTCCGAGACAGCCACGAGGACGTGCGCGAAGCCGCCGTTATCGCCGCGCTCATCCTCGCCGAGCACCCCGCGCTCGCCGAACACCGCGATCACCTCGCCGTGCACGCGCGCGCCATCCTGGACACCAGCGGCGACGACCCCAACCGGCGTGTTACCCGGAGGGCGCTCGAAGCGTGGGGCCACGACGCCCCCGACTCCGAGCCTTTCCTGGAGGAGTCCTGGGACTGGGGGCCGCACGGTGATGGCCGCAGCTATCTCGAACCGCCCTTCTGACCGATACGCGCATGGTCGGCGGGCTCGTACTCCCGGCGCCGGAAACCACACCCTCCGGTCGCGAAACCTTGACCAGAAGGATGGGTGCCGCAAACCCAAGTCTGCACGCATACTCCAGTATGCTTACCGCATGTCCTCAACGACTCGCATCACCGTCACGCTCCCCAGCGACCAGGTGGCGGAGCTCCGCAAGCTCACGGACAACGTCTCCGGCTACGTAGCGGAAGCCGTGGCCCGCCAGATCCGCCACCAGCTTCTGGGCGACGACCTTCGCCGGCATGAAGAAGAGCACGGAGGCTTCAGCGACGAGGAGCTCGCCGAGGCCCACTCGAAGATCTTCGGCGCCACCAACTCCTCCAAGGGCGCGGACGCCGCGTGAGCGAGCGCATTGAGACCGTCGTCCTGGACTCGGAAGGGCTCTCCGCCTGGATCGCGCAGGACCGCAAGCTCCTCGCGATGCTGCAGGTCTTCCACGACATGGGAGCCGACCTGGTGATCGGGGCGAACACCATCGTGGAAGTGACCCACTCCCGTAGTAACATGCCTCGTCTGAACTGGGCCCTGTCGCGCATCAAGGTGGAGCCGGTCACCGAGCAGGCGGCGAAAGCGGCAGCGGCGCTGCTCAAAGGTGCCGGACTGCACGGGCACAAGTACGCCATCGACGCCACGGTCGCCGAGGTCGCGCTCCGCCAGCCGAAGCCCGTCGCCCTGCTGACGTCCGACCGCGATGACATGACCAAGCTCTGCGGCAGCCAAGTCCGCATCGTCCCCCTCTGACCAGTCGGCCCGCCCGGAGCACGCGTCGCACTGGCAGCTCTCGTGCCCCATCCGTGCCCAGCAGAGCGGACAACAGCGGTCAGATACGGCTCCCAGAGACCGGGCGCCATCCACCTGCCCGTTGCGAAACCGCAGGTCAGAGCCCCTCCAATAACGTAAGAACCGTTGATTCCCAAGCTCAGAGCGCGAGTTCGATTCTCGTCACCCGCTCTACGAAAAGCCCCAGCCCAGCGGCCGGGGGCTTCTTTGTTGTCTGGACCACTTCAGGCACCTTGTGTCCTATGCATGCCAGACTCTCGCTCATCTCCCCCGCAGGGGCCATTTCCTTTCGAGCTCGATGACTGAGTTCTTGCTGGTCAGGCAGAGGGCCGAGGTATGCGTGGCAGGCAGTCCGCGTCGTGTCCGTGCGGTCGCGGAGGTTCGGGATGCCGTCAGTGATCGGGCTGTTGAAGAAGCGGGAAGGCATCGCCGCTCAGCGCGGAGCGGATCCGGGCTCCGCCATCCGGGTAAGGAGCCTGCGGCACCTGCCCGTTGACGCCGAAGGCCGACGGTCGTACCGTCGCCGGACAGAGATGTGACCATCGTTCATAAACGAGAATATGAGGTGGGGTCATGGGGCAGCGCAAGGTCGTGGTGTCGGGTGGCGGTACGGGGATCGGGCGGGCGGTGGCCGAGGTCTTTGCGGCGGACGGCGACCACGTCGTCCTCATCGGGCGGCGCGAGGAGCCCCTGGAGAAGGCCGCCGGAGAGCTCGACGCCGCGCATGGTGCGGGAACGGCCTCCTGGGTCGCCGCCGATCTGAGCGATCCCGGCCAGGCCCGCAGAGCCGTGGAGTTCTGCACCGCGGGCGGCGCGCAGGTCGACGTGATCGTCGCCAACGCCGGCGGCAACGTCGCACCGGCCCACGACGGCACCCTCGAAGGCGTCGCGGACAGCTTCCGCCGCAACTTCGAGGCCAACGTGCTCACCGCCGTGCTGCTCACCGAAGGATTGCTGCCCCACCTCACCCGGCCCGGCGGGCGGATCATCCAGATGTCGTCTATCGCCGCGCTGCGCGGCCCCGGTTCGTACGGCGGCTCCAAGGCCACCGTCAACGCCTACACCGTCGACCTGGCACAGAAGCTCGGCCCGCAGGGCATCACCGTGAACGCGGTCGCTCCAGGCTTTGTCGCCGACACCGAGTTCTTCGGCGACCGGGCCACGCCCGAGTTCGTCGCCGCCCGGACCAAGCAATCGCTGACGGGCCAGGCGGGCCGCCCCTCGGACATCGCCGCCGCGGTGCACTATGTGGCGTCACCTGAAGCGGCGTACATGACGGCGCAGATCGTGCATGTGAACGGGGGTGCTTCACTGGGGCGGTGACGGTCCGTGACCTGGTCATAAGCGCCCGTGCGGAACTGACCACGGCCGAAGACCGTACTTCCGGGGGATCGACGCCGACGGCTCGCTCCCACCCTGGATGACCGTCCGGCCGCTGGCCTCCCCGAGCCCCGGCGGCCCTCACATCGTGGACCTGGCCGGCGGACGCGGCTGGCTCATCTCCACCTTCATGCGCCGCTACGCCGATCCCCAGATCGTCGTCACCGAAACCTTCTGGGCCTGACGTCTGCGCCACCGGAGCGTCTGCAGCACAGGTGGCTCCCGTTCCGCTCTCCGTCACCCGCTCCAGCACAGAACCTCCGGCTGATGCCCCGCAGTCGACGTGCCTCATCCGCGCCCCGCCGAGCGGACAACAGCGGCCAGATGCGGCTGCAGGATCAACTTCCTTGATCCATCGGGCAGATGGACATATGGTCTACGGCAACATCGCGTGTCGGTCACCGGCTGGGTGAGGCATGGAGGTGTCGGGACATGCCTTCGGAGGCATTCCTTGTCAGTCGAGTTGAATCACACGATCGTCCACGCCCGGAACAACCGGGAGTCCGCAGAGTTCTTCGCGAACCTGCTCAACCTCGAGATCACCGCCGAGTGGGGTCCGTTCATCGCGGTGGGTCTGGGTAACGGCGTCACACTGGACTTCGCCACCGTCCCGGTG
The DNA here is from genome assembly GCF_049844595.1 of Streptomyces sp. DT224. Lineage (NCBI taxonomy): Bacteria > Bacillati > Actinomycetota > Actinomycetes > Kitasatosporales > Streptomycetaceae > Streptomyces > Streptomyces sp. DT224. Next base: position 255,718 of record NZ_JBNCLI010000005.1, read on the forward strand.
GACAGCATCACGCCGCAGCACTACGCCTTCCTGATCTCCGAGGAGGAGTTCGACGCGGCGTACGCGCAGATCACAGAGCGCGGCATCGAGCACTACGCCGACCCCCGGCAAAAGCAGCCGGGCACGGTCAATCACAACGACGGCGGCCGCGGCGTGTACTTCATGGATCCGGCGGGTCACGCCATGGAGCTCATCACCGTGCCGTACGGCGGCTGGGCCTCGTAAAGCTCGTCGGCGGCGATGCCCTGGAGACGGAGCGCATTCCCCCCGCGACGGTTCGCAGGACGGCCGACGGGACGACGGCGGTCACCGACGGGCCCGCGCACGCCGGTGAGGAGACCCTCGGTGGCTGGTTCGTCGTCGATGTGGCCGACCGCGAGGAGGCCGTCGAACTGGCCAGGAGCCTCCCCACCCCGGAGACCGTCGAGATCCGCCCGGTCCTCGACTCCGCCTGAGCGACACGGTCCCGGCCGCGGAACGCCGCGTGGGCCGGAGCAGTCGCACGGCCGGGGCACGGCCGTCGGGCCGTGCCCCGGCGTGCGCGGTGCGTCAGCTTCGGGCGTCGTCGTCCGTCTGCCCCGTGCTCCCGGCCGCATGAGTCTTCTCGCGCATCTTGCGCACCAGCTCCGCCTTGCGGTCAGCGGCACCCCGGCGGTCGAGGTTCCGGTGCGGACCGTTGTTCTGCCGTTCCGCGCGGGACAGCCTCTTCCGGTGGCCGCCGCCCTGGCCCACGGGGTTGTTGATGTTCTTGCTGTCGGTCACGGGTTCTCCCGGTGGTGTGGTGAGGGGATCTACGGATGCACGGCGGGGACGGGAGGAGTGACGAAGGACGCCGGCGGGCCCGTCACGCTCTCACCCGTGAATCGGCGCCTGGAAGAACATGCCGAAGACGTTACCCGGTCCCGTCGGCCCCGCACACCGACCCTTTCGCCGTCCCGGCGTCCGGCGGCCCTCGGCGGGCGCCCGCGATCGACTCGTCCGGGACGCCGGTGCCTCCGGGCGGACGTGCTCCGCCCGAGTTCGCTGAATATCTCTTCCGGCCGTCTCAGAATTTAGCGGTCCGACCCAGGAGGGTTTTTGTCGCGACGTGTGCGGGAAAATGCTGAACGCACATAATCCTCCTTGGCGTGCTACTGTCGTAGTCAGTTGCAGTTTTGGTACCCAAAAAAACTTCAGGCGCCTCAGTTCGGCCGCAAGCCGTAGAGGGGCGCTTCGTATTTCCGGTCATTTCCGGGCAGGGCATCATCGCGGCGACACGGGGTCCGTAAAGTGCGGATTCTGCTGTACTGCCCAAAGGAGATTGACATGGCTACTGGCACCGTGAAGTGGTTCAACGCGGAAAAGGGTTTCGGCTTCATCGAGCAGGACGGTGGCGGCGCTGACGTGTTCGCCCACTTCTCGAACATCGCCGCCCAGGGCTTCCGCGAGCTGCAGGAGGGCCAGAAGGTGTCCTTCGACATCGCGCAGGGCCAGAAGGGCCCGACGGCCGAGAACATCGTTTCCGCCTGACGCTGACGCGCATGTGTAGCTGGGGCCCGCATCCCTCGGGGTGCGGGCCCCAGCTACTTGCTTTTCCGGATTACCCCCCGCGCACCACCCCTCATTTTTCGCCTACGCCGCCACGGAGTTCCCGCGGGCCGCGTTCGCATTTCATTCGGTCCGTGCCTGTGATTCCCCGCGCTGCTTTTCCGCTGCGGAATTCCTTGATGCGTGCCGTATCAAGGAAGGTTCGACATGAACCCCACGCGCACGAATACCCGGTCCTCCCGCACCGCCTCCCGCGGGGACGGCCGCGGAGGCCACCCCACCGCCGGCCCGTTCCGGGGCCGTGGCTCCGGCTCGTCCGCGCCGAGCCGCTCGGGCGGCCGGCGGCCCGCCCCGATACGGGGAGAGTTCGCCCTGCCCAAGACGGTCACCCCGGCGCTGCCCGCGGTCGAGGTGTTCAGCGGCCTCGACCTGCCGAGGAGCCTGCTGTCCGCGCTCACCGCGCAGGGGCTGACCACACCGTTCCCGATCCAGGGGGCGACGCTGCCGAACTCCCTGGCCGGACGCGACGTCCTCGGCCGCGGCCGGACCGGCTCCGGCAAGACGCTCGCCTTCGGCCTGGCCCTGCTGGCCCGCACCGCCGGTCAGCGCGCCGAGCCCCGCCAGCCGCTGGCCCTGGTCCTCGTTCCGACCCGGGAGCTCGCTCAGCAGGTCACCGATGCCCTCACCCCGTACGCCCGCGCCGTGAAGCTGCGGCTGGCCACCGTCGTCGGCGGGATGTCGATCGGCCGGCAGGCGCACGCGCTGCGGGGCGGTACCGAAGTCGTCGTGGCCACCCCCGGCCGCCTCAAGGACCTGATCGAGCGCGGTGACTGCCGGCTGGACCGGGTCGCGATCACGGTCCTGGACGAGGCGGACCAGATGGCCGACATGGGGTTCATGCCGCAGGTCACCGCGCTCCTGGACCAGGTCCGCCCCGGGGGCCAGCGCATGCTCTTCTCCGCGACTCTGGACCGTAACGTCGACCTGCTGGTCCGGCGGTACCTCACCGACCCCGTCGTCCACTCCGTGGACCCGTCCCAGGGTGCGGTCACCACCATGGAGCACCACGTCCTGCACGTGCACGGTGCCGACAAGCACCGGCTGACGACGGAGATCGCGGCGCGCGAGGGCCGGGTGATCATGTTCCTGGACACCAAGCACGCCGTGGACCGCCTGACCCAGCACCTGCTCGCCAGCGGGGTCCGCGCCGCCGCTCTGCACGGAGGCAAGTCGCAGCCGCAGCGCACCCGTACCCTCGCCCAGTTCAAGACGGGGCACGTCACGGTCCTGGTGGCGACGAATGTCGCGGCGCGCGGGATCCACGTCGACAACCTGGACCTCGTCGTCAACGTCGATCCGCCGACCGACCACAAGGACTACCTCCACCGCGGCGGACGCACCGCGCGGGCGGGCGAGTCCGGCAGCGTCGTCACCCTGGTCACCGCCGGCCAGCGCCGCGAGATGACGCGTCTCATGGCGGCCGCCGGCATCGTGCCCCGGACCACCGAGGTCCGCTCCGGCGAGGCGGCCCTCAGCCGGATCACCGGCGCCCGGACCCCCTCCGGCGTCCCCGTGACGATCACGACGCCGGTGCCCGAGCGGCGCAGGCGCGGCGCGTCCCCCGCCGCCCGGCGCAACCCGGGCACGGGGGCCCGGCGCGGGGGCGGGCGACGGCCCGCCGCGAACGCGGCGGCCTGAGCACCGCGTGATCCCAAGGCCCATCTCCGCAGGAGGCACGTTGTGACATCGGTCCAGAACCAGCCCGCCCCGGCGCACACCGGCCCCGTCCTCCCGTCGGTACTCGACGCCATGGACGCGGCCGGGCCGCAGGTCTGCGACGACATGACCGTCGAGGTGGCCCTGTCCGTCATGGCCAGTGCCCGGACCGTACGCCTGAGGGTCTGCGACAACGACGGCATGTGCACCGCACTGGTCACCCGGGCCCAGCTCGCCGTCGTCCGCGACGGCCCCGGCTACTCGGACCGGGTCCAGCTGCGCGACATCCTCGGCGAGCGGGGGACGCGTGCACCGGCGGCCGGGCGGACCGCGTACCGGCGGACGTCCGCCCTCGTCCCGGCCCTCTGAAGCGTCTCCCCCGCGGAACCATCCCTTTCTCCCTGTGAGGCATCGTGCGCTGTGTCATCGCCCGCTTCCCGTTCGAGCTCACCAAGAGCGGTGTCCTGGACTCCATGAAGGGCGTCAAGCCCGAGGAGGTCGCCGGAGACTCCGTGACCATCGGCCGCCGCGCCTACCCCGTCAAGCAGGTCGGTGAGGTCATCACCCGCCAGGACCGCCGCGACTTCAGCTCCGGTGAAGTCATCCGGGCGATGACCAAGCTCGGCTTCACCTGCCGCAGCGCTCCCGGGGCCGCCGCGCCCGCCCCGGCCCTCAGCCCGCTCCAGCACGCCTCCGCGATGCTCGGCACCCCGGTGGCCGTCTGACCGCCTGATGCCCGCGGGAAGCGCGGGCCCCGCCCTGAGCGGACGGGAGGGCCCGACCGGCATGCCGGTCGGGCCCTCCCGCGTACCCGGTGGGAACGTCAGTGCTCGGAGTACGTGAAGTCGCCCATGGTCCAGGCGCTGACGTCGGCGATCGCGACGCGGTACATCCCGCCCGTCTCCGGGATTCCCACCGTGCCCTGGAGGATCCGCGCCATGTGGAAGTGCAGATAGTCGGGCGGGCCCTCCCTCCGGGCCGCAGCGGTGAATACGGCGGAGAACTCGCCCAGCCGGGCCGAGTCGGTCAGGACCTCCGACACCCGCTGCCGCCATACGGCTTCGGGTGCCAGACGGCCGGTGATGACGGCACCACCGGTGACCACGGTGAGGGACATCTGGTTGCTGTGCCCGGACTCCACCAGCGTGGCGACGTCTACGAGCAGCTCGTCAGGCTTCGGCATGAGAGCCGATCCTATGCACGGGTCGGCCCGGTGTCCCCCCGGCCCCTCGGAAAGGCCGGTTGGCGACGGGCGGCCGGCTCCTCCGGCGCGGCCGACTGCCTCCTCGGAGTGAATCCGAAAATCTATGGTGACCACAGTAGACATTGCCCACTGACGTGGTTAGGGTTTCTCTTGTAACCCAGAGAGACAGTGATACCCGGCAGGGACGGACTGCCGGTGGTGGACGTAGTCGCAGGACGGTGCGGCGGTGGAGTTTCGAAGCCAGGGTTGTTGCGTGACGGCGACGGGACTGACGGCCGGACCGGGTGGCCCGCAGCAAGGGGCCGCCACAGCGGGGCCGCCGACACGACAGACGTGGCGCCCCCGCACGCAGTACGCAGTACCCGCAGGAAAGAAGTGTTGATCACCACAGGAAGAAGGAGGAGCCCGCGCCATCAGGATCGCCCGGGACGCGGCCGTCGGCCCGCCCGGGTACCGCAGGACATCGATAGTGAGGTGGTCTCCGGTCGAGCAACCGCGATCCCCGCACTCCCGACAGCAGCCAGGTCGGAGCCGCGGACAGAGAAGGCCGGTGCCGTGTCCGGGCCGGCAGGTGGTGTAGTAGTTCCTTCGGGGCCTTGGTGCCGTATGGCACCAAGGCCCCTCAACGCGTTCCACAAGAGAGGTGCAAGTGACAGCAGACGACTCGTACGGCCGTCTTGACGACGACGACTACCCCGCTTACACGATGGGCCGGGCCGCCGAGATGCTCGGCACGAGCCAAGGCTTCCTCCGCGCCATCGGCGAAGCCCGTCTGATCACCCCGCTGCGTTCGGAAGGCGGCCACCGCCGCTACTCCCGCTACCAACTGCGCATCGCCGCCCGCGCCCGCGAACTGGTCGACCAGGGCACGCCCATCGAGGCCGCCTGCCGCATCGTGGTCCTGGAGGACCAGCTGGAAGAGGCGCAGCGCATCAACGCCGAGTACCGCCGCGCGGCGGAAGCGGCGCCCGAGGACTGAGACGGCGGCGGGCTGCACGGGCGCGCGCCGGCGGCGCCCTCCCCGCCCCACAGCGGCCCCGCTCTCCCAGGTCCGCCACGGCCAGTCCGTCGACCGGGGAGACCCACGACGGACCGTCCTTCAGGTCGCGTCGAGGCCGAAGGGGGCGAGCACCGACGACGGCGGAGACCGGGGGCGGCTGCGCTCCGCGTCGTAACCTCGCCTCCATGCACAGAAGCCTGACGGCACACGCGCGGTGTCTGTACGGGGACGAGTACCGGCCCACCCCGGCGTGCGGGCTGGAACACCGGGAGCACTACTTCATCGAGGAGCTGACGTTCGCCGAAGCGGGCACCATCCTCGCCATGCTGCACGAACTCTGCCCGAACATCGTGGACGGCCGGCTGCCCGTGTGGGTACGCAACCTGGCCTACCGGCTGGTGCTGTTGCAGCGGCCGGACGAAACGGACGTGTTGCGGGAGGCGGCCCGGAGCTTGTGGCTGCACGGCCCGGACTGGGACGACGTGGCCGCCGGGCTGGTGGAGCGGGCCGACGCGCTGGAGTCACGCAGCTGATGCGTCGTCAGACACGTGGCACAGACGAGCTGCGGGGGCTGGGTCCATCCGTGCCGGGCCCCCGCGACCCAGCTCCCCGTGGGCCGGCTTCGCGGCCCGGGCGCGGACATGGACCGGCCTGGTCACGCAGATGCCCGCCCCCTGACGGACCGGCGCCCGGGCCGTGGCCTCCCGTGCGGGAGGCCACGGCCACGCAGCCGGGAGAGAGGCGCCCCTACGGGCAGGTCTCCTCGAACTTCACCGCCGTGATCTCCACCGGCTGCCCGCTCAGCTTCGTGCCCGCCGCCGGCACCTGGGTGCAGACCTTCCAGTTGCTCTCCAGCAGCACCATGCGGCCCTCGGCGGCGTCCTTCACCGTGAGCGAGGTCCCGGAGTCGAGGGCGTCGCGCGCGGTGTTCACCGACGTGCCCGCGAGGTCCGGCATCCGGCCGCCCACCGCCTTCGGGGGCTTCTGGTCCTCGGCCGGGCAGCTCTCCTCGGTCTTCACGGCGCCGAAGTCCAACTCGGTCGTCGTGGGGACCGACGCGCCGGCCGGCACGTTCTGGGAGCAGACCTTCCAGTTCCGGTCGAGCAGCTGCATCCGGTCCCGGCCCGCGCTGTCGTGCGAGGTCAGCGCGTAGAAACCCGTGGCCTGGGCCGCGTCCTGCGCGGACTGGAGGCCCATGCCGACGAAGTCGGGCACGGAGACCTTTGTGCCGGAGGCGTCGTCGGCCGGCCGGGCCGTGGCCTTCGGCGCGGGAGGCTCGGCGGCGGCCTTCGGCGTCGCCGTCACGGTGACCGTCGCGAGGGGCGCGGGCGTCGCGCCGGCGGCGTTCTCCGTACCGCTGCCGTCGGCGCCCGCGCTGCCCGCGACGGCTCCGGCGACGAACAGGCCGAGGGCCGCCGGGACGAGGACGCGCTTGCGCGCCCAGGCGGGCAGGCCCGAGGCCGCTCCGGCCGGCTTCTCCGGGGCCGGGCCCCAAGGTTGTTGGGTGCTGTTGTTCCAGCTCATTCGTCCCCCCAAGGTGCGATTGATGGAGGCATGACCGTATACGCACGCTCCGACGCAAGGGGAGGCAGGCCCTCCATAAGTGATGAATCCGTGACGACCACGAAGGCTCTAGCATCGGGTCCCTGTCGATCAGTGAGGTGAACCACCGTGCCCTTGCCGCGTATCGGGATCGTCATCGTGACCATGGGAACCCGCCCCCGGGAGCTGGAGGCACTGCTCGCGTCCGTGGCGAAGCAGGACGTCCCGGCCGCCCGCGTGGTGCTGGTGGGCAACGCGACCTCGCTGGACGACGTCTCGACCGATGTCCTCGGCGCGGCGGGCTCCCCCGGCGCGACCACGGTGACCAGGGTGCCGCTCACGGAGAATCTGGGGTGCCCCGGCGGCCGGAACGTGGGCCTCGCGCTGCTGCGCGACGCGGACGAGGTCGATGTGGTGGTCGAGTTGGACGACGACGGGCTGCTCATCGCGACGGACGTGTTCCGCGAGGTGCGGCGGCAGTTCGCGGAGGACCCGAAGCTGGGGATCATCGGGTTCCGGGTCGCCGACGAGCACGGGCGGACCGAGCGGCGCTGGGTGCCCCGGCTGCGGGCGGGCGATCCGATGCGCGGGGGTCCGGTGACCGCGTTCCTGGGCGGCGGGCACGCGTTCTCGGTGCCGATGCTCCGGCGGATCGGGCTCTGGCCCGGGGAGTTCTTCTTCGGCCACGAGGAGTCGGACCTCGCGTGGCGGGCGCTGGACGGCGGATGGGAGATCCGTTACGTGCCGACGCTCGTCCTCCAGCACCCCCGGACGTCGCCCGCCCGGCACGCCGTCTACTACCGGTTCACCGCGCGGAACAGGGTGTGGCTCGCGCGCAGGCGGCTCCCGGCGCCGCTGATCCCGGTCTATCTCGGCGTGTGGATCACGCTGGCCATGCTGCGGATGCGCTCACTGACCGGGCTGAAGGCGTGGTGGGGCGGGTTCGCCGAGGGGGTCAGGACGCCGGCCGGGGAGCGGGCGCCGATGAGCTGGCGGACGGTGTGGCGGATGACCCGGCTGGGGCGGCCGCCGGTTCTGTGAGGCGGACGGCCGGTGCGCTCCGGACCGGCCGCCGCCGCCCCGGAGCGCACCGCACGGTCAGCCCGTGGTGCAGGAGACCGACGGCCAGGTCCAGGTGCCGTTGGTCTGGATGGTGACGCCGAAGGTGTTGCCGCTGCCGTTGGGCTTGGCGGTCAGCACTTGGGCGCTGGGGTAACTCGCGCTGGTGTTCCAGGTGGAGAGGATCTTCTCCGGGGACGGGACGTTCATCGTCACGGTCCAGTTGCTGGAGCCGGAGACCGCGACATTGAGGTTGTAGCGGTCGCTCCACTTGTCGCCCGCGGTGAGGGTCGCGGTGCAGCCGTTGCTGCCGCCACCGGGGGTGCCGCCGCCGTTGTCACCGCCGCCGGAGGTGCTGCCCAGCGTGATGCTGGAGCTGCCGCTGCTCTGGTAGCCCTCGGTGGCCATGATCATGTAGTTGAAGCTGCCGAGGTTCATCCCGTGCTGGGCCCAGGCGTCGAAGTGGTTGCCGGTGGTGATGGTGCCCCCGGTCCGCTTGGACTGGCGGACGCTCCAGTACTGCTTGAACGTCTTGTTGCCCTCGATCGAGGGGGCGTTGGTGCGCGTCGTCTCGTAGATGTCGTACGTGCCGCCGTCACTGGTGACCGTGCCCTTGAAGGTGCCGGTGGGCCGGTAGGTGCCCCAGTTGTCGACGATGTAGTACTCCACGAGCGGGTTCTGCGACCAGCCGTAGAGGGCCAGATAGGCGTTGCCCGAGGGGTTGAAGGACCCGGAGTACGTCACGCTGCGGCGGCCGCCGGTGCTCCAGCCCTTGCCCGCGACGAAGTTTCCGGTGTTGCGCCAGGACGTTCCGTAACTGCCGCCGGAGCCCAGGTTCATGGAGACGGTGCCGGGGCTGTCGGTCCAGAACGAGTAGTAGTAGCCGTTGTTGTTCCCCGTCTGGTTCGAGGTGACGGTCGTGTCGGCGGTGGCCGTGCCGGGCAGGGCGACGGCGGCGACGACCGCGATCACCAGGGCGAAGGCGCTGCGGATGAACAGCCGTATCCCGGTGGGGGGTCTGGTGCGGCTCGTCGGATGTGCGGGGGCTGCGTGCATGGGGGTGTCCTCCTGGTCCCGTGAGCAGGTGGGCGTCGGCGGGGGGCTGCCGACGGCGCTCAGTGTTGGACCGGCCCCTGGGAGTGTCAATAGTTTCGGCACGAGTTGCGAAACCTTCGATTGCCCCTTGCCCTAGGGGAGTTGAGTCAATGCCCAGGTCATTCGACACCTCCTCGCCAGTAGCCGGGCGCGAATTCGGGCGGAAGCAAGCCGTCCCCTGATCTCTCACGCCTTCGATTTCGAAAGTTTCGGACCTTCTTGAAGGCCCCGGAGCGCCCCTGCCGACGGCGCCCCATAAGGTGTGCCGGATGGCGATCGGTGAGGGTGTACGGGCGGACACGGACAGTTCCAGCAGGGAGGCGGGTCGGCCCCCCTGGTGGCGGGTCCACCATGTCCCGTTGATCTCCGTCGCGGCCGTGCTGCCGCTGTACGCCGTGTGGGCCGCCTTCCTGGCCACCGGCGCCGGCGACCTCGCCGCGCAGCTCGCCTGGGCCGGGTTCACCGCGCGCCACCCGGGATCGGCGTACAACCTCTCCTGGTACGGGGGGACGCACACCGCGAACTACAGCGTCTTCTCCTCGTACGTCATGGCCTTCGCCGGCGTCCGCACGGTCTCCGTCGTCTCCGGGCTCGCCGCCACCTGGCTGCTGGCCCGCCTCTTCGCCCGTACGGGCCTGCGCCGGCCGCTCCCGCCCGCGCTGCTCGGCGCGTTCGCCCTGTGGTGCAACGTCGCGTCGGGGCGCACGACCTTCGCGCTCGGCGTGGCCGTCGGGCTCGTCGCCTGCCGGTACCTCCACCGGCCCGTGGTGGTCGTCGTCGCGGGGGCGCTGGCCACCATGGCGAGCCCGGTGGCCGGGCTCTTCCTGGTCGTCGTGGGGGCGGCCTACCTGCTCGACCGGCGGTGGCGCACGGGCGCGGTCCTGATGGTCCCGTTCTTCGCGGTCATCGGCGCGACGACGCTGCTGTTCCCCTTCCAGGGCGAGCAGCCCATGCACGCGGACCGGGTGTGTCTGCCGGTCCTCGTCTGCGCGGTGTTCGCGCTCGCGGCGCCCCGGACGCGGCAGTGGCGGCTGACACGGTACGGGGCCGTGGTGTACGCGGTCGGCGTGGTGCTGACGTTCTTCGTCGCGTCCCCCATCGGCACGAACGTCGAGCGGCTGCTCGGCCTGGTCGCCGTGCCCGTGCTGTGCGCGGCGATCCTCGACACGGCCCGTGCCGGGGCGCGGGCGCGTACGAAGTTCCTGGCCGCCGCCCTCGTGATCACCGGGTTCTGGCTCGTCAACAAGACGGTGGCCGACCTCCGCGTCGCCACCCCCGTGCCGGCCTGGGCGTCCCACACCGAGGGCGTCGTCGCCGCGCTCGACCGGCTGGGCGCCGACCGGGTCCGCGTCGAGGTCGTCCCCGCGCGCAACCACCGCGAGGCCGCCGTCCTCGCCCCGCACGTCAACATGGCCCGGGGCTGGAACCGCCAGCTGGACGTCGAGCGCGGGCGCCTCTTCTACGAGGGCGAGCTCACCCCGGACCGCTACCGCGCCTGGCTCGACCACTGGGCCGTGGGCCTCGTCGTCCTGCACCACGGGCGCCCGGACGGCCCCGCCGAGGCCGAAGCCGCCCTGATCAAGGGCGGGTTGCCGTGGCTGGAGCGGGTGTGGGAGGACGACGGCTGGACGGTCTACCGGGTCCGCGAGGCCACTCCGCTCGCGCCCCCGCCCGCCACGGTCACCGACAGCGGCGACGCGGATCTGGTCCTGCGCATGGAGCGGGCCGGCTCGGTGACCGTACGGGTCGCGTACTCGCCGTGGCTCCGGGTGCGGGGAGCGGGCGGGGCCTGTCTGCGGCAGGACGGCGAGTGGACGCGGCTGACCGTGCGGGCGGCGGGGACGTACCGGCTGGACTCGGCCTACGGGCTCGCCCGCTTCACGGGGGGCGGTTGCTGAGCCCGGGAGCCCGGTGAGCTCCCCGTCACGTCCGGGCAATGAAATACGGCGGAAACACACGGGGTCCCTCGCCGAAACGCGAGCCGGTCACGCTCGCAGTCGCTCCCACCGCTCCCCGCCCCGAGGAGGGACTCCCCGTGACCCCCGTGACCGTGGCCGCGCCCGGCCTGGACACCGGCGACACCGCCTGGCTGCTCGCCGCCACCGCCCTCGTCCTGCTGATGACGCCCGGGCTCGCGCTGTTCTACGCCGGCATGGTCCGCACGAAGAGCGTCCTCAACATGCTGATGATGAGCTTCGTCTCGATCGCCCTGGTCACGGTGGTCTGGCTGGTCGCGGGCTATGCGCTGGCCTTCGGTGACGACGCGTTCGGCGGGCTCGTGGGGAACCTGGACCACGCGGGTCTGGCGGACATCGGGCCGGACGCGCTGACCGGCGGAGTGCCGACCCTGCTCTTCACCACCTTCCAGCTCACCTTCGCGATCATCACGGCGGCGCTGATCAGCGGTGCGGTGGCGGACCGTACGAGGTTCGCCGCATGGCTCGTCTTCGTACCGGTGTGGACGCTGCTCGTATACGCACCCGTCGCGCACTGGGTCTGGGGGCCGGGCGGCTGGATCAAGGACGCCCTGGGGGCACTGGACTTCGCGGGCGGGCTCGTCGTGGAGATCGCGTCCGGGGCGTCGGGGCTGGCGCTGGCGCTCGTGGTGGGGCCGCGCATCGGATTCCGGAAGGACGCGATGCGCCCGCACAACCTGCCGATGGTGATGCTCGGCGCCGGGCTCCTCTGGTTCGGCTGGCTCGGCTTCAACGGCGGCTCCGCGCTCGCCGCGAACGGGCTCGCCGCCGCCTCGATGCTCAACACGGTCGTCGCGGGCTGCACCGGACTGCTCGGCTGGCTCTTCGTGGAGCAGCGGCGCGACGGGCACCCCACCACCTTCGGCGCGGCGTCGGGCGCGGTCGCCGGCCTGGTCGCGATCACCCCGGCCTGCGGCACGGTCTCCCTCGTGGGCGGTGCGGTGGTGGGGCTCGCGGCCGGTGCGGTCTGCTCGTACGCGGTCGCGTGGAAGTTCCGCTTCGGCTACGACGACGCGCTCGACGTCGTCGGGGTGCACTTCACCGGGGGCGTCGTCGGCACCCTGCTCATCGGCCTGTTCGCGACCGCCACGATGACCGGCGGCGCGGAGGGCCTGCTGTACGGGGGCGGGGCGGCCCTGCTCCTGAAGCAGGCGGTCGCCGTGCTCGCGGTGGCGGCGTACACCTTCCTCGTGACGTACGGGATCGGCAAGGCGATCGACCGGCTGATGGGCCTGCGGGCCTCCGCCGAGGAGGAGGTCACGGGCCTCGACCAGACGCTGCACGCGGAGAGCGCCTACGATCACGGCGCGCTGGGCCACGCGGCCCCGCAGCCGGCGCTCCCGAGGGACAGGAAGACCGCTCCATGAAGCTCATCACCGCCGTCATACGCCCGCACCGCCTGGACGAGGTGAAGACCGCGCTCCGGGAGGCCGGCGTCCAGGGCCTGACCGTCACCGAGGCCGGGGGCTACGGCCGCCAGCACGGGCACACCGAGGTGTACCGGGGCGCCGAGTACCGCGTGGATCTGGTGCCCAAGGTGCGGATCGAGGCGGTCGTGGACGACGCGGACGAGGAGGCCGCCGTCGGCGCGGTCGTCCGGGCCGCCCGGACGGACCGCATCGGCGACGGCAAGGTGTGGGTGCAGCAGGTGGAGACGGTGGTGCGGGTCCGCACGGGCGAGCGCGGGCCGGACGCGCTGTAGGGCGCGTCAACGGCGTTTCAGCAGGCCCGTGTCCAGCGCCACCACCACCGCGCGGGTGCGGTCGTTGACGTCCAGCTTGGCGAAGATGCGCAGCAGGTGCGTCTTGACCGTGGCCTCGCCGATGAACAGCCGGCGGCCGATCTCCGCGTTCGACAGCCCGTCCGCGACCGCTTCGAGGACGTCCGACTCGCGGGCCGTCAGGGCGACCGGGGCGGGACGCCGCATCTTGGCGACCAGGCGCTGGGCGACGCGCGGGGCGAGGACCGTCTCGCCGCGTGAGGCCGCGTGGATGGCGTCCACCAGCTGCTCGCGGGTGGCGTCCTTGAGCAGGTAGCCGGTGGCGCCCGCCTCCACCCCGCGTTCGATGTCCGCGTCGGTGTCGTACGTGGTGAGGATCAGCACCCGGGTCGGGGCGGGGCCCGCGACGATCTCCGTGGTGGCACCGACGCCGTCGAGGACCGGCATGCGCAGGTCGAGCAGGGCGACGTCCGGGCGGAGGCGTTCGGCCAGGGCGACCGCCTCGCGGCCGTCGCTCGCCTCGCCGACGATGTCGAGCGTGGGCTCGGAGCCGAGCAGGGCGACCAGTCCCGCGCGCATCACGGTGTGGTCGTCGGCCAGGATGATGCGCAGGGGCGCGGGGGTGGGCGTCATGGCACCTGGGGCCTCTCGTGCAGCGGGATGGTGGCGAGGACGCGGGTGCCGTCGCCGAGCGAGCTGGTGACCGTGAGCCCGCCGCCGAACTCCGCGAGGCGCCGGCGCATGCCGTCCAGGCCGAAGCCCCGGGAGTCCGCCACGACGAAGCCGCGCCCGTCGTCGGTGATCTCCAGCTCGGCGCCGCCGGGGTGGGCGGTGAGGACGACGCCCACGGTGGTGGCGGCGGCGTGTTTGCGTATGTTGGCCAGGGACTCCTGAGTGCAGCGGAGCAGGGCGACCCGGGTCGGCTGGTCGCAGTCGATGTCCGCGAGTTCGGCGGTGACGGTGAGGCCGGTGTCCTCGGTGAAGCGGTCCAGGGTGCGGCGGAGCGTCGCGGCGACGGAGCCCGCGGCGACCCCGCTGCTGGGGGCGGACCCGACGAGGACCCGGGCCTCGGCCAGGTTCTCCCGGGCCGTCTGCTCGATGGACTGCAACTGCTGGGCACTGCGCGCCGGGTCCGCGGCGAGCTGGGACCTGGCCGCCTCGGCGAGCACGATGATCGACGCGAAGCCCTGGGCGAGGGTGTCGTGGATCTCCCGGGCGAGGCGTTCGCGCTCCTCGGCCGCACCCTGGCGCCTCTGGCTCTCGGCCAGTTCGCGCTGGGTGCTCTGCAACTCGGCGCGGAGTGCGGCCCGTTCGTCGCGCTGGGCCAGGGCCCTGGGGGTGAGCACGGCCATCAGGACGGCGGCGGCCCAGACGGGGAGCGAGGAGAGGGTGTTGTGGAGGAAGACCTCCGGCTGCCCGCCCTCCCGCAGGCTCCCGCCGACCGTGATCCCGAGCGCCCCGAGCCCCGCGAAGAGGACGGCGCCCCGGGGGCTGTCCACGAAGACGATGAACTGGGCGAGCACCACGGTGTAGAGGGCGCCGAACCCGTCGCCCAGGTAGGCGAGGAGCCCGAGCCCCGCGGCGAGCACCGACAGATAGCCGTACGGGCCCGGTACCCGGCTCCCGGGGCGCAGCCGCACCCACGCGTAACAGGCGGCGATGAGGGCCGTCAGGCCGAGGATGGCGAGCTTCCGGTCCCCGGGCGACCCGCCCGCCATCGTGACCAGGGTGACGAGGGCGACGAGGCCCCAGGACAGGGCCTCCCAGCCGTGGAGCACCCAGATCCAGAGCGGGTCGCCGCGTTGGGGCCGTTGAAGCATGCCGGTCAGCCTACGGGGAGGGGTTCGGCGGCTGCCGGGACGTGACGCTTCCGGGGCCAGGCGCGCTCGCCGAGGAGCAGCAGGAGCGACGGCAGGATCATCATCCGGATCACCACGGCGTCCAGGAGGACGGCGACCGCGAGGCAGAAGCCCATCTGCTTCATCTCCGTGAGGTGCAGGAAGACGAACGCCGCGAAGATCGTGACCATGACGAGGGCGGCGCTCGTGACGACCTTGGCCGAGCGGGCGATGCCTTCGAGCACCGCTTCCCGGGCCGTCATGCCGTGGTCCATGGCCTCCTTGATCCGGCTGACGACGAAGACCTGGTAGTCCATCGAGAGGCCGAAGAGCAGCACGAAGAGGAAGAGCGGGACGCGGGAGGCGATGGCGCCGAGCGAGTCGAAGTCCAGCAGTCCTTCGGCCCAGGTGCCCTGGAAGACCAGGACGAGCGCGCCGAGCGCGGCGGCCGCCGAGAGCAGGTTGAGGACGACGCCGATCACTCCGATGACCGCCGAGCGGAAGGCGACCGCGGTCGTGACGAAGGTGAACAGCAGCAGGAAGCCGATCACCAGCGGCAGCTTGCCGCGTTCGTGGTGCACGTAGTCCTGCCCGCGTGCCACGTCACCGCTGACCGCCGTCTCGGCGCCGGTCAGCTTGCCGACGGTGGCGGGGATGTAGCGGTCGCGGAGGTGGTCCAGGGACGCGATGGCCCGGTCGGAGGGCGCGGGGTGCGGCACGGCCAGTTCGAGCACGGTGACGCGGCCGTCGGCGGAGGTGCGCAGGACCGGCTTCCCGGTCCGGGCGAAGAGCGGGTCGGCCTGGGCCCGCCGCCCCAGTTCGGTCAGCGCCGCCCTGGCCTCGGGTGCCCGGCCGGGGCTCGTACGGGTCACCACCTCGTGTTTCACGAGGAGTTCGGGGTAGGCCGCGGTCAGCCGGTCGTACACCTGCATGGCCGGGATCGAGCGGGAGAAGGTGTCCTTGCCGGGGTCGACGAGCTTGAGGCCCAGGGCGGGCGCGGCGACGGCGAGCATGACCAGGACGGACGCGCACAGGGTGGCCGCGGGGTGCCGCTGCGCGGGGCGCAGGAGGGCGGTGAACATCCGGCCGTTCTCGGGCTTCGGGCGCTTCGCGGCGACCGGCGCCCCGCGCTTCGCCCGCCGGGCTGCCCTGTTCGCGGCGCGGCGCTCCGCGCGGTGGCCCAGCTTGACCAGCAGGGCGGGGAGCACGGTGAGCGAGCTGAGCACGGCCACGGCGACGACGAGGATCGTGCCGGTGGCCAGCGAGGAGAAGATGACGTCCGTGGCGAGGTAGAGGGTCGCGGTGCAGACGATCACCGCGAGCCCGGAGACCACCACGGCCCGGCCGGCGGTCGCCGAGGCGAGTTCCACCAGGGCCTCGGGGCCGAGCCGGCCGCCCGCACGGGCCCGTTCCTCGCGTTCGCGCTTGAGGAAGAAGAGGGTGTAGTCGACGCCGACCGCGAGGCCCATGAGCAGGAGCATGTTGGTGCCGACGCCCGGGTCGGGCAGCAGGTGCGAGGCCAGCATGGACAGGCCCAGGGCCGCGGCGATCGAGGAGAGCGCGAGCAGCAGCGGCACCCCGGCCATGACCACCGAGCCGAACACGGCCAGCAGGATGACGAGCGTGACCGGCAGGGAGAGCCGTTCGGAGAGCGCGAGGTCGTCGCCGCGCTGGTCGTTGACGCCCTTGCTGATGGCCGGCGACCCGGTCTCCTCCACGACGAGCTCCGGGTGGGCGCCGGCCACCTCGGCGGTCTCGGCGAGGAGCGGGACGACGTTCTTCCTGCCGTCCAGCTCGGCGCCCTCCATGACGACGCTCACCCGCAGAGCGGTGCCGTCCTTCGAGGGGACCGGCGCCTCCACGTCGCGTACCTCGTCCAGCGCCCGCATGCGGGCGGTGAGTTCGCGGGCCGCCTCGTTCGCCCGGGCGGTGTCCAGGGGGCCGGAGGCGGAGCGGATCAGGATGTGTTCGGTGGGCCGGCGCTGGAGTCCGGCGTCGGTGGCCATCGACTCGGCGTGACCGGCCTCGCCGACCCGGAAGTCCTTGGTGGTGGCCGCGTTGGAGCCCGCCGCGATGCCGGCCCCGAGGCAGAGGAGGACGAAGAGGAACCATCCGGTGATCGCGCGCCAGGGGTGCCGGGCACTCCACCGGGCCAGGTGTAGGGGTCGAAGTCTCATGCCCTCCATGCTGTTTCGGAGGGGGGTGCGCCCGGCAGCCTCGACCGGTGGAACGGGGGGTCCACCGGTCGGTGGACATGAACTACGGCTCGGGTGCGGTGAGATACCGCTGGACGGTGGCCCCGAGCCAGTCCACGATCTCGTCCCGGTCGAGCGCCACGCTCGCCGGGAAGCGCAGTACGTAACGCGTCAGCGCGAGGCCCAGCACCGCCGAGGCGCAGAGCGCCGCCCGCGTCGTCGCCTGTTCGGGTGCGTGGCCGAGGCGGCGGGCCAGCGGGATGAGCTGGTCGCGCAGCACGCTCTGCATGCGTTCGGCGGCGGCCGGATCGGTGGAGCCGACCCGCAGCAGCGCGGTGAGTTCGCCGTTCTCCTCCCAGAGGGTGAGGAAGTGGCACACCAGCGTGCGGCCGATCTCGTCGTGCGGTTCGAGGGGCAGACCGGGCAGTTCGGGGTCGATGGCCACGGCCGCGGCGAACAGGCCCGCCTTGTTGCCGTAGTAGCGCATCACCATCGACGGGTCGATGTTCGCGTCGCACGCGATGGCCCGGATGGTCGCCTTCTGGTAGCCGTCGGCCGCGAACCGCGCGCGGGCGGCGGCGAGGATCGCGGCGCGGGTGGCGTCGGAACGCCGCGCGGCCTGTGGGTTCTCCGTGGTGCCGGTCATGCCAACGAGCGTATGCCAACAGGCGTTGACATACCAGAATCCGGGTTCTACGTTAGCCAACACGTGTTGGCCAACAGCTGTTGGCAAAGCGCGCCATCACACCCCTGGGAGGGGACCACCATGTCCGTGGAGCTGAACCACACCATCGTTCCGGCCAGTGATCCGCAGGTCTCGGCGCACTTCCTGGCCGACGTCCTCGGCCTGAGCGTCGATCCGCCACTGGCGCACTTCACGCCGGTCAGGCTGGCCAACCAGGTGACCCTGGACTACGACCGGGCGGAGCGTTTCGAGCCGCACCACTACGCGTTCATGGTCGGCGAGCAGGAGTTCGACGCCGCCTTCGCCCGCATCCGGGACGGCGGAATCACCTATTACGCCGACCCCGCGTGCCGGGAGCCCGGGCGGATCTACGAGAGCAAGCAGGTCCCCGGGCGCCGGGGCACCTACTTCCGCGACCCCGACGGACACCTGATGGAGATCCTCACCCCGGGCGGCACCGAGCACCGCTGACCGCCCACGCACCTGATCAACGGAGAAGCGCCATGTCACTGAAGAACGTCAACACCGCCCTGGCCGCGGTCTGCACCCTGTTCGTCCTCTGCCTCGGGCTGCTGTTCATCCTGGACCCCGTGGCGTCCACGCAAGGCGTCGGGCTGCCGGAGTGGGCCCCCGGCAACGGCGACGGCTTCCTCATCATGAAGGGCACCCGGGAATTCGCCATGGGCCTGGTCATCGGCGTGTTACTGATCACGGGCCACCGCCGCGCCCTGGCTGGGTCCTGCTGATGGAGGCCGTCGCCCCGTTCGGCGACATGATCAACGTCCTGGCCCACGACGGACCGCTCTCCGCCGCGCTCGGCGTCCACGGACTGACGTCGGCGTTCATCGCGGTCACCGGACTGCTGGTCCTCCGCGAGACCGGCCGGGCGCGCTCGGCCCCGGTGGCGCGGGCCGCCTGACGCGTCGAGGCGCCCGGCCCGGGAAGCCCCGGACCGGGCGTCCTCGCGTCAGAGCCGGGCCGCCAGGCGCGCCTTCGCCTCCGGCCACTCCTGCGCGAGCAGCGAGAAGTACACCGTGTCGCGCCAGCTGCCGTCCGGGCGGCGGCGGTGGCGGCGCAGAACGCCCTCGTGGCGGGCGCCGAGGCGGGCGATCGCCTTCTGGGAGCGGTCGTTGAGGTGGTCGGTCTTCAGCTGGACGCGGCCCATGCCCAGGTCCTCGAAGGCGTGGGTGAGCAGGAGCAGCTTGGTCTCCGTGTTGACGGCGGTCCGCCAGTGGGCGCGGCCGTACCAGGTCGCGCCGATCTCCAGGCGCTCGTGCGCCACGTCGATGTCCAGGAAGGCCGTCCAGCCGATGGCCAGCCCGGTGGGCAGGTGGACGACGGCGAACGGGACGTACGAGGCGTTGGCGAGCATCGCGGCGAGCGCGGCCTCCATGTCCTGACGGGTGCGTGGCACCGGACCGCCGAGCCAGCGCCACACCTCGTCGTCGTCGCCGCCGGCGGCGAACAGGTCGTCCAGGTGGGCGGGGGCGAGCGGTTCGACGCGGACGTGGCGGCCGGTCAGGGTCACGGGAAGGGGGCGCGTGGCGGTCATGCCCGCCACCCTACCCTTGTACGCACTAGCGTCAAGCAATTTATGCACTAGTGCATATTCCCGGCGTCCTCCGTGTCCGCACGGCCCTCGCGCCCGGCCGCCGCGCGCATGGCCGCCGCCATCGACCTGATCTCAGGCAGCTCGTCGTACAGCGCCTGGCCGGGGCAGCTCGTCTGATACGTGTCGCGGTGGCCGGAGATGACGTTCAGCACGGCCACCTCGCCCTTGGGGTAGCGGCTCGCGTCGTTGGTCGACCGCAGCCGTACCTTGCCGCGCGGGTCCTCGCCGGGGCGCAGCTTCCACGCCGCGAGGGACGCCAGGGCCCGCACGACGGGGGCCGGGACCTTCTCGCCGTCGCGGTAGTCGCCGAGCACCGCGATGCCCACGCTGTCGGCGTTGAAGCCCGTGGTGTGGGCGCCGCGCACCGAGCGCGTGATGCCGCCGGCCCGGCCCTCGTAGATCGTGCCGCACCGGTCGACCAGGAAGTTGTAGCCGATGTCGTCCCAGCCCCGGCCCTGGATGTGGGCCTCCTCGACGTTCCGGATCAGCTCGGGCGCCTCGGCGCAGTCGTACGCGTTCGTCTCGCCGGTGTGGTGGACGAAGACCGCCCGGACGGCGCCCGTGTAGGCGGCACGCTCGCGGACGAGGGACTCGTCCGCGTGCCAGGCCGTCCGGCTGACGATCACCGGCTGCGGCGCGGCCACCGCCCGCGTGCGGGGGGCGGCGGGCGGCTCGGCCAGGATGTGGGGCACCGGGGCGTCCCGCGGCGCCAGGAGAGCCAGCGGGAGGACCGCGGCACCCAGCCATATTCGGTGGGGCCACATGGCTCCACCCTGCGGCTATCCCGCCCGGCCCGCAGATGAGGTGGCCGATCGGGTGAAATGCCGCCGGACCCGGAACAACCCCGGGCCGCGCCCCGGCCGTACCCTGGGGATGGCGGAGGGCCGGTTCCGGCCCCTGCGCGGCGGTGGGGCCCGCCGTACCCGAACCGCGGACGCGTGACGCGCCGCCAACGGTCCCTACTTGCGCAGACGCGCGCCCGCGCCCGGCGGGCGCCCCGGCAGGTAGGAGACGTATGCCCGGCATCCTCACGAAGCACCCGCAGACCGCCGTCGTCGCCGTGGTCGCGCTCGGCGGCGCCGTCGGCGCCTCCGCCCGCTACGGCGCCTCGCTGCTCTGGCCCACCGCGTCCGGCGGCTTCCCCTGGACGACCCTCGTCGTCAATGCGACCGGCTGCGCGGTCATCGGCGTGTTCATGGTGGTGATCAGCGAGGCGTGGGCTGCGCACCGGCTGGTGAGGCCGTTCTTCGGTACCGGGGTCCTCGGCGGCTTCACCACGTTCTCGACCTACGCGGTGGACATCGAACAGCTCGTGGCCAGGGGCCGGGCCGGCACCGGACTGGTCTATCTCGGAGTGACACTGCTCGCGGCCCTCGCGGCGGTGTGGAGCGCGGTGCGGCTGACGCGCCGCGCACTGGCATGGAGGCAGGCATGACGACACCCGTGACCGAACCGGGGCTGCGGCTGACCGTGCTGGTCGGCGAGTCCGACACCTGGCACCACCGGCCCGTCTACACGGAGATCGTGCACCGGGCGCACGCCGCCGGGCTCTCCGGCGCCAGCGTCTTCCGGGGCATCGAGGGCTTCGGCGCCTCTTCGATGATCCACACCCAGCGGCTGCTGTCCCTGAGCGAGGACCTGCCGGTGGCGGTGGTGCTCGTGGACGCGGAGGAGGCGGTACGGGCCTTTCTGCCGGAGATCGCCGAGCTGACCAACGGCTGCCCCGTCACGCTGGACGCCTGCGAGATCGTACGGAACCCCGGGACGAAGGGGGAGCGGGGGTGAACTGGCTGCTCGTGATCGCCGGAGCGGCGGTCGGCGCCCCGCTGCGCTATCTGACCGACCGGGCGGTGCAGTCCCGCCACGACACCGTCTTCCCGTGGGGCACGTTCACCGTCAACACGGCCGGCTGCCTGGTCCTGGGCACGCTGACCGGTGCGGTGGCGGCCGGGGCGACCTCCTCGCACCTTCAGCTGCTGCTCGGGACCGGGCTGTGCGGGGCGCTGTCCACGTACTCCACGTTCAGCTACGAGACGCTGCGGCTCGCGGAGGACGGGGCCGGGTTCTACGCGGCGGCCAACGTCGTGGTGAGCGTCGTCGCGGGCCTCGGCGCGGCCTTCGCCGGCGTCACGCTCGCCGAGGCCCTCTGGGCCTGACCCGGCGCTCGGAGGACGGCGCGGTGATGGTGACGGGGACGCCGGAGGGGGGCCGGGCGCCGGTGATCCGGCTCAGCTCCTCGCCGCCGGAGCGGACCTCCGCGATCTGCGGGGTGATGCCCGCGTCGGCCATCAGCCGGGTCATGTCGCGGCGCTGGCTGGGCAGCACCAGCGTGACGACGCTGCCGGACTCCCCGGCCCGGGCGGTACGGCCGCCCCGGTGCAGGTAGTCCTTGTGGTCGGCCGGCGGATCGACGTTGACGACGAGGTCCAGGTTGTCGATGTGGATGCCGCGCGCCGCGACGTTCGTCGCCACCAGGACCGAGACGTGCCCGGTCTTGAAGCGCTCCAGGGTGCGGTTGCGCTCCGGCTGCGACTTCCCGCCGTGCAGGGCGGCCGCCCGGACCCCGCTGTTGAGGAGATGGGCCGTCAGCTCGTCCACCGCCTGCTTGGTGTCCAGGAACATGAGCACCCGCCCGTCGCGCGCCGCGATCTCCGTCGTGACGGCGAACTTGTCGGAGGGCCGTACGTGGAGCACGTGGTGCTCCATCGTCGTCACCGCGCCCGCGGCCGGGTCCACCGAGTGGACGACCGGGTCGTTCAGATAGCGCCGGACGAGCAGGTCGACGTCGCGGTCCAGGGTCGCCGAGAACAGCATGCGCTGGCCGCCCACCGGGATCTGGTTGAGCAACTGGGTGACCTGGGGCATGAACCCCAGGTCGGCCATCTGGTCCGCCTCGTCCAGCACCGTCACCTCGACCCGGTCCAGGACGCAGTCGCCGCGCTCGATGAGGTCCTTGAGGCGGCCCGGCGTGGCGACGACGACCTCGGTCCCGCCGCGCAGCGCGGCCGTCTGGCGGCCGATCGACATCCCTCCCACGACGGTCGCCAGGCGCACCCGCAGCGGCTTCGCGTACGGGGTCAGCGCGGCGGTCACCTGCTGGGCCAGCTCGCGGGTGGGGACCAGGATCAGGGCGCGCGGATGCCGGGCCTCCGCCCGATGCCCCGCCGTGCGGGCCAGCACCGCCAGGCCGAAGGCGAGGGTCTTGCCCGAGCCGGTGCGGCCCCGGCCCAGCACATCGCGCCCGGCCAGCGAGTTCGGCAGGGTGGCCGCCTGGATCGGGAACGGCTCGGTGACGCCCTGCGCGGTCAGCGCCGTCAGCACGGCGTCGGGCAGGTCCAGTTCGGCGAAGGCCGCCACGGGGGGCAGCGCCGGGGTGACGGTCCGCGGCAGCTCGTACTCGCCCTGCCGCGCGACGGGCGCCCGGCCCTTCCCGCCGAAGCGGCGGTCGGGGGCTCCGGAGCCGCCGGCGCCCCGGGTGCGGAAGCCACCGCCCGCGCGGGAGCCCGCGGCGCCCCGGCCACGGGAGCGGGAGGAGCGGTCGTGGGAGCGGGGGGTGCGGTCGCGGCTCAAGCGGAACCTTTTCGTCTGGGGCTGCGCGGCGTTCCGCGGGTCTTTTCCGATGGTAACCGGGGCGGGTGCGGGGCGCCGGGCCCGGAAAACACACCCCTCGCAAGGACACTGACCGGCCGGTCAGTTGATGACTGCCGGGGGCAGGGGTCATAATGTGCGGGTAGCCCTTCACGCATCCCCCGTCGTGAAGGGCTACACCCCTGTGTAGGCGCGCGCGGGGGCGCGCACGGGCGTCTTCACGGGCAAGGGACTCCCCTCGTGGCCCCCTGCCCATGTTTTTTCGAGTTAACAGTGACGTAGAGTGTTTGCGCAAGCCCGCTCCGGGCACCGGATCAGATTCTTCCGCTTCCCGTCCGCTCCGGGAGCCCGACCGGAAGGCCACGGTCCGCAGTTCGTTACAGTACGAGCCCGTTGACCGAATCGAGCGCCGCCCGGGGCCGGACAGGGGCCTGCGGCGGACGTGAACGTGGGGGCCGGATGGACAACGGGGAAGAGCGCGCGCCCGAGCTGCGGACGCTGCGCCAGAAGGTCGAGTACATGGTCGAGAAGACCTTTCCCGGCCGCAGGATCTCGGGCCGGTTCTTCGCCGACCTGGTCAGGGAGCGCGGCGGATCGCTCTCCCACAGCTACTTCTCCAACATCCTGGCCGGCAAGGTGACCCAGCCGTCCGAGGAGATCCTGAAGGCGCTCGGCCTGGGCTTCGGCGTGGACTGGCGGTTCTTCAAGGAGGAGTCCGAGGTCGTGGACGACGTCGTGGCCGGGCTCCAGTTCCTCGCCAAGCGCCGGACGGGCGAGATCAGCGGGCTCGCTGGGCGCGGGCTCGACGAGGACGGGCTGCCACCGGAGCTGCTGCGGTTCGCGATGTCCCTGCTGCGGGACGCCGAGGAGCGCACGCCCCCGGCCGGTGGCGGACAGCGGGGCTGAGCCATGTCCATGCGGAAGTTGCGGAGGGAGTGCGAGGAAGGGCTCGCGGAACTGCCGCTGCCCTCTCCGTTCTCGATACCCGGTCTGGTGGCCAACATGGAGGCGGCCCGGGGCCGCACCATCGTGCTGCACGAGATGCCCGGCCGGCTGGCGCGCGTCAACGCCGCCTGCGGGCTGCGCCTGAAGACCGGGGACACCAGCTTCGTGCTGTACCGCCGGCGCCCCACCGAGTACCAGACCCAGCACGTGATCCTGCACGAGCTGTGCCACGAGTGGTTCGACCACGGCACCTCGCTCGACGCGGAGCAGCTCCAGCGGCTGCTGCCGGTCTTCGACACCTCGCTCATCTCCCGGATGGTCGGCCCGGACGCGGCGCTCGCTCCGGACGCCGTGCAGGCGCGCGCGCAGTACGACACCCACGACGAACGCATGGCCGAATTCGGTGCCTCGTTGATCCCCCGGATGGCCCGGGACGTCACGAGCGATGACATGGTGGGGCGGCTCGCCAACTCGCTCTCGCGCCCGGTCGCCCACCGCCGCGGCGGCCTGTTCCGGCGGCCGTGACATCCGTACCGCCCGACCCCACTCCCCCCACCCCCGAGGATCTCCGCCGTGACCCCGCTCGACCTCGCCGGCTATCTCATAGCGGGCCTGATGACAGCCGTCGCCCTGTGGCGCATGCCGGCCGCCCTGTGGGGTGACGAGGAGGACCGGCGCCGCCGGGCGCTGTGGGGGTGTTACGCGGGATTCGCGCTGGCGCTCTGGACGAAGACCCGGTTCGTGCGCGTGGGACTCAACGACAGCCCGGTGACCGACCTGTCGGTCCTCATCAAGCACTACACCGCGACCATCGCGATTCTGGCCATTCTCAGCTACATCGTGGCGATCTACGGCCGGTACGCGGACGAGGGCGACATCCCCCGGCACGTGCGGTTCGCCCGGCTCATCCAGCAGGTCGCGGCCAAGGCGTCGGCCGCCACGCTGGTGCTGCTCACCGTGCTGTTCTTCACCGTGGTCGACCGCTCCACGCCCTCGGACCGCTTCGTCGCGGACCACGCCGGGCAGTGGGGCGCCACGCTGTACATGAGCGTCTTCTACCTCTACCTCGGCGCCGCGTCCGCCGTCTGTGCGTACCAGTGGGCGCTGGCCACCGGGAGCGCCCGGATGCGCCATCTGCGCGTCGGGCTCGGGATGATGACGTTCGCCATGTTCATCGGCGTCGGGTACACCGTCAGCCGGACGCTGTTCCTCTGGGTCAGCGTCGTGGACCGGCCGAGCGAGTCCTTCGCGCTGGACTTCGACGAGGTCACCGAGGCCGCCCAGGTCGTGCTGTTCCTCTTCTTCGCGGTCGGCGCCTCCATCCCGGCCCTGAGCAACGTCCGCCGCCGGGCCAAGCTCTGGCGGGCGCAGGCCAAGCTGCACGGCCTCTGGTACGAGCTGATGACCGCCTTCCCCGACCAGCCCTTCGAGCCCCCGCGCCCGCTGCGGCGCGAGCTGGCCCGCTTCGACACGCCCGCCGACCTGCGCGTCGACCGCTGGGCGGCGGACATCGCGGACGCGGTCGAGAAGCTGCGCCACTACGTGCCGGACACCCTGCTGCCCGCCGCCGAGGCCGCCGCCGGGGCCGGTTCCGGGTCGCCGCTCGCCGACGCGTACTGGATCAAGGCGGCGCTGACCGCCCGGGACGCCGGGGCGAGCGCCGGGGAGGCGGCGGCCGTCTCCACCCAGCACGCCACCGACCAGGACGGCGAGGTCGCCTGGCTGGTCCGGGTCGCGGCCGCCTACCGCACGGTCACCCCGGAACAGGCGCGCCGGGTCCTGGAGACCGCATCCCCGACGGGCAAGGAGCAGCCGGCATGACCACCGACACCACCGATACCACCGACACCGCCGCCGCCCCCGACCACGCCCTCGCGCGGAGGGTGACCGACGTCCTCCAGCCCCGCAACCTGCTGCTCGTCGGCATGCTCGCCATCGGCCTCGCGGCGGCCGGGGACTGGACCGGCGTGCCCTGGGGACTGCTCGGCGCGCTGTGCGCCGGAATCGTGCCCGCCGGGTACATCGAGTGGGAGCGGGGGCGCGGCACCTGGGGTGACCGCCATGTCGTGGACCGCACCAAGCGGGCGCCCATCTTCCTCGTGATCCTGGGTTCCATCGGCGCCGGTTCCGCGGTCATGGTGCTGGGCGGGGCCCCCACCGGCATCCTGGTCGCGATGCTCGCGCTGTGGGCGATGACGGTCGTGCTGCTGGCGGTCAACACGGTGTGGAAGATCTCCGTGGACGCCTCCGTGGCCTCGGCCGTGGTCGCCCTGCTCGCCGCCGTCCACTCGCCGTGGTGGCTCCTCGGATACGCGATGGCGGCCGCCGTCTCCTGGTCGCGGGTAGCGCTCGGCTACCACACGGTCGGCCAGGTCATGGCGGGGACGGCGCTGGGCGCGGCGACGGCGGGGGCGTTCCTGTTCGGGTGACGACGGGGCCTGCTCAGGGCGCCGGGTCCACGGAGTCCGCCGGGTCCTCCCGGTTCCGCGAGGCCATGACGGCGATGTCGTCCTCGGCGTTGGGTCCGAAGCGTTCGAGCACCCGGTCCAGGAAGGTCTCCAGATCGCCGTTTTCCGGCAGGGTCAGCTCCCCCAGCCGGGCGACGCAGGTGTCGATGTCCTCGCCGCGCCGTTCCACGAGCCCGTCGGTGTACATGAACAGAACCGTCCCCGGCCCGGACTCAAGCACCGTGGACCGGTAGCCGCCGAACCCGGTGCCGAGCGGCGGGGCCGCCGGTACGTCGCAGATCCGGGCGCGGTCCGCGCCCGGGTCGAGGGCCACCGGCGGCAGGTGGCCCGCGCTCGCCACCTCGCACCTCTCCCCGCTCCGGTCCACGACAGCCAGCAGGCAGGTCGCGGCCCGGTCGATCCCGGACCGCTCCACCATCCGGTCCAGCTGTTCCAGGATGCGGTGCGGGGGCAGTTCCTCGTCGGCCAGGAGGCGCAGCAGCGAGCGGTAGTGGCTCATCGCGACGGCCGCCTCCACGCCGTGCCCCATGACGTCGCCCATCGCCTTCAGGTGCCGCCCGTCGGGCAGCGGGATGACGTCGAACCAGTCGCCGCCCACCAGGACGCTGCGGTCGGCCGGCAGATAGCGGGTGGCGATCTCGATGTGCGGGTGGGGCGGCCGGGGCTCGGAGAGCAGGGAGCGCTGGAGCTCCAGGGCGATGGTGTGCTCGTGGGTGAAGCGGCGCGCGTGGTCGAGATGGACGGCGGCCCGCCCGGCGAGCTCCCGGGCCACCACCACGTCGTCGTCCGAGAAGACGGGCGAGCCGCCGGCCCTGAGCAGTCCGAGCACGCCGATCGGGGCGCCGCGCACCGCGATCGGCACGGCGACCGCCGAGTGCAGCCCGAGCTCCCGGTAGGCGGCGACGCGCTCCGGGCTGGGCGCGGCGCGGCTCAGCCGCTCGGTGTCGGTGAGGTCCTCGACGACGGGCTGGTTGGTCGCCAGGCAGCGCGGTACGGCGGCCTCCTCCTGGTAGTCGATGTAGTCGCCGGCCACCCCGAACCGGGCGACGCCCCGGCTCAGTCCGCGTACCGCCGACATGGCCGCACGGCGCAGCCGGACCACGTCGGGGGGTGCCGGGCGCACCGGCGGGGCGACGTCCGGCGGGAAGACCTCGACGGTGGCGACGTCGGCGAGGCCGGGGACGACGAGGTCGGTCAGCTCGGCGCAGGTGGTGTCCATGTCGAGGGTGGTGCCGATGCGGGTGTTCGCGCTGTCGAGGAGGGAGAGGTGGCGCTGGGCCTGGGCGAGCCGGCGCTGTTCGTCGTCGGCCATGACCTCCAGCACGATCCCGACGACGCCGGCGACCCGGCCGTCCACCTCCAGGCGGTGGTAGGCCCCGTGCCAGTAGACCCGGGCGGTCCCGGACTCGGCGGGCAGCCGGCCGCTGGAGGTGACCTCGCGGGCCCGGCCGTCCGCGAGCACGGCGCGCATCAGGTCCTCGCGGGCGTCGATGTCGGGCATGACCTCGCCGGGGCGACGGCCGATGTGGGCGGCGGGCGGGATGCCGTTGTGGCGTACGAGGGACGGGTTGACGTACACATAGCGGAGCTCGGTGTCGAACACGGCCACGCCCGCCGTCGTGCCGTCGAGCACGGCGGCGAGCGCCGTCACGTCGATGGACGGCGGATGGTCGGCGTGCACCGGCAAGACGAACCTCCTCGGGCAGGGCGCGGGCCGCCTGCTGCCCGGCCCTTCATCCTCGGTCGCCCCGCCCGCTCCCGCATCCGCAGCACCGCCGGGTGGCGGGTGTCAGGGCGTGCCCGACGCGCAGGGCCTGCACGGAGTTCCCCGTCTGCGCCCCGGCGCTGGGTGCGGCGGCGCAGGCGTACGGACCGCAGGGCGTGTTCACCGTCCTGTGCGCCGTCCCCGTACCGGCCGTGCTCCTCGGGCTGTTCCTCACCGGACCGGAACCGTCCACGGGTGACTGACCGTCCCCTGTGACGGAGGCATGCTGTACGCGACACGGGCGGCACCACCGCCGTCCGGGCGCAGCACACCGAAGGGCACCCCATGGGATCGTCACCGCGACTCGGCTCACCCGTCCCGGACTTCACCCTCTCGGGCGGCGTCCTCGCCGGGGACGCCTTCGAGCGGCGCGCGTACTCGCTCGCGGACGCGCGCGGGCGGGCCCTGGTCCTCGCCTTCTACCCGGGCGACAACACCACCGTGTGCACGAAGCAGTTGTGCTCGTACTCCTCGGGCATGGAGACCTTCGACGCACTGGACGCGGAGGTGTGGGGGATCAGCCCGCAGGGTGTGGACAGCCACGAGTCGTTCGCCCTCGCCCATGGACTGCGCATGCCGCTGCTGGCGGACCCGGGCCGGGAGACCGCCCGGGCCTTCGGCGTCGCGGCGCCCGGGATCGGGGTGCGGCGCGCGGTCTTCCTGATCGACGGCGAGGGGGTGCTGCGGTGGAAGCACGTGGCGCTGCTGGGGGCCACCTTCCAGTCCCTGGACTCCCTGGCCGACCGTCTCTCCGGCATCAACAACACGTAGAAGATTGCCGGGTTCCGGCAATGTTGCCTCGGGGGTGCGTATGGGACCATCCAGCCAGTTCGACGGAAAAGCAGCACAGGGACCGAGGGGGCCGGGAGGGGTGACCAGATGACCCTGTTTCTCGGTCTCGGCATCGCGGGGGTCGCTCTGCTCGCCCTGTCGCTGATCTTCGACGGGATCCTGGAGGGCCTTTTCGGGGGCCTGCTGGAGGGCCTGTTCGGCGGGCTCGTCTCCCTTCCGGTGATCGCGGGCTTCGTGTCGATGCTCGGCTTCGGCGGCGCCATCGTGCTCGGCACCACCGGTGCGGGCACCCTCCTCGCCACTGTGGCGGGGATCGCGGCCGGCCTGGTCGCCGCCCTGCTGACCTGGAAGTTCAGCCGCGCCCTGATGCGGGATCAGACCGACGCGACGCCGCGCGACGAGGACCTGGTCGGCACGTCGGGGTCGGTGGTCACCGCGATCCCGGCCGACGGCTACGGCGAGGTCCTGCTCCGCCTCGGCGGCCAGCTCGTGAAGCTGTCCGCGAAGAGCACGGTGCCGGTCGCGCGCGGCGCCGAGGTCTGGGTCGAGGCGTCGCTCTCCAGCACCTCGGTGTCGGTCCGTCCCGTCGAACGCTGACCGGTACGCCCGGCCCCATCACCGCTCGTCTCACGACTGCCCCCGTCAGGAGGCAGAGGGGGAAACCGCATGAGTCCCGTAATGATCGCGATCGCCGGAGTCGTCGTACTCCTCTTCCTGCTCGCCCTCGCCGTGATCACCCGCTACAAGGTGGCCGGCCCCAGCCAGGCGTTCATCATCACCGGCCGCCGGGGCAAGAAGTCCGTCGACCCGGTGACCGGCCGGACCAGCATCGACAACAGCGGCCAGAAGGTCGTCGTCGGCGGCGGCGTCTTCGTCGTGCCGTTCGTCCAGCAGAAGTTCACCCTGGACCTGTCCAGCCGGCACATCCCGGTCGCCGTGCGCGGCGCCGTCACCCTGCGCGGCGTCAAGGCGCACCTCGAAGGCGTCGCGATCGTCAAGGTCGGCGGCAGCGAGGACGCCATCCGGGCCGCCGCCCAGCGCTTCCTGCGCCAGCAGGACGGCATCGTCGGCTTCACCCAGGAGGTGCTGTCCGGCGCACTGCGTGCCATCGTCGGCCGGATGTCCGTGGAGGACATCATCCGCGACCGCGCCGCGTTCGCCGGCCAGGTGGCGGAGGAGGCCGAGGCGAGCCTGTCCGGCCAGGGCCTGATCCTGGACGCCTTCCAGATCCAGGACATCACCACCGAGGGCTCCTACCTGGAGGACCTGGGCCGCCCCGAGGCCGCCCGCGCCAAGCAGGAGGCCGACATCGCGGAGGCCATCGCCCGCCGCGCCTCGGAGCAGGCCCGGCTGAAGGCGGCCGAGGAGATCGCGATCGCCGAGCGGACGTTCTACCTGAAGCAGGCCGAGATCAAGGCGGAGACGGAGGCGGCCGCCGCCAAGGCCAACGCCGCCGGTCCGCTCGCCGAGGCCGCCCGCCAGCAGGAGGTCCTCACCGAGCAGGAGAAGGTCGCCGAGCGCCAGGCCGCGCTGACCGACCGCGAGCTCGACACCAAGGTCCGCAAGCCCGCCGACGCCGCCCGCTACCAGGCCGAGCAGGAGGCGGAGGCCCGCCGCATCGCCCAGGTCAAGGAGGCCGAGGCGGCCGCCGAGCGCGCCCGGCTCACCGGTCAGGGCGAGAAGCTGCACCGCACCGCGCTCGCCGAGGCGGTCCGCATCGAGGGTGAGGCGGAGGCCGCCGCCATCGCGGCGCGCGGGTCGGCCGAGGCCGAGGCCATGCGGAAGAAGGCCGACGCCTTCGCGCAGTACGGCGACGCGGCCGTGCTCCAGATGCTCGTCGAGGTGCTGCCCCAGGTCGTCGCCAAGGCCGCCGAGCCGATGAGCGCGATCGACAAGATGACCGTCATCTCCACGGACGGCGCGAGCCGGCTGTCCCGTACGGTCACGGACAACGTCGCCCAGGGCATGGAACTGCTCAGCTCCACCACCGGGGTCGACCTCGCCGCGCTGCTCCAGAACCTCAGGGGCGCCGTGCCGAAGCCGGCCGCCGCCGAACCGGTGGCCGGGGCCCCGGCGGCCTTGCCGGAGAAGAACGGGAAGATCGAGATCAGCGACTGATCCGTCCCACGACCAGACCCGCGTGCCCGGCCGGTTGCGCAACCGGCCGGGCACGCGTGCGCCGGGGCGCGGGACGGTGGCCGGAAAGCGCCCCTCGGGGATGGCGCATACCCCCGGATAAGGTAATGCGAGTCTAAAGAGATCACCAAGTGCCTCGCGCGTACCGCGCTCCTCGGGAGGAAGCCATGGGAACCCACCGCACCACGCTGCCCGGAGTCGGCGTCCAGTACGACTACACGACCGAGTCGGGACAGCACATCTCCGTGGTGGTCCACCACGACGGGCGGCGGTTCATCGGCTTCTACGACCAGGACGACCCTGATTCGTGCCGGCTCTCCGTCCCCCTGACCCCACAGGAGGCGACCGGCCTCGCGCACCTCATCGACGCGGCGCCCATCGACGCCGTACGGACCGAGGGAATCGACCTGGTCACCGAGCACATCCCGCTCGGCACCCGTTCGCCGTACGGCGGCCGGCTGCTCGGCGACACCAAGGCGCGGACCCGAACCGGCGCCTCGATCGTGGCGGTGCTGCGCACCCACAGCGCGCACCCGTCACCCGGGCCGGACTTCCGGCTCGCCATCGGCGACACGCTCGTCGCCGTCGGAACGCGCGAGGGCGTCGACACGCTCTCCGAGATCATCGCGGAGGGCTGACCGTGCACGACACGACCGCACTGCTGGTGGAGCTCGGCTCCGTCATTCTGGGACTCGGCATCATCGGGCGGTTCGCCGGCCGGATAGGACTCTCGCCGATCCCGCTCTACCTGCTGGCCGGGCTGGCCTTCGGCGAGGGCGGGCTGCTGCCGCTCGGGGCCAGCGAGGAGTTCACCGCCGTCGGCGCCGAGATCGGCGTCATCCTGCTGCTGCTCCTGCTCGGCCTCGAATACAGCGCGTCCGAGCTGGTCACCAGCCTGAAGACGCAGTACCCGTCCGGGGCCGTGGACTTCGTGCTCAACGCGACCCCGGGCGCGGTCGCCGCGCTGCTGCTCGGCTGGGGCCCGGTCGGGGCCGTCGCGCTCGCCGGTGTCACCTGGATCTCCTCGTCCGGGGTGATCGCGAAGGTCCTCGCGGACCTGGGGCGCCTCGGCAACCGGGAGACCCCGGTCATCCTCGGGGTGCTGGTCATCGAGGACCTGTCGATGGCCGTCTACCTGCCGCTGCTCACCGCGATGCTCGCGGGCGTCGGCCTCGCCGGCGGCAGCATCGCCCTGCTGATCGCGCTCGGCACGGTCGGCCTGGTGCTCTACCTGGCGCTGCGGCACGGCCGACTGATCAGCCGCGCGGTCTCCTCCGACAATCCGGAGATGCTGCTGCTCGTCGTGCTGGGCCTGACCGTCCTGGTCGCCGGGGTGGCCCAGCAGCTCCAGGTGTCGGCCGCCGTGGGCGCGTTCCTCGTCGGCATCGCGCTCTCCGGTGAGGTCGCGGAGGGCGCGCGCAAGCTGCTGACCCCGCTGCGGGACCTGTTCGCCGCCGTCTTCTTCGTGTTCTTCGGGCTCTCCACCGACCCGGCCGAGATCCCGCCGGTGCTGCTGCCGGCCGCGCTGCTCGCCGTCGTCACCGTCCTCACGAAGATCGGCACCGGCTGGTACGCGGCCCGGCGCGCCGGTATCGGACCGCGCGGGCGCTGGCGGGCGGGCGGCACGCTCGTCGCGCGCGGCGAGTTCTCCATCGTCATCGCCGGTCTGGCCGTGGCGACGGAGCCCCGCATCGGCCCCATCGCCACGGCGTACGTCCTGATCCTGGTCATCGTCGGCCCGCTCACCGCGCGCTGGACCCAGCCGGTGGTCGAACGCGTCCAGAAGTGGCGCGGCAAGGACGGGGGCGCTCCGGCGCCGGCCGCGGCGAGCGGTGAAGCGGTCCCCGCGGCCCGGGAAGAGGTCTCGGCGTCGACCGAGTGACCCCGTGGCGGCACGGGGCGGGCGGCAGGCCCGCCCCTCAGGCCCCCGCCGGCAGGTCCGGCGTCCAGCCCAGCGGGTAGGCGTCGGTGCCCTCCGCGGGGGCCGCCGCCTCGCCGCCCGCGTCGGTGAACGCCCGCAGCGCGTCGATCAGCGCGGCCCGCTGCTCGGGCGCGATGCGCTCCACGATCGAGGCGACCTCCCGGCGGCGGCCGGCCGTGACCTCCTCGACCAGCCGGTGGCCCTCGGGCGTCACCCGCAGCACCGTCTCGCGGCGGTTGGCCGGGTTGACCTGACGTTCCGCGAGGCCCGCCGCGATCAGCCGGTCGAGCATCCGCATCGCGGTCGAGGGGTTTACGCCGAGGCGCTCGGCGAGGGTGACGAGCTTGGCCTCCCCGTGCGTGGAAAGCACCACGAGCAGCCGGAACTGGGGCAGCGTCACCCGGTCCTCGACCGCCGCGAGCGACCGGGCGGACACCGCGACCAGCAGTCTCGACGCGGTCAGCACCGCGCGCGTCACCGCGTCGACGTCGTCCCGGTCCGGGGCGGTCGGGGGGTCAGCGGGTGCCTGTCCGTGCGCGGCCATGCCCCTTTCTACCGCGCCCGGCGTGCTGACTCGAACCGGCGGTCACTCGATACGGAAACGCCGCCCAACCGGTACCGGAACGACGACGGCGCGCACTGGCCCCGACCTTTGGATTGTGCAACGTTTGCATAGTGACGCATGAATCCGCGGGTTCGCCCGCTCCCCGGCGCCCGGCCCCGCCGACCGGCTGGCGGCGCACCGCCTTCCGGCTGCCCGTCCACATGTTCCGCATGGGGCTCGGGCCGCTCTTCGGGGGCCGGCTGCTGCTGCTCGTCCACACCGGCCGCGTCTCGGGCCTCCCCCGCCGGACCGCCATCGAGGTCGTGGAGGCGGGCACCCACGAGGGCCGGGCCTGCTGGACCGTCGCCTCGGGCTTCGGGCCCGGCGCGGACTGGTTCCGCAACCTGGAGCGCACCCCGCACGCCACGGTGCAGGCCGGCCGCCGGTTCCACGCGGTGACCGCGCACGTGCTGACCTCCGAGGAGGGCGGTGAGCTGATGGTGCGGTACGCGCCCCGCCATCCCCGGGTCGCCCGCCGGCTCTGCGCGTACATGGGCTTCGAAGTGGACGGCAGCCCGGAGGACTACCGGCGGGTGGGCGAGTCGATCCCGTTCGTCCGGCTCACCGAGGGCGCGAAGCGCTGACCCTCAGGCTCGCGCCGGTTCCTCCGCGAGGTGCGGGCGGGGTGCGCCGGGCCGGTACAGGAACAGGGTGACGACGAGCCCGAGGGCGAAGAAGCCCGCGGACCACCAGTACGCGGTGGCGTAGCTCTCCAGCTGGGCCTGGGCGACGGCGGGCGGGGTCGGCCTGCGGCCCACCAGGTAGTTCGTGGCGGCGCTGGTGGCGAGGGTGTTCAGCAGGGCCGTACCGATGGAGCCGCCGACCTGCTGGCTGGTGTTGACCATCGCCGAGGCCACCCCGGCGTCCCGCGCCCCGACGCCCGCGGTGGCCAGGTTCATCGCCGTGGCGAAGACGGCGCCGAGGCCGATGCCCAGGCAGAGCAGCGGCGGCAGCACATGGGCGGCGTAGCTGCTGTCCAGGTCCAGGGCGGTCAGCCACACCATGGCGACCGCCGCGATGCCCATCCCGGTCGGCACGATCGGTTTCGGGCCCAGCCGGGGCACCAGCACGTTCGTCGTGGTCATGGAGGAGGCGATCATGCAGGCGACCATGGGGATGAAGGCCAGCCCGGTGGAGACCGGCGAATAGCCCAGGCTCTTCTGCAAGTAGTACGTGAGGAAGAGGAAGACGCCGAACATCCCGCCGCCGGAGATGAACATCGCGAGGAACGACGCCGCCCGGTCCCGGTCCAGCACCACCCGCATCGGCAGCAGCGGATGCGCCGCCCTCGTCTGCCACCACGCGAACGCCGCCACCAGCACCGCGCCCGCCATCAGGAACCCCCAGGTCAGCGGCGAACTCCAGGCATGCGACTCGGCCTGGGAGAACCCGTAGACGATGCAGAAGAGACCGGCCGAGACCAGCAGCGTCCCCGGGATGTCGAGCCGGGGCCGGTCCGCCGGCGCCCCCGCGGTCAGCAGCCGCCAGCCGCCCGCGAACGCGAGGAACGCGAAGACCAGGTTGACGTAGAGGCACCAGCGCCAGTCCAGGTACTCCGTGAGCACCCCGCCGAGCAGCAGCCCCACCGCACCGCCCGCCCCCGCGATGGCGCCGTAGATCCCGAACGCCTTGGCCCGCTCCCTGGGCACGGTGAACGTCGTCGTGAGCAGGGACAGCGCCGCCGGGGCGAGCAGCGCGCCGAACAGGCCCTGGAGGGCGCGGGCCAGCACCAGGATCTCGAAGCTCGGGGCGGCACCGCCGATCGCGGAGGCGACCGCGAAGCCGACGAGCCCGGTCAGGAAGACCACCCGGCGGCCCACGAGGTCGGCGATGCGTCCGCCGAGCAGCAGCAGCGAGCCGAAGGCCAGGGCGTACGCCGTGACGATCCACTGCCGGTCGCCGTCGCTGAAGCCGAGATCCTGCTGGGCGGAGGGCAGCGCGATGTTCACGATCGTCGCGTCGAGCACCACCATCAGCTGGGCCAGACCGATCACCCCGAGCACCCACCAGCGGTGGGAGGGGTGCGCCTCACGGGGGTTCGCCCTGCGGGTTCCTGCTTCTCGGGGACCTGCTTCACGGGCCATGGGGCGGATCTCCCTCACTGCGCACACCGCCGGAATCCCCCGGCTGATCACGCTAGGCGGAGCCCGCCCGTCCCGCATGTGGAGCCGGGCCCTGCCGGCCCGGGCTCAGATCTCCTTGGCGGGCCAGTCGAGGAGCCGGGCGCCGATCACCGCGGTCTGGAGCGTGTAGCGGTGCTGGGGGTCCGCCGGGTCGGAGCCGGTCAGCTGGTGGATGCGTTCCAGCCGGTACGTGAGGGCCCGGACGCTCAGCGAGAGGCGGCGGGCGGTCTCGGCGGCGACACAGCCCGCGTCGAAGTACACCGACAGCGTCCTGAGGAGCGGTTCGGCGCCGCCCCGGGCCTTCTGGAGCGGTCCCAGCTCACTGCGCACGAGATCGGCCATGGCCTGCCGGTCCCGGGTCAGCACGGGGTAGACCAGCAGGTCGGCGGCGTAGAGCACGGGGTCGTCCAGGTCCATCCGGTCCGCAAGGTCCAGCGCGTCCAGCGCCTCGTCGTACGACTGGACGACGCCGCCGGGGCCCCGGTGGGGGCGGCCGACGGCGACCCGGCCGCCGTCCGTCGCCGCGTGTGCCTGCTTCGCGAAGTAGCGCAGGACGTCGGGCTGGCTGCCGGGCGCGACGCACACCATGCGCCCGTCCTTCGTGGTGAGCAGGATCTTGCGCCCGCCGAACCGGGCGAGCATCGCCGACTCCACGTGCCGGGGCACCGCCTCGGTCTCGGTGTACGCCTCCGGGCCCGTCGCCACCGCCACCGCGTGGGCGCGCGAGAGGCGCAGCCCGAAGCGGGTGGCCCGCTCGGCGAGCCGGCCCAGATCGCTGCGCCCGTACAGGAGGTCGTCGATGAACTCGCGCCTGGCGGCCTCCTCGCGGCGCACGGTGAGACGCTGGGCGCGCTCGAAGCCGTCGGCGAAGGCGTCGACCGCCTGCTCCATCGCGGCCAGCGCGCTGTCGGCGGAGGCCGCCGCGGCGGCGGGGGCCGCGCCGGGGGCGAGGGTGGGCCAGGCGGCGCGGGTCTCGGCCAGATGCATGCGGACCAGGGCCCGGAGCTGGTGGCCTGCCTCGGCGGCCTCCCGGCCCAGGGCGCGGCGGGACTCCAGCTCCTCACGGGTGAGCCGGCGGCCCGAGACGGCCGCCTCGCCGAGTATCCGCGCGTAATCCTCCAGAAAGCTTTCGGGAATCACCGGTTCCGCCACGCGTCCGCCTCCGTTCCTGTTTCGCACACGTACCCGGCCCAACGCGCGGGGGCCGGTGCCGGTGCCCGGCACCGGGGACCGGCGAACGTTGCCGTGTTCCGGCAATGCGACCGGGCGCCCCCGGATGACACGATCCTGTCAGCACCAACCGGGGGACCACGGGGGAAAACGGGGGAATCGCGGGGGTGCACGGGGGATCGGGGGAAGACCCGGATGCCGCGGTGTCGTCGAGGGTGACACCGCGGCACCGGGGTCACCGACCGGTCCGCGCGGACACCGGCGGCACCGCCGGCGGAACGGACGGGGGTCGGGATCGATGCGGGAATTCACGGACGCGACGCTGTCCTTCCCGGCCGTACTCTTCGCCGCCGCGCTCGTCGTCGTCATCGCCTTCTGGCTGCTCGTCCTGGTCGGCGCGGCCGACCACCACTCCTTCGACGCCGACCTGGACGCCGATCTCGCGGGCGTCGGAGGCGTCCCGGTCACCGTCTCGGTGTCCCTGATGATCGCCGTCGGCTGGTTCTCCGCCCTGACCGGTTCGGTCCTGGTGCACCGCTCGGGCGCCACCGGAGCGCTGCGCGCCGTGCTGGCCTGCGCGGTCCTCGCCGGGGCGCTGCTGCTCGCCTGGGGTGCGGTGCGGCTGCTCGTCCACCACTTCCGGCGCTTGTTCCCCGACCAGCCTCCGCCATCGCGCCAGGACTTCCTGGGCCGCGTCTGCACGATCCGTACCGGCTCGGTCTCCACGGACTTCGGCCAGGCCGAGGTCACCGCCGACGACGGGACCACCGCCACCGTCCAGGTGCGCCAGCTGGGGCCCGTAGACGCGGAGCTGACCTCCGGACGCTCCGGACTGCTGTACGCCTACGACGAGGCCGGGGAGTTCTTCTGGGTCTCGGCCTACGACAAGGCGCTCGACCCGGGCCCACCGCACGGCCGTACGGCCTCCGGCCCCGCCGTCTGAGCCACCGCCGCTATGGGCGCGGTGTGCCCGTCCGGGCTGCCCGGACGCCGTGTGCCACCCCGCCGTGTTTCACGTGAAACCGCTCACTTCCGTTATCCCAGCCGCCAAGGACTGTCATGGATGCCATCTCCTTGGGCCTCGGCCTGCTCGTCGCCGTGGTCCTGCTCATCGCCGTAGCCGTGCTGCTGATCATCACCCGGCTCTTCCGCAAGGTGGAGCAGGGCAAGGCCCTGATCATCTCCAAGACCAAGAAGGTCGACGTGACCTTCACCGGTGCCGTCGTCCTGCCGGTGCTGCACAAGGCCGAGTCCATGGATATCTCGGTCAAGACCATCGAGATCCGGCGCACCGGGCGCGAGGGCCTGATCTGCCAGGACAACATCCGCGCCGACATCCACATCACGTTCTTCGTGCGGGTCAACAAGACCGTCGAGGACGTCAAGAAGGTCGCCCAGTCGATCGGCACCGAGCGTGCCAGCGACAAGGTCGCCATCCAGGAGTTCTTCGCGGCGAAGTTCTCCGAGGCGCTGAAGACCGTCGGCAAGCAGCTGGACTTCGTGGACCTGTACACGAAGCGCGAGGAGTTCCGCGACCGGATCATCCGGGTCATCGGTACCGACCTGAACGGCTACCACCTGGACGACGCGGCGATCGACTTCCTGGAGCAGACCCCGATGGCGCAGCTCGACAGCGCCAACATCCTGGACGCCCAGGGCATCCGGAAGATCACCGAGCTGACCGCGATCGAACACGTCCGCACCAACGAGTTCCAGCGCACCGAGCAGAAGGAGATCACCCGGCAGGACGTCGACGCCCGGGAGACCATCCTGGAGCTGGAGCGCCGGCAGGCGGAGGCGGAGATCAAGCAGCGCCGCGAGGTCGAGACGCTGCGGGCCCGCGAGGAGGCCGTGACCGCGCGGGTCCAGGAGGAGGAACGCCTGGGCGCGCAGGCCGCGTTCATCAGGACCGAGGAGCAGCTCGGCATCCAGCGGGAGAACCAGGCCCGGGAGATCGCCGTCGCGCAGAAGAACCGCGAGCGGGTCATCGCCGTCGAGAACGAGCGCATCGAGAAGGACCGGCTGCTGGAGGTCATCGGGCGCGAGCGCGAGACCGAGCTGAACCGCATCGCCGCGACGAAGGAGGTCGAGGCGGAGCGCCGCGAGGTCGCCGACGTCATCCGCGAGCGGATCGCGGTGGACCGTACGGTCGCCGAGCAGGAGGAGTCCATCAGGACGCTCCGGTCCGTCGAGGAGGCCGAGCGCACCCGCAAGTCGGTCATCATCGCCGCCGAGGCGGAGGCGCAGGAGCGGCTGGTCAAGGACATCAAGGCGGCCGAGGCGGCGGAGGCGGCGGCCATCCACCGGGCGGCCGAGCAACTGACGCTCGCGGAGGCCCGGCTGAAGACCGCCGACCTGGACGCGCAGGCCAAGCTGCGGCTGGCCGAGGGCGTCCAGGCGGAGACGGCGGCACCCGGCCTCGCGGACGTCCAGGTGCGGGACGCGGAGGCGGAGGTCATCGAGAAAACGGGGCTCGCCGAGGCCGGGGCCACGTCCGCGCGGCTCAAGGCCGAGGCCGAGGGCGCCCGTCTCAAGGCCCTCGCGGACGCGGAGGGTACGCAGGCGCAGGCGTCGGCCGACGCGGCGATGATCGGCGAGAAGCTGAAGGCGGAGGCGGCGGGGCTCACGGAGAAGGCGGCCGCGATGGCGGCGCTGGACGACGCCTCGCGCGGGCACGAGGAGTACCGGCTGCGGCTGGCCGCCGAGAAGGAGATCCGGCTCGCGGGGCTCGACGTCCAGCGGCAGGTCGCCGAAGCGCAGGCGACGGTGCTCGCCACGGGTCTGGAGAACGCGGACATCGACATCGTCGGCGGCGATTCGGTGTTCTTCGACCGGCTGGTGTCGTCCATCTCGATGGGCAAGAGCCTGGACGGCTTCGTCTCGAACTCGGACACGGCGAAGACCCTGGCCGGCCCGTGGCTGAACGGCGACTCCTCCTTCACGGAGGACCTGACACGGGTGCTGTCGTCGGTGTCCACGGGCGACGTGCAGAACCTCACGGTGTCGGCACTGCTGATGCGGATGATGGCCGCGCCGTCGTCCGGGGTCGGCGCGGACCAGGTCCGCGCGCTGCTGGACCACGCGCGCTCGCTGGGGCTCGCGGACGTCCCGGTGAGCGGCCCGGCCCCGGCGGGCCTGAACGGTACGCCGGTGGCCTGAACCGGAGCCAGTGCCGCGCGCCTCACCCCGGCCCCGTCCGTCCTCCATCGCCGGACGGGCCGGGTGGGGCGGGCCCCCGAGCCCGTCCGGCGGCGATCGAGGACACCACCGCAAGGACCACCAAGGAGCACCCCGTGGACAACGTGACCGCCCCCGCCGCCGGGGACTACGACGTCCTGCGCCGCCGCCTGCGCGCCCACGCCACCGAGCTCACCCGCAGGGCCACCGCCCTCAACGCCCGCCGCACCGAGGCGTTCGGCGCCACCGGCCTCCAGCTCCTCGCCAGCGAGCAGATCCGGACGGAACGCCCGTCCACCCCCCGCGACCTCGTCGCGCTCGGCGGCGAGCTGCTGTTCGGCTTCGAACGCGGCCCGGGCCGGCAGAGCCGGCCCGCCGTGGAGGACGTCCTCGCGCTGTACACCGTCGACCTCGCCCCCGGCACCGGCACCCCGCTCGCCGACGCCTCCTTCGTCCGTGAATTCGACGGCCTGCACCGCTACTTCCGCGACGCACGCCTGCTGCGGCTGCGCCGGACCGAGGGCCGCCTCCTGGCGGTCTTCCGTACCGGCGACACCGCCGACGACATCCGGGTCCTGCGCTGGGCACTGAACCCGGACGGCTCCCCCGGCGCGTTCATCGACGCGCGCGGCGAGCGCGACCACGTCTTCCCGCCGTCGCACGACTTCGCCTGGACGGCGGCGGGCCGTGAGGCCCACGTCGCGGGGCGCCACCCGCACATCGCCATCGGCTGTGCGGCCGAGCTGTATGTGGACACGCTCGGCGGCACCCTCACGGTGAAGACCGAGGACGACACGGAGACCCCGGACGGGATCTACGAGGAGCCGGTCACCGAACCCCTCCAGTCGCTCGCGGACGCCGAGGTCGAGTACGCGGAGCTGGGCCCGCTCGTGCTGCTGCGGGTGCGCCCGTACAAGGAGGAGGCGTGGCGCCACCTCGTCTTCAACGCGCTCCTCGGGACCGTCACCCGCCTCGACGGCATCGGCCCGGCCTGCCAACGGCTCCCCGAGGACCAGGGGATCATCTTCCCGGGCGGGTTCTACCTGACGACCGGCGAGGCCCGGACGTTCGACATCGCGCGTCCGCTCACCGACCCGGTCTTCGAGGAAGCCGTGCGCTCCCCGAACGGCGAGGACGTGCTGTAC
The DNA here is from genome assembly GCF_049844595.1 of Streptomyces sp. DT224. Taxonomy (NCBI): domain Bacteria; kingdom Bacillati; phylum Actinomycetota; class Actinomycetes; order Kitasatosporales; family Streptomycetaceae; genus Streptomyces; species Streptomyces sp. DT224. The sequence continues at coordinate 296,721 of NZ_JBNCLI010000005.1, forward strand.
GTCTTCCGGTCCCGGCAGGACGGCCGCAGCCTGCTGCTGCCGTACAACGTGATCCGCCAGGAGGTGGCGACCCCGCTCCAGGGCCGGGGCCACGCGCTGCTGGACGACGGCACGCTCGTCGTGCTGCGCGACCCGGTGGAGGGCGGCGAGGGCGGCGCGGCGCGCGTCCACCCGCTGCAGCGCTGGCGGACGCCCTACGTCTCCGACACGTACGCGGCGTCCCGTCCGGCCGGTGAAGGCCCGCTGGCCCGGGTCGGCAACGCCGACCTCGTGCGCGGGATCTCCGACTGCCTGGCCCTCGCGCACGCCGCGTCCGGGACGACGCCGACCGCCGCCGTGTACGACCGGCTGGTCGCCGACTGCGTACGGGCGGGCGACCGCTACCACTGGCTGGACGACGCGGAACTGGGCGCGCTCGCCGAGCCGCTGGGCGAGCTGGGCGAGACCGCGCGCCAGGTCGTCGCGGAGTTCGAGGCGGTCCGGGCGCTGACCCGGCAGGCCGCCGACGCGCTCACCGAGACGGCCGACCGCATCACCGCCCTGGTCCGCCGGGTCCGCGGCGAAGCCCCGCGCACGGCCGCCGTGTGGGTGGACCGGCTCACCGAACTGCGCCGCGCGCACGGCCGCTTGGCCACCCTCGCGGAGATGCGGTACGCGGACACCGAGCGCATCGAGGAGCTGGCCGCCGCCACCGCCGAGGACATCGAGGCGGCCGCCCGCCGCGCGGTCGCCTTCCTGGCCGGGGACGACGCGTTCACCGGCTACCACGAGGACATCGCCCGCCTCACCGAGGAGGCCGCCGGGCTCGCCACGGTCACCGACGCCACCGCGCTCGGCGACCGGCTGGCCGGCATGACGGACGGGCTGAGCACGGTCACGGACGTCGTCGCCGGACTGGACATCGGCGACGGGGTGGTCCGTACGTCGATCCTGGAGCGCATCGCGGAGGTCCTGGGCGCCGTCAACCGGGCCCGCGCCACGCTCGACGCCCGCCGGCGCGCGCTGGCGGACCACGAGGGCCGGGCCGAGTTCGCCGCCGAGTCCGCGCTGCTCGGGCAGGCCGTCACGGCCGCGCTGGCCGCCGCCGGGACGCCGGACTCCTGTGACGAGCAGCTGGCCAGGCTGCTGCTCCGGCTGGAGAACCTGGAGGCGCGGTTCGCGGAGTACGACGACTTCCTGGCGGAGCTGGGCGAGCGTCGGACGGAGGTGTACGAGGCGTTCTCGGCGCGCAAGCAGGGCCTCCAGGACGAGGTGGCCCGCCGCACCGAGCGCCTCGCGGACTCGGCGGCGCGCGTCCTGGAGACGGTCGCCCGGCGCAGCGCCGCCCTGCCCGACGCGGACGCCGTCCACACCTTCTTCGCCTCCGACCCGATGGTCGCCAAGGTCCGCCGGAGCGCCGAGGAGCTGCGGGCGCTCGGGGACACCGTGCGCGCCGAGGAGCTGGACGGGCAGCTGCTCGCCGCCCGCCAGGAGGCGGGCCGGGCCCTGCGCGACCGGGACGAGCTGTACGCGGACGGCGGGGCCGTGATCCGCCTCGGCCGGCACCGGTTCGCGGTGAACACCCAGCCGTTCGAGCTGACCCTCGTACCGCAGGACGGCACGCTCGCGTTCGCCGTCACGGGGACCGACTACCGGAGGCCGGTGACCGACCCGGAGTTCGCCGCGACCCGGCCGTACTGGGACCGGACGCTCCCCTCCGAGTCCCCGGCCGTCTACCGGGGCGAGCATCTGGCCGCCCGCCTCCTGGAAGAACACGGCGCGGACCGGCTGGCCTCCCTGGACGACGGCGGACTCGCCGCGCTCGTACGGGAGTCCGCTGCCGCCGCGTACGACGAGGGGTACCAGCGCGGGGTCCACGACGAGGACGCGACCGCGATCCTGTCCGCTCTGCTGCGGCTGCACGCGGGCGCCGGGCTGCTGCGCTTCCCGCCCGCCGTCCGGGCCGCCGCCCAGCTGTTCTGGGCCCATGAGGCGGACGAGGCCCGCCGGGTCTCCTGGACGTGCCGGGCCCGCTCGCTGGCCCGCGCCCGGGAGACGTTCGGGCTCGCCCCGGCGGTCGCCGCGCTCCAGGAGGAGTGGGCGTCGGCGATCGGCGGCGAGAGCCCCCGTACCGTCGCCGTGTACCTCTTCGAGGAGCTGGCCGGCGGCCCCGACGGCTTCGTGACGGGCGCCCGCGTCGTCACGTTCCTGGACAAGTTCCGCCGCGCCACCGGGACGTCGGCGTACGACGACGACCTCGCCGCCCTCGCCGACGACCTGCCGGCCCGGCGCCAGCTCGTGGAGGGCTGGCTCACCTCGTACGCCGAGGCGAGCGGCACCGGCATCGACGCGGGCGACCTCGCGGAGGCCGTCGCCGTGGAGCTGTGTCCCGAGCCCCTGCTCGCCCGGTACGAGGCCGACGCGCCGCTCACCGAGACCGTCGACGGGCTCCTCGGCGTCCACCCGCGCATCGAGCGCGGCCGGCTCACCGTCCGCATCGACGAACTCCTGGCCCGGACCGAGGAGTTCCGCGCCGTCGCCGTACCGGGATTCCGCGCCTACCAGCGCCGGCGCGCCGCCCTGGTGGCCGCCGAGCGCAGCCGGCTGCGCCTTGACGACCACCGGCCGCGCGTGATGTCGGCGTTCGTACGCAATCGGCTGCTCGACGAGGTCTATCTGCCGCTCATCGGCGACAGCCTCGCCAAGCAGCTGGGCACGGCCGACGCCGACCGCCGCACCGACTCACAGGGCCTGCTGCTGCTCGTCTCGCCGCCCGGCTACGGCAAGACGACGCTCATGGAGTACGTCGCCGACCGGCTCGGGCTCGTCCTCGTCAAGGTCAGCGGCCCCAACCTGGGCCACGACGTGACCTCGCTCGACCCCGCGCAGGCGGGCAGCGCCACCGCGCGCCAGGAGATCGAGAAGATCAACTTCGCCCTGGAGGCGGGCAACAACACGCTGCTCTACCTGGACGACATCCAGCACACCTCGCCCGAGCTCCTCCAGAAGTTCATCCCGCTCTGCGACGCCACGCGCCGCGTCGAGGGGGTGCGGGACGGTGAGCCGCGCACGTACGACCTGCGGGGCAAGCGGTTCGCGGTGTGCATGGCGGGCAACCCGTACACCGAGTCCGGCGCACGCTTCCAGGTGCCCGACATGCTCGCCAACCGGGCGGACGTGTGGAACCTGGGCGAGGTGCTGTCGGGCCGCGAGGACACCTTCGCGCTGAGTTTCGTGGAGAACGCGCTGACCGCGAATCCGGTGCTGGCTCCGCTCGCCGGCCGCTCCCGCGAGGACCTGGCGCTGCTGCTGCGGCTCGCCTCCGACGATCCCACGGCGCGTCCGGAACAGCTCGAGCACCCCTGCGCGCCCGCCGAGGTGGACCGGATCGCCGCCGTTCTGCGGCATCTGCTGCGGGCCCGCGACACGGTGCTCGCGGTCAACGCCGCGTACATCGCCTCGGCAGCGCAGACCGACGCCACGCGCACCGAACCGCCGTTCCGGCTCCAGGGTTCGTATCGCAACATGAACCGGATCGCGGAGCGGATCGCGCCCGTGATGAACGACGCCGAGCTGTCCGCCGTCGTGGAAGACCACTACGCGGGCGAGGCGCAGACCCTGACCAGTGGCGCGGAGGCCGCGCTCCTGAAGCTCGCGGCGCTGCGGAACACGCTCACACCCGCGCAGGCCGAACGGTGGGCGGCGCTCTGCGCCACGTACGTCCGCACACAGGCGCTCGGCGGGCCCGGCGGCGATCCGATGACCCGTGCGGTGGCCGCCCTGGGGCTGCTCGCGGACCGGATCGCGGCCGTCGAGACGGCGATCGGGCGCGCCGCCGACCCCCGCCGTCTGCCGGCCGGGCCGCACGGCGACCGCTGACCGTCCCAAGGGCTGTCCCGTAGATCACCGGAAGGGAGCAAGGCATGCTGGGACACGTGTCCTCCTTCCCCCAGCAACCCCAACTTTCCCCGTTCTCCGGCCACATGGTCGTCTGCGGAGACGACGCGCTCGCCCAGCGGCTCGCCGTGGAGCTGCGGTACGTCTACGGGGAACGGGTCACCCTCGTCGTGCCGCCGGAGCCGGGCGCGGTCAGGCCGGACGAGCCGCTGAGCGGGCGCGGGCGGGCCGCCGCGCTGTTCGGGCGGATGGCGTCCGCGATGAACCGCAACGGCGGCGGGCTGCCGCACGGTTCGGACGGGGACACCAACGCCGGCGTCGAGGCGGTGCGCATCCTCCAGGCGGCCGAGCCGTCCGACGAGTCGCTGGCGGAGGCGGGCATCGCACAGGCCTCCGCGGTCGCCCTCGTCTACGACGACGACGAGCGCAACATCCGGGCCGCGCTCACCGCCCGGCGGCTCAACCCCCGTGTGCGGCTGGTGATCCGGCTCTACAACCGCAAGCTGGGCCAGCATCTGGAGACCCTGCTCGACCAGGCGGCGGCCGTCGCGTCCCCCGGGCTCGACCCGGCCGCGATCGACGCCTCCACCACGGTGCTGTCCGACGCCGACACCGCCGCGCCCGCGCTCGCGGCCACCGCGCTCGCCGGGTCGACCCGGGTGATCCGGGCCGAGGGCCTGTTCCTGCGCGCCGCCGAACGCATCCCGCCCCGGGGCGGCCAGATCGCCGACCCCGGCCTATGCACCCTGGCCCTGCTCTCCTCCACCACCCACGACCCGGCGGGCGCGGAGGGCTCCGACAGCAGCGGCGCGGAGGGGCCGCAGCTGCTGCCCGGGCCGGCGGAGATCGCCTCGGCGACCGGGCGCGGCACGGTCGTCCTGGAGGCCGTCACCCAGTCCGGTCCGGCCGCCCCGAAGCCCCGGATGAGCGGCCGGAGCGCGCCGCTGAGCCAGTTCTTCTCGCGGCGGCTGCGGTGGTCGGCGCTGGGCGTGGGGCTCGCGGTGCTCGGGCTGGCGGTGGCGTCCTCGTTCACCACCGGCGACCATCCGCTGCACGCGGCCTACCTCACCCTGCTCGACCTGTTCGCGATGGGCGACCCGGCGATCGGTGAGCCCACCGCCCGCCAGGTGATCCAGATTCTCTCCGGCATCGCGGGCCTGATGCTCCTGCCGCTGCTGGTGGCGGGGGTCCTGGAGGCGTTCGGTTCACTGCGCAGCGCCTCATCGCTGCGGCGGCCGCCGCGCGGGCTGTCCGGGCACGTGGTGCTGCTCGGCCTCGGCAAGATCGGCACCCGGGTCCTGGTGCACCTGCGGGAGCTGGGCATCCCGGTGGTCTGCGTGGAGGAGGACCCGGAGGCGCGGGGCATCCCCCTCGCCCGGCGGCTGCACGTGCCGGTGGTGCTCGGTGACGTCACGGACGAGGGGGTGCTCGAAGCGGCCAAGATCGGCCGCTCGCGCGGGCTCCTCGCGCTGACCAGCGCCGACACCACGAACCTGGAGGCGGCGCTGTACGCGCGCTCGTTGAAGCCGAACCTGCGGGTGACGGTCCGCCTGTTCGACGACGAGTTCGCCACGGCGGTCTACCGCACGCTGCGCACGGCGCACCCGCAGGCGATCACCCGCTCCCGCTCGGTCTCCCATCTGGCGGGCCCCTCCTTCGCGGTCGCGATGATGGGCCGCCAGATCCTGGGCGCGATCCCGGTCGAACGCAAGGTGCTCCTGTTCGCGGCGGTGGAGGTCGGCGGCCACCCCCAGCTGGAGGGCCGCACGGTCGACCAGGCGTTCCGCGAGGGCGCCTGGCGCGTCCTGGCCCTGGACGTGGCCCCGGGCTCCCTCGTCTGGAACATCCACCCGGGCTACGTGCTCCGCCCGACGGATCGCGTGATCATCGCCGCGACCCGGCGGGGGCTGGCGGAACTGCTGGGACGGCGGGCGCTCACCCGCCGCTGAGGGACGCCCCGTCCTACGGCCGCCAACTCCGCCGGCAGAGCACCAGCCGGTACCCGTCCGGGTCCTCCACCGTCACCCCCCACTCGTTCCAGTACGGGTTCGGTGAGCCGACCCTCGTACCGCCGCGGGCGAGCAGCCGGGCCACCAGGGCGTCCGGAACCGGGCCGTCCAAATACAGGACGAGCAGGTCCTCCTCGGTGGGCCGGGGGTCCACCGGTCCCCTCGTGAGCTCCAGATGCCAGGAGGCGCCGGGATGCCCCACCATGAGGAGGTCATGTGTTCCGGGCTCCCGTTCCGCGTCCGCGCGGAAGAGGACCGTCAGCCCCAGCCCGTCCACCCAGAACCGCTCGGCGGCGGCGAGATCCCGGGAGGGCCGGGCGAGGCGGACATGCGTTTCGGCGGTGAACGACACGGGTGCCCCTTCGTCGGGCGGCACGCTCGGCCGCACACGGAGCCGCAGGCTATGCGGCGGGCCGGCCGGCGCACATCGGACATCGGTCCTGGTCCCCGGGACCGATGCCGGGGAGCACGGCCGGGAAGGAATACCCCGCCTCCGCCCCCCGTTGTACGATGCGTCCAGCTAGTTCAACGTTCAACCATCACCGACCAGGAGGCGGACGCCATGCAGTTCGGGATCTTCACCGTCGGGGACGTCACCACCGACCCCACCACCGGTACGACGCCGAGCGAGCACGAGCGGATCAAGGCCACCGTCGCCATCGCGCGCAAGGCCGAGGAGGTCGGGCTCGACGTCTTCGCGACCGGTGAGCACCACAACCCGCCGTTCGTCCCCTCGTCGCCGACCACCACGCTCGGCTACATCGCGGCGCAGACGAAGAGCATCGTCCTGTCGACCTCGACCACGCTGATCACCACCAACGACCCGGTGAAGATCGCCGAGGACTACGCAACGCTCCAGCACCTCGCGGACGGCCGCGTGGACCTGATGATGGGGCGCGGGAACACCGGCCCGGTCTACCCGTGGTTCGGCAAGGACATCCGCCAGGGCATCCCGCTCGCCATCGAGAACTACGCCCTGCTGCACAAGCTGTGGCGGGAGGACGTCGTGGACTGGGAGGGCACGTTCCGTACGCCGCTCCAGTCGTTCACCGCGACCCCTCGCCCCCTGGACGGCGTGCCGCCGTTCGTCTGGCACGGCTCCATCCGCTCGCCGGAGATCGCCGAGCAGGCCGCGTACTACGGCGACGGCTTCTTCCACAACAACATCTTCTGGCCCATGGAGCACACGAAGAAGATGGTGCAGCTGTACCGCCGGCGGTACGCGCACTACGGCCACGGCACCGCCGAGCAGGCGATCGTCGGCCTCGGCGGCCAGGTGTTCATGCGGAAGAACTCCCAGGACGCGGTACGCGAGTTCCGCCCGTACTTCGACAACGCGCCGGTCTACGGCCACGGGCCGTCGATGGAGGACTTCACCCGGCAGACCCCGCTGACCGTGGGCTCCCCGCAGGAGGTCATCGAACGGACGCTGACCTTCCGGGACGCGGTCGGCGACTACCAGCGCCAGCTGTTCCTGATGGACCACGCGGGACTGCCGCTGAAGACGGTCCTCGAACAACTCGACATCCTCGGCGAGGAGGTCGTCCCCGTCCTGCGCAAGGAGTTCGCCGCCCTGCGCCCGGCCGGTGTCCCCGAGACCGCGCCGCTGCACCCCGCCCACGCCGCCATGAAGGAGAGCTGACCGTGTTCGCCACCGAACCCGTGAGGATCGTCGCCGTATCGGCCGGGCTCAGCAACCCGTCCTCGACCCGGCTGCTGGCCGACCGCCTGGCCGCCGCCGCCCGGGAGCGGACCGAGGCCGCGCAGGACCGCCCGGTCGACGTCCGGGTGTTCGAGCTGCGCGACCTGGCCGCGGACATCGCGAGCCACCTGGTGTCCGGCTTCCCGCCGCCCGCCCTGGAGGACGCGCTCGCCGCGGTCACGGGCGCCGACGGGCTGATCGCGGTCACGCCGGTGTTCACCGCCTCGTACAGCGGCCTGTTCAAGTCGTTCTTCGACCTGGTCGAGAACACCGCACTGACCGGCAAGCCCGTACTCATCGCCGCGACCGGCGGCACGCCCCGGCACTCGCTGGTCCTGGAACACGCGATGCGCCCGCTCTTCGCCTACCTGCGCGCCGTCACCCTGCCGACCTCGGTCTACGCGGCGTCGGAGGACTGGGGCGCGTCCGGCGATGAGTACACCGAGGGCCTGCCCGCCCGCATCCGGCGCGCGGGCGGGGAGCTGGCCGACGCCGTCACGGGCGGCCGCGTAGTCTCCGGCGCGGCCAGGACCCCGGGTCTTGACGACGCGGTGGTCCCGTTCGAACAGCAGCTCGCGGCCCTGCGCCCGGCCTGACCGCCCGGGCCCACAAAATCGCCGTTTCGCCCGTTTTGACTAGAGTCGTACGGGAAGACGTGTGCGAGCGGGACTGAGCACAGCACCGAGCACAGCCGCAGAACCCAGCTGGAGGCAGAGATGGGCAGGATCGTGGTGGGCGTCGACGGCTCCGAGTCGTCGGTCAAGGCACTGCACTGGGCCGTGCGCCAGGCGGAGCTGACCGGTGACACGGTGGAGGCCGTCAACAGCTGGGAGTACCCCGCCACCAGCTGGGCATCGATGATGCCGGGCCTCCCCGAGGACTTCGACCCCCAGGCCATGGCCACCGTGTCGCTCACCGAGACGCTGGAGGAGGCCCTGGGCGCGCAGGGCGCCGCCGCCGTCGACAAGGTCGTCGTGATCGGCAACCCGGCACAGGCCCTGCTCGACCGGGCCGAGGGCGCGAACCTGCTGGTCGTGGGCGCGCGCGGGTACAGCGGCTTCAAGGCGACCCTGCTCGGCTCGGTCAGCCTGCACGTCACCCAGCACGCCTCGTGCCCGGTGACCGTCGTCCGCGCCTGACCCGGTACAAGGGTGGGCCCCGCACCACGCGTGGTGCGGGGCCCACTCGCGTCCTCACAGCTCCACGACGTCCGCCACCGCACACGCCACGTTGTCCGGCGCGCCGGCCGCCTCCGCGAGCTCGATCAACGCGCCCACGGCGGTGGAGGGCCCGTCCGCCGCGGCCAGCACCCGCGCCAGCTCCCCGCCGTCGACGACCGCCGAGAGCCCGTCCGAGCAGAGCAGGTAGCGGTCGCCGGGCAGCGCGTCCCGGACGTCCACATCGGGCCCGGAGCCGTACGGGCCGTCACCGCCGAGCACCTTGAGGAGCATCGCCCGCTGCGGGTGCGAGAACGCCTCCTCCTCCGTCAGCGAACCGTCGTCGATCATCGACTGGACCAGGCTGTGGTCGTGCGTGATCCGGAACAGCTCGCCCCCGCGCAGCAGATAGGCCCGCGAGTCCCCGATGTGCACCAGGCCCAGCCGCGAGCCCGTCCACATCACCGCCGTGAGCGTCGTCCCCGACTCCGCCGGCGACCCGCTTCCGCTCCCCGCGACCGCGTCCCGCACCGCGAGCGCCGCCCGCTCCGCCGCGTCGTGCAGGCTGTTCAGCAGCTCCGCCGCCGGCACCGCGCCCGGTGCGAACGGTTTCAGGGCCTCGATCGCGGCCGTGCTGGCCCCCGCCCCGCCCGCGCCGAATCCGTCGGCGACCGCGAGCAGCCGGGCCCCGGCGTAGACCGCGTCCTGGTTGGTCTCGCGCACCGCACCCGTGTCGGTGCGGGCCGCGTAGCGGAATCCGAGTGTGCCCACCGATGTCATGACGTCCTCCGTCGACAGCTGGTCGATGAGGAAGGCCGCGAGGTCACGGCGGGCCGCCGTCTCCGCCTCGACGCGCGCCCAGTACGCCCGGATCGCCGCGGCGGCCGCACCGGACTCCAGCGCGATCACCTCCCTGATCCGGGCGAGCGGCATCCCGATCCGGCGCAGCCAGGCCACCAGCCGGGCCGCCCGCACCTGCGCCGGGTCGTAGTACCGGTAGCCGTTCACCGGGTCGACCAGGGCCGGTGGGAGCAGGCCGAGCTCGTCGTAACGGCGCAGCGCCTTGGCGGACAGCCGGGACAGCCGGGCGAACGCCCCGATCGTCACCAGCTCCGCGCCGGGGCCCCGCCCCTGCCCGTCCTCCGTCACCGCACGCCTCCTCATACCGGGCGGACTCCCCGCCCCGGCACACTCGATCCTTGGCCTTCCCCCAGGGAGAAGGTCAAGGATCGCTGTCGTGCGGGTCGGCGCGGGCGTCACTCCCGCGTGTAGAAGTAGTAGTACGCGGCGAGCAGTCCACCGAGTCCGAGGATCAGCCCGATCACCGACGCCGACAGGATGCTCGCGCCGGACAGGCTGTAGAGGAAGCCGATCGAACCGCCGGTCAGCACCCCGTACGCGGCGGCCCGCAGCTCGCGCGGCAGCCGGTTCTGGATCCGGCCGAGGCCGAAGCAGAGCACCGCGAGCACGGCGCCGGAGACGAGTCCGAGGGCGAGCCGGGTGCCCGTGAGCACCCCGCCGCCACGGACGATGGCGGTCGCGTAGCAGCCCATGATCAGGCCGAGCGCGGCCGGGATCGCCCAGCTGAGGACCGGGCGGTGCCGGGCGGGCGTCGCGTGCCTCCCGCGTACCGGCACCGAAGCGTGTGCGGCCATGGCAGAGAGCTCCTTCCGTCACCCCCGCGTTCCCTCCAGAGCACACCTGGTCGGGCCGCCCGGCAACTCGGATGGCCCACGGCCCGGGGCGCCCCGGCACCATCCGGGATTCCCTGGAGGGGTGCGGACGTATTTCTCGGTGGCCCTGTCGGCGGTACTGCTGGTGCTGCTGGCCGTCCTGGTGCCGCTGAGCGCGCTGTCCGCCTGGGTCGACCTGGAGATCGACGACACGGACCGGTACGTGTCCGCCGTCGCCCCGCTCGCCGACGACCCGGAGGTGCAGAACACCGTCGCCGACCTGATCACCGACAGCGCGATGAAGCAGATCGACGTCGGGCCGCTCCAGAGCACCGTGCGCCGGTTCCTGCACCAGGCCGTGGAGTCCTTCACCACCACGGAAGCCTTCCAGGACGCCTGGACCGCCGCCAACCGCACCGCGCACGAGACGGTCACCGCCGCGCTGGACGGGCAGAGCGGCGAGAGCGTCACGATCGATCTGGCGCCCGTCACGGAGCAGGTGAAGCGGAACCTGGTGGACAACGGGGTGCCGTTCGCCGACCAGATCCCCGTCCAGCACACCGACATCCGGCTGGTCTCCGCCGACCGCGCGGACCAGCTGCGGCAGAGCTTCCAGTGGCTGCGGACCGCGAGCGTGTGGCCGGCCGTGGGCACGCTCGCCTTCGCGCTGCTCGCCGTCGCGCTCGCCTGGATGGGCGGCGGACCCGGCCGCCGGGGCCGCGCCCTGGCCGGCCTGGCCGGCACCGCCGTGACGGGCGCGGGCTTCGCGCTCGGCGCGCTGGTGCTGCGCGCCGCGCTGGCGCTGGCCCGCGACCGGGTGCTCGACGAGGTCCCGGACAGCGACACCGGCGCCGCCGCGGCCGTCTACGACGCGCTGACCTCCTCGCTGCGCACCACAGTGTGGATCGTCTTCGGCCTGGGCCTGGCCGTCGCGGTATGCGCGGTGGCGGCCAGGATCTGGGCCCAGCGGGTGCTGCCGGCGCCGGCGGAATGACGCGGCCGCTCCGCCGGAGCGGCCCGACTGGGAGGTGTACGGATGCGAGCCATCGCCGTCAGCGCGCTGCGGGCCGACCCGGTGCTGGTCGAGCTGCCCAAGCCGGAGCCACGGCCCGGCGAGGTCCGGGTGCGGGTCGAATACGCCTCGCTCAACCCGCTGGACTGGCAGGTCACGGACGGCTCCACCGGTGAACCCGCCCCGGCGCCCCTGACCTTCCCGTTCGTCGTCGGCGTGGACTACGCGGGCCGGGTCGACATGATCGGCGGCGGCGAGAACCGCTTCCGGGTGGGGGACCCGGTCTTCGGACGGGCGGCCGTGACCGACGCGTGCGGCTCGTACGGGGAGTACCTGTGCGTGCGGCAGGACTCCGCCATCACCCTCGTCCCGCGCGGTCTCGACGCCCGGGCCGCCGCCGCCCTGCCGTCCGCCGGGATGGCCGCCGCACAGATCCTGGAGGCGGTCGCGCTGCGCGGCCACGAGACCCTGCTGGTCGTCGGGGCGGCGGGCGGGGTCGGCTGCTTCCTCACCCAGCTCGCCCGGGCCCGCGATGTCCGCGTGATCGCGGCGGTGCGCGGTGACGAGCGGTCCAGGATGGGGTCGTTGGGCGCCGCCGCATCGGTGGACCTCGCGGACGGTCCGCCCGCCGACGGGCTGCGGAGCGCCTGTCCGGACGGCATCGACGCGCTGGCCGACCTGGCGTCGGCGGCGCCGGACGCGTTCGCGGCGCACGCGGCGGCGGTCCGGCCGGGCGGCATCGCGCTCTCCACCCGGGGCGCCGCCGCCGGGGCCCGGCTGCCCGAAGGCGTCAGGGGCGTCGACTTCCGTCTCGACCCGAGCCCGGTCCTGCTCGACGTACTGGCGGCGGGCGCCGCGGACGGCATCCTGCGCGTGCCCGTCGACGCCGAACTGCCGTTGGCGCAGGCGCCGTCGGCCCTGGCGCGCAACCGGGCGGGCGGGGCGCGCGGCAAGACCGTGATCGTGCTGCACCGCTGACGCGCGGGGCGCCGGCTACTCCGTCGGGCCGGGGCCCATTCCGCGCAGCCGGTCCATCTCGCGGCGGTCCCGTTTCGTGGGCCTCCCCGCGCCCCGGTCGCGCACCGGGACCTGGATCGCGGTCTCGCGCGGCGGCGGGGGCGGGCTGTTGTCGATGAAGCACTCGGCGGCCACGGGCGGGCCCACCCGCTTCTTCACCAGCTTCGACACGACGACGACCCGGTCCCGGCCCGCGTGGCGGAGCCGCACCTCGTCGCCGACCCGCACCGACTGCGCGGGCTTGGCACGTTCGCCCGCGACCTTCACATGACCCGCACGGCAGGCGGCAGCGGCCTGCGCCCGGGTCTTCGTGAGCCGGACCGACCAGATCCAGACATCGACCCGAACACTGCCCTCCGTCTGCGGAGCCTCACCCGAAACCATGCGTCCGACTGTAAGCGGTGGGCCCATGCGGTACGTTCCCGCGTCAACTCGACGCCTACGCGGTGCAGGTGAAGCGGGAGCGCGGTGAACGCCCGTACGGGGCCCCAGGACTCGGTCCGGGCTCGGTTCGCTCTCGGTTGTCCCACATGCCAGCCGTGCCGCCGGACGGCCTTATCCGGCCGCTAACCTTACGTATCCGCCCTGGCCAGGGATCAATTCCCGCAGTACGGACATTCATCGCACCCAACTCACGCGAAAGGCTCGCCCATGGGCATTCGGAGCTTGCTGCGCAAGGTGTTCGGCCGTGACCGCACGGACCAGGACGACCCGACGACGGCCACGGTCCCGCCCCAGGGCGAGCACGCGGGTGCCACGGCGCCGGAGCCGGCCGAGGCACCCGTCACGGTCTCGGTGCCCGCCCCCGCGTCGTCGGACGAGGACACGAAGGCGTCCGGCGAGGCCACGAAGGCGCGGGACGAGGACGCCAAGGCGTCGGACCTGGTGGCTGCGGCCTTCGACAACCCGTCCGCCCCCACGGTCCCGGCCCAGGGCAAGGGCCCGGTCGCGGAGACCGAGACGCCGGTGGCGGCCGAGGCGCCCGAGGCGGAGGCCTCCGAGCCCGTGGCGGAGCCGGAGACGGTCGCGGAGGCCGCCGCCCCCGAGGCGGAGCCGGAAGCACCCGAACCGGCCGCCGAAGCCAAGGCACCCGAGCCCGTCGCGGAGCCCGAGGCGCCGGAGACCGAGGCGGCTGAGCCGGCCGCCGAGGCCATCGCGGCCCCCGAGCCGGTCGCGGCCACGGAGACCCCCGAGCCCGAGCCGGTGGCGGCGAGCGAGACCCCGCAGCCGGAGCCGGTGGCCGAGCCGGAGCCCGTCGCGGCGCCCGAGCCGCAGGCATCCGCCGAGCCGGAGCCCGTCGCGGCGCCCGAGCCGGCCGCCGAGGCACCGGCGCCGATCGTCATCGACATGGACCCGGAGCCCGAGGCGGCCACGGCCGCCCCCGCCGCCCCGGGCAAGCCCGCGCTCACCCTCGCCAAGGTCAAGGCGCGGGCGCCCGAGCTCGCGGGGGCGTACAAGGCGGCGCAGGCCGGGCTGAAGGCGCACGGGCTGACCGGGCTGCGCGCCACCGTCTACCTGGTCCTGGACCGCTCCGGCTCCATGCGCCCGTTCTACAAGGACGGCAGTGCCCAGCACCTGGGCGACCGCACGCTCGCGCTCGCCGCGCACCTGGACGAGAGCGCCACCGTGCAGGTCGTGTTCTTCTCGACCGACATCGACGGCACCGGCACGGTGGAACTGGACGGCCACGAGGGCCGGATCGACGAACTGAACGCGGGCCTCGGCCGGCTCGGCCGGACGAACTATCACCGCGCGGTCGAGGAGGTCGTCGCGCACTACGAGAAGTCCGGGTCGACCGGCCCCGCGCTGGTGGTCTTCCAGACGGACGGACCCCCGGACGTCCGGCAGGCCGCCCGCCAGGCGCTCGACGCGGCGGCCCGCCTGCCGCTGTTCTTCCAGTTCGTCGCGTTCGGCGAGAAGGACGCCAAGGGCTTCGACTTCCTGCGGAAGCTGGACACCCCGAACACCGGCTTCTTCCATGCCGGCCCCGCCCCCCGCGAGGTGCCGGACACCACGTTCTACCGCGAGCTGCTGGCGGCGCTTCCCGCGTGGGTGGCCGCGCGTTCCTGAGACGCCGGCAGGCGTACGGTCACGGCGAGCCCGGCCCCGGGGGCCGGCACCGCCGTGACCGTGCCGTCGTGGGCCGGCGCGATGGACCGCACGATCGACAGGCCGAGGCCGGAGCCCGGCCCCGTCCGGTCCTTGCCCTCGCCCCGGCGGAACGGCTCGAACAGCTTCCCGCGCACCGGGCAGGGCCGGGTGTCGAGCCGGACGCCCGGGTGCCGGACCGCCTCCTCCACCACCACCCGGGCCAGGTCCACCGGTTCCCGCTCGCTCTCGTCGAGCCCCCGCTCGCTGCGGGCCAGGACGAGCCCGCGCGCCACGCCGGTTTCGCAAAGCTCTCCGGCCGGGGCGGCTCAGCGGCCCAGCGACTCCGCGTCCCCCATCACGATGACGGGCTCCATGGCCGGGTCGAGGGCGCCCAGAAGTTCCTTCATCCGGTCCTCGGTGACTGACACACAGCCCTGGGTCGGCCCTCCGTGGTCCACGTGCACCCAGATCCCGCCCCCGCGCTCCTCGCCGAGAGGGCGGGTGTGGTCGAGCGGGGAGGCGCCGGGGAGGCGGTTGTAGTCGATGGCGACGACGTAGTCGAAGGAGCCCTCCAGCGGCTCTCCGTGGAACCCCTCGCCGGTCACGGCGAAGTCCGGGCTCAGGTCGTACGGGAGCGCGGTGTCCGGGGGCGCGAGGCGTCCGCCCGCCGCGGTCAGGGTGAAGACCCCGACGGGTGAGCGCAGATCGCCCTCCCAGTGCTCACCGGTCCAGCCGTTGAGGGCGTTGTGGGCGGGCCAGGGGCCCAGCGTGGCCCGCCAGCCCGGCCCGGCGGGTCCGTCCCGGGTGTAGAGGACGGCGGTCGAGCGGTTGGAGTCCGCCGAGTCCCCGGTCACCACGAACGCCTGCCGCGACGTGGCCGGAACCGCCGCCCGGGTCTTCGGTCCGAGGCCGGGCAGCTCCGTGGGCTGCGGGGAGGCCGCCGGAGCCGGCGGCACGGGCGTCGTCCCTCGCGACGGCACCCCTGCGGCGGACGCGGCGGCGTCGGGCGGTCCCGGTACGCCGTTGATCCGTACCTGCTCGGTGGTGGCACCGCTCATGTCCGTACCGGCGAAGCCACCCGCACCGCAGCCGGCGAGCAGCGCGAGCAGGACCAGGGAGCAGACGACGTGCGGCAGACGCAGGGGTGCGCGCGAAGGGGGCACGGGCACGGAGGGCTCCTCAGCAGTGGATGCGCCGGTGTCGGCCCACCCAGTCATTGCCGCCCACGTCGCCGCCCAATCCGGGGCGGAGCCCATCCGGCCGTAACCGTTCAGGTGATTCGTGTGCCTATTCGGCACCGACCGCGGCCCGTCACGCGAACAGCCCCCGGCCAGTGGCGGCCAGGGGCTGTTTCACGTGAAACAGGCGGAATTACTTCTGCGCGTCCTTCGCCGGCGCGGCCGGCTTGCGGAGCTGGATGTTGAGCTCGCGGAGGCGGGCCTCCTCCAGGACGGTGGGCGCGCCCATCATCAGGTCCTGGGCGTTGCCGTTCAGCGGGAAGGCGATCGTCTCGCGGATGTTCGGCTCGTCGGCGAGCAGCATCACGATGCGGTCGACGCCCGGGGCGATGCCACCGTGCGGCGGGGCGCCGAGGCGGAACGCCTTGAGCATGCCCGCGAACTCCTTCTCGACCGTCTCACGGTCGTATCCGGCGATCTCGAACGCCTTGATCATCAGCTCGGGCTCGTGGTTCCGGATGGCGCCGGAGGACAGCTCGATGCCGTTGCAGACGATGTCGTACTGCCAGGCGAGGATGTCCAGCGGGTCCTTCTCCTCCAGGTCCTTCAGGCCGCCCTGGGGCATCGAGAAGGGGTTGTGGGAGAAGTCGATCTTCCCGGTCTCCTCGTCCTTCTCGTACATCGGGAAGTCGACGACCCAGCAGAACCGGAAGACGCCCTCCTCGAAGTGGCCGGCCCGCTTGGCGGCCTCGACACGGACGGCGGACATGATCTTGGAGACCTCGTCGAACTCGCCCGCGCCGAAGAAGACGGCGTGCCCCGGAACGAGCGAGAGCCGCTCGGTGAGGGTCTTGACGTCGTTCTCGGTGAGGAACTTGGCGATCGGCCCGGCCAGCGTGCCGTCCTCGCCGACGCGGACCCAGGCGAGGCCCTTGGCGCCGTGCTCCACGGCGTACTCGCCGAGACCGTCGAAGAACTTGCGGGACTGGCCCGCCGTGTCCGGCACCGGAAGGGCACGGACGTGCTTGCCGGCGAACGCCTTGAACTCCGAGTCCGCGAAGACGTCGGAGATGTCGACCAGCTCCAGCTTGGCACGCAGGTCAGGCTTGTCGTTGCCGTACTTCAGCATCGACTCGCGGAACGGGATGCGCGGGAACGGCGAGGTGACGTGGCGGCCGTTGCCGAACTCCTCGAAGAGCTCGGTCATCAGCTTCTCGATCGGCTGGAAGACGTCCTCCTGCTCCACGAAGGACATCTCGACGTCGAGCTGGTAGAACTCGCCCGGCGAGCGGTCGGCGCGGGCGTCCTCGTCGCGGAAGCAGGGCGCGATCTGGAAGTAGCGGTCGAAGCCCGAGATCATCAGCAGCTGCTTGAACTGCTGCGGGGCCTGCGGCAGCGCGTAGAACTTGCCGGGGTTCAGCCGGGACGGGACGACGAAGTCGCGGGCGCCCTCGGGGGAGGTCGCGGTGAGGATCGGCGTCGCCATCTCGTTGAAGCCGAGGGCGACCATCTTGGACCGGATCGAGGCGATCACGGCGGAGCGCAGCATGATGTTGCGGTGCATGCGCTCGCGGCGCAGGTCCAGGAAGCGGTACTCCAGGCGCCGCTCCTCGTTCACGCCGTCCTCGGCGTTGATCGTGAAGGGCAGCGGGCCGGCCTCGCCCAGCACCTCGACCTCGGAGACCTCGATCTCGATCTCACCGGTCGGCAGGTCCGGGTTGACGTTCTCGGCGCCGCGCGCCGAGACCGTGCCGTCGATCCGGACGACGGTCTCCTTGGTGAGCTTCGCCAGGGCCTCGTTGCCCGGCGTGCCGGGCCGGGCGACGAGCTGCACGAGACCGTAGTGGTCGCGCAGATCGATGAAGAGGATGCCGCCCAGGTCTCGGCGATTGTGCAGCCAGCCGCTCAGCCGGACGTCGGTGCCGACGTCAGAGGCGCGGAGCTCGCCGCAGGTGTGGGACCTGTACCGATGCATCGTCGTTCATCCAGTCTTCGCGGTTGGGGGCAATTCAGCCCTCCCAGGCTACCGCCCGCGACCGGAGCGTTTCATTGCCATTGGCCGCACCAAGATCGTCCGCGAGGCCGCACCCGCGCCCTTGCCGCGCATGCCGGTTTAAAGTGGGGCAATGCGCACCGAGGACGTGCTGGCCGCGACCGCGACCGGGCTGTGGCGCTGGGACAACGGAGCCGGGACGGTCACGCTGGACGCGGAGGCCGCCCGTCTGCTGGAGCTGCCCGCCGAGCCCGGCGACTTCCGCGAGTCGGAGGTCCGCTCCCGTTTCCACCCCGTCGACTGGAACGAGATCGCCGGGGTGATCAACGTCGCCGTGGCCGAGGGCACCCTGGCGGAGGCCCGGCTGCGCATCGTGGACGGCAGCGGCCGGGTCCTGCGTACCGTGCGCAGCCGCTCCAAGCCCGTCCCGGCCGGCGAGGGCCGCCAGGACTACGTGCTCATCGGCACGCTCCAGGAGGTCGCCGAGCCCCCTCCGGGCACCGTCGGGACGCACACCGCCATCACGGGCGACTGGCGGCGCTCCCGCGAGGCGTTCCTGCTCGACGCGGGGCGGGCCCTGGCGGAGGCCGGGTCCACCACGGAGGTGCTGCGGGTCGCCTACTCGCTCTCCATGCCCGGGTTCTCGCCGGACGGCCTCGCGGTCTTCGGCGTCGAGGGCGAGCGCCTGACCGTCGTCGGGCAGCACGGACACTCCCTCAGCGACGAGGGGCCCTTCACCGACATGCCGCTGGACACGGACTACCCGGCCACCGAGGTCGTCCGGACCGGCCGGGCGATCTATCTGCCGACGCCCGAGGACTACCGCGCCCGCTACCCCGCCACCTGGCCGCTGGCCCGGCGGTTCGGACGCCGTTCCTGGGCCTTCCTGCCGCTGACCGTGTCCGGGCGCACGATGGGCGCCTGGATGGCCGGCTTCCGGCACCCGGTGGCGTTCTCGCCGGACGAACGGTCGGTGCTGACGACCGTGGCCCGGATGCTCGCCCAGGCCCTGGCCCGGGCGAGCGCCGCCGACACCGAGCGGGAGCTGTCGCTGGACCTCCAGCGCACGATGATGCCCTCGCTCGGCCCGGACATCCCCGGGATGACCGTGGCGGCGCGCTATGTGCCGACGGGCGGCGGCCTCCAGGTCGGCGGCGACTGGTACGACCTGATCCCGCTGCCCAGCGGCCGCATCGCCCTCGTGATCGGCGACGTCCAGGGCCATGACGTGCGGGCGGCGGGCCTCATGGGCCAGCTCAGGATCGCGCTGCGCGCGTACGCCTCCGAGGGGCACCGCCCCGACGCGGTGCTGGCGCGCGCCTCGCGCTTCCTCTCCGGCCTCACCGACCCCGGCGAGGACGACGAGGCCACGGCCGCACGGTTCGCGACCTGCCTGTACGCGGAGGCCGACCCGGAGACCGGGGTGCTGGACATCGCGCGGGCCGGCCACCCCGACCCCGTGGTGATGACCGCCGACGGCACCGCCGTCATCCGTCAGACCGAGGGCGGCCTCCCCTTGGGCGTCGAGGCGGACGCGGACTATCCGACGACGCGGATCGTCCTGGAGGCCGGGGAGACGATCATGCTCTGCACGGACGGGCTGATCGAGACCGGCGGCCACGACCTCGCCTCCGGCTGGGTCCGGCTCCGGCCGATCCTGGAGCGGCACACCGGCGACCTGGAGAAGCTGGCGGACGCGCTGGTGCAAGCGGTGCACGGGCCCGGCTCGCACTACACGACCGGGCCGCTCCCGGACCGGCGCGAGGACGACGTCGCGGTCCTGCTGCTCCGCCGCGAGGGCACCGGCACGTCCCCGGCGGCGCCCCGGCGGACCGCGCTCTCCATCGCCCAGGCCGAACCGGAGCGGATCTCGACGGCCCGGCAGCTGCTGCGGGAACTGCTGCACGACTGGGCGGACCCCGACCAGGTCGACGCGGCGGTGCTGCTGCTCTCCGAGGTCGCCACGAACGTCCTGGTGCACACGGACGGGGACGCGCTGATGGTCGCCCAGGCGACCGGGACGCCGGGGGAACGGTGTCTGCGCGTGGACGTGTCCGACGGCAGCGACGAGCTGCCGCACAAGCGGCGGCCCGGCGAGATGGCCTCCAGCGGCCGGGGCCTGGTGCTGATGGAGATGCTCGCGCACAAGTGGGGGGTCGACCCGCGCGGTGCCGGCAAGTCGATCTGGTTCGAGCTGAACGAGGCCGAGCACCCGGAACCGGCGTTCCCCGGCCTGGACCTGGACTAAGGGCTGCCCTCCTGAGCGTCCGGCGCGACGCGGCCACCGTTGCGGAGCTCGCCGATGATGCCGAAGGCCGCCGCGCAGAGCGGGACGGCGAGCAGCATCCCGAGGATGCCCGCGACGCTCGCGCCCGCCGTCAGCGCGATGAGGATCATCGCGGGGTGCATCTGGACCGTACGGCTCTGGATCATCGGCTGCAGGATGTGGCCCTCCAGCACCTGGACGGCGAGGACCACGCCGAGCGCCCAGAGCGCGATCGCGAACCCCCGGTCCGCGAGGGCCACCAGGACGGCGACCGCGCCGGAGATGAACGCGCCGAGGTACGGGATGTAGGCGCCGACGAGCACCAGCGCGCCGAGCCCCACCGCGCCCGGCACCCGCAGGATCAGCAGCCCGACCGTGATGCAGACGGCGTCGATCAGGGCGATGAGCGTCGTCCCGCGCATGAAGCCCTCGACGGCCTCGAAGGCCCTCCGGCCCATCGCCTCGACCATGTCGCCGGTGCCGCGCGGGGCGATGGTGTGGGCGAGGTTCGCGGCCCGGTCCGCGTCGCGCAGGAAGAAGAAGGTGAGCAGCAGGGCCAGGACGCTGGTCGCGACGAGGGAGCCGACGACGCTGATACCGGTGAGGAGTCCGCCCGCCGCGGTGGCGCCGAACTTCTCGACCAGCTTGCGGCCACTGGCCTCCAGGTCGTTCAGGTCGATGTCGTCCGCGACCTGGAAGTGGTCGGCCACCCACTGCCCGGCGTCCTTCAGCGACTGGACGATCTGGTCACCGGTCTCCACGAGCGCGGCGACGACGATGTAGCCCGCACCGCCGACCACGGCGAGCAGCACGGCACAGGTGATCGCGGCGGCCAGCGAACGGTTCACCCCGTGGGCGGTCATCCGGCGGTGGACGGGCCCGAGCAGCGCCGTACCGAGCAGGGCGAGCAGCACGGGGGTGACGGCGGTCTTGAGGATGATGCACAGCCAGACGGCGACGGCGGCGACACCGGTGACCAGCAGGACGACACCGCACCAGGCGGCGGTCCGCCGGGCGCCGTCGGGCAGGAGTGGCTTCGGGGTCTGCACCCTTCCAGCCGATCACGGCCCGGCAGCGGTGTCCCGCCCGCGCCGCCGTACGAGTGACGGGGCGTCACACGCCGACGACGGGAGCGGGAGGGCGGGTCACATGCCGTGGACGGCGGGCACGGTACCGAGGCGGCCGGCCTGGAAGTCCTCGAACGCCTGCTTCAGTTCGGCCTGGCTGTTCATCACGAACGGCCCGTAGTGCGCCATCGGCTCGCGGATGGGGCGGCCGCCGAGCAGGACGACCTCCAGGTCCGGGGTGTGCCCGTCCTGCTTCTCGTCGGCACGCACGGTCAGCGAGGAGCCGGCGCCGAAGACGGCGGTCTGGCCCATGTGGACCGGCCGGCGCTCCGCACCGGCGGAGCCGCGCCCGGCGAGCACGTACGCGAGGCCGTTGAAGTCCTCGCGCCAGGGCAGCGTCACCTCGGCGCCGGGGCGCACGGTGGCGTGGATCATCGTGATCGGGGTGTGCGTGATGCCGGGGCCCTCGTGACCGTCCAGCTCACCGGCGATCACGCGGAGCAGCGCGCCGCCGTCCGGGGAGGCGAGCAGCTGGACCTGGCCGCCGCGGATGTCCTGGTAGCGGGGGGCCATCATCTTGTCGGCCTTCGGCAGGTTCACCCAGAGCTGGAGGCCGTGGAAGAGGCCGCCGGACATGACCAGGGACTCCGGCGGCGCCTCGATGTGGAGGAGCCCGGATCCGGCGGTCATCCACTGGGTGTCGCCGTTGCCGATGGTGCCACCGCCACCGTGGGAGTCCTGGTGGATGAAGCTGCCGTCGATCAGGTAGGTCACGGTCTCGAAGCCGCGGTGCGGGTGCCAGGGCGTGCCCTTCGGCTCGCCCGCCGCGTACTCCACCTCACCCATCTGGTCCATCATGATGAACGGGTCGAGGTACTTGTAGTTGATGCCCGCGAAGGCGCGGCGGACGGGGAAACCCTCGCCCTCGAAGCCGCTCGGCGCCGTGGTCACGGCGAGCACGGGGCGGGCCGCGGCGTCGCCGGAAGCGGCCACCTTGGGCAGGGTCAGCGGGTTCTCGACGGTCACTGCGGGCATGGGAGCCACCTCCGGGGGACTGTTCTGCCATCAATTTAGTTGAACGGTGAACATCTTGCAAGGCGCCCCCATTCCCGCGCACCCCCGGACAGCCGGAAGGGGTCCGTACCGAGAGCGGTACGGACCCCTTCCGGAAGCCTTCGGCCGGTGGATCAGCCGTACATACGGCGCATCGCGAAGTCGACCATCTGCTCGACGGCCTTCGCGTCGAAGACCATCCGGTGCTCGCCCTCCATGTCCAGGACGAAGCCGTAGCCGGTGGGCAGCAGGTCGATCACCTCGGCGCCGGTGATCACGAAGTACTTGGAGTCCTTGCCCGCGTACAGCCGCAGTTCCTTGAGCGTGGTGAACATCGGGATCACGGGCTGCTGGGTGTTGTGCAGCGCGAGGAAGCCCGGATTGTCGCCCCGCGGGCAGTAGACCTTCGAGGTCGCGAAGATCTGCTGGAAGTCCTCGGCGGCCAGCGAGCCGGTCGTGAAGGCCCGTACCGCGTCACCCAGCGACGGCGGCGAGGGTTCGGGGTACAGCGGCTGCTCGCCGTAGCCGCCCCCCATCGGCTGCTGCGCGCCCTGGTTCTGGTCGTAGCCGTACATGGGACAAAGAGTAATCGGCCACATCGGGGGCTCGGGGGGTTGCGTCTTATTACTGACGGGTAGCATCATCGTAGAGGTCACCTGATACGTCCGGGCCACCCCTCCACGGGGCGCTGCGCGCCACTGCTATTGATTACGGAGCCTTCCCATGGGGCACTACAAGTCGAATCTCCGCGACATCGAGTTCAACCTCTTCGAGGTCCTCGGGCGCGACAAGCTGTACGGCACCGGACCGTTCACGGAGATGGACGTCGACACGGCGAAGAGCATCCTCGAGGAGGTCGCCCGCCTCGCCGAGAACGAGCTCGCCGACTCCTACGCGGACGCCGACCGCAACCCGCCGGTCTTCGACCCGGAGACCAGCACGGCCCCGGTCCCCGACACGTTCAAGAAGTCGTACCAGGCATTCATGGACTCCGAGTACTGGCGCCTGGGCCTGCCGGAGGAGATCGGCGGCACCACCTCGCCCCGCTCCCTGATCTGGGGTTACGCGGAGCTGCTGCTCGGCTCCAACCCGGCCGTCTGGATGTACTCCTCGGGCCCCGCGTTCGCCGGCATCCTCTTCGAGGAGGGCAACGAGGCCCAGAAGAAGATCGCCGAGATCGCCGTCGAGAAGCAGTGGGGCTCGACGATGGTGCTGACCGAGCCGGACGCCGGCTCCGACGTCGGCGCCGGGCGCACCAAGGCCGTCGAGCAGGAGGACGGCTCCTGGCACATCGAGGGCGTGAAGCGCTTCATCACCTCGGGCGAGCACGACATGTCGGAGAACATCCTCCACTACGTGCTGGCGCGTCCCGAGGGCGCGGGCCCGGGCACCAAGGGCCTCTCCCTCTTCCTGGTCCCGAAGTACCACTTCGACTGGACCACCGGCGAGCTGGGCGAGCGCAACGGCGTCTACGCGACGAACGTCGAGCACAAGATGGGCCTCAAGGCGTCCAACACCTGCGAAATGACGTTCGGCGACCGCCACCCCGCCAAGGGCTGGCTCATCGGCGACAAGCACGACGGCATCCGCCAGATGTTCCGCATCATCGAGTTCGCCCGCATGATGGTCGGCACGAAGGCCATCGCCACCCTCTCCACGGGCTACCTGAACGCGCTGGAGTACGCCAAGGAGCGCGTCCAGGGCACCGACCTCTCGCAGTTCATGGACAAGGCCGCGCCGAAGGTCACCATCACGCACCACCCCGACGTGCGCCGCTCGCTGATGACGCAGAAGGCATACGCGGAGGGCATGCGCGCCCTCGTCCTCTACACCGCCTCCGTCCAGGACGCGATCCAGGAGAAGGAGGCCGCGGGCGAGGACGCCAAGGCGCTGCACGGCCTCAACGACCTGCTCCTCCCGATCGTCAAGGGCTACGGATCCGAGAAGTCGTACGAGCAGCTGGCGCAGTCGCTCCAGACGTTCGGCGGTTCCGGGTACCTCCAGGAGTACCCGGTCGAGCAGTACATCCGCGACGCCAAGATCGACACCCTGTACGAGGGCACGACGGCCATCCAGGGCCAGGACTTCTTCTTCCGGAAGATCGTCCGCGACCAGGGCGCCTCGCTCAACGCGCTTTCCGAGGAGATCAAGAAGTTCCTCGCGGGCGCCCAGGACAACGAGGAGCTGTCCGGTGCGCTGGACAGCCTCGCGAAGGCCGCGGTGGATCTGGAGGCGATCGTCGGCACGATGATCAACGACCTCACCGCGACCGGCGAGGACGTCAAGAACATCTACAAGGTGGGCCTCAACACCACCCGCCTGCTGCTGGCCTCCGGCGATGTCGTCGTCGGCTACCTGCTGCTCAAGGGCGCGGCCGTGGCCGCCGAGAAGCTGCCGACGGCCTCCGCGAAGGACGCCGCCTTCTACCAGGGCAAAATCGCCGCCGCGAAGTTCTTCGCCGCGAACGTCCTCCCGGGGGTCGGCGCCGAGCGCGCGCTCGCCGAGTCCGTCGACAACTCCCTGATGGAGCTGGACGAGTCGGCCTTCTAGGACGTGTTTCGCACATCCACCGGCCGCCGCCCCCGGATCCGTTTCCGGGGGCGGCGGCCGCACGATGCCCGCGGTGACCGGGGGGCGACGGGGAATCCTTTCGGCCACGTCTGGCTACAGTGAAGAACATGAGTTCCTCCCCCCGCTTCGACCGCGGGCACACCGACGATCTGATGGCCTTCCTGATGGCCTCCCCCTCCCCGTACCACGCCGTGGCGACCGCCGCGGCGCGCCTGGAGAAGGCCGGATTCCGGCAGGTGGAGGAGACCGCGGCCTGGGACGGAACCACGGGCGGCAAGTACGTTCTGCGCGGTGGCGCGATCGTCGCCTGGTACGTGCCGGAGGGCGCCGGGGCGCACACCCCGTTCCGGATCGTCGGCGCGCACACCGACTCGCCGAACCTCCGGGTCAAGCCGCTTCCGGACAGCGGGGCGTACGGCTGGCGCCAGGTCGCCGTGGAGATCTACGGCGGCACCCTCCTCAACACCTGGCTGGATCGCGACCTCGGTCTCGCCGGCCGGATCTCGCTCCGCGATGGCACGGACCGGCTGGTCTGCGTCGACCGCCCGCTGCTGCGCGTGCCGCAGCTCGCCGTGCACCTGGACCGGTCGGCCAACACCGACGGGCTCAAGCTGGACCGGCAGAAGCACATGCAGCCGATCTGGGGGCTCGGGGACGTCGAGGAGGGCGACCTCATCCGGTTCGTCGCCGAGGAGGCGGGCGTCGACGCCGAGGACATCACCGGCTGGGACCTGATGCCGCACCCCGTCGAGCCGCCGTCCTACCTGGGCCGCGACCGCGAGCTGGTGGCCGGTCCGCGCATGGACAACCTTCTCTCGGTGCACGCGGCGACCGCCGCGCTCGCCGCCGTCGCCGGACAGCCCGACGCCGAGCTGCCGTACATCCCGGTGATGGCCGCCTTCGACCACGAGGAGAACGGCTCGCAGTCGGACACCGGAGCGGACGGGCCGCTGCTCGGCACGGTCCTGGAACGCTCGGTGTTCGCCCGCGGCGGCGGTTACGAGGACCGCGCCCGCGCCTTCGCCGGCACGGTCTGCCTCTCCTCCGACACCGGCCACGCGATCCACCCGAACTACGCGGAGCGCCACGACCCCACGCACCACCCGGTGGTCAACGGCGGACCGATCCTCAAGGTCAACGTCAACATGCGGTACGCCACCGACGGCGGCGGCCGGTCCGTGTTCGCCGCGGCCTGCGAGAAGGCGGGCGTGCCGTGGCAGACGTTCGTCTCCAACAACGCGATGCCCTGCGGCACGACGATCGGCCCGATCACCGCCGCCCGGCACGGCATCAAGACCGTCGACATCGGCGTCGCCATCCTGTCCATGCACAGCGCCCGCGAACTGTGCGGCGCGGACGACCCGTACCTCCTCGCGAACGCGCTGGCCGCGTTCCTGGCCGGCTGACCGCCGGGGTTTTAAGAGCCGGCGGGAGGCCCCCGAGCCTCCCGCCGGCGCATGCTCGTCACCGGGCCGGGTACGCGCTCCGTACACGGCCCGGAGGTCCCGGGCCGCCTGGGAGGCGGAACACATGGGACTCGGCGGATGCATTCTCCTCATCGGCGCGGGAGCGATCCTCGCCTTCGCGACCGACTGGCAGCTGGACACCGTCAACGTCGACCTGGTCGGCTGGATCATGATGATCGTCGGCGTCATCGGCGTCTTCGTCTACGCGAGCGTCATCCGACGCCGCCGCATGGTCGTGCCGCCCACCACGACGGTCGTCTCCGACGACGAACGGCGCCTGTGACCGGGGGCGATCCGGCCACACCCCCGGGACACCGCGGCGGAATCCCCGATATTCTGGGCGCTTGTCCGTGACCCGGAACCGGGCGCGTCAGACCCGGAAGGGGAGCCGCTCGTGGAGTTCCGGCTGCTCGGCACCGTCTGCGTCGACACGCTGACCGGGCCGCTGCCCCTCGGCCCCGCCAAGCGCCGCAGCCTGCTCGCGGCCCTGCTGCTGCACGCCAACACGCCCGTGTCCATGGCACGGCTGACCGACTGCCTGTGGGACGACGAGCCTCCGCTCCACGCCCGCACGGTCATCCAGGGCCACGTCTCCCGCCTGCGCGCCCTGCTGGTCGGCGCGGACGCGCAGGCGTACGGGGTGGAACTGGCGACACTCGGCGACGCGTATGTGCTCCGGGCGCCCGAAACCCTGCTGGACTCCCAGCGGTTCGAGGAACTGCTGATGCTGGCCCGGGAGCAGCGGGGCCCCGCCGACACGGTGCTGATGCTGAAGGAGGCCCTGTCGCTCTGGCAGGGCCCCGCCCTCACCG
Organism: Streptomyces sp. DT224; assembly: GCF_049844595.1. Lineage (NCBI taxonomy): Bacteria > Bacillati > Actinomycetota > Actinomycetes > Kitasatosporales > Streptomycetaceae > Streptomyces > Streptomyces sp. DT224. The sequence goes on from NZ_JBNCLI010000005.1 coordinate 323,664, forward strand.
GCACCTTCGCGAGCGCCCCGCTCCAGGCGGCCGCCCACGCGCTGGAGGAGTCCCGCCTCTCGACGGTCGAGCAACTGGCCCGCGCCTACGGGAAGCTGGGCGAACACCACCGCGCCGCGGCGGCCCTCCGCGCGGAGGCCGTCGCCCACCCCATGCGCGAATCCCTGGCGGCGGCCCTGATGACCGCCCTCCACCGCTCGGGCCGCCAGTCGGAGGCGCTGGACTGCTTCCACCGCACCCGCCGCCTGCTCGCGGACGAACTGGGCGTCGACCCGGGCCGCGAGCTGGCGGACGCGTACGCGCGCATCCTGCGCGGGGAGGGGAGCACGGGCGCGCCCGGCACGTTCGCGTACGCCTCCGGCAAGGCCCCGGCCGATGAGGCCGGCACGGCGGCCCCCGGAACCGGCGGGCCCGGCGCGCCGCAGGCCGTCGCTCCCCGGGGGCCCGTCGCGCCGACGCAGGTCCCGCCCTCCCCGTACACCGCCCAAGGCGCACCCGCGGCCGTCGCCGATCTGCTGCCCCGCGCGCCGCGCGGGTTCCACGGGCGGGGGGCCGAGCTGACCGCGCTGTCGCGGGCGGCGGCCGGGGAGGCGCCCGTCTGTCTGGTCACCGGACCGGCCGGGGTCGGCAAGACCGCGCTGGCGCTGCACTGGGCGCGCCGGTCCCCGGCCGCCTTCCCGGACGGGCGGCTCTTCGCGGATCTGCGCGGATTCGGGGAGACCGCCGAGCCGACCCCGCTCGAAGTGCTGAGGGAGTTCCTGCTCGCGCTCGGTGTCGCGCCCCGGCGGGTGCCGGAGTCCGTGGCCGGGGCGGCGGCGCTGTTCCGCTCGCTCACCGACCGGCTCAGCCTCCTCGTCGTGCTGGACAACGCCCGCGACTCCGCACAGGTCAGGCCGTTGCTGCCGGGCGGCGCGGACTGCGTCACGCTGGTCACCAGCCGGCACCGGCTCGACGGGCTGATCGCCTCGGAGGCCGCCGTGCCGGTCCCGGTGGACGTACTCGAACCGCCGGACGGCACCGCGCTGCTGGCCGGGGTGCTCGGCGAGGAACGGGTCCTCGCGGAACCGGTGGCGGCCCGGCGGCTCGCCGATCTGTGCGGCGGGCTGCCCCTCGCGCTGCGGGTGACGGCGGCCCGGCTGGCGGGCCGCCCGCAGTGGACGCTGGCCGCCATGGCCGACGAACTCGCGGACGAGCGCAGCCGGCTGTCCTATCTGGACGTGGAGGACACCGGTGTGTCCGCCTCCCTGCGGCTCACCGTGCAGCAGCTGCCGCCGGACGCCGTCCACCATCTGGGCCGGCTCGGCCACCACCCGGGCAGCCACTTCGACCCGTACACCGCTGCCGCGCTCGCCGGCAGCGACCCGGTCACCGCCGGGGCCGCGCTGGAACGCCTCGCCGCCGCCCATCTGGTCACGGAGGCGGGCCCCGGGCGCTGGATACTGCACGACCTGGTGCGGCTGTACGCACGGGGACTCGACCCGTCGGCGGCGCCGAACGCGCTCATCGGCGTGCTGGACCACTACATCGCCACCGCGCTCGCCGCCGCCGACACGGCGGAACCGGGCGGCGAGCCCTGCTTCGTGCTGCCCGACGACTTCCACGCGCCCGTCGCCACCCGGGACTTCACGGACCGCGCGGAGGCGATGAGCTGGCTGACCGCCGAGCGCGAGGACCTGGCCCTGGCAGCCGCCGCGGCCCGGGCGGCCGGGCTCGACGACCGCGCGTGGCGGATCATCCTGCTCCAGTGGCCTCATGTGGTGTGGCGGGTGCGGGACGGCTGGGCCCCGGTGCTGGAAGTGGCCCTGGCGGCGGCCGTCGCCCGCGAGGACCCGTACGCCGAGTCCCGGGTCCGCAATCTGCTCGGCTGGGTGCTCACGGAGGAGGGCAGGACCGGTGAGGCCGTCGCCATGCTCGAACCCTCGCCCGGTCTCGCCCGGCTGGCCGACGACCGGCTCGGCGAGGCGACGGCGCTCATCAACCTGGCCCTCGTGCAGGCCGAGCAGGGCGGCCTGGACATGGCGATGGAGGGCTGCGCACGGGCCCTCCGTCTGGCCCGGGAGGAGCCCGACGCGCACACGGAGATGCTCGCGCTCCAGCACCTGGCCCGGATGCAGCTGTCGGCGGGCCGCCCGCAGGACGCCCTGGACTCCGCCCGGACCGCCTTCGACCTGGGCCCCGAGCACGAGGAGACGGCCCGCCGGGTGCTGCTGCTGACCGTCAGCGGCGAGGCCCGCCTCGCCCTGGGAGTGGAGGAGGAGGGCGTCCGGCTCCTGGACGAGGCGGCCACGGAGGCGGAGCGCGCCGGCTACGACGAGGGCGCGCTCCGGGCCCTGGAGGCGTTGCTGCGGGTGACGGCGAGCCCGGACCACGTACGCCGCCACACCGAGGCGGCCCGCCGCCTGACGGCGGACGGCTGACCCGAGGGAAGGGCGCTACGCGTCCATCCCCGCGAGCACCAGCGGCAGCCGGGCCGTTCCGCCCTCCGTGACGCGGAGGGGGACGCCCCAGTCCTGCTGGTGGACGTGGCAGGCCGGGTACTCGTTGGCGGGGTCGTCGTCGCAGGACGCGGCCATCGCGGAGACGTGCAGGACGCCCTCGGTGACGCCGTCCGCGAGGACGAGGGCGCGGAAGAGGTCGGTGCCGGCGCCCTCGCCCTCGGCCAGCAGCCCGGGCGGGGTCGAGGAGACCAGCAGCCGGGTCGAAGGACCGTAGCGGGTGTCCAGCTTCTGCCCGGCCGGCGCCTGGAAGACGACGTCGAGCCGGAGCGCGCCGGGGGCGACCTCGGTGGCGGCCCGCTGCGTGCGGTGCGCCTGTTCGGCGACGCGGACCGCCTCCTCGGGCAGCCGCAGCCGGGTCAACCGGTGCCGGGCGGACTCCACGACGACGAGGTCGCCGTCCACCAGCACGGCGTCACTGGGCTCCCGCAGGTCCGTGGCCAGGGTGGTGACCTCACCGCTCGCCGGGTCGTACCGGCGCAGGGCGTGGTTGTACGTGTCGCAGACGGCGACGGACCCGTCGGGCAGGGCGGTGACGCCGAGGGGGTGCTGGAGCAGGGCCTGCTCAGCGGCGCCGTCCCGGTGGCCGAAGTCGAAGAGGCCGGTGCCGACGGCGGTGTGCACGGCGCCCTCGCGGTCGACCCAGCGCAGTGCGGACGTCTCCGAGTCGGCGATCCACAGCCGCTCCTCGGTCGCCGCGAGCCCGGACGGCTGGGCGAACCACGCCTCCGCGCCGGGGCCGTCGACCAGGCCCTCGTTGGTGGTCCCGGCGGCGACGCGCACGGTGCCGTCCTCGGGGTCGTACGTCCACAGCTGGTGCACGCCGGCCATGGCGATCCAGAGCCGGCCCTCGAACCAGGCGACGTCCCACGGCGAGGAGAGGTCCACCTCGCGGGCCGGGCCGCTGGTGGGCGCCCCCTGCCACCACTGGCGGCCGGTGCCGGCGAGGGTGGTCGTCTCCCCGGTCGCGAGGTCGAGGGCGCGGAGGGCGTGGTTGACGGTGTCGGCGACCGCGATCCGCCCGTCGGGCAGCGGGGCGAGCCCCTGCGGCTCACTGAACCGGACCTCGTCCGGCCCGCCGTCCGCGAAGCCGCGGTCGCCCGTCCCGAAGTGCCGGCGCACGGTCTCCCCGTCCGGGTCCAGCTCGACCAGCCGGTGCCGGGTGGTGTCGGAGACCAGGAAGCCGCCGTCCGCGAGCAGCAGGGCCTTGCCCGGGAACCGCAGATGCGTGGCCACCGGCTCCGGCGCCACGTACGGCCCGTCCCCGCGCCGCAGGGTGCCCTTCGCCGCGTGCTCCGCCTCCAGCTCCTCGACCAGCTTCTCGATGGCGTGTGCGTGGCCCTCGCCGGCGTGCTGGGCGACGACATAGCCCTCGGGGTCGATGACGACGAGCGTGGGCCAGGCGCGTACCGCGTACTGCTTCCAGGTGGCCAGCTCGGGGTCGTCGAGGACCGGGTGGTGGACCTCGTACCGCTCGACCGCGTCCACGACCGCCTGGTGCTCCGCCTCGTGCACGAACTTCGGCGAGTGCACACCGATGATCACGACGGTGTCGCGGTGCTTCTCCTCCAGCTCGCGCAGCTCGTCGAGGACATGCAGGCAGTTCACACAGCAGAAGGTCCAGAAGTCGAGGATGACGATGCGTCCTCGCAGGTCAGTGAGGGTGTACTGCCGGTCGCCTGTATTGAGCCAGCCGCCCTTGCCGATGAGTTCGGGGGCCCTGACGCGTGCACGTGTTGCCATGAGACCAGTCAACAGCACCGTGGCGTTCCCGCATTCCGCAGGTGGCTCAGGGAACCTGTGAGCCATGAGACTTCTCGTGCGTGAGCGGCTGTTCGGCATCGGTGACGACTACTGGATCGAGGACACGGAGGGCCGCAAGGTCTTCCTGGTCGACGGCAAGGCCATGCGGGTGCGGGACACCTTCGAGCTGAAGGACGCGCAGGGCCGCATCCTCGTGGAGATCCGCCAGAAGCTCCTGAGCCTGCGCGACACGATGCTGATCGAGCGGGGCGGCGAGCAGCTCGCCAAGGTCAAGAAGAAGCACCTTTCGCTGCTGCGGAACCACTACCGCGTGACCCTCGCGGACGGCACGGAGCTCGACGTCAGCGGCAAGATCCTGGACCGCGAGTTCGCCGTGGACTACGACGGCGAACTGCTGGCCCAGATCTCCCGCCGCTGGCTGACCGTCCGGGACACGTACGGCATCGACATCGTGCGGGACGACGCCGACGCGTCGCTGCTGATCGCGGTGGCGGTCTGCGTGATCGTGCTCGCGGAGAAGGAGCACGACGACTGAGCGGCATGCCGGCACGCGAAGGGCCCTGTTTCACGTGAAACCGTGAAACAGGGCCCTTCGCGTGTCAGACGGTCGGCGCGGCCAGCCCGAGCCGTCGGTCTTTCAGCGCCGGGAACTGCTCCCGGGTCGCGGCGGCCGTGGCCGGGTCGAACTCGACGGTCAGCACCTCCTCGTCCGCGCCCGCCTCCGCGAGCACCTCGCCCCACGGGTCCACGGCGAGGGAGTGGCCGGCCTGCTGGATGCCCGCGTGGGTGCCGGCGGTGCCGACGGCCAGGACGTACGACTGGTTCTCGACGGCGCGGGCCTGCGCGAGCAGGGTCCAGTGGGCGCGGCGGCGCTCCGGCCAGCCGGCCGCGACGACCAGGGTTTCGGCACCGGCGTCGACCAGGCCCCGGAAGAGCTCCGGGAAGCGGAGGTCGTAGCAGGTCGCCAGGCCGAGCGTGGTCGCCGGGAGGGGGACGGTGACCAGGTCCTCGCCCGCGCCCATCATGACCGCCTCACCCCGGTCGAAGCCGAAGCGGTGGATCTTGCGGTAGGCGGCGGCCCGCTCGCCCTCGGGGGTGAAGACGAGCGTGGTGTTGTAGAGGGTGCCGTCCTCGGCCCGTTCCACGAAGGAGCCGGCGTGCAGCCAGACCCCGGCTTCAGCGGCGGCCTTGGCCATCACCTCGTGCGTCGGGCCCGTCAGCGGCTCGGCCTCGTCCTCGAAGGCCGTGTAGGCGAAGGCTCCGACCGGCCACAGTTCGGGGAGGACCACCAGGTCCGCGCCCCGCTGCGAGGCGACCAGGGAAGCGGCGCGTTCCCTGCGGGAATCAGCCGGTTCGTCCGGGTCTACTGCGATCTGGATGAGGGAGGCGCGCACACTACCACCGTCCTGGCATTCGAGCCGTCAACACCGGCCTACGATCGTCACACGAAAGCACTGCCGGGGTGCCTGCTCGCAGCGTAACTTAGCCACCGAACCTCATCGCCGCCCGCAGCCCGCAGCCCGACCGTCCGCGCCCAGTTGCCCATGCACCGCAGAACCGCACGAGGGGTCCCGTGACCGTCCATCCCAGCCTCCAGACCTACGCCGACGCCTGGACCCACTCCATCGAGTCGATAGCCGAGCTGGTGAGCCCGCTCGCCGAGGGGGAGTGGAACGGCCGCACACCCTGCCCCAACTGGTCCGTGCGCGACATCGTGTCGCACATCATCGGGATGGAGTGCGAACAGCTCGGCGACCCGCGTCCGATCCACACCCTGCCGCGCGACCTGTTCCACGTGCAGAGCGAGTTCGCCCGCTACATGGAGATGCAGGTCGACGTCCGGCGCCACCACACCGCGCCGGAGATGACCTCCGAGCTGGAGTACACGGTCATCCGCCGCTCCCGGCAGCTGCGGAACGAGACGCGGGACCCGGAGACCATGGTGCGGGCGCCGCTGGGCGCCGAGCAGACCCTGGAGACGGCGCTGCGGATGCGCGCGTTCGACGTCTGGGTGCACGAGCAGGACCTGCGGACGGCCCTGGGCAGGCCCGGCAACCTGGACTCCCCCGGCGCGCTCGTCGCCCGCGACGTCCTGCTGCAAGGGCTGCCGAAGGTGGTGGCCAAGAGCGCCGGCGCACCGGCCGACTCCGCCGTGGTGCTGGACGTACACGGGCCGCTGGAGTTCATGCGCACCGTGCGGGTCGACGCCGAGGGGCGCGGTTCGCTGGACGTCGCCCCGTCGCTCGGGCCCGTCGTGACGCTGTCCATGGACTGGGAGACATACGTACGGCTGGCCTGCGGCCGGGTGCGGCCCGCCGCCGTCGCGGACCGGATCAAGGCCGAGGGCGATCAGGAGCTGGCCGACGCCATCCTCCAGCACTTCGCCGTCACCCCGTAGCCCCGCAGGAGCCCCGGCACACAGCGGCGCCCGCCCCCGCGACGGGGGACGGGCGCGCCGCCGTTCAGGGGCCGGATCACGCCGGCACGTGCACCGCCTCCACCCGGCTGACCACATGGTGGTCGCGCTCGCGGCGCGCGGCCCTCGCGCGCAGCCGCAGGATCTGCGTGACGCCCAGCGCCTCCAGGACGAAGACCGACGAGAACGCCACCCGGTAGTTGTCACCGGTCGCGTCCAGCAGCACGCCGACCGCCAGCAGCGTGGTCATCGAGGCGACGAAGCCGCCCATGTTGACGATGCCGGACGCGGTGCCCTGGCGCTCCGGCGGGTTGGCCGGGCGGGAGAAGTCGAAGCCGATCATCGAGGCCGGGCCGCACGCCCCGAGCACCAGGCACAGGACGACCAGCAGCCACATCGGCGCATGGTCCCCGGGGTGGAAGATCGTCGCCGCCCACAGCGCGGCCGTCGTGCCGACCGTGCCGAGGGCGAGCGGGACGCGGGCCGCGTGGTGACGGGCGATCACCTGCCCGTAGACGAGCCCCAGCGTCATGTTCGAGAGCACCACCAGGGTCAGCAGCTCACCGGCCGTCCCGCGGCCGAGCCCCTGGTCCTCGACCAGGAAGGGCATGCCCCACAGCAGCAGGAACACCATCGCCGGGAACTGCGTGGTGAAGTGCACCCACATCCCGAGCCGGGTCCCGGGCTCGCGCCAGGAGGCGGCGATCTGCCTGCGCACGTACGCCCCGGCGGCGTGCTGCGCGGGCGGAGGCTCGTAGCCCTCGGGGTGGTCCTTGAGGAAGAGGAGGAGCAGCACCAGCACCACGACCCCGGCCAGCGAGCTGCCCACGAAGGTGGTCGTCCAGCCGAAGCCGTGCAGGGCGCGGGCGATCACCAGCGTGGAGATCAGGTTGCCCGCCATCCCGAAGAGGGCGGCGACCTGGCTGATCAGCGGCCCGCGCCGGGCGGGGAACCAGCGCGTGCCCAGCCGGAGCACGCTGATGAACGTCATCGCGTCGCCGCAGCCCAGCAGCGCCCGGGACGCGAGCGCCGTGCCGTACGTGGGGGAGAGCGCGAAGCCGAGCTGGCCGAGGGTGAACAGGACGGCCCCGAGGGCGAGGACCTTCTTGGTGCCGAGCCGGTCGACCATCAGGCCGACGGGTATCTGCATGCCCGCGTACACGAGCAGCTGGAGGATCGAGAAGGTGGAGAGCGCCGAGGCGTTGACGTCGAACCGGTCGGCGGCGTCGAGGCCGGCGACGCCGAGGCTGGTCCGGAAGATGATGGCGACGAAGTAGACGGCGACGCCGATGCCCCAGATCCTGACGGCACGCCGGCCGCCAGGCGGGTCACCGGGCAGGGGCAGGGTGGGTGCGGCGGCGGAACTCACCGGTCATCACCCCGGACCAGCACCTTGACCCGGCCGACGTGGCGGCGCACGACCTGGGCGGCGAACTCCGCGTCCCCGGACCTGATCGCCTCCAGCAGCTCGCTGTGCTCCGCGATGTTGGCGGCGATCCTGTCCGGGTGGGCCTCCATCACGGCGACGCCCATCCGCAGCTGGCGGTCGCGCAGCTGGTCGTAGAGACGGGACAGGATCTCGTTGCCCGCGTGGCGGACGATCTCGGCGTGGAAGCAGCGGTCCTTGACGGAGACGGTGGCCAGGTCGCCGGCGTCGGAGTAGTGCCGCTGCTCCTCCAGGAGCGCTTCCAGCCGGCTGATCAGCTGCGGGGACGCGGGCACCGCCTTGCGGGCGGCGAACTCCTCGACCAGCAGGCGGGTCTCCACCACGTCCGCGATCTCCTGGGCGGAGACGGCGAGCACCAGGGCGCCCTTCTTCGGGTAGAGCTTGATGAGCCCTTCGACCTCAAGGCGCAGCAGTGCCTCGCGCACCGGCGTGCGCGAGACCCCCACGGCCTCGGCGAGGCCGCCCTCGGTGAGCAGGGTGCCGCCCTCGTAGCGGCGGTCCAGGACGGCGTCCTTGACGTGCGTGTAGACGCGGTCGGCAGCCGGCGGCTGCTTCGCGGGCGGGGTGAGGGGGGCGGGGCCGGGGGATGTGGAGGGTGCGGGGGCTGGCATGCGTACAGCATAGATACAACATGCACGCAAGCGTCCCGCCGTCCACGATGCGGGCGAGGGGCCGGGCCGCCGGCTACCGCTCGCACGCCAGCAGCAGCGTCGTGCCGCCGTCCTCCTCGGCGATGTCCCTGACGTGCTGGAACCCCACCTTCCGCAGGGCCGCCAGCGAGGCCGCATTCGGCTCGGCCACGGTCGCGTACACCTGGTCCAGGCCCAGCACCTCGAAGCCGTACGCGACGACCGTCCGCGCCAGTTCGGTACCGAGGCCCTGGCCCCACGCCTCGGGTGCGAGGCCGTAGACCAGCTCGTATCCCTCGACGGCCTGGGCCGGTTTGATCTCCGCGTGGCCGATCGTCCGGCCGCCTCGGCGCACGGCCCAGACGTCGAAGCCCTCGCTGCCGTAGGCGTGCGTGAAGATGCGGGAGAACGTGGTCCTGTACCGCTCCTCGGGCCAGGGTCCGTCACCCATCCACCGGGAGACGCGGGGGTCCAGGAAGAGGGCGACGAACGCCTCCTCGTCGGCGGGCGCATACGGTTCGAGGACCAGGCGTTCACTGCGCAGGGAAGGCGTCATGCCCGGGGACGCTATCCCAGCCGCTACGCGGTCGGCCCGTCGTTTTCCACCAGCCGCAGCGTCGGGCGCTGGGGCGCGAACTCGCCGAGGCCGAGCGCCGCCTCGCGCCAGTGCGCGGCCAGTTCGAGCAGGCGCTCCTCGTCCTGCCGACAGTCCGGCTCCGGCACGGCCGGCACGGTCCGCCACAGGATCGTCGCGGCGAAGCGGACCGCGTGCAGTGCGGCCGTCGTATGCGCCTCGACCCCGTCCTCGCCCAGCTGCCGCAACGCCTCCAGGCGCTCGGCGAGGGCGAGGAGCTCGCCGTATGCCCTGACGGACTCCTGCGCACGCACGACATCGTCCACGGTTGCCTCCGGCCTCTGGGGCGCTCGGATGTGACGCCGATCGTAGTCCCTGGCCACCGCGCGCCATCGCCGCGCGAACGCTCCGCCGCCCCTGGATGTCGTAAAAAATCACCCGCGCACGGGCCCAACCAAGCGGTGCGGTCGTTCGTCTTATCAGCGCGGCGGCACCCTCATGTGGCCGCCTTCCAGGGGCATTTGGAGCGTTCAACTTGAAACTCGGCATTAAGGGCATAAGGCGCGGTTCGGCGACCGTCACGGTGGCCCTCACCACGGGCGCCCTGATCGCGGGCGGCGCGTTCGCCTCCACGGCGCAGGCCGCCGCTCCTAGGGCGCCCTACTTCGCCAAGGCACGGGCCGCCGCGCCCAAGGCGCCCTCGATCGTCGCCAAGGGCGGCTTCGTGATGAACAACGGCACCGGAAAGACGCTGTTCACCAAGGCCGCGGACACCCGCCGCTCCACCGGCTCGACGACGAAGATCATGACCGCGCGCGTGGTGCTGGCCCAGAAGGGCCTGAACCTGGATTCCAAGGTCACGATCCAGAAGGCGTACAGCGACTACATCGTCTCCAAGGGCGCGTCCTCGGCGCGTCTCATCGTGGGCGACAAGGTCACCGTGCGCCAGCTGCTCTACGGCCTCATGCTGCCGTCGGGCTGCGACGCCGCGTACGCGCTGGCCGACAAGTTCGGCTCCGGCACGACGCGCGCGGCGCGCGTGAAGTCGTTCATCGGCAAGATGAACAGCACCGCCAAGGCCCTCGGCCTGAAGAACACGCACTTCGACTCGTTCGACGGCATAGGGAACGGGTCCAACTACTCGACCCCGCGCGACCTGACGAAGCTCGCGAGCAGCGCGATGAAGTACTCCACGTTCCGCACGGTCGTGAAGACGAAGTCGACCAAGCAGAAGGTCACGACGAAGAGCGGCGGCTACCGCTACATGTCGTGGAGCAACACCAACAAGCTGCTGGGCACGTACAGCGGTGCGATCGGTGTGAAGACGGGCTCCGGCCCGGCGTCCAAGTACTGCCTGGTCTTCGCCGCGACCCGCAAGGGCAAGACGGTGATCGGCACGGTCCTGACCTCGTCGTCGGAGACGAACCGCATCTCGGACGCGAAGAAGCTGATGGACTACGGCTTCAAGAAGTAGGCCGCCCGGTACGCGTAGGGGCCCCGCACACCGCGGTGCGCGGGGCCCCTTCCGTCACCGCACGGCCGGGATGAACCGCGTCCCCTCCACGCCGCCGTACCGGTCGATCTCGATCGGCGCCGCGTTCGGCTCGGTCTCGCGGTCCTTGCCCGTGTTGCCGTCCAGGACGACCGGCCGCTCGCCCACCTCCCCGTACAGGGCGCCGTGCCAGAACCCGGTGACCTTCGGCACCGACCGGCCGGAGTGGTCGGGCAGCACCCACGTGTGCCGGAACGTGGTGGCGTCGAAGACCACGATCCCGCGGTCCGACGCGCGGTACCCGTGCTTGGAGCACGCGACCAGCGACCGCGCGTCGTCCAGGCACCGCCAGTCCCGGCTGTCGAAGCTCACCCGCGTCCCACCGGTCACCGCGTCCACGACGACCGTCCGGTCGTCGAGGTTCGCACTCAGCAACTTCGGCGCGGCGTGAGCGGGCTGCCGGGCGTCGGCCACGGTCCACCGCCGCTTCCCCGTCTCCGCGTCGACGCCCAGCAGCCGGCCCTTGGCGTAGCCGGTCTCCTCACCGCCGGCCACGACGCCCCCGGCGAGGTTCAGTGCGCGGTAGCCGCCCTTCTTCCAGCGGACGGCCCCGGTGGCGGGGTCGAGGGCGTACGTGGTGTCCGCGTCGGTGACGACCGCGGTGCCGGCGTCCACTCCGACGACCTGCGGCGCGAGGTTCCCGTCGGCGCCGATGGCGGTGGCGGCGAGCCCGGTGGAGCTGGGGTCGGAGGGGATCTCGGCCGACCAGGTCTTCTTGCCGGTGGCGGTGTCGACGGCCAGCAGCTCGATCACGTTTCGGGTCGGCATGGTCCCCTCGCCCGCGACCTCGCGGTTCCACGCGGCGTACGCGGTCCTCCCGTCCTCCGAGACGAGCGGCGGCACCCGCTCGACCCCGAAGCCGCCCCGGTCGGCCTCGTTCTTCGTGTCGACGTACCACTTGGTATCGCCGGTCAAGGTGTCGACCGCCTCCAGCCCGTCCCCGGCGGCGATGTACGCGACCCCGTCCACCAGCGTCACCGCGGGCCGCAAAGCCTCTCCGCTCGACGTGCTCGGCTGCCCGGCACCGGTCAGGTCGACCGCGTTCCCCTCGAAGCGCACGGGCGGGTCGAACGCGCGCCGCGCCGGCTTCCTCGCCTCCCCGCCGCCCTTGCGCCCCTCGGCCGCCTTCGCACCGGGCGCGCCGTCACCGCCGCCGCCCCCGCAGCCGGTCAGCGCCACCGCCGCCAGCACGGCCCCGGCCGTGACGACGCCCCAGCGGCGTGCCGTCCCTCTCCCGTCCATCGCTCCCCCTGGCCCACTCTTCGCGCTCTTTGCGATCACAACGACCCTAGCGGCTCGGGCACTTGGGCGCCGAGGCCGCCCGGCGAAATCCGGTGGCAGCCCCCCGGCCCACCCCGCTACCGTCCAGCCGGGCCCCCTGCCGTGCGCGGTGCGGCCCCGCATCCGCCGTCCCCTGGAAGGGCGTTCCGTTGTACATCGCGTGAGACCTCCCCACTGCTGATCTGTCGCGCGTCGCGCCTGTGCGCCGCGCTGCTTCCTGCTGCGGATTTCTCACCCGGAAACCGGTGTACACCTGTGCTCATCCATTGGGCCGTCATGCCCACACGCCTGCCCCTCGTCCTGCGCCGCTGCCACTCCTGCGCGTCCGGAACCTTCCGGCCGCACGGCACGTTCCGCGTCAACGCGAACCACAAGCTGCTGGACGCCTGGCTCCTCGCGCTCTGCACGGGGTGCGGGGACACCACCAAGGTCGCGGTCCTGGAGCGCGCGCACGTCCGCTCCGTACGCCCCGAGCTGCTGGACCGGATGCACGCCAACGACCCTGCCCTCGCGCGCGAACTGCTCCAGGACGGCGTCGTGCGGCGCCGCAACCGCATCGCCCTCGACTGGACGGGCGCCTGGCGCCTGGACACCGGGGGCGACACCCGCCCGGAGCACGAGGCGATCGACGTGTCGGTCCGCTTCGGGGCCCGGATACCGCTCCGTCCGCTGCGCCTGATCGCGGACGGCTTCGGGCTCTCCCGGGCCGATACGGAACGCCTGCTGGCCGAGGGGAACCTCGTCTCGGCGGCGCGCCTGACCGGGCGGACGTCGAGCGGCTTCGGCTTCCTGCTGAAGCGGTGAGGCGGCGGGGCCGGTTTCCACGAGGGCGCCGGCCCCCGCACTCAGTGCGCCGCCAGCCGTCCGACGAGCCCGATCGCGCGGGCCAGCAACTCGCGCTCCTCGCCGCTCAGTTCCGCGTCGATCGCACGGGCCAGCCAGTCGGCCCGGCGCTCCCGCTCCTCCTCCAGGAGGGCACGCCCGGCCTCCGACAGCTCGACCAGGCTCTTGCGGCCGTCGGTGGGGTGGGCGCGGCGCGTGATCAGCCCCTGGTCCATCAGCAGCCCGACCGCGCGCGCCATGGACTGCGGCCGCACCCGCTGGTTGGCGGCGAGCTCGCTGGTGGTCAGGGCGCCGTTGCGGTCCAGCTCGCCGAGCACGGCCACCTGGCCGAGCGGCATCTGGTCCTCAAGCTTCACGCGGCGGGTGAGCTTGCCCATCGCTGTGCGCAGCTCGGCGGCGATGGAGGCGGATTCCGGGAGGGGCATACCGCACTTTAACGCGGGGGCGGAAACAGGACAGAGGACTGTACAGCAGAACTGAACAGCACATCTGAACAGCACATCTGAACAGCAGAGCTAAACAGCATTGCTGTAGAGTCGCTTCTCGCCGGGTCCCGCGCCACCGTCGTCGCAGCCGGACCGCGGCACGCGACAAGGGAAGGACTCCCATGACCGCCATCACCTCCGTCACCGGCCGCCGCGTCCTGGACAGCCGGGGCAACCCCACCGTCGAGGTGGACGTGGAGCTGTCGGACGGCTCGCTCGGCCGGGCCGCGGTCCCCTCCGGGGCGTCGACCGGCGCCCGCGAGGCCGTCGAACTGCGCGACGGCGACCCGGCCCGCTGGCACGGCAAGGGCGTCGACCGGGCCGTGCACCACGTCAACACGGAGCTCATCGAGGCCGTCATCGGCCGGGACGCGGAGGACCAGGCGGGGCTGGACGCCGCGCTCGTCGCGGCGGACGGCACCGCCACGAAGTCCCGGCTCGGCGCCAACGCGATCCTGGGCGTCTCGCTGGCCGCCGCCAAGGCCGCGGCGGCCGCGCACCGCCTGCCGCTGTACCGGTACCTGGGCGGGCCGGACGCCCGGCTGCTGCCCGTACCGATGATGAACATCGTCAACGGGGGCGCCCACGCCGACAATCCGCTGGACTTCCAGGAGTTCATGATCGCCCCGATCGGCGCGGAGACGTTCGCCGAGGCGGTCCGCATGGGCTCGGAGGTCTTCCACACCCTGCGCCGCGACCTGCTCGCCGCCGGCCACTCCACGGGCGTCGGCGACGAGGGCGGCTTCGCGCCTTCCCTCCGTACGGCGGAGGAGGCGCTGGACTTCGTCGTGGCGGCCGTCGAGCGCACGGGGTACCGGCCGGGCACGGACATCGGGCTCGTGATGGACCCGGCGACGTCGGAGTTCTTCCGCGACGGGGTGTACGACTACGCGGGCGAAGGCGTACGCCGCACCCCGGCGGAGCACGCCGACTACCTGGTGAAGCTGATCGACGCCTACCCCGTCGTGTCGGTCGAGGACGCCATGGCCGAGGACGACCTGGACGGCTGGCGCGAGCTGACCGCCCGCGTCGGCGACCGCTGCCAGCTCACCGGCGACGACGTCTTCTGCACGAACGACGCCCTGCTCCGCGAGGGCATCGCCTCCGGGGTCGCCAACTCGGTCCTGGTGAAGGTCAACCAGATCGGCACGCTGACGGAGGCGATGACCACGGTGTCCACCGCGCACCGCGCCGGCTACACGGTCGTCATGTCGCACCGCTCGGGCGAGACGGAGGACACCACGATCGCGGACCTGGCGGTCGCCACGGGCTGCGGCCAGATCAAGACCGGCTCCCTGTCCCGGTCCGACCGCACCGCCAAGTACAACCAGCTGATCCGCATCGAGGAGGAGCTGGGCGAGAGCGCCCGGTACGCGGGCACCGAGGCGCTGCGCCGCCGCTAGAGCGTGTCCGGCGGGTCGCCGCCGGCCCACGACGATCCGCCGGACAGGGCGGTACGCCTGGAACGATCGGGGCGTGCCGGAGCCCTGGCGGCCGTTGCCGCAGGCGCGTAACATCCGGTCGGTCCCGGCCCCTTGAGCCTCGTGAGCCTCAGGGGCCACGGCAGGAACGGTCATACGACCCCAAGGGGGACCAGGGTGTCAGCGCTTCCCACGATCATCGTCGTCGTCTTTCTGGCCCTGCTGGTGATCTGGATCATCTCGGCGTTCACCGGCGGGCGCGGCGGCCGCGGTTGACGCGTGCCACGCCGCTGACGGCGGAGCGGCGCCGGGCCGCGGTCAGCCGGGTCCCGGACCGGTGCGCGGACGCGGGAGTGGTGGAGCGCCGGGCCCCGCGGTCACCCGGGCCGTAAGTCCCCGCTTCCGGGGCACACGCCTTCCATGACCTCATCGCGGAGCGAAGCGAAGGGCCGGGCGGTCCTGGCCGGGTGCGCGCTGCTGGTGCTGTCCGCCTGCGGCCACGACGGCCCGGACGCGCGGGGAGCGGAATTCCGGACGGCCGACCTCGCGCAGGACACCCGGCTCGTCATCACCACCCAGGGCGGTGTGCGGGTCGTCGGGACGGACGGGGACCGCGTCACGGTGGACGACTCGGTTCTCGCGCACGGGGACGACGGGGAGGGGCGTACGTACACCCTCGACCTGCCGTGCGACGAGGGCGACGACCGGGCCCGGGACAACTGCGGCGGCATGCCGCTCGTACGCGTACCCGCCGGGGTCGCGCTCACCGTGCGGGCGCGCAACGCGGGGATCGACGTCAGCGACGTACGGGGCGGGCTGAGCCTCAGCACCGTCAACGGCGACGTCACCGTGCAGGACTCCGGCGCGAAGGACGCCCGTCAGCACCTGGTCACCCGGAACGGGTCCGTCCGCGCGACCGGCCTCCGGGGCGCCGGCATCGACGCCGAAACGGTCAACGGCGACGTGGACGTAGGCTGCGCCACCGCCCCGGCCGCGCTCAGCGGCATCACCCGCAACGGCTCCGCGCGCGTGACGCTCCCGGCCGACGCACCGGCGTACGCGGCCGACGCGCACACCGTCAACGGGCGCTCGACCACGGACGTCCCGACGGCCGAGCGCTCGGACCACGCGCACCGCCTCACTCTGCGTACCGTCAACGGCGACACGGAGGCCCGGCGGGGGTAGGGGCGCCGCCGCAGGCCAGGACATCGCGAACTATCGCCCGTATATTCGTAAAATGCGCTTTATGGGCATCGCGCCTTTCCTCCCCGCCCGGACGGAGGCCCCGGGGTGAGGGACCCCGGAAGGCTGGAGGCGCTGCGGCTGGCCGGGCTGACCTCGGCGGCCGATCCCGGCATGGACCGGTTCGCGCGGCTCGTCTCCCGCCTGCTGCGCGTCCCGGTCTCCCTGGTCTCGCTCCTGGAGCCCGACCGGCAGGTGTTCCCCGGCATGGTCGGGATGTCCGGCCCCTGGGCGGACCGGCGGGAGACCCCGCTCAGCCACTCCTTCTGCCAGCATGTCGTCGCGGACGGCGGCCCGCTGGTCCTCAGTGACACCCGGGCGCACCCCCGCACCTGCGCCAGCCTCGCCATCCCCGATCTCCGGGTGGTCGCGTACGCCGGTATGCCGCTCACCGACGCCGACGGACGGGTGCTCGGATCGCTCTGCGCCATCGACCACCACCCCCGGGAGTGGACGGCGGACGAGCTGCACGACCTGGAGGACCTCACCGCCGCCTGCTCGATGGAGCTGCGGCTGAGGATCGCGACGGAGCTGATCCAGCGGGACCGCGACCATGCCGGTCTGCTGCTGCGTGCCTCGGTCGAACTCGCCCGCGCCCTCGATCCGACCGACCTCGTCCGCCGCCTCCGCCAGCTGTTCAAGGGCCCCGCCGAGCCCGCGTTCGTGGGTCTGCTGCTGGCCGACGGCGAGGGGTTGTGGCGGGTCGTCGACCCGGACGACGTACGCCCTGCGGAGAGCGCCATCGACCGTCTGGACCGGGACGCGGCGTTCCCCAGCGCTCTGGCCATGCGGGAGCAGCGCACCGTCTTCGTGCCGGACCGCGCGACGCTCGTGGCCGGCTTCGGGCCCGAGGCCGTCGCCGGGTACGACTCGCTGGGCCTCCAGTCCGCCCTGTGCGTCCCGCTGCCGGACGCCCACGGCGTGCTGACGTGGTGCTGGACCCGCCCGCACGTCATGGCACCGACCGAGGAGGCGGTCCTCACGAGCGTGGCGGGGTACGTCAGCCAGGCCGTGGAGCGCACCCGCTTCGTCGCCAACCGGCTCAGCACGGCCGAGCAGCTCCAGGCCGCGATGCTGACGGAGCTGCCGGACGTGCCCGGCCTGGACATGGCGGCCCTGTACCTGCCCGCCGCCGACCAGGACATGGTGGGCGGGGACTGGTACGACGCCTATCCGCTGCCCACGTCCCTCATGATCTCGATCGGCGACGTGATCGGCCACGACGTCCGGGCCGCCGCCGTGATGGGCCAGATCCGCAGCATGCTCCGCCAGGCCAGCCTGGACGACCCGGCCCACTCACCCGCCGCCGCCCTGCACGCCATCGACCAGGCCATCGACGTCCTGCCCCTGGGCGCGGGCGCCACGGCGGTGCACGCCCGCCTCGACCGCGACGCCGGCCGCTGGAGCCTGACCTGGTCCAACGCCGGACACCCCCCGCCGCTCCTCCACACCCCGGGCTCGGGCGTCGCGCCCCTGTACGGCCACGACCTCCTCCTGCTCGGCCTGCCGGACGCCCCACCCCGCGAGGACCACACCCAGGACCTGCCCCCCGGCAGCGTGCTCCTGCTCTACACCGACGGCCTGGTCGAGCGCCGCGACGAGGACATCGACGCGTGCACCGCCCACACGGCCGCCGTACTCGCCGACCACGCGGACCAGCCCCTGCCCCTCCTCCTCCAGGCCCTCTCCGCCGGACTCGCGGAGATCCCGCACCGGGACGACGTGGCGGTACTCGTCATCCGGGTCACTCAGCCCGGAGGGTGACGGGGCGACGAACCGGATTACTCCACGGCAGGGAAGTCAGCCTCGCGCACTCTCGACCAGGTGTCAGGCATGGAGGCCATCCCCTCATCATGCCCAAAGCCGCTCGCATCAGTGCCTGTTCACGGCACCACCGCCGCGGACGACTGTCAGACGCGGCCTCCGCCGGCCGCCTCCAGCGCCTCGGCCACCGCCTGCTCCAGTGAGCCATCGGTGACCCAGCGGTTCTTCCCGCCGGCCAGGGACGCGACGGCCCGCCCGACCCATTCCGGGTCGCCGAGGAGACCCAGCCTCCCCTCATCGGTGAGCCGCCGCAGCAGGGCCTCCAGCCGGAGAGCGTCCACCGCCCGGTAGGGACGCGCGTGCTGGTCGAAGCGCAGCTGGTGGTCCTCGTACGGGTCGCGCAGGGTCATGTGGAGCCAGGCCCCGTCGCGGTCGGCGACCAGGCCCTTCAGCGTGTACTTGCCTCGGCTGCTCGTGTTCCGGGCGTGCTTGCCCCAGGTGATCCTGATCCCGGTCATGACCCTGGCCCAGGGCACCAACTGCCCTTCGACGTCGGGCTCGTGCTGCTGGAACCCGTCCGGACGCAGCTCCACCCAATGGCCGCTGGGCCGTGCGGAGTCCCCGATCCCCCAACGCCCGTCGGCCAGTTCCAGTGGTCCCAGGGATGCGTGGTCCGCCATCATGCGGTCATTGCATCACGCGTTCGACGCGCTACGGCTCCGCCTGCGTCAACGAGGAGGCGGGCCGGTGGCACCCCTGCGTACCCACGAGAAACCGGAACGCGACTGTCAGCCCAGATACGGGTGCTCGCGCGCTTCCAGATAGTGGCCGAGGCGCAGCCGCTGTGTGTGGTGCATCGGCAGCGCGTCCACATCTTCGGGCGCCACGAAGCGCAGCTCAGTCGACTCGTCCGACAGCGTCAGCCGGCCACCGGTGACCCGGGCCGTGAAGCACACATTGAACTGCCGGCGCACCTCGCCGTCGCTGTACGCGATGACGTGCCTCGGGTCGGTGTACGTACCGACGAGCCCGGTGATCTCCACATCGAGCCCGGTCTCCTCCTTCACCTCGCGCACCGCCGTACCGGGCAGCGAGTCGGTCATGTCCATCCCGCCCCCGGGCAGCGCCCACAGCCCGTTGTCGCAACGGCGCTGAAGCAGGATGCGGCCGGCTTCGTCAGTGACGACCGCCGAGGCGGCGACGACGAGGCTGTTGGGCTCCGGGGCGCCCGGGTCGTCGTAGTACTCCGTACGGCGTGACATACGCTCAGCCTTCCTGAACGGGGGTGGCGGTGGACCAGATCGCGTCGAAGGACGCCGCATAGGTCGTGAACATGCCCTCGTCACTCTGCCGGCGCAGATGCCACAAGGGCGCGGCGTAGGCGCTTACACCCCAGACGTGCGCGTTGACCAGGAGCTGGTCATCCGCCCGGTACAGCGAGTTGTAAAGGGTCGTCGCGTGCGTACGCACATCGATGCCAGGAACGCCGACGAGAGGGCGAAAGTGCATCAGGGCCAGGCGGCAACGCGACTCGATGCCGTGTCCGTACCGTTCCTCCCGGCCGCGCTGACTGACGTGGTCGCTGTCCGCGTCACCCAGTGCGATTCGTACGGTGCAGCCGGCGGCTGAGCGCTCGCTGAGGAGATCGTTCAGCCTGGGGTACGCCTCGTGCAGGTGCACGGCGGCGTAGACAAGAATGTCGATGCGCTCGCGGGCCCGAGCGAACAGTTCGATGAAGGCAGAGACAGGCAAGTCCGCGCGCTGATCGTAAACGGCGATGAGTTCAGGACTGGCGGCGCGAGCTGGGCGCGCCTGTCGTATCGCCGGCCAGAGCGCGTGCACGTCCTCCCCCAACTTCTCAGCCGCCCTCACGGCGGTCCTGCGACGCGGGACCCGGCCGAGGTTGACCCACCGTTCGACGGACTTCGGGTCGACGCCGACCTTCTCGGCGAGGCTGCCGTAGGTGAAGCCGGCCGCGGCCATCGCTTCTCGTAATCGCTCGTTCTGCATGGACAGTCTCCCCCTCGATACCGGGACGGCGCCACGGACGTTGCCAGGACGCTCTACCCGACGCGGGACGTCCCGATGTGGTCTTTAAGCGAGGTTTCACCGTCCCACCGACGGGTTTCAGTATCGGGGCCCGCACCTTCAACGAAGGAGGAATCCGAATGTCCCCACAACAGGCACGCACCGAGGCGGCCACCGCTGCGGCGGAGCGCTTCGACATCCAGTCACTGGCTGAGGTCCTGGCGCGCACGCTCCCGCAGGCCGGACTGGACCGCATGACCTCGGAGAAGGTCGAAGAAGTCCTGGCCGTCACAGCGCTGACCGCGCACATCTAGAAGCAGCGGCCCCGTCCCTGTGCCCCCTCAGGGGCGGGGCCGACTGCGCACAGTCACAGCGCATATCCGACGACACTGGAGACGCACATGGTCACGCTCGATCAGGTCACGATGCTGTTCTCGCAAGGCGCCCGGAGCCCGAAATCCCAGGACCTGTTGACACTGGCCGACGTCCTTCTCGCTCACCGGCTTCCCCCCAGCCTGTTCCAGGCATACGAGGTACCCGGCGACGGCAGCCTCAAGCCGATCCCCATTTCGGCGACCTTGGCAGAGGTGCAGGACGACCGGCAGGTCATTCTTCAGTGCATCCGTAATACCGACATCGACGCGATCGATCCCGGCAAGGTGGAGACCGTGGAACATGGCCGGAATCCGGCCGTCGCGATGTACGACTTCCAGTGGGCCGACGATGCGAAACGCCCCACTCATCGCGTCCACACCCTGGATGCCGAGCAGGCGCAGGAGATCGTCTTCACCAGGATCTGCGACTTCCTCACCGACCACACCGCGACTCCGCCTCTGGTGGCCGGAATCTCCGGCGGCGGTGACTCCAATACCCTCGTGCAGGGCACCCAGCGCTACGTGTCCAAGCACGGTTTGGACCCGTCGAAAGTGGTGTGCTTCACGCTGACGATGATGCCGATCTGGCCCGAAGCGGCCACCGAGCGGGCAGCAGCTCTCTGTGCGGAGGCAGGCTTCACGCACCGGGTACTGCACCCCGACGAGATCGCGATGTTGCTGGGGATGAGCAAAGGCCCGGACGAGCTGTGGCGTGAACTTTCCAGCCGTTACAGTCCGGACCTTGCACATTTCTTCGCCACGTTCCTGATCAACCTCGCCGGCCGGGCGATCTGCGAGGAGATCGGCGGATCTCGGCTGATGGTCGGCTACAACCGCGAGGACGTCGCGGCGGAACTGTTGTTCTGCCTGATCAACGGCCGCCGTCCCATGCCGTTTCCGGTCCGCCGCACCGGGAACACTGACGTCTTGATGCCCGTCTGGGACGTCCCCAAGGGCATGCTCGATTCCTGCTACCCGCGCTTCTCGGAGGAGAATTACAGCGAACGGGTGGACTCCTCCGCCGTCCGCCGGTCGTCGATCTACTACATGGCCCACGGCATCGACGCCCTCGTGCCCTCCATGTCGCTGTCGCTGATGACCGGCGTGCAGAAGCTGATGGACCAGTTGAGCGGCTGGGAACAGCTCACGGAGATCGAAGGAACCCCACTGATGCACACCGGCTACGGCGACCAGGGGCAAGTGGACGAACTGCTGTCGACGCTGGCGCGATACTTCCCCAGCTGGCGCCTCTCCCACTCAACAGCGAAGTAGGCTACGCGCATTCAACCGACCTAGACGCCAACGGAGTGCACCGCGCATGGGCAAGGCCGCTCAGCCCCCGTCCGGAACCCGCGACTTCCTCGCAGACGACCTCCGTCGCCGTAAGTATGCGTTCGACACTCTGGCCGAGATCTTCGAACGCTACGGCTTCGACCCGCTGGAGACTCCGGCGTTCGAGAACCTTTCGGTGATCACCGGAAAGTACGGCGAGGAGGCCGCCCGCCTGATCTTCAAGATCCTCAAGCGCGGTATCCACGAGTCCAGCGGGCAGGCGGACCTTGCCTTGCGCTACGACCACACGGTTCCCCTGGCTCGCGTCATCGCGACCCACGGATCGAAGCTGCCGCAGCCCTACAAGCGCTACGCCATCGGCCCGGTGTGGCGCGCGGACCGCCCGCAGGACGGCCGTTTCCGAGAATTCGTTCAGTGCGACATCGACACGGTCGGCTCCCGTTCACCGCTGGCGGACGCCGAAATCGTCCTCGCGCTCGCGGACGGCCTCGACGCCCTCGGCGTCGAGGGCTTCACTTTCAACGTCAACTCGCGTCGGGCGCTGCACGCGCTGCTGGATGTCTACGGTGTCACTCCGCAAGCGGGGACGACCGTGCTGGCCATTCTGGACAAGCTCGACAAGGTGAGCCCGGACGCCGTCGCCAAGGAGTTGGCGACCGGCGCGGCCGGGTTGCCGACGGAGACTGCCGACAGCCTCGTCGCCGACGTCACCGCCGACGACCGCGACGTCATCCGCGAACGTTTGTCCTCCACCGAGGACGGGACAGCCGGTCTGGCCGAGATCGACACTCTCATCCAACTGGTGACCGATGCCGGCCTCGCGGCCGGCCGGATCGCCTACAACCCGAGCATGGTTCGTGGGCTGGACTACTACACCGGCGTGATCTATGAGGCGACCGCCCCCTCCTACCCGGGCTCCATTTGCGCGGGTGGCCGCTACGACAAACTGGTCGCCACGCTCGGCGGTCCGGACATGCCCGCTTGCGGTGGTTCCATCGGCGTCGAGCGCATCCTCGCCATCCAGAGCCACGAGACCGCCTCCCCTCGCGGACTGGACGTCGCCGTTCCCGCACTCCTCGATGAAGCCTCCGTGGCAACCCTGGCCGCGCAGTTGCGGCGCGAGGGCCTGCGCACCGGTGTCTTTCTCGGTGCATCGAAGAAGCTGGCCCGCCAACTGAAGTGGGCGGCCGATCAGCACGCCCGCGTCGTCGCGATCGTGGGGCCCGACGAGGAGGCTGCCGGAAACGTCACGGTACGGAACATGACGACTGGCGAGCAGACCACTGTGGCCCGAGCGGCAGTGGCAGACCATGTGCGCCAGTTGCTGGCGGACCGTTAGAACGGCCCTCCACGGCGGGTTCCTCGCTCCGGGCACCGGTTCGCCGGCGCCCGGAGATTTCGACGCTGACAGCCCAACGACGCCCGCACGGGAGACTGATGGGCCGCGATCGCCGCTGCGCGGGGTCCCTACGCTCCCGTCACGTCCAGAGCCGTTCCGTACAGCCGGTCCGCCTTCAGTCGGATGACCACCCGGCGCTCGGCCACCAGCTGCTCAAGGAACACGTCCTCGTCCTCG
Source organism: Streptomyces sp. DT224 (assembly GCF_049844595.1). NCBI lineage: Bacteria > Bacillati > Actinomycetota > Actinomycetes > Kitasatosporales > Streptomycetaceae > Streptomyces > Streptomyces sp. DT224. Next base: position 346,848 of record NZ_JBNCLI010000005.1, read on the forward strand.
GGTCGCGCGGCCGGCGGGATCACGGCGAGGAGTTCTCGCCCGACCGCGTCGCCCGGAGTGGTGGTGACCTCGGAGACCTCTGCCGTACCCTCGGCCACCGCGAACGACCACACGTCATCGCCCAGTACGTGCAGCGCCGCGTGCGGGTCGCGGCGCAGGTGCGAGACCTTGACCCGTTCCGCGGTCGTGGAGAACCGCGCGACGCGGGCCTCCGCGTCCCAGCTGTACAGCATGGTCGTCAGGTGCGGGTGGCCGCTGCGCTTGACGGTGGCGAGCGTGCCGAACTGCTGCGTCCCCAGCAGTTCGGACAGGGCGGCGTCGGACAGGGAGCGCGGCGCGGGTCCTTGAGTCATGTCCGCACCAACACGCCGGGCCGCCGCCCCCATTCCCACGTCTACGGCCGCGCGGCCAGCGACGCCCGAAACGCGTCCCATGCGGTGGGGGCGAGTACGAGGACGGGTCCGGCGGCCCGCTTCGAGTCGCGGACGGCGACGGTGCCGGTGACGTTGCGGGCCACCTCGACGCACTCGCCGTTTCCACTGCTGTAGCTGGACTTGACGAACTCGAAGTGCGGCACGACTACAACTCCTTGCGGATACGTCCCATCAGAGCGATGGAATCGCGGGGAGCGAGTCCGTTTCTGGCGATACGACTGAACGTGACGTTGTGCCGCTCGGCGTCCGTCTCGCTCTCCAGCCACAGCGTAGACGACGTGGTGTCCATGTAAACCACGTCCATCGCCCCTGGTTCAGCGAACGATACGACGCTGAACGCGCCGGTCATGCCGGGGTGGGAGCCAGCGAGGAACGGCACAATTTGCACCGTGACATTTGGCTCATTGGCGGCCTCCTCCAGCCGCTCCAATTGGGCGCGCATCACGTCGCGGCCTCCGACGAGCTGACGCAGGGCGCCCTCCGAGACGATCGCCCACAGCGCGAGCGGGTTGTCGTCCGCCAGACGCTCCTGCCGTGCGATCTTGGCCTCGACGAAGCGCTCGATCTCGTCCGGGTCGTCCCAGTCCGCGTTGCCCACAGCGAGCGCCCGCGCGTAGTCCGGAGTCTGGAGCAGGCCGGGCACAAAGGCGCCCTGCCACGTCCTGATCTGGGTCGCGATGTCTTCGAGGGCCACGTACTCAACCAGCGACCGCAGCTCCGGGTATTGGTTCCACCAGCCCTTCGCTTTGCGACGTTCGCGGTCCAGTCGGGCCACTTCCAGCAACCGGCCGATCAGCTTGGAGTCCGTGAGGCCATAGAACTCGCACAGCGTGCGGATGTCCGGATCCCTCATCGGAACCCACCCGCGCTCCATCTTGACGATCTTCGAGTTCGTGGCACTGATGACCTGGGCAGCCTGCTGCTGAGTCTTGCCCGAGGCGTCCCTCAAGCGCAGCAGTTCGCTACCGAGCCTGCGGCCCAGGACAGTTGACGACCGATTGCCTAGCTGAGTCGCTCGATTCACCGGGCCAGTCTCTCGCGCCGCGAGCAGCGTCGTCGACCACCCCTCACCCGCTGGAGACAATTGTCTCCGTTTCACTTGCCCTGAGCGTGCGGCAGTCGCTACTTTCAGTACAGACCCGCTGGCACAGCGCTAGCACCGGCGGAAGCGCACCGGCCTGCCCCCGGGCAGCACCGGCATTGCCACCGCTCCACACAGAAGGGCCCCCCATGACCGCAGCCCAAGAGGTTCCCGAGGACAACCCGCCGCTTCACGACGACCTCCTCGACTACACCCCCACCGCCCGCAGCGTCACCCTCGCCCGCCGACGCGCCGCGCGGCTCGTCGGTGAATGGGGGCACGCCGACCGCGCTGGCGAAGTCGCGCTCCTGGTATCCGAGTTGGCCACCAACGCGCTCATCCACGGCAGCCTGCGCGGCCGGCTCTTCCGGGTCCACCTCATCCTCACCGGCGGAGCCATCCGTATCGAGGTCAGCGACCCCCGAGGGGAACGGCTCCCGGGACTCCGCGAGGCGGAGCGGGACGAGTGCTACGGGCGCGGGCTCGTCCTCGTGGACGCCGTCGCCGACCGGTGGGGCGTCGAGCCGCGCACCGTGGGCAAGACCGTGTTCGCCGAACTCGCGCTACGGACGGCGGAGGCGGTGCCCAGGGGCCCGCACCGGCTCGGCGCGGACCCCTCCGGCCCGCCGGAGGCCGGGCCGGTCCCCGGTCAGGCGGCGGGCCCGACGACGATGACCCGCCGGCCACGCGTGTGACCCGCCTGGCTGTCCGCGTGCGCCTGGGCCGCCTCGGCAAGGCCGTACGACTTCTCGACCGGGATGTGCAGCCGCCCCCGTGCGATGAGGCCCACCGCCTCCGCGAGCGCGTCCGGGACGCTCCCGGCCACGCCGGAGAACCGGACGCCGAACTCCGGCGCGCCGAGATCGGCGATGGTGATCACCCTGCACGGGTCCCCCGTCAGCTCGACCAGTTCTCGGATCACGCCCGAGCCGGCCAGATCGAGGGCCGCGTCGACCCGCCCGAGCCTCCGCACCCGCTCGACCCAGCCCTCTCCGTACGTCGTGGCGAGCGCGCCCAGACTGCGCAGGTAGTCCTGGTTCGCCGCCCCGCCGGTGCCGATCACCGCGATGCCCCGGTCGCGGGCGATCTGCAGCACCGCCGACCCGACTCCCCCGGACGCCCCGCTGACCAGCAGCGTCTCGCCCGGCCGTACGCCGACCTGGCCGATGACGCGCAGAGCGGTCTCCACCACGGACGGATACCCGGCCGCCTCCGCGAACGACAGCCCCTCGGGCATCCGGGCCCACGCCGACAGCACGGCGAACTCGGCGTAGGTGTCAGCCCCTTCGCCGAACACGCGGTCGCCGGTCTCCACGCCCTCGACACCCTCACCCACCTCGTCCACGATCCCGGCGGCGTCCAGCCCCACGCCGGAAGGCAGCACGGTCGGATGGGCACCCAGGACCTGCCCCTCGCGAACCCTCCAGTCGACGGGGTTCACCCCTGCCGCCCGCACGGCGATACGTATCCGGCCGGGGCCCGCGTGGGGCTCCTCGGCATCGATGAGGCGCAGGACCTGGGGGCCGCCGAACTCGGCGAAGCTCACTTTCTTCATACCGGGGACGCTAGCACTAACGGTTAGTGTTTTGAAACGGTTACGGATACGTACCTGATAGCGTGAGCGCATGACCGTGCAGCCCGGACGCCGCGAGCGCAAGAAGGCCGCGACCCGCCAGAAGATCGCCGACACCGCCCTGCGGCTTTTCCTGGAACGCGGATACGACGCGGTGGGCATCCGTGACATCGCCGCCGAGGCCGACGTGGCCGTCACCACGCTCTTCTCCCACTTCGCCTCGAAAGAGGCCCTGGTGTTCGAACAGGACGCCGACTTCGAGCACCGGCTGGCGCAGGCGGTCACCGGCCGCGCACCGGACGAACCGCTCATGCCCGCACTGCGCCGCGAGATGCACGCCATGGTGCGGCACTGCACGGGGGACGGCGCCGCCCCCGTCTGGCGCATGATCGACGGATCGGCCTCTTTGCGGGAGTACGAGGAATCGATGAGGCTGCGGCACGCGGAGTCGCTGGCGACGGCCATCGCCGCGGACCCAGGGCTGTCCCGGACCCCGACGGCCTGCCGGACGATCGCCGGATTCGTGGTCGCCGCGCACGCGCTGGCCCGCGAGGCGGCCGATCCGGAGGCCGCGGTGGACGAGATCTTCGGGATGATCGAGGCGGCCTGGGACTCCACGGCCCCCTGAGGGCCCTGGCCGACGTACGGACGAGGGGCCCCGCACCGTCACGGGACCCCTCGTCGATGTGCCCGAGGGCACGGACCGTACGGCTCAGCCGCCCTGCCCCGCGCTGCCGATCGGGCCGACCGTCACGGGGTCGCCCGAGCCGTCCGTGACGGGGAGCGAGGGCTTGCCCGGCCAGGCGAGGGTGACCGACTTCGTCTCGTTGGGCGGGGTCACCACCAGCCCGGTGATGCGGACGCCGGAGCCGCCCGTCTCGTTGAGCGGGTAGTTGACGGCGAAGGCGATCGTCTTGCCGTTCTTCAGGACGTACGGGTCTGCGGGCGCGCCCTTGCGCTCGGCGGAGATCGTGCCCGCGTTGGTCTTGAGGTCGACGCCCGCGAACCCCGCGACCACGCAGTCCTGGCCGCTGGTGTTCTTCATCTCCACCGCGACGGTCGCGTCGGGGTCGCCGTCGATGTAGTTGTCCTTCGCCGTGATCGCCAGCCCGGCGGTGGCGCACTTGGCGGTCTTGCCCTGCGTGTCCTGCTCGGCCGGCCCCGCCCCGGCGGCGGTGTCCTTCCCGCTGTCCGCGTCCGAACCGCTCGCGCCCGAGCCGCCCGAAGTCGGACCACCACCCGAGGGGGACGCGGTCGCGACCGACGACGGGTCGGTCTGCGCCGCGGCGTCGTCGCCGTCGTTCTGGCAGGCCGTGAGCGAGAGGCCCGCGACGACGGCCAGGGCGGCGAGGGTGATCTGGTGAGCGCGCATCGTTGTGTCCTCGGTATCCGTTGACAGTGCCGGCCGCTCGGCCGGGGTCGCCCGAGCGAACGCTTCTGATCAGCAAGAACCGTGCGGGACGGCGGTACGTTGCGCCCGAGCGGCGGCTAATACGTCCCTGTTACACAGCCGGGGGAAGACCGTGGCATCCCGTCCGGCGTGGGCTGCGACGGACACGGAGAGGGGCCCGCGCGAACCTCGCGCGGGCCCCTCTCCAACGGACGACTACGCCCAGGTGATCAGCCGCTTCGGCTGCTCCAGGATCGCGGCGATGTCCGCCAGGAACCTGGAGCCCAGCTCGCCGTCGATCAGGCGGTGGTCGAACGACAGGGCCAGCGTGGTCACCTGACGGGGCTTCACCTTGCCCTTGTGGACCCAGGGCTGGAGCTTGATCGCGCCGACCGCGAGGATCGCGGACTCGCCCGGGTTGAGGATCGGCGTACCGGTGTCGACGCCGAAGACGCCCACGTTGGTGATGGTCACCGTGCCGCCCGCCATCGCGGCCGGGGACGTCCTGCCCTCCCGGGCCGTGGCGACCAGCTCGCCCAGGGACGCGGCCAGCTGCGGCAGCGTCTGGTCCTGGGCGTCCTTGATGTTCGGGACGATCAGGCCGCGCGGAGTGGCGGCGGCGATGCCCAGGTTCACGTAGTGCTTCTGGACGATCTCCTGGTTCGCCTCGTCCCAGACCGCGTTGACCCCGGGGTTCCGCTTGATCGCGACCAGGAGGGCCTTGGCGATGAGGAGGAGCGGGTTGACCCGCACCCCCGCCATGTCCTTGTCCTCCTTCAGCTCCGCCACGAGCTTCATCGTGCGCGTCACGTCGACGGTCACGAACTCGGTGACGTGCGGAGCGGTGAACGCGCTGCCGACCATGGCCTGCGCGATGGCCTTGCGCACGCCCTTGACCGGGATGCGCGTCTCGCGGGTGCCGGCCGGGACGGGAGCGGGGGCCTGCACGGGGGCCGGGGCCTCGACGGACGGCTCAGGCACCGAGGGCGTTGAAGGCGTTGAAGGCGCCGAAGGCGCGACGGGCGTCGCCGCCGCATGCACGTCCTCGCGCGTGATGACCCCGCCCGTGCCGGTCGGGGTGACCGTCGCCAGGTCGATGCCCAGGTCCTTCGCGAGCTTGCGGACCGGCGGCTTGGCCAGCGGACGGGCCTCCGGAAGCGCCGCCGTGCCCTGGCCGTTCAGCTCGGCCTGGACGGCGGCGGGCGCGGCGGCCGGGGGCGCGGTCTCGGCGCCCTTGCGGGCCCGCCGCTTCGTGGAGGACTCGGCCACGCCGTAACCCACGAGGACGGGCTGGCGGCCCTTGGGCGCCTCGGCCTCGGGAGCGGCGGCGGCTTCGGGAGCGGCGGCGGCCTCGGGGGCCGGAGCGGCGGCCGGCTCCTCGGCGCCGGAGTCCGACCCCGGCGCCACGTCCACCGCGATGATCACCTGGCCCACGTCGACCGTGGTGCCCTCGGGGAAGCGCAGTTCGTGGACGACGCCGTCGAACGGGATCGGCAGCTCCACGGCGGCCTTCGCGGTCTCGACCTCGCAGACGACCTGGCCGTCCGTGACGGTGTCGCCGGGCTGGACGTACCACTTGAGGATCTCGGCCTCGGTCAGTCCCTCGCCCACGTCGGGCATCTTGAACTCACGGAAGCGAGCAGCGTTGGAAGTGTCGGTCATCGTGGTCACGCTCCTCTCTCCTCAGTACGCCAGCGAGCGGTCGACGGCGTCGAGCACCCGGTCCAGGCCCGGCAGGTACTCCTCCTCCAGCCGCGCCGGCGGGTACGGGGCGTGGTAGCCGCCGACCCGCAGCACGGGCGCCTCCAGGTGGTAGAAGCACCGCTCCGTGATGCGGGCGGCGATCTCGGCCCCGGAGCCGTAGAAGACGGGTGCCTCGTGGACGACGACCAGGCGGCGGGTCTTCTCGACCGACGCCTGGATGGTGTCGAAGTCGATCGGGGACATCGAGCGCAGGTCCACGACCTCGACCGACTTGCCCTCCTCCTGGGCGGCCGCGGCGGCCTCCAGGCAGACCTTCACCATCGGGCCGTACGCGGCGAGCGTGAGGTCCGTGCCGGTGCGGGCGACGGCCGCCGCGTGCAGCGCGCCCGGGATGGACTCGGTGTCGACCTCGCCCTTGTCCCAGTAACGCCGCTTCGGCTCGAAGAAGATGACCGGGTCGTCGCTCTGGACGGCCTGCTGCATCATCCAGTACGCGTCCGACGCGTTGGAGGGGGAGACCACCTTCAGGCCCGCGACGTGCGCGAACAGTGCCTCGGGCGACTCGCTGTGGTGCTCGACGGCGCCGATGCCGCCGCCGTAGGGGATGCGCACGACGACGGGGAGCTTGATCTTGCCGAGCGCGCGGGCGTGCATCTTCGCGAGCTGCGTGACGATCTGGTCGTACGCGGGGAAGACGAAGCCGTCGAACTGGATCTCAACGACCGGCCGGTAGCCGCGCAGGGCGAGGCCGATCGCCGTGCCGACGATGCCGGACTCGGCGAGCGGGGTGTCGATGACGCGGTCCTCGCCGAAGTCCTTCTGCAGGCCGTCGGTGATCCGGAAGACGCCGCCGAGCTTGCCGACGTCCTCACCCATGATGAGGACCTTCGGGTCGGTGTCGAGGGCCTTGCGCAGCGACTCGTTGAGCGCCTTCGCGAGGGACATCTTTTCCACGGCCATGGTTACTTGCCCTCCTCGGCGAACGAAGCCTGGTAGGCGGCGAACTCGGCGCGCTCCTCGTCGACGAGCGGGTTCCCGTCGGCGTAGACGTGGTCGAACATCGCCATCCGGTCCGGGTCGGGCATCGCCCGTACGGCCTCGCGGACGCGCTTGCCGAGGGCCTCGCTCTCCTCGTCCAGGGCGGTGAAGAACGCCTCGTCGGCCGCGCCCTGCTTCTCCAGGTACGCGCGCAGGCGCAGGATCGGGTCCTTCGCCTCCCAGGACGCGCGCTCCTCGTCGGCCCGGTACTTCGTCGGGTCGTCCGAGGTGGTGTGCGCGCCCATGCGGTACGTGAACGCCTCGACCAGCGTCGGGCCCTCGCCGCGCCGGGCGCGCTCCAGGGCGGAGCGGGTGACGGCCAGGCAGGCCAGGACGTCGTTGCCGTCGACGCGGACGCCGGGGAAGCCGAAGCCCTGGGCGCGCTGGTAGAGCGGCACCCGGGTCTGCTTCTCGGTGGGCTCGGAGATCGCCCACTGGTTGTTCTGGCAGAAGAAGACGACCGGGGCGTTGTAGACGGCGGAGAAGGTGAACGCCTCCGCCACGTCGCCCTGGCTGGACGCGCCGTCGCCGAAGTACGCGATCACGGCCGAGTCCGCGCCGTCCTTGGCCACGCCCATGGCGTAACCCGTGGCGTGCAGGGTCTGCGAGCCGATGACGATCGTGTACAGGTGGAAGTTGTTGCTGTTCGGGTCCCAGCCGCCGTGGTTCACACCGCGGAACATCCCGAGCAGGTTGGTCGGATCGACGCCCCGGCACCAGGCCACACCGTGCTCACGGTAGGTCGGGAAGACGTAGTCGTCGTCGCGCAGGGCCCGTCCCGAACCGATCTGGGCGGCCTCCTGGCCCAGCAGCGAGGCCCACAGGCCCAGCTCGCCCTGGCGCTGGAGGGCGGTGGCCTCGGCGTCGAAGCGGCGGGTGAGGACCATGTCCCGGTACAGGCCGCGCAGCTCTTCCGCGCTCAGGTCGATCGAGTAGTCCGGGTGCTCGACGCGCTCGCCCTCGGGCGTCAGCAGCTGTACGAGCTCGGGCGTCGAACCCTCCGGCGTCTTCGCGGGCGTTTTCGCGGCGCTGGTCCGCTTGCTGCTGCGTCGCGGTTTACGCGCGGCAGCAGTGCTCTCCACGGTCACGTGCGTGCTCCTCCGTCGGTCCGGCCCCCGGGGTCTGCCGGGAGACCAGTGCGGCTCGCCTGTGTCCGTACCCGTGCACGGGGTGGGTGCCGCTCGGTCCGGGAAACAGGCGTGACAGGTGCCCCGGCGAGCGCCCTGTCCAAGGCACGTTACCCAGTGGGCCCCATAACTGCGAAACCCTCCCTGACCTGCGATTTTGCTTGGATATCCAAGTAAATCGAGGAATTCGGGAAGTCTCGCTGGTCACAGCACTGATCACAGCCTCGCAGGCCGCCGGAACAACGGCACGTTATCCCGCCCGGCAGCGGCAGGGAAGGGGCGAGTGTGTGAGACTGCGATTGTGCGCGAAAATGGAAAAATCACCGTATTCCTACTCGACGATCATGAAGTAGTCCGACGCGGGGTCCATGAGCTGCTCTCGATGGAGGACGACATCGAGGTGGTCGGCGAGGCGGGCACGGCGGCCGACGCGCTGGTGCGGATTCCGGCGGTCCGCCCCGACGTGGCCGTGCTCGACGTACGGCTGCCGGACGGCAGCGGCGTCGAGGTCTGCCGCGAGATCCGGTCCCAGGACGACTCCGTCAACTGCCTGATGCTGACGTCGTACGCGGACGACGAGGCCCTGTTCGACGCGATCATGGCGGGCGCCGCGGGCTACGTCCTCAAGGCGATCCGGGGCAACGAGCTGCTGGCGGCGGTCCGGGACGTGGCGGCCGGGAAGTCGCTGCTGGACCCGGTCGCGACCGCGCGGGTGCTGGAGCGGCTGCGCGACGGGAAGCGCGGGCGGGACGACGAGAAGCTGGCGAACCTCACGGACCAGGAGCGCAAGATCCTGGACCTGATCGGCGAGGGGCTGACCAACCGCGTGATCGGCGAGCGGCTGCACCTCGCCGAGAAGACGATCAAGAACTACGTCTCCAGCCTGCTGTCCAAGCTGGGCATGGAGCGCCGCTCGCAGGCCGCCGCCTACGTGGCACGGCTCCAGGCGGAGAAGCGCTGAGAAGGACTTTGGTCCCGGTGAAACGGGGGCCCCGGCCTCTTATCCGGCCCACACGGACTGGCCGACAGTGGAAGGCATGTCCACCGAGGAACTCCACGCGATCGACCTGCTCGGCCGGGTCCCCTACGGCCGGCTGGCGACCAGCATGCGGGCCCTCCCGATCCTGACGGTGGCCCGGCACATCGTCATCGACGGGCGCGTCGTGCTGCGCATGCACAGCGGGCTCGGCCACCACGGCGCCTGCGACGGCGCGGTCGTGGCCTACGGCGCGGACAACTTCAACACCGCCCCCGTCGGCACGGAGGACCTGTGGTCCGTGCAGTTCACCGGGCCCGCGCGGGTCGTGGAGCCCACCCCCGCCCAGCGCGAGCGCTTCGGGCCGCCGCCCGTCGAGGTCAACGGCGAGCCGTTCGCTCCCTCGTACCTCTGGCTCGAACCTCACTTCGTCACGGTGCACACTCTGGACTTCCACGCAAGCCGGCAGATCCGCAACGCAGCGTGATCTAACATCTGACGCGTGTCGCGCTCATCTGTCGCCTCCCCGCCGGTCCCGCCGGTCGGCGAGGTGCTTCGCCGTTACCCGGGCGCCGGTGAGCCCCTCACCTGCGCCCCGCTCTCCCAGGGCCTGCTCAACCACGGTTACCGGGTGTCCACCACGCGGGGCTCGTACTTCCTCAAGCACCACTCGGACGACACCACCCGCGACCGCGCCACCATCGTCCGCCAGCACCGCGCGACCCGGCGCCTCCAGTCACTCGGAGTGCCCGTCGCCCCGCCCGTCCGGGCCCGCGACGGCGAGACCGTCACCGAGATCGCCGGCCGCTGCTACGCCCTCCACCCCTGGGTCGACGGCCTGCACCGGGGCGGCGCCCAGCTCACCCCCGCCCAGTCGACGCGTCTCGGGGCGCTCCTCGGAGCCGTACACACGGGTCTTGAGCAGGTCATGGGATCCGAGCGCGATACGGGGACCGGGGGCGGGCATCCGCCCGGTTACGCGAGCCCGGAGGCGGCCGACACCTACGCGCTGATCGGCGACCTGCTCGCCGCCGCGCGCGGACGCGACGGCCGGGACGCCTTCGACGAGCTCGCCGAGCACCGGCTGCGCGAGCGGCGCGTCCTGCTCGAACGGTACGCCGACCGCCGGCCGCCCGACCCGGGGGCGCCCGCGACCGGCTGGGTGCACGGCGACTTCCACCCGCTGAACGTGCTCTACCGGGGCGCCGACCCGGTCGCGATCCTCGACTGGGACCGGCTGGCCGTCCAGCCCCGGGCGGAGGAGGCGGTCCGGGCGGCGGCGATCTTCTTCGTGCAGCCGGCCGGCGCCCTGGACCTGGCGAAGGTGCGCGCCTACGCCCGGGCCTACCGGCGGGCGGCCGGGGCGGACGCCGCCGAACTGGCGGCGGCCGTGCACCGCGTCTGGTGGGAGCGGCTCAACGACTTCTGGATACTGCGCTGGCGCTACTGCCTGAACGACCGGAGGGCCGACCCGCAGTTCCCCGCGGTGTCGGCCCTGGCGGTCTGGTGGACCCGTGAGTACGAGGCGGTGCGCGCGGCCTTCACGGGCTGAGCGGGGCAGGCCCTGGCTAGGGCGTGTTTCGAAAGTCCCGCCTGTCCCGCGACGCCTGGCACGCACGCTCGCCGCGTTGTCGGGATCACCCCGATACACCCAGTATCGGGGTGCCCCTCCGCCTTGCGATCGCACGCACCAGACGCCGCCGGACCCGCCCTACGGGCGGACGGCGCTACTTTCGAAACACGCCCTAGTTGCCCGTGGCCGAGCCCGCCGCTCCACCGGGCGCTCCGGTCGCGCCTGCCGCGGCGCCGCCGGGGGCGCCCTCCGAACCCTCGGCCGCGCCCTCGCTGGTGCCGGCGTCGGTGCCCTCGCTCGTGCCGGTGCCGGTACTGGTGCCGTCGCTGGTCCCGGTGCTGGTGCCGTCGCTGCTTCCGGTGTCGCCGGTGTCCCCCGTACTGCCACCGCCGGAACCGTTGTCGTTCCCGCCGGTGCCGTTGTCTCCGTCGTCACCGCCGTCCGCGCCGGCGTTGTCCGAGCCGCCCGTGCCCGGCTGGGGCGAGGAGGCGGTCGGGGACTCGGAGGTCTTGCTCGGCGGGGGCGACGGCGGCCAGGTGTCGTCGCCCCAGTCGCCGCCGGTGCCGCCGCCCGGCTGCTGGGTGTCGTCCTCGGTGGCGTCGGGGGTCGGGGTGGGCGAGTCCTTCGTGGGCGTCGGCGAACTGGAGGTCTCCGTGGGCTGCTTCTCGTGCTTCTGGCCGCCCCCGTTCGCCGCGTTGAGCGCGATGGCCACGCCCGCGCCGATCGCGACCAGGGCGAGCACGACGAACAGCCACAGCTTGCCGCGCCCGCCGCCGCCCTGCCGGGTACTGCCCCCGTCGTACCCCCCGTCGTCCGGGTTCATCGGCGGCAGGATCGGCGCCTGCGAGGTGTCCCCGTGCTGCGGGTAGCCGCCCATGGCGCGGGTGGCGCCGGCCATACCGCCGGGCGGGGTGCCGGGCCCGTCGTTGAGAACGACCGGGCCGGTGTTCCACGTACCGGTGTGGCCGCCCTGCACCTGGAGCATCTGTAGGCCGTACTGGACCAGGCCGCGCATCTCCTCGGCGCTCTGGAAGCGGTCGTCCGGGTCCTTCGCCAGCGAGCGCATGACGAGCCCGTCCAGCTCCGGCGGCACCGAGTCCAGGATCCGCGACGGCGGAACCGGGGTGTCCTGCACGTGCTGGTACACCACGGACAGCGGCGTCTCACCCGTGAAGGGGGGCCGCAGCGCCAGCAGTTCGTACAGCAGGCAGCCGGTGGCGTACAGGTCGGAGCGGTGGTCGACGGCCTTGCCGAGCGCCTGCTCGGGGGAGAGGTACTGCGGCGTGCCCATGACCATGCCGGTCTGCGTCATCGTGGACTGCGCGCCGTGCAGCGCGCGGGCGATGCCGAAGTCCATCACCTTGACCGCGCCGGAGTGGGTGATGATCACGTTCGCGGGCTTGATGTCGCGGTGCACGATGCCGTGCTGGTGCGAGTAGGCCAGCGCCTCCAGGACCCCGGAGACGATGATCAGCGCCTGCTCCGGCGGCGGGGCCTCGGCGTTGATCAGCAGGTCGCGGATGGTGCGGCCCTCGACCAGCTCCATCACGATGTACGGAACGGTCTGGCCGGCGACGGTGTCCTCGCCGGAGTCGTACACCGCGACGACCGCGTGGTGGTTGAGCCCGGCGACCGACTGCGCCTCGCGCGTGAAGCGGGCCTTGGAGACCGGGTCCTCGGCGAGGTCGGAGCGCAGCAGCTTCACCGCGACGGTGCGCCCGAGCCGGACGTCCTCCGCCGCGAACACCTCGGCCATGCCGCCCCGGCCGAGCCGGTGGGTCAGCCGGTACCGTCCGTCGCCGACGACCCCGCCGATGCCCCAGGAATCGGTGCCATCCGGAACGCCGCCGCCGTTTGCTTCGGGTTCGGGTGCCATCAGTCCTCGCCGTCGTATCTGTCCGCGTCCGTCCGCGCGTCCGCGGGGTCTCACGGTGCCTTGCTGCGTCGCCGGCTGCGCTGCCGGCCGCATTGCCCCGTCACGCTACAGCCTCGGTAGGACAGGCCGATTCGGCGCCGGACCGGCCATCCAATCGGCTGGCGCGCCGCCGACGCAAATTCCATGCCGGTCCTGTAACGCTTCCGAGACGCTTCCAGCGCGTACGGTCACGGAACGGGCACCCGGCTTGACGTGTCGTACCCCTACGGCAGACTTGGCCAGTAATTACGGATCATCGCGTGAGTCGCGCGCCGAGTTCCCGGGAGTCGCGCGCCGAGGGGGAAGCAAGTCATGAGCCACGACGGCGCACACGGTTCGCCGGGTCGGTACGCGGGCGGTTCCGTCGCCGGCGGCCGCTACCAGCTGCGCGACCTGCTCGGCGAAGGCGGGATGGCGTCCGTATACCTGGCGTACGACTCCGCCCTCGACCGGCAGGTCGCGATCAAGACGCTCCACACCGAGCTGGGCCGCGAGCAGTCGTTCCGCGAGCGCTTCCGCCGCGAGGCCCAGGCCGTGGCCAAGCTCCAGCACACCAACATCGTCTCGGTGTTCGACACGGGCGAGGACGAGCTCGGCGGCGCGCTGATGCCGTACATCGTCATGGAGTACGTCGAGGGTCAGCCGCTCGGCTCCGTGCTCGCGGCGGACATCCGCGCCCAGGGCGCGATGCCGGCCGACAAGGCGCTCAAGGTGACCTCGGACGTGCTGGCCGCGCTCGACACCAGCCACGAGATGGGCCTGGTGCACCGCGACATCAAGCCGGGCAACGTCATGGTGACCAAGCGCGGTGTCGTGAAGGTCATGGACTTCGGCATCGCCCGCGCCATGCAGTCGGGTGTGACGTCGATGACGCAGACCGGCATGGTCGTCGGCACCCCGCAGTACCTCTCCCCCGAGCAGGCCCTCGGCCGCGGGGTGGACGCGCGCTCCGACCTGTACTCGGTCGGCATCATGCTCTTCCAGCTGCTGACCGGGCGTCTCCCCTTCGACGCGGACTCCCCGCTCGCCATCGCGTACGCGCATGTGCAGGAGGAGCCGGTCGCCCCGTCCACGATCAACCGCTCGCTGACGCCGGCGATGGACGCCCTCGTCGCCCGCGCGCTCAAGAAGAACCCGAACGAGCGCTTCCCGAGCGCGGCGGCCATGCAGGACGAGATCGCGCGCGTGCTCAGCGCGAGCGGCCACACCGGTGCCCCGGTGATCGTCGGTGACGGGGGCGCCCCGGCCAACAGCGGCTCCGGCGTCGGCTCGGCGGTCTTCCCGCCGGTCGACCAGTCCGCGCCGGCCCCGCACAGCGTCCAGACGCCGTACCAGCCGGGCCCGTACCAGCCCCAGCCCGGCCCGTACGGCCCGGCGACGCCGGCCCCGGCCACCAACCCGTCGTACGGCTACCCGCAGACGGCAGCCCCGGCGTACCAGAGCCCGGGGCCGATGCAGCACCAGACGCAGACGCCCGCGCCGTACACGGTCTCCCCGCAGACGACCTCGTCCCCGGCCTCGGGCGGCGGCTCCAAGCGGAACATGCCGGTGATCATCGGCTCGATCGTCGTCGCGCTGGTCGCGATCGGCGGCCTGATCACGGTCATCGCGCTCAACGGCGACGACAAGGGCGGCGCGGACGCGAAGGCCACCGAGTCCCCGGCCGGCGAGCACCGCGATCCGGAGCGGAACCGGACGATGAAGACGGAGGACTGCACGGAGGCCCACGAGGACTTGGACGACCCGAGCAAGGTCGACGCTCCGAGCTTCATGTACAAGGACATCCTCTCCGCACGCGCCTGCGCGGACGCGGCGGGCTGGACGCTCAAGGTGAAGAAGGTCGCGGGCAACGCCTACGCGGAGGACCAGGTCGTCAACCAGTTCCCGTCCCCTGGGGCGGCGGTTCCGGAGACCGGCGCGCACTTCGAGCTGGAGATCGCGACGGGCGACCCCGCGTAGGGCCTTTCGTTCGCACCGGACCCCGCGAGCCCGGCGTGATCCATGCACCAGACCCCGCAGGCCCGGCGTGATCCGCCGGACACGCCCTGGTCCGCGCGCTCCCGCCATCCTTACGCCTCACCCGGGATGCCGCTCGTGCCGTCCCGTGTGACGGTGACCGCATGGCTTCGGGACGGCTCCGCGCGCGCTGCTCCCGGGGCGTGGTCTGTCTGGTGCTGACGGCGGCCGCGGCCCTGGGTGCCGCCGCCCCAGGCGTTTCCGGGCCGGCCTCCCCCTCTCCCTCGTCCAGTGGTTCACCGCACGCCGGGGAGATGCAGTCCCCGCTCGCCGGGTGGCCCGCCGGGGCCGGACGGGAGCGGCCCGGGCGGTCGGCGGCCGAGGTGGCGCGCCAGGACGCGCTGGACGACCGGGAGCCGCAGCCCTCGCCGTCCGAGTCCGCCGCCGTGCTGGCCTTCACTCCTGACCCGGACGACTTCCGTGATCCTCCGCCCGCGGGCCGGCAGGCCCTGAGCGGGGCGGCCGTGCGGCGGTTCCAGCAGCTGTCACTCGGTGCGGGGATCGCCCTGGTCGGGCTGGGTCTCGGCTTCCTCGCGCTGCGGATGCGCCGGGCCGGCTGACCGTACGGCCCTCCTCTCGAACCGCCGGACCGGAGACTTGCGGTGATCAACATACTCGGTATACATACTCAGTATGTCGATCCGTCACGGGCTTCTCGCCCTCCTGGAGCGCGGGCCGCGTTACGGCTCCCAGCTCCGCACCGAATTCGAGTCGCGCACCGGCTCCACCTGGCCGCTCAACGTCGGGCAGGTGTACACGACGCTGAGCAGGCTGGAGCGCGACGGCCTGGTCGTCCAGGACGGCGAGGACGACCAGGGCCACGCCCTCTACTCGATCAGCGACGCCGGGCGCGCCGAACTGCGCACCTGGTTCGAGACGCCGGTCGACCGCAGCAGCCCGCCCCGTGACGAACTGGCCATCAAGCTGGCCATGGCGGTCGGGGCGCCCGGCGTCGACATCAAGGCCGTCATCCAGGCCCAGCGCCACCACACCGTGAAGGCCATGCAGGACTACACCCGCCTCAAGGCGCGGTCCCTCGCCCAGGCCCCCGCCAACCGCGACGAGGTGGCGTGGCTGCTCGTCGTGGAGCAGCTGATCTTCCAGGCCGAGGCCGAGGCGCGCTGGCTGGACCACTGCGAGGCGCGGCTGATCCGCCTCGCCGAGGCCGCCGCGAAGGAACCGGAGGAGGGCCCGTCCCCGGGCCCGGCCGCCCGCACCACGGCCCGGCCCTCCGGCCGGTCCCGCACGCGCCGCTGAGTCCGGCGCGCGCTCCATCCACCCGTTCCGAGAGGGAGCCATGTCCCTGCACGTCCCGTCCCCATCCGCCCCGCCCCTGCCGGTGGACGCACCGGTGCTCGAACTCCGCTCACTCACCCGCACCCACGGCACCGGCATCGCCGAGGTGCAGGCGCTGCGCGGCATCAGCCTGTCGGTGCACGCCGGTGAACTCGTCGCCGTCATGGGCCCGTCCGGATCGGGCAAGTCCACCCTGCTCACCCTCGCCGGCGGTCTCGACACCGCGAGCGGCGGCCAGGTGATCATCGAGGGCCAGGACATCTCCACGCTCGGCCGCAAGGGCCTCGCCGCCCTGCGCCGCCGCAGCGTCGGCTACGTCTTCCAGGACTACAACCTGATACCCGCCCTCACCGCCGCCGAGAACATCGCCCTGCCCCGCGAGCTCGACGGCGTCTCGGTCCGCAAGGCCCGCAAGGAGGCGCGCGCCGCGCTGGAGGAGATGAACCTCCTGGAGATCGCGGACCGCTTCCCGGACGAGATGTCCGGCGGTCAGCAGCAGCGCGTCGCCATCGCCCGCGCGCTGGTAGGGGACCGGCGCCTCGTCCTCGCCGACGAGCCGACCGGGGCGCTCGACTCCGAGACCGGCGAGGCCGTCCTCGCGCTCCTGCGCAACCGCTGCGACCAGGGCGCGGCGGGGGTGATGGTCACGCACGAACCGCGTTACGCGGCCTGGGCGGACCGGGTCGTCTTCCTCCGGGACGGTTCGATCGTGGACCAGACGCTGACGGCCGGGGCCGACTCGCTGCTGGACGCCGGGGGAGCCGAGTGAGCGTCTTCACGGGGTGGCGCGCCGCCCTCCGGATAGCCCGCCGCGACGCCCTGCGGGCCAAGGGCCGCAGCGCCCTGGTGGTCGCGATGATCGCGCTGCCGGTCCTCGGGGTGACGGCCGCCGACATCACGTACCGCAGTGCGGATCTGAGCCCGGCCGAGCAGCTGACGGCCGAGATCGGCTCGGCCGACGCGCTGTACAGCGACGCCGGTCTGGGGCCGATCCATCAGATGCCCGACGGCGACATGTACGACAGGGCGAGCGGCAAGGAACCCTCCGAGGCGCCGAAGCCGGTCGACATGCGTTCGGTGTTCCCGAAGGGCGTACGGGCGATCAGCGAGCAGTCCGTGTCCGCGACCGTCACCACCTCGTACGGCATCGCGAGCACCGAGATCATCGAGCTCAGGACCTCGGACCGGATGGTCCGGGGGCGGATCGATCTCGTCGGGGGCGCGTTCCCGCAGGCCACGGGCGAGCTGGTGGCCACTGAGGCGTTCCTGGAGTCGGCGGGGCTGCACGTGGGCTCCGACGTCGAGGTGACGACCTCCGGCAAGAAGTACACGATCACCGGTGCGGTCGAGCTGCCCGCCGACCTGTCGGCGAAGGCGCTGTACGCGGAACCGGGCGCGGTGATCGCCCCCTGGGCGGCCCTGGCCGAGCACGACAAGAAGGTGCCGGCGCCCCAGCCGGGCGAGACCCGGTGGCTGGTCGAGGGGGCCGGGGACGCCGGAATCGTCTGGCAGGACGTGCTGGCCGCCAACAAGGCCGGTGCCCTCGTCACCTCCCGGCAGGTCTTCGAGAACCCGCCGCCCGACTCCGAGGTCCCGCTGCTCCGGTCGAACCCGCAGTACGCCGTCGACCGCAGTTACGCCTCCGACGAGACCGATGCCGCCCTGATCACCGTCGTCGCGATGGCGCTCCTGGAGGTCGTGCTGCTGGCCGGTCCGGCGTTCGCCGTCGGCGCCCGCCGGTCCCGGCGCCAGCTGGGCCTGCTCGGCACGTGCGGCGGCGACCGGAGCCAGGTCCGCGCGGTCGTCCTCGGCGGCGGTGTCGTCCTCGGTGGCGTCGGCGCGGTCGCCGGTGTCGTGACCGGCCTGGTGCTGACGACGGTGTTCCGGCCGATGATCGAGGGCTGGGCCGGTCACCGCTTCGGGTCCCTCGCGCTGCACCCCGCCGACCTCCTGGTCATCGCCGTGCTCGGTCTGGTCACCGGCCTGCTGGCGGCGTTCGCCCCGGCGATCGTGGCCGGCCGGCAGTCGGTGCTGGAATCGCTGACCGGCCGGCGCGGGGTGCGCCGCAGCTCCCGGGTGCTGCCGATCACGGGGGCCTGTGTGCTCGCGGTCGGTGTGCTCGTCGCCGTGTACGGGGGCACCAGCGGCAACTCCGCGCTGGTCGCCGGCGGCTCGGTCGTCGCCGAGCTGGGCCTGCTGGCCTGCATCCCGGTGATCGTCGGGCTGCTGGGCCGGCTCGGGCGCAGGTTCCCGCTGTCGCCCCGGATGGCGCTGCGGGACGCGGCCCGCAACCGGGGCCGTACCGCTCCGGCGGTGGCCGCCGTGATGGCCGCGGTCGCGGGCTCCGTCGCCATCGCGACATACATGTCCAGCAGTCAGGCCGAGTCCGACTACGACTACATGCCCATGCTCACCGAGGGGACGATCTCCCTGTCGGCGGGCGACGCGGAGGCCGCCGAGCGGCTCCCGGCGGCCCGGTCCGCCGTCGAGCACAACATGGCGGTGACCGGTGGCCGGGCGGACATCTCCCGGGTGTGGGCGGGCAGCGACTGCAACGTCTACTACGAGGACGAGAGCGGCTGCGGCTCCATGACGCTGGTCAAGCCCACCGGCAAGGGCCACACCTGCCCGCTCGCCGGAAAGGGCGCCAAGGAATTGGCCGCGCGGCTCTCCGCCGACGAGCACCGGGCCATGATGCGGACCCCCGCCTGCGTGGACGTACGCTTCTCCGTCAGCACCTTTAGCTCGGACTCCAACAACATCGTCGTCGGCGACGCGGCCCTCCTCGACACGTATGTGAAGCTGCGCGACCCGGCGGCGGCCGCGGCCCTGAAGGCCGGCACCCCCGTCCTGCTCAACGAGGCGTACGCGGAGAACGGCGAGGTCACCCTCAAGGCCGTCCACCGGTACAGCCCCAAGGACACGAAGAACCGCAAGCTGCACCCCGGCAAGGCCCGGAAGACCACCGACCGGCTGAAGGTGTACGTCGCGAAGCCCGAGTACGCCACCACCCCCGGCATCCGCATGATCCTTCCGCAGCGGACCGCCGAACGCCTCGGCCTGTACACGCAGCCGTACGGCAGTGTGTACGCCGTCAGCCACCAGCCCACGGACGCGGAGAACCAGCGGACGTCGGCCACCATCGACCAGGCCGGCGGCGGACTCTGGGTGCAGTCCAACTCCGGCCCCAACGACCGGGGCAGCACCATTCTGCTGATCCTCACCCTGTTCGCCGGAGTGGTGACCGTGGGCGCGGCGGCGATCACGACCGGCCTGGCCAAGGCGGACGCGGAGGCAGATCTCACCACGCTCAGCGCGGTCGGCGCGCCACCGCGCGTGCGGCGGTCGCTCTCCGGCTTCCAGTGCCTGGTAGTGGCGCTGACCGGCGTACTGCTCGGAACGGCCGCGGGGCTGGTGCCCTCGGTGGCACTGCGCCTGGTCGATCTGCGCCAGGCCATGGAGCAGATGCGCGAGCAGCCCATGGAGTCCGCGTACACGCCGATCGTGCTGCCCTGGGCGACGATCGGGCTGCTGGCCGTGGCCGTCCCGCTGCTGGCGGGCGGGCTCGCGGCGGCGTTCACCCGCTCGCGGGTGGCCCTGGCACGCCGGGCCGGCTGAGAGCCGCTGAGCTGTTCGGTGCCCCCGGGGCGGTGGATCAACCGTTTCCGGGGGCACCACAGTGTTGAACACCGTGTGTGCGAGACAATGGCGGCATGGAGATGCCGAGGAATGAACGGTCGCAGGAGCACCCCCAGGTCCTCGTAGTGGGGCAGGACGGAATGGCGATCGGCGGCGGTGGCACTGACGACGAGTCGCGGGAGGTCCCGGTGACGGAGATGGTCGAGCAGCCCGCGAAGGTCATGCGGATCGGCAGCATGATCAAGCAGCTCCTGGAGGAGGTCAGGGCCGCTCCTCTGGACGAGGCGAGCCGGGTGCGCCTCAAGGAGATCCACGCCGGTTCCGTCAAGGAGCTGGAGGACGGCCTCGCGCCGGAGCTGGTGGAGGAGCTGGAGCGGCTGTCCCTGCCGTTCACCGAGGACTCGGTCCCCTCCGAAGCGGAGCTGCGGATCGCCCAGGCCCAGCTGGTGGGCTGGCTGGAGGGGCTGTTCCACGGCATCCAGACCGCGCTGTTCGCCCAGCAGATGGCGGCCCGCGCCCAGCTGGAGCAGATGCGCCGCGCCCTGCCGCCCGGCAGCGGCCCGGAGGAGGACGGCGGAATCGACCCGCACGGACCGGTCCGCTCGGGGCCGTACCTGTAACCGACCATGCATGAGGGGCCCGGCACACAGCGGTGTGCCGGGCCCCTCTCGTACGCGTGCGTGCGTTCAGGCGGCCGTCGGCGGCTGGAGCAGCACCTTGCCGATGTGGGTACTGGACTCCATGACACGGTGGCCCTCCGCCGCGTCCGGCATCGGCACCGTACGGTCGACCACCGGCTTCACTACGCCTTCCTCGATGAGCGGCCAGACGTGCTCGCGGACCGCCGCGACGATCGCGGCCTTCTCCGCGAGCGGGCGCACACGCAGCGAGGTCGCCGATACGGCCGCCCGCTTGTTGAGCAGCATGCCGAGGTTCAGTTCGCCCTTGGCGCCGCCCTGGAGCCCGATGATGGCGAGCCGGCCGTTGACGGCGAGTGCCTGCACGTTCCGGTCGAGGTACTTCGCGCCCATGTTGTCGAGAATGACGTCCGCGCCCGCCCCGGCCGTCACCTCTCGGATCTCCTCCACGAAGTCCTGCTCGCGGTAATTGATCAGGACATCCGCGCCCAGCTCCGCGCAGCGCGCCAGCTTGTCGGGGGTTCCGGCCGTCACGGCGACCCGTGCGCCGACGGCCTTGGCGAGCTGGATCGCCATCGTGCCGATGCCGCTGGACCCGCCGTGCACCAGCAGGGTCTCGGCGGGCCGGAGGTGGGCCACCAAGAACACGTTGGACCAGACCGTGGCCGTCACCTCGGGCAGCGCCGCGGCCCGCACGATGTCCAGGCCCTTGGGCACGGGGAGGAGCTGGCCCACCGGAACGGCGACCTTCTCCGCGTAACCGCCGCCCGCGAGGAGCGCGCACACCTCGTCGCCGACGGCCCAGCCGGTGACTCCGGGCCCGAGGGCGGAGATCCGGCCCGAGCACTCCAGGCCGGGGTAGGGGGACGCTCCCGGCGGCGGGTCGTAGAAGCCCTGCCGCTGGAGCACATCGGCCCGGTTGACCGCGCTCGCCACGACATCGACGAGGACCTCGCCCTCGCCGGGGACGGGATCGGGCACCTCGGCCCACACGAGCGCCTCGGGGCCACCGGGTTCGGGGATCGTGATCGCATGCATGGCCGCGAGGCTACTCCGTGGGCGGGGCGGTCTCAGGAACGCGGCATGCCCTGGTGCGGCGGAGTGACGGGCGGCTCGTTCGAGGCGCGGACGATGGTGATCAGGCGGTCCGTCAGCTGCAGGGGGCTCGCCGCCGGATCGTCGTAGCCGAGGAGCCGATGGCCTCGCAGCACGTTGACGACGAGGTCGTCGGTCTCCCGCACGTTCTTGCCGACCTCGCTCTTTATCACCGGCCGTTCGACCAGGTCGAGACCGCTGCCCTGCTGGATGAGGTCCTCCATGACCGTGCCCGCGCTGGGGCTGAGCACGGAGAGGCCGAGCAGTCGGCCCGCCGCACTGGCACTGGTGATGACGGCGTCCGCACCGGACTGCCGCAGCAGCGGGGCGTTCTCCTCCTCGCGGACCGCGGCCACGATCTTGGCGCTCCGGTTGAGCTGGCGGGCGGTCAGCGCGACCAGCACCGCGGTGTCGTCGCGCTGGGTGGCGATGATGACCTGACGGGCCTTCTGGAGTTCGGCCCGCAGCAGCACATCGCTGCGCGTGGCGTCCCCGACGACACCCGTGAAGCCCTCGGCGTTGGCGACCTCGATCACCTTGGACGCCGGATCCACGATGACGATCTGTTCCTTGCTCAGCCCGGTCGCGCACAGGGTCTGGATGGCCGAGCGGCCCTTCGTGCCGAACCCGACGACGACAGTATGGTCACGCAAGTTGGTTCTCCAACGCTTCAGCCGGAAGTCTTCCCGGGTCCGCTCCGTGAGGACCTCGAGGGTGGTGCCGACCAGGATGATGAGGAAGAGCACGCGCAGCGGTGTCACGAGCACCACATTGATGAGACGGGCCCCGTCGCTGTACGGGGTGATGTCGCCGTACCCGGTGGTGGAGAGGGTGACCGTCGCGTAGTACACCGCGTCCAGCAGGTCGACCTTGCCGTCGGCCGCGTCGTGGTAGCCGTCCCGGTCGATCCAGACGATGAACACCGTGATGGCCAGCACCATCAGAGCCATCATCAGCCGCTTGGCCACCTGCCGCGCCGGCCCGTCCACGACCCGGCGCGGGAGCATCACGCGGGTGGGAACGACTTGTTCGTCCGCCCGCCTGGCCATCGCGTCTTGGCCGGGAAGTTTCACGTGAAACACCCTTCAGTCCACGGCGTCGCCGAGGCCCACGGTAGATCGAGGATCTCCACCTCGGTGCCGGACCGTACCCCGCCCGGCTCCACGACGGCCAGCCCGTCTGCGGCGGCGATCCCACGCAGCATGGCGGGACCGTTGTAGTGCAGTGGTACGACGTGCTCTGCCCCGCCCGCGGTTCCGGGTTCTCCGGCCGCCCGGTGGACCACGGGCACCAGCCGGGTGTCATGGGGATGCCCGTGCACATCGTCGCGTACGGACACCCGGTAGGCGTCGTCGGGGGTGCGGCCGGCCAGTCCGCCGAGGAGCGGCCCGGCCAGGGTGAGCAGTCCGGAGACGGCGGCCAGGGGATTGCCGGGCAGCCCGACGAGCCAGGGCCCGTCCGAGGAGAGCCGGGCCAGCAGCATCGGATGGCCGGGCCGCACCGCGACACCGTCGACCAGGAGCTCGGCCCCGACCCGGTCGAGGACGCGGTGGACGTGGTCGACGGGCCCGGCGGCGGTCCCGCCGGTCGTGATGATCAGGTCGGCCTCGGAACCGGTGAGCGCCTTCCACAGGGCCTCCGCGTCGTCGCCGAGGCGCCGCGGTGGCGTGACCTGGGCGCCCAGTGCGTGCACCCAGGGGCCGATCATGGGGCCCAGCGCATCGCGGATCAGCCCGTCGTGCGGCAGCCCGGCGGTCAGCAGTTCATCACCCAGCACCAGGACATCGACGCGCGGACGGGCGCGGAGAGGCAGCTCGTCGTACCCGGCGGCCGCGGCCAGTCCGAGCACGGCGGGCGTGACGACCGTGCCGGCCGGAAGCAGGGTCTCCCCCGACCGGCACTCCTGGCCGCGCGGCCGGATGTCCTGCCCCTGACTCACGGACCGCTGCGCGTACAGGACGCCCTTCGCCTCGTCGGCGTGCGCGTGCTCGCTGCGGATGACGGCGGTGGCCTCGGCGGGGATACGGGCGCCGGTGGCGATGCGCACGGCCGCCCCGTCGGTCAGCGGGGCGGGCGCGCCGTGCCCGGCGAGGATGCCGCCGCCGTCCCGGATGCGCCAAGGCCCCGGTCCGGCAACGGCCCACCCGTCCATGGCCGAGGTGTCGAAGGACGGCAGATCGGTGAGTGCGACCAGCGCCTCCCCCAGGACCCGCCCCAGCGCCGCGCCGAGCCCGAGCCACTCGGTACGCACGGCACCGCGCCGCCCGGCCCGCGAGGCGACGGCCCGGGCCGCGCGCCAGGAGACGTGGCCGCGCCGGGCCGCGCCGGCGGGGGAGCCCGGCCGGTCCCCACCGGGGAAGCCGTCGGACCCGTCGGACCTGTCGGACCCGTCGGCGCCACGGTTTCCCGGCCGGCGCGTGGGATCGGCGCCGCCCAGCGGATCGCCACCGAGGCGAGGGCCCGACGACGCCGCGACGGGGGCGGCGGGGGCGTCCGGCGCGTCCGGCGCGTCCGGCGCGTCCGGCCAGTCGTTGTGGAGGCTGGTGAACCAGTCACCCGCCACGGGGGAGGGCTGGTCGCCCGGCGGCCCGGCGTGACTGTCGGCCGGCGCCTCCACCGGGCGGTGCGTCTGTCGGCTCACGAGTGCCAGGGCCTGGGCGACGGCCCGCTCCTCGTCGTCGGCCCGCTCCTGGTCGGCCCGCGTCTCGTCGTCGGCCCGCGCCTGGTCGGCCCGCGTCTCGTCGCCTGCCCGCTCCTCGTCTGCCCGCGTCTCGTCGCCTGCCCGCTCCTCGTCTGCCCGCGTCTCGTCGGCCCGCTCCTCGTCTGCCCGCGTCTCCGCCTCGGCGGCGGCGCGCGCTTCCGTGGCGGCACGGACGGCGGCCCCGGCGCGGGGGACGGCCCCGGCGCGAGGTTCGCCCCCGGCCCGTTCCTCGTCCGCGCGAGCGGCGTCCTTGCCGGGGTCGCCGGAACCCGCGAGCTCCCCGGGGCTCCCGGCCCGCTCGGAGCACCCGACGCCACAGGGGTCTTCCGGAGCACCGGCGCCTCCGGGAGCACCGGCGCCTCCGGCGCCCACGCGCCGGGTCACGGTGTCTCGTTCTCGTCCGCCCACCGGAGCGCGAGCGCGGCCGCCTTGCGGGCGGCCTCCGCCACTGCCTCGGGCCCTCCGCCGTCGCCGGCCGCCTTCCCCGCCGCGTAGCCGACCAGGAAGGTCGTCAGCGGCGCGGCGGGCCGGGCGACGCCATGGGCGGCGTCACGGGCGAGGTCGAGCAGGCGGCCGGTGTCGACGTCGAGGTCGATGCCGAGTTCTTCCTTGACTGCGGTGATCCATTCGTCCAGCACCGTCCCATGTTCTCTGATCCGGGCCCGGGCCGAAGCGATGTCCTCCCAGGTGTCGCAGTCGAACGAGGCGAGGGGGTCCGCCGCCACCCGGCCCAGCGTCAGCTCCCGCGTGAGCAGCCGCAGCGGCAGCCCGCCCAGGCCCCCGTGCTCGGCGGCGAGGAGGGCGAGTTCGCGGCGGAGCGGCTCGCCCCGGTACACGGCGACGAGCGGCTGGTCGCGCCCGTCCTGGTCGCAGCACAGGGCGCCCTCGACGCCCTCCCGCCCCGAGGCGGCCACCAGTGCCGCGACCGTATCGGCGCCCAGGAACGGCAGATCGGCGGAGAGCACGAGCACCCGCTCCGCCGAGGTGTGCCGGACCCCGGCGCCCAGCGCGGCCAACGGTCCTCCACCGGGCGGTACTTCGCGCGCCCAGGTGACCGCACGCGCGGTGGGCCGCCGGTCCCCCACCACCACGGTGGTCCCGGCGTCGGGGCAGGCCGCGAGGACCCGGTCGAGGAGCGGACGACCGCCCACCCGCACGGCGGGCTTGTCGGCACCGCCCAGCCGCTCGGCGGCCCCTCCGGCGAGAACGATGGCGTCGTAGGCGGTCATGCCCCGAGTATGCGGGCCCGATCGCCCCTCCGGGCGGCCGGTCCGCATCGGCAAGAGGGCCCCTCCGGCCCCCTACACGCTCCGCAGCAGCAGCACCGGCCGCTCCACGCAGTCCGCCACGTACCGCAGGAAGCCCCCGGCGGTGCCGCC
Source organism: Streptomyces sp. DT224 (assembly GCF_049844595.1). Classification (NCBI taxonomy): domain Bacteria; kingdom Bacillati; phylum Actinomycetota; class Actinomycetes; order Kitasatosporales; family Streptomycetaceae; genus Streptomyces; species Streptomyces sp. DT224. Next base: position 372,423 of record NZ_JBNCLI010000005.1, read on the forward strand.
GTCGCAGACCCGGTGATCGAACGTCAGGGACAGCTGGACGACCTGGCGCACGGCGAGCTCGCCTTCGTACACCCACGGCTTGGGGACGATCCGGCCGACGCCCAGCATCGCGGCCTCGGGGTGGTTGATGATCGGCGTCGAGCCGTCGACCCCGAAGACCCCGTAGTTGTTGAGCGTGAACGTGCCGCCGGTCAGCTCGGCCGGTGTCAGCGAGCCCGTTCTGGCCGCCTCGGTCAGCCGGGCGATCTCGGCACCGATCGACTCCGTGGTGCGGGCGTGGGCGTCCCGTACGACGGGAACGACCAGGCCCCGGTCGGTCTGCGCCGCGAAGCCGAGGTGGACCTGCGGCAGCCGGACGATCTCGCGCGCCTCCTGGTCCACCGTGGAGTTCAGCTCCGGGTAGCGGGCCAGGGCCGCCGTGCAGATGCGTGCGAGAAGCGCGAGCACCGACACCTTGGGCGCACCGGCCCCGGCGGCACCGTTCATCGCGGCGCGGGCGGCCATCAGCTCGGTCGCATCGGCGTCGACCCAGCAGGTGGCGTCGGGGATCTCCCGCCGGCTGCGGGCCAGCTTGTCGGCGACCGCTCCCCGTACCCCTCGCAGCGCGACCCGCTCACCGGCAGGCGCGGAGGACGCGGTGGCCTCCGGAGCGGGCGCCTCGGCGGCCGACCGGATCGCGGACTCGACGTCGGCGCGCAGGATCAGCCCGTCGGGCCCCGACCCGGCGAGCCCGCGCAGATCCAGGCCGTGCTGCCGCGCGAGCCTGCGGACCAGCGGCGACACGACCGCGACCGGCCCCGGCGCGGGCTCGGGCACGGGGGCCACGACCTCGACGGACGCCACGGGCACGGCGACCGCCGCCTTCAGCCCCTCCGGCCGGACCCGTCGGCGCCGCACCGGCGGCGCCCCCGTCCCGTAGCCCACCAGCACGTTCCCGGACCCGGAATCCTCTGCCCCGGAATCCGCGTCCGCACCGTCCCCGGCGGATCCCACGGGCGACCCGACAGCCACGGTCAGCAACGGTGCGCCCACCGGGAGTTCGGTGCCCTCGTCGCCGAAGCGGGCGGTCACCACACCCCCGTACGGGCAGGGCACCTCCACCATCGCCTTGGCCGTCTCGACCTCGACCACCGGCTGGTCGATGGCGACGACGTCCCCGACCTCCACCAGCCAGCGCACGATCTCGGCCTCGGTCAGCCCCTCCCCGAGATCCGGAAGCCTGAATTCAAGAACCTGAGGCATCAGTTGTCCGCCTCCCACTGGAGCCGCGCGACGGCGTCGAGCACCCGGTCCACACCGGGAAGGTGGTGCCGCTCCTGCATGGGCGGCGGGTAGGGGATGTCGAATCCGGCGACCCGCAGCACCGGCGCCTCCAGGTGGTGGAAGCACTGCTCGGTGATCCGGGCCGCGATCTCGCCGCCGGGTCCGCCGAAGCCGGTGGACTCGTGGACGACGACCGCGCGCCCGGTGCGCCGGACCGAGGCGGCGACGGTCTCGTCGTCGAACGGCACCAGCGAGCGCAGGTCGACCACTTCGAGGTCCCAGCCCTCCTCGACCGCCGCCTGCGCGGCCTCCATGCAGACGGGCAGGGACGGCCCGTACGTGATCAGGGTCGCGCTGCGGCCCGGGCGGCGCACGACGGCCCGGCCGATGGGCTCCACGGCCGTGGGGTGCTCCGGCGACCAGTCCGCCTTCGACCAGTACAGCCGCTTCGGCTCCAGGAAGACCACCGGGTCGTCCGAGGCGATCGAGGCCCGGAGCAGCCCGTACGCGTCCTCGACCGTGGCCGGGGTGACGACATGGAGACCGGGGGTCGCCATGTAGTACGCCTCCGAGGAGTCACTGTGGTGCTCGACGCCTCCGATACCGCCGCCGTAGGGCACCCGGACGGTGATCGGAAGCGGCATCGCGCCCCCCGTCCGGTTCCGCATCTTGGCGACATGGCTGATGAGCTGCTCGAACGCCGGATACGCGAACGCGTCGAACTGCATCTCGACCACGGGCCGCAGCCCGTACATCGCCATGCCGACCGCCGCCCCGAGGATGCCCGCCTCGGCGAGCGGGGTGTCCGTACAGCGCTCGTCGCCGAACTCCTTCGCCAGGCCGTCGGTGATCCGGAAGACCCCGCCGAGCGTCCCGACGTCCTCCCCGAGGACGTGCACCGCGGGGTCCTCGGCCATCGAGTCGCGCAGGGCGCGCCCCAGCGCCTGCGCCATGGTGGCGGGCTTGGCCTTCGCCGTCCGCTCCCCGGCCGTCACCGCTGCCGTGGTCATCGCGCCGCTCCCCCGTCTTCCGTGCCGTGCTGGTCGTTCTCCGCGGCCAGCTCCTGCCGCAGCCGGGCCGCCTGCTCCCGCAACTGCGCCGTCTGCTCCGCGTACACATGGGTGAAGAGGTCCATCGGGTCGAGCTCCGGGTCCGCGTTCATCCGCTCCCGCAGCGCCGCGGCCATCCGCTCGGCGGCCGCCCGTGCCGCTTCCACCCCTTCGTCGTCGAGCAGGCCGCGCCCGGTCAGCTCGCGCTCCATGAGCTGGACGGGATCGTGGTCCCGCCACGCCTCGACCTCGCTGTCGACGCGGTAGCGGGTCGCGTCGTCGGCGTTCGTATGGGCGTCCATGCGGTACGTGACCGCCTCGACCAGCGTCGGACCGCCGCCGCTCCTGGCCCGGGCGACCGCCTCGGAGAGCACCTGGTGCACGGCCGCCGCGTCGTTGCCGTCGACCAGCCGGCCGGGCATGCCGTACCCCACGGCCTTGTGGGCCAGGGACGGCGCCGCCGTCTGCTTGGCCAGGGGTACGGAGATGGCGAAGCCGTTGTTCTGCACGAGGAAGACCACCGGCGCCCGCCAGACCGCCGCGAAGTTCAGCGCCTCGTGGAAATCGCCCTCGCTGGTGCCGCCGTCGCCGACCATCGCCAGCGCGACCACGTCGTCGCCCTTCAGGCGCGCCGCGTGCGCCAGCCCCACGGCGTGCGGCAACTGAGTGGCGAGCGGGGTGCACAACGGGGCGACGCGGTGCGCGCGCGGGTCGTAGCCGGTGTGCCGGTCGCCCCGCAACAGCGTCAGCGCCTCGACCGGGTCGAGGCCCCGGGCCACCGCCGCGAGCGTGTCGCGGTAGCTGGGAAAGAGCCAGTCCCGCTCCTCCAGGACCAGGGCCGCGGCGACCTCGCACGCCTCCTGGCCCGTGCTCGACGGGTAGACCGCCAGCCGGCCCTGCTTCGTCAGGGCCGTCGCCTGGGCGTTGTACCGCCGCCCGCGCACCAGCTCCGCGTAGAGCCGCAGCAGCAGCTCGGGGTCGGCGTCGGCCACCGCGTCCGTACCGAGGACCCGGTACGGCTCGGGGTCCGGAAGCAGCGGGGCGGGATCGGTCAGCGGCTTCCAGGCCGGGGGCGGCGTGGGCCGGTAGGCGGCCGCACCGGGCAGCTCTTGGACCGTCATGACAGGCACCTCCGAGCATCGAGGGGTGTCGACATATGGTGATATATCGAAAACGATGTGAGGCACAGGTGTGGCGCGCCTCACCTACCGATTGTTCGGTCGCGAGCGCATTTTGGCTACAGGCACCGCCAGCCTGTGGACAAACGGTTTTCCACAGCCTGGGATGGGGGCAGGTCGTCCAGGACGGGGAGGCGCGGGAACATGCCAGCTGAACAAATGGCCGACGGGGCCGAGGGGCCGGGCCAGGTTCCCCCGGCGCGCCCGCTCGATTCCATCGACCACGCCATCCTGCGACTGCTCCAGACGGACGGACGCGCCTCGATACGGTCGGTTGCCGACCGCGTCCACGTATCGCGCGCGAACGCCTACGCCCGGATCAACCGGCTTATCGAGGACGGCGTGATCCGGGGCTTCGGCGCACGCGTGAACCACGAGCGGGCGGGGCAGGGCGCCTCCGCGTACATCACGCTCAAGATCGTTCAGAATTCCTGGCGGACCGTCCGCGAACAGCTCCAAGCGCTGCCGGGCGCCACCCACATCGCGCTGGTCAGCGGCGACTTCGACGTTCTGCTCCTGGTGCACACGCCGGACAACCGGACGCTGCGCGAGCTGGTGCTGACCCGCATCCAGGCCATCCCGGAAGTGCTCTCCACGCGGACGCTGCTGGTGTTCGAGGAAACGGACCTGGCCCCGGGCCCGGACCGCCCCACGGAGCTCGCCTGAGCGGGTACGGGCAGGTCAGGACCCGTACTTCGCGAGGAAGTCGCGCACGGTGGCCCAGCGCGTGTCGTCATAGAGCAGCGCCACCCCGTGAGCACTCTCGTCCCGCACGTAGACCAGCTTGTGCTCCGGCGACCTCACGCTCTTCCTGTTCATCTCCTTCACCCCGGCGCCGAAGTCGCCGTCCAGCTCTCCGACCATGTACAGCACGGGCGAGGTCAGCTTGGGCACGGCCCCCACGGCGTTCATGTTGGAGTACTGCTCCGGGGCGGAGAGCGCGACGACCGCGTCGGGCTGCGGGTTCAGCCGGGGCGCCGCGGCGAGCACCGCGGTACCGCCCTTGGAGGCGCCCATGAGCAGGAGCTTCTTGGCACCCTCGTCCCGCAGGTAACCGGCGGCGCCGATGATCTCGGCGACCTCCGGCCCGGTCGAGTTGACCGCGAGCACGCGGTAGCCGGCCCTGCTCAGCTCGTCGGCCTTGTCCTTCCACTGGCAGGCCGTGCCGTCGGACTGGTGCGCGAGCACGATCCCGGCGCCCGAGCCTCCGCGCGGCGCGTACGCACCGGTTTCGGAGCCGTCCTCGCTCGGAAAGGTGATCGACGCCCGCTTGGCCTCCTCCGGCGTCAGACAGCCGAAATCGTCCGGCTTCCCGGCCGATACGCCCCCGCCGCCGTCGCCCTTGCCGTCCTCCCCGCCGTCCGACGAACAACCGGCCAGCGAGGCCGTGAGGAACAGTGCGGCGGCGGCACAGAGAAGTCCGGGCACCCGGAGCGCAGCGGTCATGGGCGCGATGGTCGTCCGGGCCCATGCCGTAGTCAACGGCGTTCCGGACCGGCCTTCATGCCGCCGAAGGCCAGCCGCACCACCGTGTCGGCGAGGCGGTCCCCGTCCGCGCCTCCGTCGGGCAGCGGCCGGTACCACTCCACGAGCGAGTTCACCATTCCGAACAGCAGCCGCGTCGCGAGCCGTATGTCCACGTCGGAGCGGAGATCACCGTCCGCGACGGCCGCCTTCAGCAGTTCGGCGACCCGCTGGTCGAACTCGCGCCGCCGCTCCAGGGCCCAGCGCTCGGTCTTCGTGTTGCCCCGCACCCGCAGCAGCAGCGTGACGTAGGGCAGTTCGGCTATCAGCACCTCGACGGTACGACGAGTGACGTACTCGACCCGCTCGACGGCGCGGCCCCGCGTCGCCCCCGATTCGTCAAGAATCTCGAACAGCCCGTCGAGAGCCCGGCTGACCGCTCGGCGCAGCAGCTCTTCCTTGCCCGCGACATGGTGGTAGATGGACGACTTGGAGATTCCGGCCGCCTTGGACAGGTGCTCCATGGACGTGCCGTCGTAGCCGCGCTCGTTGAACACACGGACGGCGACGGTCAGCAGAGTCTCCGGCGTGTACGTGTCCCGCTTGGCCGTGGTCATGTCCGCGATCCTCCCCTACGAGTTGTCCACAGGTTTCGCGGGCCCCCTTGTCCCGACCGATCGTTCGGTTACTCTAACTCTGTCCGCCCGTCCCTGCCCAGCTCGATGAGGAGTTGGTCCGTCATGGCCGCCGAGCTCTCCCCGCACCTGCTGTCCGAGAAGCACCGCCCCACGCTGGACAGGGCCCTCGAAGCGATCCGCACGCGTGACTACTGGTCCCCGCACCCCGAACACCCGAAGGCGTACGGAGAGGGCGGCGCTCCCGGCAGCCTCGGCGCCGCCGAGGGCAAGGCCGCCTTCGACGCCGTGCTCCGCAGCCGGCTCGACCTGGGGCAGCCGGGCACCGACGGCTGGACGGGCGGAGAGGTCTCGCCGTACGGCCCCGAGCTCGGCGTCGAGTACCCGCACGCGGACCTGGACGTGCTGCTCCCGGCCATGCGCGCGGGCATGCCGGCCTGGCGCGAGGCGGGCCCGGAGACCAGGGCCCTGGTCTGTCTGGAGATCCTGGCGCGGATCAGCGACCGGACCCATGAGTTCGCCCACGCCGTGATGCACACCAGCGGCCAGGCGTTCATGATGGCGTTCCAGGCCGGTGGCCCGCACGCCCAGGACCGCGGCCTCGAAGCCGTCGCCTACGCCTACGAGGAGCAGCTCCGCGCGCCCCGGACGGCCGACTGGTCGAAGCCGCAGGGCAAGCGCGATCCACTCGCGCTGCACAAGACGTTCATCCCGGCGGGCCGCGGAATCTCGCTGCTCATCGGCTGCAACACCTTCCCCACGTGGAACGGCTACCCGGGCCTCTTCGCCTCCCTCGCCACGGGCAACCCGGTCCTGGTCAAGCCCCACCCCCGCGCGGTCCTCCCGCTGGCCCTCACGGTCCGGCTGGCGCGCGAGGTGCTCGCCGAGGCCGGCTTCGACCCCAACCTCGTCGCCCTGGCCGCCGAGCGTCCGGGCGAGGGGATCGCCAAGACGCTGGCGGTCCGCCCCGAGGTCAAGATCATCGACTACACGGGCTCCACGGAGTTCGGCGACTGGCTGGAGACCCACGCCCGCCAGGCCCAGGTCTACACGGAGAAGGCCGGGGTCAACACGGTCGTCGTGGACTCCACGGACGACTACCGCGGCATGCTCGCCAACCTGGCGTTCTCGTTCTCGCTGTACAGCGGCCAGATGTGCACCACCCCGCAGAACGTGCTCATCCCGCGCTCCGGCATCACCACGGACGCCGGCGACAAGTCGTACGACGACGTGGTCGGCGACATCGCCGCCGCCGTGACCGGTCTCCTGGGCGACGACGCCAGGGCCAACGGCCTGCTGGGTGCCCTGGTCAACCCGGAGGTGAAGGCCCGCCTGGAGTCGGCGGCCGACCTGGGCGAGGTCGCCCTCCCGTCCCGCGAGGTGGCCAACCCGGACTTCCCCGACGCCACCGTCCGCACCCCCGTGATCGTCAAGCTCGACGCCGCCAAGACGGACGGCGAGGCCCCCTACCTCTCGGAATGCTTCGGCCCGGTCTCCTTCGCGGTCGCGGTCGACTCGACGGCGGACGCCCTGGAGCTGCTGCGCCGCACGATCCGCGAGAAGGGCGCGATGACGGTCGGTGCGTACACGACGTCCCCGGAGGTGGAGCGCGCTGTGGAGGACGTCTGCCTGGACGAGTCCGCCCAGCTCTCCCTGAACCTCACCGGCGGCGTGTACGTCAACCAGACGGCAGCCTTCTCCGACTACCACGGCTCGGGCGGCAACCCCGCGGCCAACGCGGCCCTCTGCGACGGAGCCTTCGTCTCCAACCGCTTCCGCACGATCGAAGTACGCCGCCAGAACTGAAGCCGCCCCGCCGTGCATCCCATCCGCCCCGGGTCCCTCCCACCCTCACCGCCGTGCATCCCAGCCTCGCCGGCGTTTGAGGCGCGGGGTCCGGGGCGGAGCCCCGGTTACGGGAAGGGGCGGGCAAGGGAAAGGGCCCGCCGCAAGGCGCACCCGCCCCGCCCGCACCCCCACCTCACCCAGGAATCACCGCATACCGCGCCACCCACGCATGCATGGCAATCGCCGCCGCCGCCCCCGCATTGATCGACCGCGTGGACCCGAACTGCGCGATGGAGCACACCCTCTCCGCACACCGCCGGGCCTCCTCCGTCAACCCGGGCCCCTCCTGCCCGAACAGGAGGACACACCGCCGGGGCAGGACCGTCCGCTCCAGTGGCACCGCCCCCGGCAGGTTGTCGATCCCGATGATCGGCAGGCCCTCGGCCGCCGCCCAGGCGGTCAAACTCGCGGTGTCGGGGTGGTGCCGGACATGCTGGTAGCGGTCGGTGACCATCGCCCCGCGCCGGTTCCAGCGCCGCCGCCCGACGATGTGCACCTCCTTGGCCAGGAAGGCGTTCGCGGTCCGCACGACGGACCCGATGTTGAAGTCGTGGCCCCAGTTCTCCACGGCCACGTGGAAATCGTGGCGCCGCAGGTCGAGGTCGGCGACGATCGCCTCACGGCTCCAGTACCGGTACTGATCGCCCACATTCCGCCGGTCGCCGCCGGCCAGCAGCTCGGGGTCGTACCGCTCGCCCTCGGGCCAGGGCAGCGGATGCGGCCCGACACCGATCTCCGCTCCGAACCCCTCGTCGTACTGCGCGGGCTCATCGCCCACGGGCGCGCCGCTGCCGCTGGTCTCACCGGTGCTGCCGGTCTCACTGCTCACCCGACGAGGGTATGGCTCCCGTCGCCGCCGGGCTCCGGTGCCTCCGGGCCGTCGGCGGCGGCACGCGGCGCCGGCACTCGCCCCAGCCGTCGCCGGAACAACCGCTCACGCCCGGTGGTCACCCGCCGGCCGAGCCACACCAGAAAGGCTGTCGGCAGGAAGACGGCGTCTGCGGCGATCATGGCCATCGAGAAGAACGGCAGCCCCAGCAGGAGCGCGATCCCCGCGTGCTCACAGATCATCGCGCCGAGCAGGACGTTCTTCACGCGCCGGTTGAAGAGGGTGAACGGGAAAGCCACCTGCACGATGACCGTGGCGTACGACAGCACCATGACCATGACGCCGCTGGACGCCAGGAGGTCCGACAGGGCGGGCCACGGCGTGAAGTACTCCAGCTTGAGCGGGTAGTACAGCGCGGTCCCGTCCTGCCAGCGCGAGCCCTGGATCTTGTACCAGCCGGCCGTCGCGTAGATCAGGCAGACCTCGGCCATGATCACGACGAGAGTGGCGTTGTGGGCGAGGTTGGCGATGACGTCGAGGAGGGTACGGAACTCGTTGCGCGGCGCGTACCGGTTCACGGCCCACCAGGCGCCCTGGCCGATCCACAGGCACCACAGGAGGAGCGGCAGCCACACGGTGCCGCCCAGGCCGCCCGCCACCGCGGCCCCCACCAGAACGGCCCCGAGCACCACCCACAGCACGATCCCCGCCGGTTCCCCGGGGACCAGCCGCCCGCCGGCCTCCTGGCCGGCGCGCGCCGCGGCTTCGCGGCGCCTCGCCCGCCGGGCGTCCAGCGACCAGACCTGCCCGCAGCGGGTCAGCACCAGGTAGATGGCCATCAGGTGGATGACGTTGTCGCCGCCGTCGCCCATGAAGATGCTGCGGTTCTGCAGCGAGAGCACTCCGGCCATGAAGACCACGGACGCGGCGCGGGTGTGCCAGCCGAGCATCAGCAGGAGGGACGAGAGCAGCGCCAGCGCGTAAACAGTCTCGAACCAGATCGTGCTGTCCGACCACATGAGGGTCGTGAACGCCTGGTTCCCGGATATCAGCTGCCGCGCCAGGTCCCAGTGCCAGGGCGCGTCCGGACCGTACATCTCGTGCCGGTGGGGCAGCTCACGGAGCAGGAACAGCAGGAAGGTGGCCGAGAAGCCGATACGGATGACGGCGCTCTGGTAGGGGCCGAGGGCCGAGGCCGTGACGCGCTGGATGGAGCCGGCGAGGCCGCGGGCCGGGTGGGGCGTGCTCACTGTCCGGCCTCCTCGGGCAGGTCGTCGGCGGTGACCTTCCACCAGGGCAGGACGCGGTAGGACGGGCCGGTGCTGATCTTCTCGTCGCTCCACTCGGGCGCCGCGACGGCCCGTACCTCGGACCTGACCTGGATCCTCAGGATGGTCCCGCCGTCGTCCTGGCCGCCGAGACGCAGCATCACGAGGCGGCGGACGTACTTCTCGGAAAGGGTGCCGCGCAGGCCGTTGGCCCGGTTCTTGTCGTCGTGCGATCCGACGTAGAAGTCCCAGGCCCGGCGCAGTTCGTTCTGCTGGACGTGGCTGGGCAGCAGACTGCCGCGTATCGCCCGGCCGTCCTCGGCGGAGAGGTCCCGCCAGGCCGAGGTGCGGGGGCCTCCGGGGCCGGCTGTCTCGGTGCGCGCCTGAACGGCCACGTTCTGCTGCAGCGGGTTGGGTGCGAAGAGCTTCCAGTTCTGTTCGAACTCGGGGTACACCCACTCGTCCACCGCGGCGCCGTGCTGCTTGGTCAGCGTGTTGGAGGGAGCGACGTACAGGAAGACCATGGCCAGCTGCACGCAGGCGAGCACCCCGAAGGCGGCGAGCGCCACAGCGGCGACGATCTGGTACGGAAACGAGAGCCCGGCCATTCCGCCCGGCACCGCGGGCGCCTCGACGGCGGTCACGGGTCCGTCCCCGCCGCGGGCCTCCCTGTCGTCGTCCGAATCCATCCCGCCCCGATCGCGTCGGTTATCCACAGGGTTGACACCCTACGGGCCCCGGACTCACCATTGAAGACATTGAACCGAACGATCGGTCGGTAGGGAGTCCGGGATGGCGGCAGGGACTGCGAGCCAGGCAGCGCAGACGGCAGCAGGCGGCGAAGAGGGGCCCGACGCGGCCCTCCAGGAAGCTTTCGACGCGGCGGTGGCGGCCGACGAGCGCATCGAGCCGCGTGACTGGATGCCCGACGCGTACCGCGCCTCGCTGGTCAGGCAGATGGCCCAGCACGCCCACTCCGAGATCATCGGCATGCAGCCGGAGGCCAACTGGATCACCCGCGCCCCCTCGCTGCGCCGCAAGGCGATCCTCATGGCCAAGGTGCAGGACGAGGCGGGCCACGGACTGTATCTGTACAGCGCGGCCGAGACCCTGGGCACCGGCCGCGAGGAGCTGCTCGACAAGCTCCACGCAGGACGCCAGCGCTACTCCTCGATCTTCAACTATCCGACGCTGACCTGGGCGGACGTGGGCGCCATCGGCTGGCTCGTGGACGGCGCCGCGATCACCAACCAGGTGCCCCTCTGCCGCTGCTCCTACGGTCCCTACGCCCGCGCGATGGTCCGCATCTGCAAGGAGGAGTCGTTCCACCAGCGCCAGGGATACGAACTGCTCCTCGCGCTGAGCAACGGCACCGCCGCACAGCACGAGATGGCCCAGGACGCGGTGAACCGCTGGTGGTGGCCCTCCCTGATGATGTTCGGCCCGCCGGACGACGCCTCGGCCCACTCGGCGCAGTCGATGGCCTGGAAGATCAAGCGGCACTCCAACGACGAACTGCGGCAGCGGTTCGTGGACATCTGCGTCCCCCAGGCCGAGGCGCTCGGCCTGTCCCTCCCCGACCCGGACATCCGGTGGAACGAGGAACGCGGCAAGCACGACTTCGGCGCGATCGACTGGACCGAGTTCCAGGAGGTCCTGAAGGGCAACGGGCCGTGCAACGAGCAGCGCCTCACCCAGCGCCGCCGGGCGCACGAGGAAGGCGCCTGGGTGCGTGAAGCCGCCGCCGCATACGCCCGCACACACACGCCCGGCGCGGACCCTGCCGTACGCAACGGAAAGGCGACAGCATGAGCAGCTCGACGGACTGGCCGCTGTGGGAGGTGTTCGTCCGCTCGCGGCGCGGGCTCTCCCACACCCACGCCGGCAGCCTCCACGCGCCGGATGCCGAGATGGCCCTGCGCAACGCGCGCGACCTCTACACCCGCCGGTCCGAGGGGGTCTCCCTGTGGGTCGTGCCCTCCTCCCAGATCACGGCCTCCTCGCCGGACGAGAAGGACTCGTTCTTCGAACCGGCCGGTGACAAGCCCTACCGGCATCCCACCTTCTACGAGATCCCAGACGGGGTGAAGCACCTGTGACCGCGGCCCTCGCCCTGGGCGACGACGCGCTGGTGCTGTCGCACCGGCTGGGGGAGTGGGCGGGCCACGCCCCAGTGCTGGAGGAGGAGGTCGCCCTCGCCAACATCGCCCTCGACCTGCTGGGCCAGGCCCGGCTGCTGCTCTCACTCGTGGGCGACGAGGACGAACTGGCCTACCTCCGCGAGGAGCGCGCCTTCCGCAACGTCCAGCTGGTCGAACAGCCGAACGGCGACTTCGCCCACACCATCGCCCGGCAGCTCTGCTTCTCGGTCCACCAGCAGGGGCTGTACGAGCAGCTGGCGGCCGGCGACGGTCCGTTCGCGGCAATCGCCTCCAAGGCGGTCAAGGAGGTCGCCTACCACCGGGATCATGCCGAGCAGTGGACGCTGCGCCTCGGTGACGGGACGGACGAGAGCCACGAGCGGATGCAGCGGGCGGTGGACGCGCTGTGGCGCTTCACCGGCGAGCTGTTCCAGCCGGTCGAAGGCGTCGACGCAGACTGGCAGGCGCTGCACAGCGGCTGGCTGGAGGCCGTCACCGACATTCTCGGCCGGGCCGCCCTGACCGTGCCGACGGGGCCGCAGTCCGGCGCCTGGACGGCGGGCGCGGGCCGGCAGGGCATCCACACGGAGTCCTTCGGCCGGATGCTCGCCGAGATGCAGCACCTGCACCGCAGCCACCCGGGGGCGTCATGGTGACCTGGACCGCCGTCGAGGCGGAACTGCTGAGCCTCGCGGGCTCCGTCCCCGACCCGGAGCTGCCCGTGCTGACGCTGGAGGACCTGGGTGTGGTCCGGGGCGTGGACGTGCACGACCCGGACCATGTCACGGTCAGGCTCACTCCGACGTACACCGGCTGCCCGGCGATCGAGGCGATGTCCGCGGACATCGAGCGCGTGCTGCACGACCACGGCGTGGCAGAGGTGTCCGTGGAGACCGTCCTGTCGCCCGCATGGTCGACGGACGACATCAGCGCCGAAGGGCGCCGGAAGCTGGCGGAGTTCGGCATAGCCCCGCCCCGGCCGCACGACACCGCGTCCGACGGCCCGGTGCCGCTGGCCCTGTCCGTGCGCTGCCCGCACTGCGGCTCCACCGAGACGGAGCTGCTGAGCCGGTTCTCCTCCACGGCGTGCAAGGCGCTCCGGCGCTGCGTTGCCTGCCAGGAGCCGTTCGACCACTTCAAGGAGTTGTAGATGTTCCATCCGCTCCGGGTCAGCGGGATCGAGCGGCTCACGGACGATTCGGTGGCCGTCACCCTCGCCGTCCCGCCCGGCCTGCACGAGACCTTCCGGCACCAACCCGGCCAGCATCTCAACGTCCGCTACACCGTGGACGGCGAGGAGGTCCGCCGCTCGTACTCGATCTGCGCCCCGGCCCCCGAGCCCTCGGCCGGTCCGGAGCTACGGGTGGGCATCCGCCTCGTGGACGGCGGCGCGTTCTCCACGTACGCGCTCAAGGAGCTGCTGGTCGGGGACACGATCGAGGCGATGCCTCCGATGGGGCGCTTCGTCCTGACACCCCGCGCCGGGCAGTTCGCGGCGATCGTCGGCGGAAGCGGCATCACCCCGGTGCTGTCCATGGCGGCCACCCTGCTCGCCCGGGAGCCGAATGCCACATTCTGCCTGTTCCGCAGCGATCGGACGGCTGCCTCGACGATGTTCCTGGACGAGGTCGCCGATGTGAAGGACCGCTATCCGGACCGGTTCCAGCTGGTCACCGCCCTGTCCCGGGAAGAGCAGCAGGCGGGTCTGCCCTCGGGCCGGCTGGACCGCGAACGGCTCTCCGGACTGCTGCCGGCGCTGCTGCCGGTGGCGGAGATCGACGGCTGGTTCCTGTGCGGGCCGCTGGGCCTGGTCCGGGCCGCCGAGGTCGCGCTGCACGGGCTGGGCGTGGACCGCTCCCGCGTCCACCAGGAGATCTTCCACGTCGAGGACACCCCCGCCGCTCCCGCGGGGCCCCGGGTCGAGACACCCGTGGGCGGCACCCTGACGGCGACGCTCGACGGCCGGTCCGGCACCTGGCCGGTGGAGGGGGGCGAGTCGCTGCTGGAGACGGTGCTGCGCAGCCGCTCGGACGCTCCGTACGCGTGCAAGGGCGGCGTCTGCGGCACCTGCCGGGCGTTCCTGGTCTCCGGCAAGGTGCGGATGGACCGCAACTACGCCCTGGAGCCGGAGGAGACGGACGCGGGTTACGTACTGGCCTGCCAGTCCCATCCGGTCACCGAGGAGGTGGAACTCGACTTCGACCGCTGACGCCCCGGGCGCCGGAGGACCGGGGCGGGTCGCGTCAGGCGACGAAGGCCGGGGCGCCGTTGTCGGTGACCATCGGGCGCCCCGCGCCGTCCCAGGCGAGCATGCCGCCGTCGATGTTGACGGCGTCGATCCCCTGCTGCACCAGGTACTGGGTGACCTGGGCGGACCGGCCGCCGACCCGGCACATCACGTGCACGCGCCGGCCGTCCTCCACCGCCTCGGTCAGCTCACCGAAGCGGCCCACGAAGTCGCTCATGGGGATGTGCAGGGCGCCCTCGACGTGTCCGGCCGCCCACTCGTCGTTCTCCCGGACGTCCAGCACGAGGCCGTCCGCCGGGACGGACGCGACGTCGACCGTGGGAAGCGGGCCGAAATTCATGGGTCATGCCTTCTCTCGTCAGTGCGCTCGGGGTCACCGAATCAGTGCGCTCGGGCCACCGAAAACGCTACTGCACCAGAGCCGCGAGCTCCGCCTCCCGCTGCGAGACCTCGCCCAGCAGTTGTTCGGCGATCTCCTCCAGCAGCTGGTCCGGGTCGTCCGGGGCCATCCGCAGCATGGCGCCGATCGCGCTCTCCTCCAGCTCCTGCGCCCACTCCGTCAGCAATTCCTTGCGCTGGGTCAGCCAGTCCAGCCGGGCGTAGAGCTCGTCGGCCTCGCTCAGCTCCTGCCGCGGCGCGGCCGGCCCCGCCGCCCACTCCTCGGCCAGTTCGTTGAGCAGGGCCTCGTCACCGCGTCCGTAGGCGGCGTTGACGCGCGCGATGAACTCGTCCCGCCTGACCCGCTCCGCCTCGTCCTGGGCCAGGTCCGGGTGCGCCTTGCGGACCAGGTCACGGTACAGCTTGCGTGCCTCGTCGGTGGGGCGGACCCGCTTGGGCGGGCGCACCGTCTGATCGGTCAGCATGGCCGACGCCTCGGGGGACAGGCCCTCGGAGTCCATCCAGTCGTGGAACAGCTCGTCCACGCCGGGCATGGGCATCACGACCGACCGTGCCTCTGCCGCCTTGCGCAGGTCCTCTGGGTCACCGGTCTTCGCCGCCCGCGCCTCGGCGATCTGCGCGTCGAGCTCGTCCAGCCGCGCGTACATCGGGCCCAGCCTCTGGTGGTGCAGCCGGGAGAAGTTCTCCACCTCGACCCGGAACGTCTCCACCGCGATCTCGAACTCGATCAGCGCCTGCTCGGCCGCCCGCACCGCGTGTGCGAGCCGCGCCTCGGGCCGCTGCCCTGCCCCGGACGCACCGGACTCGCCGTCCCCCGGCGCCCCGAGACCGGGCTCACCGCCCTCAGGTCCTCCGGCGTCCGGCCGCGCCTCGTCCTGCTGGTCATCGTCGTTCCGGGAGGGCACCCCGGCGGCTTCGTGGGTCACCCGCCCAGCGTATGGCCCAGGCCCGCCGCCGAGGACACACGGGCACCGCAGCGGGCGCCCCGCACGGGCCCCGCGACCCCCCGCTACACGCCCCGCTCCGCGGCGATCCGCCCCGCCCCGATCGCCCGCACCAGCTCCGCGTGGTCCGCCTCCGTGCGGTCCGCGTAGGTCACCGCGAACGCCGCCACAGCCTCGTCCAGCTCGTCGTTCTTGCCGCAGTAGCCCGCCAGCAGCCTCGGGTCGGCACTGTGGGCGTGGGCCCGCGCCAGCAGCGCCCCGGTCATGCGGCCGTAGTCGTCGACCTGGTCGGCGGCGAGGGCGGCGGGATCGACGCTGCCCTTGCGGTTCCTGAACTGCCGTACCTGGAAAGGACGGCCGTCCACCGTCGTCCAGCCCAGCAGATGGTCGCTGACGACCTGCATCCGCTTCTGCCCGAGCACCACGCGCCGCCCCTCGTGCGCGACTTCCGGCACCCCGAACCCCACGGCGGCGAGATGCGGCCCGAGCACCGAGGGTCTGGCCTCCTTCACCTGGAGCACCAGGGCCTCCCCCCGGTGGTCCAGCAGCAGCACCACGTACGAGCGGGTGCCCACACTGCCGGTGCCGACCACCCGGAACGCCACGTCATGGATCGCGTACCGGGCCAGTAGCGGCAGCCGGTCCGCGGAGACGGTCTCCAGATAGTCCCCCAGCCCCGCCGCGACGGCCGCGGCCTCCGTGTCCGGGACCCTGCGCAGCACCGGCGGCGCGTCCACGAAACGGCGGCCACCGTCCTCGCAGTCCTCCGTGGACTTCGCCGCGAAGCGCGCACTGGTGTTGTTGCGGGCCTTCTCGGAGACCCGCTCCAGGGTGCCGAGCAGATCCCGTGCGTCGGTGTGGGAGACGAGCTCCTCGTCCGCGATGGCGTTCCAGGCGTCGAGCGCGGGCATCCGGGCCAGCAGCCGCATCGTTCGCCGATAGGCCCCCACGGTGTCGTAAGCGGCCTTGCGGCAGGTGTCCTCGTCGGCACCGGCCTCCCGGCCCGCGAGCACCAGCGAGGTCGCCAGGCGTTTGAGGTCCCATTCCCAGGGCCCGGCCACGGTCTCGTCGAAGTCGTTCAGGTCGATGACGAGGCCGCCCCTCGCATCGCCGTACAGCCCGAAGTTGGCCGCGTGCGCGTCGCCGCAGAGCTGGGGGGCGACGCCGGTGACCGGGGTGCCCACCAGGTCGTGGGCCATCAGCCCGGCAGAGCCGCGCAGGAAGGCGAAGGGGGTGGCAGCCATCCGGCCCACCCGTATCGGCGTCAGCTCCGGCACCCGGCCCCGGTTGGATTCCTCGACCGCGCGCACCGCGTCCGGCCGTCCGGCCGGCAGCTCCAGCGTCGCGTGAGCGGACCGGGGCACCCGCGCCCGCAGCGCCTTGCCTCTGCCCTTCGGTCGCCCCCCGGCCTCCGCGTACGCCCTGTCCGTACGGCGCGCGAACCCCGGCACGGCCGGTATGCGCGGCCCGTCGGCCTCCGCGGGAACCGCGGCACCCCCACTACCGGGCTCGACAAGTCGCACCGGAGGCAGTCCCGTCCCGGTCGCTTCCATGGCACGCAGCCTCCCCCGCCCCCGCCCGGCGCAGTCGCCGGGCACCTGCCCGAACATCAACTGCCGCCGACCGTACCGCCGCACCCCGACCGCCGTCTGCCCCTGAGCGCGGCTGCGCCGACCGGACAGGCCCTTCCACGCCCGCACCCATGAAACGGGCGTTTCACGTGAAACCAAACACACAGAGGAGGGGCCGGCCCCGAACTGAAGAAGCCCCCCAGGGCGATGCCTGGGGGGCTTCCTTCTTGTGCGCGAGGGGGGATTTGAACCCCCACGTCCCTAAGGACACTGGCACCTGAAGCCAGCGCGTCTGCCGTTCCGCCACTCGCGCAAGAGTGGTGTTCCGGGCTCTCTCACTTTTCGGTGCGAGCGCCTGGCGACATCCGGAAGATTAGCACGCTGGACAGGGTGGATTCACATCCGTTGTTTCGCCGCCCGATCGCCGGGCACGCGCCGCACGCTCGGCCGACGTCCGCAGAACGTCCGAAAGGAACCGGGAACCCTCAGGGGTGGCCCCCCACTCCTCCTGAGTGCGTCCGAGGTGCGGGACACTGTCAGGAGGCCGCCTCTACGATCCGTGTGAGGGGGGACACTCATCCACAGGGCAGACAAGGGGAACCAGCCGATTTCCCGACGCGTGGATACGATCAGTAAGCAGTACAGGGACGACGACACCGGAGGAGGTGCCCCATGGGAGTGATGAAGCGCTTCGAGCAGCGTCTCGAAGGTCTGGTCAACGGCACTTTCGCCAAGGTCTTCAAGTCCGAGGTCCAGCCGGTCGAGATCGCGGGTGCCCTCCAGCGGGAGTGCGACAACAACGCGACCATCTGGAACCGTGAGCGCACCGTCGTCCCCAACGACTTCATCGTCGAGCTCAGCGCCCCCGACTACGAGCGCCTGAGCCCGTACTCCGGCCAGCTGGGCGACGAGCTCTCCGGCCTCGTCCGGGACTACGCCAAGCAGCAGCGGTACACCTTCATGGGACCCATCAAGGTGCACCTGGAGAAGGCCGAGGACCTCGACACCGGTCTCTACCGGGTCCGCAGCCGCACGCTGGCGTCCAGTTCGTCACAGGGCCAGGGGCCGGCGCAGAGCCAAGGACCGGCGCAGGGCCAGAGCTACGGCGGCCAGTCCCCCCAGCAGGGGTACCCCGGCCGTTCCGCTCCGCAGGGCCCCGGCGGCGGTTACGGCTATCCTCCCGCCTCCGCCCCGCCCATGCCCGCCGGCCCGCCGCCGGGCGCCGGGCGTCACGGCGGTCCCGACCGGCGTCCGCCGGCCGCTCCCGCCTCCCCGCCGAACGTGCAGGTGCGGCGCTGGATCGAGATCAACGGCACCCGCCACCAGATCTCCCGCCCGACACTGGTCATGGGCCGCAGCACCGACGCCGATGTGCGGATCGACGACCCCGGTGTCTCCCGCCGGCACTGTGAGATCAGGACCGGAACGCCCTCGACGATCCAGGATCTCGGGTCTACCAACGGCATCGTGGTAGACGGGCAGCACACCACCCGCGCTACGCTCCGCGACGGCTCGCGGATCGTCGTGGGCAGCACCACCATCGTTTACCGGCAAGCCGAAGGGTGAAGCGGGGGCAATGTCAGAGCTGACCCTGACGGTCATGCGGCTAGGTTTCCTGGCTGTTCTGTGGCTGTTCGTGATCGTGGCCGTCCAGGTCATTCGCAGCGACCTGTTCGGAACGCGCGTCACGCAGCGCGGCTCACGCCGCACCGCGAACGACGCGCGTCCGCCCCAGGGACGCCAGAACGCGGCACCGCCGCCGCAGCGCCAGCAGCCCGGCCGCCAGCGCCGGGGCGCGCCGACCAAGCTGGTCGTCTCCGAGGGCACGCTCACCGGCACCACGGTGGCGCTCCAAGGGCAGACCATCACGCTGGGCCGTGCCCATGATTCAACGATCGTGCTGGACGACGACTACGCGTCCAGCAGGCATGCCAGGATCTACCCCGACCGTGACGGCCAGTGGATCGTCGAGGATCTCGGGTCCACCAACGGCACGTACCTGGACCGGACCCGCCTCACCACCCCGACGCCCGTTCCGCTGGGCGCGCCGATCCGGATCGGCAAGACCGTCATCGAGCTGCGGAAGTAGTACGACAATGAGCGAGCGGAGCGAGCGAGCCGCGGGGGTCCGGGCACCGGACCCGGCCAGGCTCCCGATCGGAGGGTGGGCAGTGTGGCTCGAGACCGGCTGTACCCCGAACCGACGGGTGAGGTGCGCATGAGTCTGTCCCTGCGCTTCGCCGCCGGGTCGCACAAGGGCATGATCCGGGAGGGCAACGAGGACTCCGGCTACGCCGGTCCCCGCCTCCTCGCGATCGCCGACGGCATGGGCGGCCAGGCGGCCGGCGAGGTCGCCAGTTCCGAGGTGATCTCCACCCTCGTCCAGCTCGATGACGACGTTCCGGGCTCCGACATCCTCACCTCGCTCGGTACGGCCGTCCAGCGGGCCAACGACCAGTTGCGGATGATGGTCGAGGAGGATCCCCAGCTGGAGGGCATGGGCACCACGCTCACCGCCCTGCTCTGGACCGGACAGCGCCTCGGCCTGGTGCACGTCGGCGACTCGCGCGCGTACCTGCTGCGCGACGGCGTGCTCACCCAGATCACGCAGGACCACACCTGGGTCCAGCGGCTGGTCGACGAGGGCCGGATCACGGAGGAGGAGGCCACCACCCACCCGCAGCGCTCCCTGCTGATGCGCGCGCTGGGCAGTGGCGACCATGTCGAACCCGACCTCTCCATCCGTGAGGTCCGGGCCGGCGACCGCTATCTGATCTGCTCCGACGGGCTCTCCGGCGTCGTCTCCCACCAGACGATGGAGGAGACGCTCGCCAGCTACCAGGGCCCGCAGGAGACCATCCAGGACCTGATCCAGCTCGCCCTGCGCGGCGGCGGACCGGACAACATCACCTGCATCGTCGCCGATGTCTTCGACGTCGACGGCAACGACACCCTGGCCGGTCAGCTCAATGACACCCCGGTCGTCGTCGGCGCGGTCGCCGAGAACCAGGCTGCCCAGCTGAACGACGGCGGTGCGATGCAGACGCCCGCCGGCCGTGCGGCCGGCCTCGGCCGTCCCGTGCCGCCGCCCGCCGGCAGCTTCGGCCCGCCCGGCAGCGGTGACGGCTCCGGCTACGACGGAATGCCCGACGGGGCGTTCGGGTCCTACTCCGACGACGACTTCGTCAAGCACGGCGGCGGCCGCACATGGCTCAAGCGGTCCCTGTACGTGGTGCTCGCGCTGGCCGTCGTCGGCGGCGGGCTCTACGGCGGCTACCGCTGGACCCAGACCCAGTTCTACGTCGGCGCGAAGAACGACAACGTCGCGCTGTACCGGGGCCTCAGCCAGGATCTCGGCTGGCTCTCGCTCTCGAAGGTCGAGACGGACCACCCCGAGATCGAACTCAAGTACCTCCCCGCCTACCAGCGCAAGAAGGTCGAGGCGACGATCGCCGAGGGCAGCCTCGCCGACGCCCGCGAGAAGATCGCCGAGCTTTCCGTCCAGGCGTCCGCCTGCAAGAAGGACGCGGCGCGGCGCGCGGCGGAGAAGGAGCACGGCGACGAGGGCCAGGCGCAGGGCACGGACACGGATGCCACCAAGGCGTCCAAGTCCTCCAAGACATCCGGTGGCGACACCAAGTCCGAGCAGACTTCCACGACTCCCACTCCTGGGCCCAGCCTCTCGGAGGAAGAGAAGAAGCTGGTCCCGCAGTGCGGTAAGAAGTAGAGCCGTAGGGGGCCTTCAGCACCATGAGCGTTGTCACCAACACGACCACGATCGGCGCGATCGACGCACCGAGCCGGCGCAACACCGAACTGATGATGATGGTCTTCGCCATCGCCATCTCGGTGTTCGCCTACGCCAACGTGGGCCTGGCCATGGACGGCAAGCTGCCGTCCGGCATGTTCGGCTACGGAGCGGGGCTCGTCCTGCTCGGCGGTGTCGCCCATCTCGTGGTGCGGAAGTTCGCCCGGTACGCGGACCCGCTGCTGCTGCCGCTGGCCACGCTGCTGAACGGGCTGGGGCTGGTGCTGATCTGGCGGCTCGACCAGTCGCAGAGACTGATCCAGCGCGCGGAGACGCTGTTCGGCGCGTACACCCCCGACGCTCCCAAGCAGCTGATGTATTCGGCAGTGGGCGTCGCCCTCATGGTCGCCGTGCTGCTCATTCTCAAGGACCACCGCATCCTGCAGCGCTACACCTACATCTCCATGGTGGCCGCGCTGATCCTGCTGATTATGCCGATGTTCTTCCCGGCGGTGAACGGCGCCAAGATCTGGGTGAGCCTCGGCCCCTTCTCGATCCAGCCCGGCGAGTTCGCGAAGATCATCATCGCGGTCTTCTTCTCCGGCTACCTCATGGTCAAACGCGACGCCCTCGCACTCGCGAGCCGCCGTTTCATGGGCTTGTACCTGCCTCGTGGTCGCGACCTCGGCCCTATCCTGGTCATCTGGGCGCTGTCCATCCTGATCCTGGTCTTCGAGACCGACCTCGGGACGTCGCTGCTGTTCTTCGGCCTCTTCGTGATCATGCTGTACGTGGCCACCGAACGGACCAGCTGGATCGTCTTCGGCCTCCTGATGTCGGCCGCCGGTGCCGTGGGTGTCGCGACTTTCGAACGCCACGTCCAGTCCCGTGTGACTGCGTGGAAGGATCCGTTCGCCTGTTACTCCACCGACCTCAGCGGCGCCTGTGAGCAGGTTTCCAACGCGATCATGTCCTTCGGCTCGGGGGGCACGATCGGCACCGGATGGGGACAGGGCCACTCCGACCTGATCGGTTTCGCGGCCAACGCCGACTTCATCCTCTCCACCGTTGGTGAGGAGCTCGGACTGGCCGGAATGATGGCCGTGCTGCTGATCTACGGCCTCATCATCGAGCGGGGTATCCGCACGGCGCTCGCCGCCCGCGACCCGTTCGGCAAGCTCCTCGCGGTCGGCCTCTCCGGCGCCTTCGCCATCCAGGTCTTCGTCGTGGCCGGCGGTGTCATGGGCCTCATCCCGCTCACCGGTATGACGATGCCGTTCCTCGCGGCCGGCGGTTCGTCCGTGATCGCCAACTGGGCCCTCATCGGCATCCTCATCCGCATCAGCGACACCGCCCGGCGCCCCGCGCCCGCCCCCGCACCCTCGACCGACGCCGAGATGACCCAGGTGGTCCGCCCGTGAACAAGCCACTGCGCCGGATCGCGATCTTCTGCGGCGTCCTGATCTTCGCCCTGCTCGCGCGGACCAACTACCTGCAGTACGTGAAGGCCGACGACCTCAACACCCGCGACGAGAACCGCCGCGTCCGCATCGAGCGGTACGCCCATGAGCGCGGCAACATCATCGTGGACGGCAAGTCGATCACCGGGTCCACCGAGACCAAGGGCAGCGACTTCAAGTACAAGCGGGTGTGGAAGGACGGCCCCATGTGGGCCCCCGTGACCGGCTACTCCTCGCAGGCGTTCGGTGCCACCCAGCTGGAGAACCTCGAGGACGGCATCCTCACCGGCAACGACGACCAGCTCTTCTTCAACCGGACGATGTCGATGTTCACCGGCGAGGAGAGGACCGGCGGCAACGTCGTCACCACGCTCAACGGCGCGGCTCAGAAGGCCGCCTTCGAGGGTCTCGGCAAGAAGAAGGGCGCCGTCGTCGCCCTCGACCCGCGGACCGGGGCCATCCTCGCGCTCGCCAGCACCCCGTCGTACGACCCCTCGACCTTCGCGGGCACCAGCAACGCAGACGGCAAGGCGTGGCAGTCCCTGAAGGGCGACAAGGACAAGCCCCTGATCAACCGGGCGCTGCGCGAGACCTACCCGCCCGGCTCGACGTTCAAGGTCGTCACCGCCGCCGCCGCCCTGGAGAACGGGCTCTACACCGACATCGACGAGCACACCAAGTCGCCGCTTCCCTGGCGCCTGCCGCAGTCGAGCGACGACCTGCCCAACGAGGGCAACATCCCGTGCGAGAACGCCTCGCTCCGCGAGGCGCTGCGCTACTCCTGCAACACCGTGTTCGGCAAGATCAGCGATGACCTGGGCAACCAGAAGATGATCGACGAGGCCGGCAAGTTCGGCTTCAACAAGGAGATCTTCACTCCGGTCCGCTCGAACGCCAGCGTGTACCCCGAGGACAACCGGCCGCAGAACGCGATGGCGGGCATCGGCCAGGCGTCCAACCGTGCCACCCCGCTCCAGATGGCGATGGTCGCCTCCGCCGTGGCCAACGACGGCAAGCTCATGCAGCCGTACATGGTCGCCGAGCGCAAGGCGCCCAACCTGGACGTGATCTACACGCACGAGAAGGAAGAGTTCAGCCGGCCCCTCTCGGCGGAGAACGCCCAGAAGCTCCAGCAGATGATGGAGACCGTCGTCAAGGAGGGCACGGGCACCAACGCCCGGATCCCGGGCGTCACGGTCGGCGGCAAGACCGGTACGGCCCAGAACGGTCTGAACAACAAGGGGAACCCGTACGCGTGGTTCATCTCGTACGCGAAGACCGACAACGGTTCGCCGGTGGCCGTGGCCGTCGTCGTCGAGGACAGCGGCGCCACCCGCGAGAACATCTCCGGTGGTGGCCTGGCCGCCCCGATCGCCAAGGCGGTCATGAAGGCGGTCATCGACAGCGAGAAGTGAGACCGCTCACTCCCGGCCGCGAAAGCGCCTCTGTGGATACCGGTCGGATATCAGGTATCGCCTCCGGGCGGATCAGCTGATGCGCGGCCGGTAGCGTATGCGCGAACAGCACACCGCCGGACCGCGCACCGGTGCGGTCAGGACTGACGGAGAGGGCTGGAACAGTTATGGAAGAGCCGCGTCGCCTCGGCGGCCGGTACGAGCTGGGCTCGGTGCTCGGCCGTGGTGGCATGGCCGAGGTCTACCTCGCCCACGACACCCGGCTCGGCCGCACCGTCGCCGTGAAGACGCTCCGGGCGGACCTCGCCCGCGACCCGTCCTTCCAGGCCCGGTTCCGCCGTGAGGCCCAGTCCGCCGCCTCGCTCAACCATCCGGCGATCGTCGCGGTGTACGACACCGGCGAGGACTACGTCGACGGGGTCTCCATCCCGTACATCGTCATGGAGTACGTCGACGGCTCGACGCTCCGCGAGCTGCTGCACTCGGGGCGCAGGCTGCTGCCCGAGCGGACGCTCGAAATGACGGTGGGCATCCTCCAGGCGCTGGAGTACTCGCACCGCGCGGGCATCGTCCACCGGGACATCAAGCCGGCCAACGTCATGCTGACCCGGACCGGTCAGGTCAAGGTCATGGACTTCGGCATCGCCCGCGCGATGGGTGACTCCGGTATGACGATGACCCAGACCGCCGCCGTCATCGGCACCGCCCAGTACCTCTCCCCGGAGCAGGCCAAGGGCGAGCAGGTCGACGCGCGGTCCGACCTCTATTCGACCGGCTGCCTGCTCTACGAGCTGCTGACCGTCCGGCCCCCGTTCGTCGGGGACTCCCCGGTGGCGGTGGCGTACCAGCACGTACGGGAAGAGCCGCAGCCGCCGAGCAACTTCGACCCCGAGATCACGCCCGCGATGGACGCGATCGTACTGAAGGCGCTCACCAAGGACCCCGATTACCGCTACCAGTCGGCCGACGAGATGCGCGCCGACATCGAGGCGTGCCTCGACGGCCAGCCGGTCGCCGCGACCGCCGCGATGGGTGCGGCGGGCTACGGCGGCGGCTACCCCGGCGGGTACGACCACGACCAGCCCACCACCGCCCTGCGCCCCGCCGACCAGAGCGGCGAGCGCACGTCGATGCTGCCGCCGGTCAACCCGGACGACGGCGGCTACGGCTACGACGACCGCCCCGACCGCCGCAGGCAGAAGAAGAACCACACCTCGACGATCCTCCTGGTCGTCGCGGGCATCCTGGTGCTGATCGGCGCGATCCTCATCGGCAAGGCGGTCTTCCCCGGCGACGGCGGCGACGACGGCGCGTTCGACGTGCCCAGCATGATCGGCATCACGGTCGAGGACGCCCAGAAACTGGCCGACAACACGAACATCGTCCTCAAGGTCGGCCCGAAGGAAGAGTGCAAGGAGCAGCCCAAGGGCAAGATCTGCCGCCAGACGCCGGAGGACGGGCAGATGAAGGAGCAGGAGACCCTCACGGTCTTCGTCTCCAGCGGTCCGCCGAAGGTCGAGGTGCCGGACGTGACCAACCAGTCCGAGGACGACGCCCGCGACGCCCTGGAGAAGAAGGGCTTCACGGTCACCGTCGACTCGGTCGAGTCCGACCAGGCCGAGCCCGGCACCGTCCTGGAGCAGTCCCCGAAGGGCGGCGAGAAGGCCGAGGAGAACTCGGAGATCACGCTCAAGGTCGCCACGGAGGAGCTGCTCACGATGCCTCCGGTGACGGACCGCTCGTACGACGCCGCGGTCGCCCAGCTGAACGGGGTCGGCTTCAAGAACATCGGCCGCAGTGACGTCGACTCCGACAAGCCCGCGGGCCAGGTGGTCGAGCAGACCCCCGTCGCCAACGAGAAGGTCGGCAAGGACACCTCGATCATCCTCAAGGTCTCCAAGGGCCCGCCCGAGCCGGAGAAGGTGGCCGTCCCCGGTGACCTCCTCAACAAGAGCTACCAGGACGCGAAGGCCCAGCTGGAGGGCATGGGCCTGGTGGTCGCGCTCCAGCCCGGTTCGGTCGACAAGCCGGATGCCAAGGTGATCCTGAGCTCCCCGATGCCCAACCAGGAAGTGGAGAAGGGCGGCACGGTCACCCTGACCACCGTCGAGGGCGGCGGCATCTTCGGCGGGCTGAACGGCGGACGGGGTCACTGACCCGCTCCGCACCCGGTACGGACAGAGGGCCCCGGTCACCATCGAGGTGACCGGGGCCCTCCGCCGTAACGGCACAGGCGTCAGCGCAGCTCCGCCGGGACCGTGCGGTCGCGGTCGACCTTCTCCGTACGGACCAGCTCGCCCCAGACGATGTAGCGGTACGTGGACGTGTAGACCGGGGTGCAGGTCGTGAGCGTGATGTAGCGGCCCGCCTTCGTCACGCCGGCGTCCTTCGGGACCGGGCCCAGCACGTCGACGTTGTACTTGGACGTCTCCGGCAGCTCGCTGAAGACCTTGTAGATGTACCAGGTGTCCTTCGTCTCGAAGACGATCGCGTCCCCGGTACGCACCTTGTCGATGTTGTGGAACTTCGCCCCGTGCCCGTCCCGGTGGGCGGCCAGGGCGAAGTTGCCCTCCTTGGCGGAAGGGAGCGCGGATTTCACCGGATCGGTGTAGTAGCCGGCGACGCCGTCGTTGAGCGTTTCCGTGTCGGTGCCCTTCTTGACGAGCACCTCGCCGTTCTTCATCGACGGGACGTGGAGGAAGCCGATGCCGTCCTTGGTGTCCAGCGCGCCGGGGCCGCCGGCCCACTTGTCGCGGACGGTGTGGCCCTGCTTGGCGGCCTCGCGGTCGGCGAGGACGTTCGTCCACCACAGCGAGTAGACGACGAAGAGGCCGAGCACCAGACCTGCGGTGATGAGCAGTTCACCGAAGACACTGACGGCGGTCGCGAGGGGATGGCGGCCGCCCTTCCGCACGGGTGGCGCGGGCTCGTCGGTCCGCTCCTGGTCCTCGGTCGTCGCTGTCATAGCACCGCCCTGTCGTCATGGCGTCCGGCCCGTTCAGTCCGCGAGCGCGTCGGGTTTGCCCTTGCTGCGCGGCCGTTCGTCGACCATCTTGCCCCAGACGATCAAACGGTACGTACTCGTGAATTCCGGCGTACACGTCGTCAAGGTGATGTACCGGCCGGGCCCGGTGAAGCCGGACTGCTTCGGCACCGGCGCGATCACGGAGACGTTGGAGGGCGAGGTCTGCGGCAGCACGCTCGTCATCTCGTACGTGTAGTACGCCTCCCGGGTCTCGACCACGATCGGGTCGCCGGGCTTCAGCCGGTTGATGTAGCGGAACGGTTCGCCATGGGTGTTGCGGTGGCCGGCCAGCGCGAAGTTGCCCTTCTTGGCGGAGGGCATCGCCGTGCGCAGCGGCTCCTCGCTGTAGTGGCCGACCATGCCCCGGTCGAGGACCTTCTCCTTGCTGGTGCCCTCGGCGATCGGCGTGACGACGTCCAGCTTGGGGATGTGGATGATGGCGAAGCCCTGCCCCGGCTCGAACGCCTCCTGCTTCTCGGGGGCCTTCTCGTTTTTGGCCCAGTCGTCCTGGATCTTGTGGGTCTCCCGGCCGGCGATCTGGTCGGCGCGCACATTCGTCCACCAGAGCTGGTAGGTGACGAACAGCAGCATCAGAACGCCCAGCGTGATGAAGAGTTCGCCGATGCCCCGGCTGATGACGATCGCGGGGCTGTCCTTGGCGGCCTTGGCCGCCCGGCGCGCCTCCATACGGGTCATGGGCTTCGCGGGCGCCACGCCCCCCGGCCCGGGGCGCGGTGCGGGGCGCCGTCGGCCACGCCCCTTGGCGGCGCGCCTGCGCTCGGCGCGGCCGCCGGTGGGCGGTGACGTCTCCGGGGCCGCGCCGGGCCCGCCTTCGGCCTCGTCGGCGCCGGTGTACGGCTCCGGCTCGGGCTCCGGGCGGGGCAGCGGCACGACCGGGTCGCCCGGATCCAATCGGGCGAAGACCTCCGTGGCCGGCTCCACGGCCTCGCCGGCCGGGGGCTGGGAAGGGGCCGCGGGGCCCAGGGCGCCCGGAGGGTACGGGTCGGGCGTGGGCGGTGACGCAGCCAGGGGCTGCTGTACGGGCCCCTGGTGGCCGTACCAGTCCCGTTGGTATCCGTGGGGGTCGTACCACTCCTGCGGGGCCTGCTGGGGGCCCTGTGGCTCGTAGGGCCCCTGCTGTCGCGGGGCCACGGGATCCGGCCCCGGCAGCGGGTCGTTCAACGGGTCCGCCAGCTGGTGGACCGCCGCCTCGAACGTGCCCGGGTCCTCGTACGCCCGCGGATCGTGCGGGTCGTCCTGCCCGGCCCCGGCTCCGTGGCGGGGTGAGGTCACGCGACGGCCTTGCCCACCACCGGAGCGAGCCCCGCCGACCTCTCGACGGCTCCGGTGTCCCCGCAGCGCACCAGCCAGTTGGCCAGCATCAGGTGGCCGTGCTCGGTGAGCACCGACTCCGGGTGGAACTGCACGCCCTCGACGGCCAGCTCCCGGTGGCGCAGGCCCATGATGATGCCGTCGGCGGTCCGCGCGGTGACCTCCAGCTCGTCGGGCACGGTGTCCGGTTCGGCGGCGAGCGAGTGGTAGCGGGTCGCGGTGAACGGCGAGGGCAGGCCGGCGAACACACCCGTGCCCTCGTGGAGCACCGGAGAGGTCTTGCCGTGCAGCAGCTCGGGGGCGCGGCCGACGACGCCGCCGTAGGCCACCGCCATGGACTGCATGCCCAGGCAGACGCCGAAGACCGGGACGCCGGTCGCCGCGCAGTGCCGCACCATGTCGACGCAGACGCCCGCGTGCTCCGGGGTGCCGGGGCCGGGGGAGAGCAGAACGCCGTCGAAGCCGTCCTGCGCGTGGGCCGTGGTCACCTCGTCGTTGCGCAGCACCTCGCACTCGGCACCGAGCTGATAGAGGTACTGGACGAGGTTGAAGACGAAGCTGTCGT
Organism: Streptomyces sp. DT224; assembly: GCF_049844595.1. Taxonomy (NCBI): domain Bacteria; kingdom Bacillati; phylum Actinomycetota; class Actinomycetes; order Kitasatosporales; family Streptomycetaceae; genus Streptomyces; species Streptomyces sp. DT224. The sequence continues at coordinate 400,805 of NZ_JBNCLI010000005.1, forward strand.
AGTTGTCCACGACGAGGATGCGGGCGCTCATCGGGCGGCCCCCGTCGGCGCGCTCGCTCCGTCGACCGTCACGTCGCCGAACGGAAGCAGCGGCTCCGCCCACGGGAAGACGTACTGGAACAGCACATAGACGACCGCCAGGGCGAGCACGAGCGAAATGAACGCACGCACCCACACGTTGCCCGGCAGATGCCGCCAGATCCAGCTGTACATCCAGACCCTCCATTCGGTACCGGGTCCAGACTAAAGGGCCCGGGGCCCGGCGTGGGATGCCTGCGGAAAGCTGTGCGGCGCCTGTCGCCGTCTGCTACTTCACCGGCTCCGCGTAGTGCAGGTCCACCGCGCCCGAGTAGCCGGGAAGGGTCGTCGCCCCCTGCTCGTCCACCTTCCAGCCGAGCCCGTACGCCTGCACGTACAGCAGGTAGTTCTGGATCGCCGGCGAGGCGTCGAGCGCCCGTCGCAGCGCCCCGGGGTCGCCCACCGCGGTGATCTTGTACGGGGGTGAGTAGACCCGGCCCTGGAGGATCAGGGTGTTGCCGACGCAGCGCACGGCACTGGTGGAGATCAGCCGCTGGTCCATGACCTTCACGCCCTTGGCGCCGCCCTGCCACAGGGCGTTGACGACCGCCTGGAGGTCCTGCTGGTGGATGACCAGGTCGTTGGGCTGCGGGTCGGGGTAGCCGGGACTGGCGGTGGCGTTGGGCGGGGCGTCGTCGAGCGTGACGGAGACGGCCCGGCCGGACAGTTCGGCGGTGCCCGCCGTCCGCTCGAGCGCCTTGAGCCGGGCGGCTTCCGCCTTGGTGCTGCCGTTGTCGCGCTGGGCGAGGCGGTCGATGTCCCCGCGCACGGACGCGGCGGACTCCTCCAGGGAGGCGTTCTTCTCGCTGCGCTGCTGGATGAGGTCGGAAAGCTTGAGCAGTGAGGCGTCAGTGCGGATATTGGTGCCCTTCGCCGTATTCGCGCTGGTCACGAAGATGAGTCCGGCAAGGGCGAAAACGGCAGCCGTGAGCACTCTGACCGGGTGCCGGAAGGTGCGGCGGACCGGCCCGGGGGGAGAGTCGGCAGAATTGCTCAACGTACCCTTATCTCCTTCGGTGCCACGGAAGGACTACGCTAACGGACGCCCGGGGGAGGCCACATTCCCCCTCGCGCCCCGCCCCGGCGCCAGCCACAGTTCCCTGCGCGGTCACGCAGCGCATCGACAGGAGAGTTCCTCGTGCCGAAGTCACGGATCCGCAAGAAGGCCGACTTCACGCCACCCCCGGCGAAGCAGGCGACCAACATAAAGCTGACCAGCCGCAGCTGGGTGGCGCCCGTGATGCTGGCGCTCTTCCTGATCGGGCTGGCCTGGATCGTCGTTTTCTATGTGACCGACGGCGATCTGCCGGTGGAGTCACTGGGGAACTGGAACATCGTCGTCGGCTTCGGTTTCATCGCCGGTGGCTTCGGCGTCTCCACGCAGTGGAAGTAGGCCGCGCGACCGCGTAGAACCACACTCCGGCCCTGCTCCGCAACCCCTGCCCTGAGTTACCCACAGCGTTATCCACAGGTGGGGGAAAAGGTCAGACGATCTGTGGATAACTCTCAGGCCGTTGACGCCGACGCAACCGCGGCCGCCCCGCCCCGGGGTGCCACGCCCCTTGTCCCGACTGGAAAAACCCAGCTCAGGACAAGGGGCACAGGTGTACCCGCGATATGCACAAGATCAGCGTCCTCCGGTGGAACCCTGTGGACAACTTCGGTCACAAATGGTCCACACCCGCCTCCCGGCACCCCTAGGTGAGGGCGGCCGTTCTCGTCATCACGATCAGGACGACGGCCGCGAGGACCAGGGCGCAGGTCCCGAACTGCACCAGATCGCGCCGCTCGCGCGGGGCGTGCACCATGCCGATCCCGATCAGCACTCCGGCGATCAGCCCCCCGACATGGGCCTGCCAGGCGATGCCGCCCCAGGGGTTGAAGGTGATGATCAGGTTGAGCACGAAGATCGCGATGACCGGCCGCATGTCATAGTTCAGCCGGCGCATCAGTACGGCAGTGGCGCCCAGCAGACCGTAAATGGCCCCCGAGGCTCCCAGCGACGGCTGATTCGGCTCCGCGAGCCAGTACGTCAGGGCGCCGCCCGCCAGCCCGGAGAGCAGATAGAGCGCGAGGAAGCGCACACGGCCCAGCTTCGCTTCCAGCGGCCCGCCCAGCCACCACAGGCCCAGCATGTTGAAGGCGATGTGCCACACCTCCTGGTGCAGGAACATCGACGTCACCAGCCGGTACCACTGGCCCTCCGCGACGCCTTCGGGCGGCCCTCCGTAGGAGAAGCTGGCACGGCCGAGCAGCATCAGGCGGTCGAGGAGGGCGTCGTCGGCCCATACCGCGACGAACACGGCGACGTTGATCCCCATCAGGATCTTGGTGATCAGCCTGGGGTCCGCCGCGACGACGCCCCCGGCCAGTGTGCGCGGCCGGGCGGCGGACGCGCCGTGCCCCGTACCGGACCCCTGGCGGACGCAGTCCGGGCACTGGAAGCCGACCGACGCGCCGATCATGCAGTCCGGACAGATGGGCCGGTCGCAGCGGACGCACCGGACCGCCGTCTCCCGGCCCGGGTGCCGGTAGCAGGGGGCCGGCCCCTCCGCGGGCGGGGGCGGTCCGGACGTTCCCGGCGGCTGCTGGTCCCTCGGTCCCATGGCTTCCCGGTCCCCTCGGTCCTCGTCGTCGCGGGTGCGCGCGACACAGCCCCGCGCGTCCGTTCTGTCATGACATACGGACGGGCGGGGCGGTTGGTTCCCGAACGTGGAGTCGGAGGGTGAGCGGACGGACGCGAAGGGCGATCAGCGCGTCTCGATGACGACCGACTCGATGATCACGTCGTTCACCGGCCGGTCGGTACGCGCGTTGGTGGCGGTCGCCGCGATGGCGTCGACGACCTTCTTGCCGGCGTCGTTGGACACCTCACCGAAGATCGTGTGCTTGCCGGTCAGCCAGGCCGTCGGCGCGACCGTGATGAAGAACTGCGAGCCGTTGGTGCCCGGTCCGGCGTTGGCCATGGCGAGCAGATAGGGCTTGTTGAAGGCGAGGTCCGGGTGGAACTCGTCCTTGAACTCGTACCCCGGCCCGCCGGTACCGTTCCCCAGAGGGTCTCCCCCCTGGATCATGAAACCGCTGATCACGCGATGGAAGACGGTCCCGTCGTACAGCCGGTCCGTGGACCTCGCCCCGGTCGCGGGGTGGGTCCACTCACGCTCCCCGTTGGCGAGCTCGACGAAGTTCTTGACCGTCTTGGGAGCGTGGTTCGGCAGGAGCCGGATCTCGATGTCGCCCTGGTTGGTCTTCAAGGTGGCGTAAAGCTGCTCGGCCACGATCTGCCTTCCGTGAGTCTGCACGTGTGCTCTGCGCGTCTGCGCCGCGCACCGGCCCGGTCCTGTCCGCCGACCGGCCCGACGTTCCGATCCTTGCACGGTCGGCGTCCGCGCCGTCCGAGGCGAGAGCCGGCGGCCTCCGTGCCCCCGCGGCACGGACGATGCGGCCAAGTGCGTGACGAACCGGCGCGATCCGCGACGAACCGTGGCATGGTCGTCGGAAGGTACCGAATGACCCGGATGCCCGCCCCGCATGCCGCACAGGTCCCACGCAGGCATGATCTCGAATTGGGTGGAAAGGCGGAGTACCTACCCGCCACCAAGGAGGAGGATCCCGTGACCCGCATCGACAGCGTGCGTGCCGCAACCGACTCGGCGAGGGACAGCGTGCAGCACGCCGCGGAAGTGGTGGCGCCCTACGCCGACTCGGCCAAGGACCAGGCCGTTCACTATGCGCACGAGGCCCGCACGCTGCTCGCACCGAAGGTGTCGAAGGCAGCCAAGCAGGCCCGTGTGCAGTACGGCGCGCACGTCGCCCCGCGTATCGAGCTCGCCCGCACGCACGTACCCCCCAAGGTTGACGAGGTCGCCCAGCGCGCCGCGCTCCGCACCCGTCAGGCGGCCCGCAGCGCCGCGGACTACACCGTCCCGCGCATCGAGAGCGCCCGGGCCGCCGCCCAGCCGGTGGCGGAGGAGGCCGCCGCTCGCAGCGCCGCCGCGGTGGCCGCCCTGCGCGGGCAGGTCACGGCGAAGCAGATCCGCAAGCTGGCCCGGAAGCACGAGCGGCGGGCCAGGGCGGGCAAGGCGTTCAAGGGCCTGGCGGTGACCGGTCTCCTCGCGGGCGCGGGCTACGCGGTGTGGCGCTGGTGGGACAAGCAGGCCAACCCCGAGTGGCTGGTGGAGCCGCCGGCCCCCACCGAGGTCGACGACCGCGCCCCGCTCTCCTCCGTCGACGGGAGCCCGCACGCCTCGACGCTCCTGGACCCCGAGGTCGAGGCCAAGCAGGCCGACGCCGAGGCGGCCGGCGAGGACGGTCCGGACGCCGTGGACGGCACGGACCCGGACGACCGCGCCTGACCCGCGCACACGGGACCGCACGCACCAGGACGGGCGCCGGAGGACCACGAGGTCTCCCGGCGCCCGCCCGCGTGCCCGGCCCCCACTCCGCACCCGCTTTCGCACGGACCGTTCTGTACTAACGTTCGGACACCGGCAGGAGGCCGTGGAGGGGGAACGTGAGCGCTCGCATTCTGGTCGCCGAGGACGACGCGAAGCAGTCCCGTCTGATCCGGATCTATCTCGAAAGAGAAGGACACGCCGTCCAAGTGGTCGCGGATGGCCGGGCGGCGCTGGAACGGGCGCGCTCGGCCGGTCCCGACCTCATCGTTCTGGACGTCATGCTCCCCCTCGTCGACGGCCTCGACGTGTGCCGCATCCTGCGCACCGAGTCCGATGTACCGATCCTGCTGCTCACCGCCCGGGTGACCGAGGAGGACATGCTTCTCGGCCTCGACCTCGGCGCCGACGACTACCTCACCAAGCCGTACAGCCCGCGCGAGCTGACCGCCCGGGTGCGGGCGCTGCTGCGCCGCTCGGGACGGTCCGGCGGCGACGGGCCCGCGGTGCTGCGGGTCGGCGCGGTGGAGCTGGACACCGCGCGCTTCGAGGTCCGGGTGGCGGGCCGGCCGGTGGAACTGACGGCCAAGGAGTTCGCCATCCTGGAGACGCTCGCGCGGGAGCCGGGCCGGGTCTTCACCCGCGCCCAGATCATCGAGCGCGTCTTCGGTTTCGACCGGAACGTACTGGAAAGGACCGTCGACGCCCACGTGATGAACCTGCGGCGAAAGCTGGGGACGGGCCCGGACGGCCCCCGCCATGTGGAGACGGTGTACGGCAGGGGCTACCGCCTCGCGGACGATCCCGTCTCAGCGCCGTCCTGAGGCTTCCCCCTCCGCCTGGGAGCGGCCGTCCGGCGCCGGGGGGAGGGCGACCGCGAACGTCGTACCCTCCCCGACCGTGCTGCGCACCTCGATGACGCCCCCGTGGTCGGCGACGATCTGGCGGGCGATCGAGAGCCCCAGTCCGCTGCCTCCGGTGGCCCGGTCCCGCGAGGCGTCCGCCCGCCAGAAACGGTCGAAGAGCCGTGGCAGGTCCTCGGCCGCTATCCCCGTGCCCGTGTCGCGTACCTCCATGACGGCCCGGACGCCGTCCCGGGGCAGGGCCAGGGTCACGGTTCCCCCCGGGGCGGTGGCGCGCAGCGCGTTGCCGACGAGGTTGCCGACGACCTGGCGCAGCCGGTCCGGATCGGCCCGCGCGTACACCGGTCGTGGCGCCACCAGGGCCAGCGTGATGCCCGCACTCCGTGCCTGGGGGAGATGGGCGCGGTGGCTCGTCTCCAGCAGTTCGCGGAGATCGACGTCCCTGGGGTGGTAGGCGAGCGCGCCCGCCTCGGCCAGCGCGAGGTCCCGCAGGTCGTCCACGATCCGCTGCTGCAACAGCGCCTCCTCGTGGAGGGATTCGAGGAGTTCGTGGGTCGGTTCGAGGACCCCGTCGCGCAGGGCTTCGAGATAGCCCCGCAGATTGGCCAGCGGGGTGCGCAGCTCGTGCGCGATGTCGCTGGTCAGGCGGCGCTGGTGCTCCTCGCTCGTCTGGAGCGAGTCGGCCATGCGGTTGAAGGCCCCGCCGAGTTGCGCGATCTCGTCCCGCCCGGACGCGGGCACCCGCCGCCCCAGGTCGCCTTCGCCCAGCCCCGTCGCGGCGCGCGTCAGAGCGCGGACAGGGCGCAGGACCGCCCTGCTCAGCAGCAGCCCGCCCAGGATGACCACCAGGGCCACGCCCCCCGCGACGGCCACGGTGGGCGCGACGGCCAGCGTGGGCGGCGCCTCGTCGCGGAAGCCGAGCCCGACCTCCAGGCGGGGCGGGGCCACGGAGGCGACGCGCTCGCCGAAGACCCGCTGCAAACAGTCGGAGAACCGTTTCTCGGACTCGCACGACCGCAGCGCGTCGAGGTCCCGAGGGGTCAGCGGGTCGTACGCGTCCGTGGGTTCCGGACACTGGGCGGGCCTGCGGTCCGCGCGCACCGTCGGCACACCGAAGGCACCGGCCCCGGTGACGACCGCGGCCCCCGCGCGGGTCAGGCAGACCGCGTCGGCGGCGTAGGAACGGTAGGCGGCGACGGCGGAGGCGGTCTGCTTCATGGAGGCCCGCCGCACCTGTCCCCCGGCGAGCCGCAGCGTGGGGCGCGCGTCGACCAGCACCGGCGGCCGGCCGCTCACCGCACGCGGTGCACGGCCGGCCAGGGTGTCCGAGTCGGCGAGCAGCGCGCCGGTCTCCGTGGCCACCCGGATGCGCTGCCCGGTGCCCTTCGCGAGCGCCGCGACCGTCGGCGCGAGCCCGTCCCAGGTGGCGTGCGCCAGCCCGTACGCGCGCAGCTCCCCGGCGATCCGGGAGGTGTCCTGCTGACCGGCCGTGACGGTCTCCCGCACCTGGCGGTTGGCCTGGCGCAAGGTCAGCCAGGCGGTGGCCACTGTGGCGGTCATCGCGATCAGCATCAGCAGGCCGAGGGCCCGGATCCGGAAGCTCACCCTGTCCCCTCTCGTTATGTGCCGGCCAGCGCCTGGGTCGGCGAGAGCCTGCTGGCCCTTACCGCCGGATATAGCCCGGCTGCCGCGCCGATGACCAGGGTCGATCCGATGCCCGCCGCGCTCGCCCACGCGGGCACGACCGTAGGCCAGTCGCGGCTGAGGGCGTACCCCGAGGTGATCAGCGTCCCCAGGACCGTTCCGGCGAGGCCGCCGATGAGCGACAGGAGCAGTGACTCCATCACGAACTGCGTGCGGATCTGCGCCCGGGTCGCACCGAGCGCGCGGCGCAGCCCTATTTCCGTACGCCGTTCCAGTACGGAGATCACCATCGTGTTGCCGACGCCGACACCGCCGACCAGGAGGGCCACGCCGCCGAGCCCCAGCAGAAGCCCGGTGAGCGCGGACTCGGTGGCCTCGCGGGCGGCGAGCGCGTCCGAGGGCCGCGAGACGCGGACCTCGCCGGGCTTCGCGGGGTACGCCGTGGCCGGGAGCACGTCCCGCACCGCGGCGACCCGGCTGTCCTCCGCCCGTACGTAGACCGTGGACGGGTGGCCGTCGAAACGGAGGTAGGTACGCGCGGCCGGCCGGCCGACCAGGGCGGCGCTGTCGAGTTCCGGGGCGAGCGGCACCGGGTCGAGCACGCCGATCAGCGAGAACCACAGGCCGCCGATCCAGACCCGGGTGCCCGGCCGGTACACGTCCAGCCGCTGGGCGGCCGTCGCCCCGAGCACGACCGCCGGGTACTCCTCGGTGGCGGAGTCCAGCCAGCGGCCCTCGCGGAGGCGGCCGCCGACGGCGGGCAGCAGACCGGTGTCCGCCGCGAGGACGCTCAGCGATCCGGTCCGCCCCACGGCGATGCGTTCGTTGCGGTAGACGTGCGCACCGGTCTCGCCGGTGGCGGCGACCTCCCGCACCGGCGGGATGCGGCGGACCATCGCCACGGACTCCTCCGGGAGTTCGGCCTTCTCCCCGGACAGGGATTCGCCGGGGGCGACCCGCAGCAGGTTGGTCCCGAGCGCGTCGAGCCTGCGGTCCACCTCGGCCTGGCCGGAGCCGGAGATGCCGACCACCGCGATCATGGCGGCGACCCCGATGGCGATCCCGAGGGCGGAGAGGAAGACCCGGAGGGGGCGGGTGCGCAGCCCGGTGGAGCCGAGCCGTACGACGTCGGCGGGGCGCAGCCGGGCGGGTCGCGGCCGGGACGGGCCCCGCCTTCCGTTTCGCGCCTGCCGGGGTGGGAACGGCGAGCGGGCCCCGGCCTCTTCCCGGGTCGGCCCGGACGTATGCGTGCGGTCCGTCATCGGAGATCCCCGGTCGTCGCGGCGCGGGTGACGTCACCGGTCAGCCGGCCGTCGCGTATGTCGAGGCGGCGGGGGAGCCCGGCGGCGATCTCCCGGTCATGGGTGATGACGACGACCGTGGTGCCTGCCGCGTGCAGCCCGTGCAGCAGTTCCAGTACGGCCGCCCCGGAAGCGGAGTCGAGGTTGCCGGTCGGCTCGTCGGCCAGCAGGACCGCGGGGTCGCCGACGACCGCGCGGGCGACCGCGACCCGTTGCCGCTCACCGCCGGAGAGCTGATGCGGGAGGTGGTGGACGCGGTGGCTGAGCCCCACCCGGGCGAGCGCGGCGGCTGCCCGGGCCCTGCGGCGGCGCAGCGATACCCCCGCGTAGAGCAGGCCGTCACCGACCGCGTCGAGCACCGGGACGCCGACCGCCAGGTGGAACTGCTGGAAGACGAAGCCGATCCGGCCGGCCCGGAGAGCAGAGATCTCCCGATCGGACAGCTTCGCCACATCGTGGCCGTCGATCAGCACACGGCCGGCGGAGGGCCGGTCCAGGCTGCCCATCAGGTGGAGCATGCTCGACTTGCCGGAGCCCGAAGGCCCGACGACGGCGACCAGCTCCCCGTGCCCGATCCGCAGACTGACGTCACGCACCGCGTGCACCCCGCCCGGATACGTCTTGGAGACGGCGTCGAATTCCACGACCGCCGAAGAGCCCGCGCCGTGCGCCGGCGAGTCCCCGCTCACTCCGGGATCCTCACCTTCAGGCCCTCGCGGACCGCCGGACCGCTCACCTCCACGTCCCCCTCCGCGAACAGCCCGGTCTTCACCGCGACGAACGTGCCGTCCGCCTTCTCCAGGCCGTGGCCGCCCTCCGCGAGAGCGACCAGGGCGGCGACCGGGACGGTCAGCACGTTCTCGGCACGCCGCCCCACGTACTCGACGGTCACGGGTCCGCTCTCCCATTTCCCCACGGCCTGCTGGTCCTTGATGGTGAGGGTCACCGGCACCGTCGCCGCCCGCGCGCCCGTGCCGCCGCCCTCCTCGGCCTCGTCCGCCTGCTTCCCCACGGACGCCACCCGCCCCTTCACGGCGTTCTCGTCGGGCAGCCGGATCGTCACCCCGGCGCCGCGCACGGCCCACGACGCCTCGGCCGCCGAGGCGTTGACGACGACCTTGCGGGTCGTGCCCGTGTAGGTGAGAGCGCCCTCGCCGACGGCGGCGCCCACCCGGACGCCCGGTCGGCCGATCCGTATCCGCCCGGCGCCGTAGATGACGTCCCCGACGCCGACCGTGCCGGTCTGCGGCAGACCCAGCGACTTCTGCCAGCGCTCGACCGCCGCGGCGGTCTCCTCCGTGAACATCTCGTCCACCGTGAAGCCCGTGTAGCCGAGAGCGGCGAGGTTGGTCTCGAACTGCATGACGTCCATGCCCCGTACGGGCTCGGGCTCGCGTGCGGCCGGGGGCGCGCCCTCGGCGGACTCGCCGGACTCACCGGACTCGCCGGACTCATCGGACTCGGGGGCGGCCGGGGCGGTCCGAGCCAGGCCCAGGTCGCGGTACATCGGCAGCGCCCCGTAGAGCAGCACGGTCGGGCGGTCGTCGACGCGCAGCAGCGTGTCACCGCGCTCCGCCGTCGTGCCGGAAGCGGGCAGCCACGTCACCGTGCCGGTCGCCTTGACCGGCAGCGGGGTCTCCGGGCCGTACCCCAGAGTGCCGTCCACCGTGGTGCGTTCGGTCAGTGTCGCCCGGGTGACGGGAACGGTCGAGCCGGTCCTCGGAAGGGCTTGTGGCCCCTCGTCCCCGCCGCCACCGAGCCCGAGGGCTCCGGTCACCGCGACCGCCGCCACGACGGCCGCGCCGGCGACGACGACGAACATCCGCCGTCCGCGAGCGCCACGCTTCTCATCGAGGTCTGTCACCGTCTCCACGCTCAGCCCTTGCCCGGGCCCGCGTTCTCGGGGACGCCGATGATCGGCCCGCAGATCCGGGCGGCCCGCTTCGCTCCGGCCGCGCTCTGGTCCCACTCGCCCTGGCCGAGGCCGTCGGGGCCGGGGTCGGGGAAGTCGGCGGCGCCGTTCTTCTGCATACAGGCGGCGTATTCGCGCTTCACCTCGATCTGGGCGGCCGACAGCTTGGGCTGGTTGCCCTTCTCGATGCTCTCGGGCACGGCGGAGACGTACCCGGCGCACTTCTCCTGGGCGGACCTGAACTTCGGGTCCTGCTTCAGGTCGCGCCGCTGGTCGCCCGCGCCGAAGTCGATGGTGCCCTTCGCGTCGGGGTCCGGTGCGTCCACGCCGTGTTCCCGCAGGCACGTCGCGTACGCGCGCTGCGCCTTCACGTACGCCGCCACGTCGTCCGTGGCCCTTCCCCTCTCGGCCGGGGCCGACACCTTCCCGCCGCCGGCCGTAGGGACCTCCGCGCCGCCGTCGCTCCCGCCGCAACCGGCCAGTACGAAGGCCACGACCGAGGCCGCGACGGCCGGCCGTACCCGGTTCGTCCTCATCGTTCTCCCGCTCTCCCTGTCGGGCCCGGCCGCGGGTGCGGCGGGCAGGGCGAACGTAGAAGCGGAACGATGAAGAACCTTTGAAGAACCTGTCCGACTGCCGTGCGGTCCGCCACGGGCCGATGCAAAGAGGTCCCCCGACCCGCGTTTCCGCAGGTCGGAGGACCTCTGGGGATGTGGAGCCTAGGAGATTCGAACTCCTGACATCTGCCTTGCAAAGGCAGCGCTCTACCAACTGAGCTAAGGCCCCGACAGCACGCAGCCCGAACACCTCGATGTTCCGGCCACCGCCGCAGAACAGAGTACCGGCTCACCCCCGTGATCATGCAAAAATACGGGGACTCCCCGTGTGCGACCACGCTCCGTAAGATGCTGGTCGAGGTTCGCAGCAGCGAAGCGGATGCGAAGGGGAGACGCAATGGATGCAGCGCAGCAAGAGGCCACGGCCAGAGCCAGAGATCTGCAGCGCAGTTGGTACGGCGAGCCGTTGGGGGCACTCTTCCGCAGGCTGATCGACGACCTCGGTCTCAACCAGGCCCGCCTCGCCGCGGCGCTCGGACTGTCCGCTCCCATGCTCTCCCAGCTCATGAGCGGTCAGCGCGCGAAGATCGGCAATCCGGCGGTCGTCCAGCGGGTCCAGGCCCTGCAGGAGCTGGCCGGCCAGGTCGCCGACGGCAGCGTCAGCGCCGGCGAGGCCACGGCCCGCATGGAGGAGATCAAGAAGTCCCAGGGCGGCTCGGTCCTCTCGGGCACCGGCCAGACCACGTCGAGCGGCGGGGCGCCCACCGTGCGCCGGGTGGTCCGGGAGATCCAGTCGCTGCTGCGCTCGGTCGCGGCGGCCGGTGACATCATCGATGCCGCGGACTCCCTCGCCCCGACGCACCCGGAACTGGCAGAGTTCCTCCGGGTGTACGGAGCGGGGCGCACCGCGGAAGCGGTGGCGCACTACGAGAGCCACCAGAGCTAGGCCCTGCACGGTACGGGGGGCACGGGCCGGAACATGAACGGGGAGCGGGCGCAGCGCCATGGGTGAGGTCTTCGCCGGACGGTACGAACTGGTCGATCCGATCGGACGCGGTGGCGTCGGTGCCGTGTGGCGCGCGTGGGACCACCGGCGCCGCCGCTATGTGGCGGCCAAGGTTCTCCAGCAGAGTGACGCGCACACGTTGCTCCGCTTCGTCCGTGAACAGGCGCTGCGCATCGAGCACCCCCATGTGCTGGCACCGGCGAGCTGGGCCGCCGACGACGACCAGGTCCTGTTCACCATGGACCTCGTCAGCGGCGGTTCGCTGGCCCATGTCATCGGCGACTACGGCCCGTTGCCCCCTCGCTTCGTCTGCACCCTGCTCGATCAGCTGCTGTCCGGCCTCTCGACGGTGCACGCCGAAGGCGTCGTGCACCGGGACATCAAACCGGCCAACATCCTCATGGAGGCAACCGGTCGGGGCCGGCCGCATCTGCGGCTGTCCGACTTCGGCATCTCCATGCGCAAGGGCGAGCCCCGCCTCACCGAGACGAACTACGTGGTGGGGACGCTCGGTTACTTCGCGCCCGAGCAGATGATGGGCGCCGAACCGGACTTCCCGGCGGACCTCTTCGCGGTCGGCCTGGTCGCCCTCTATCTGCTCCAGGGCACCAAGCCCGACTCCCAGGCGCTCATCGAGCACTTCGCGGAGCACGGCACGCCCAGTGCCCCGGACGGCGTCCCGGAGCCTTTGTGGCAGGTCATCGCGGGGCTCCTGCAACCGGATCCGCACGACCGTTTCCGTACCGCCACGGGCGCGCGCAAGGCTCTGAACGCCGCCGTCGACATGCTCCCCGAGCCCTCGGACGCCGAGGAGCCGGTCGAGGTCTTCGATCAGATCGGCCCGCTGCCCGAGGGCTTCGGCCCCGACGGCCCCCTGCGGTCCGGCGGGACGGCGGCAGCGCACTCACCGGATCCTCGGACAAGCGGCCTGCCGGCCGCCCCTCCGTCGCCCCAGGAAGCCTCGGCGCCCCAGCCGACAGCGCCCCAGCCGACAGCCCCCCAGCCGACGGCGCCCCAGCCGACCGGCCCGCACCCCGGCGGGCAGCAGCCGCAGCCCTACCCCTCCGCACCGGCTTCCCTCTCCGAGACGGGCAGTTTCCACCTTCCGCCTCCCGGGCCGGCCGTTCCCGCACACAACACCCCGCACACCGCCGCACCCGCGGCCCCGTACGGCTATCCGAACCCGGCCGGCTACACCGCCCCCGACGCGGCGCCCTCGCACGCGTCGGCCCCCCGCCCCCACGACCGGTCCTTCACCCACCCCTACACGGCTCCCCAGCAAGCGCCGGCCCCCTTCCCGGCCCCGGCATCCACCCCGGGAACGCGTCCGGGACCGTCCCCGAAGGTGGCGGTCCCGGTCCTGCTGGTGGCGCTGATCTGCTTCGCCGTGGGCATCTGGGCGCTGACCCAGGTCTGAGTACGGGGACGGCCGCCCGGCCTACCAAGCCTGGGGCGGCCCGCCGTAGGGGTGCTGCCCGCCCGTGGGTGCGGCCGGGGCGGCGGCCGCGCGGCGCCGTGCGAGCAGGGTCCACGCCCCGAGCCAGAGCACCAGCACGGTGCCGACGCCGATTCCGCCCGCCGCGACCAGCTTCATCGTGCCGCGCTCGCTCCCGGCCTCGGCGGCCTGCGCCCCGCTCTGACCTTCGCGCGCCGCGTCCTTGTCGCCCTGGGTGACGGCGAAGATCCCGGCGTCCCCCTTGTACGGCGACTTCCCCGCCTCACCCCTCACACTGATCTTGAGGGTCAGCGCGATCGGCTTCTGCCCGTACGCCTTGGCGACCTCCGGGCTCAGCGAGACGGAGAGGTAGTACCAGCCCGCGAACCGCATCCCGCCGACATCGTCACTGGAGTCGTACCGGTTCCGGTACGCCACCGGGGGCAGCGGGTCGAAGGGGACGGAAATCGGCTTTCCCGAATAGGACATGGGCGACACATCGGCGACATGCCCCAGCGCGGGGTTCTCCAGTGACACCGCCAGTGCGCTGCCGACGTACGCGCTCTTCTCGGAGGTGCTGTTGCTCAGTTCCGCGGTGGCGAACAGCTGCTGGCCCCAATCCACCGGCACCCGGTAGAAGAGGGTCTGCCCGGGCTCGATCCGGTCCTTCCACTCACCGGTCTCCAGGCTCGTGGCGTCGTAGTAACCGGCGCCCCCGCGCCGGTCCTTGACCGTGGCGGCGGCGGGCGGCTGAGGCGAAGCCGACGGCCAGGACGACGGAGCGGTGGTGGGCATGGCGGAGGGTTCGGCGAGCTCCGGCTCGGAGGTGTAACGCAGTTCCAGGCCCCACTCCCCCTGGTCGGAGGTCCCCTTGCTCTCCCGCTCGATCAGCACGTAGTACGTACCGGCGTCCTGGCAGATGCCGTCCTTGTCGATCCGCCGGGAGGCGTAGGCGGCGATGGGGCGCGGGTACTGCGCGGTCCCGAACATGGCGTCCTGCGAGCTGCACTCGTCATCCGAGCTGTCCCGGACGCTGAGGGTGATCCCGTCCCCGTACGCCACCTTGCCGCCGCCCTTCGGCACGACGACGGCGGAGACATAGGCGTTCGTCTTCGCGTCCAGGTCCAGCCGGTAGTACAGCTTCTGCCCGCTCCGGATCGCGCTCTTGTAGACCCCGTCCGGCTCCAGCTTCGACGCCTCGGCGCTGATGTCGGCGCCGCCGACCGACTCGGCGCCCGGATCGAAGGTGTACGAGCCGGGTGCACCGGCCGCGTACGCCTGTCCCGGCAGCACCGCCACCGCGAACACCGCCGCCACCACCGCCAGCGCCCCCCGCATCCTGCTGCGCCGCCTCATCACGCGCTTCCCCTCGTCATCCGTGCGGCTGCCCGTCAGCGGCCGCGTACCCATACGAACACGGCCGGAATCGCGGCCATGGCGGCAGCCCCCGCGGCCGCAACGACGGCCCATCCTGCCTCTCCCGTACCGCACCTGTCTGCGGAGGCGGCCGAATCACCCCGCTTGTCCGCGCCTCCGTCCCACCCGTCCCCGCCCTTCGGCTCAGCCGGCAGCCGGGCTCCCGCACCCTCACCCTGCGACATCTTTGCTTCCGCACGCTATTAATTCGCTTGCGTGAACTCACGTGCACAGCCGTCACGGTCCCGCAACAGCACGAAGCCCCGGCCGCGTCGGCGACCGGGGCTCCCTACCAGGCTGTTCCGTCTCAGGCACCCGAACCCGCGGGCACGGAGTCGGTCGCCTCCGTCCACAGATCCTGCTCGGCGCGATCCGCCTGGATCTGGCGGTACACGAGGAGCCCGCCGATGGCGGCCAGTGCGACCAGGAGAAGCTTCTTCACCGCGCGACCTCGTCCTTCGTTGGCGTAGGGGACTTCTGCCGCCCGACTATACACACCGGCCGATATCGACCGGTGACCTCCCCGCAACCCAATTGGCGCCTGCCGGAGTGCGGCAGGCGCCCCTCTGTGCGTGCCCCGCGGAAGCACCCGCCGGAAGCCGGAACGGGCCGGTTGAACCATACGAGTGGTGTTCATCTGAAGATCGGCGCATGCGCGGCGTCGGTCCACGAAATCGCGGGCCGGATCCACATCATCGGAAAGGTAAGCAAACCGGACCACCCGAAAGTGAGGGGCCATGAGCACCGTCACGGCCAAGAACATCTGGACCGCCTTCGTCACCGCGTTCTTCGCACTCCTCGCGGCACTGGGCCTCGCGAGCTCCACGGCCACCGCCGCGCAGGTCACGGCCGCGAACACGAACACGGAGCCGGCGGCCACGGTCCACGAGCACACGCCCGCCGCCCGCGCAACCGCGACCGGACCTTCGGTGCGATGGACCCTTCCGCGTGACCGGGCACTGCCCCCCACGATGAAGCAGCGCATCCGGGCCGAGGCCCACGGCTCCTCACCCGCCACCCGGCATCTGTCCGCCGACACCAGGAACACCGTGAACGCCACGGGCTCCGCCCGCGCCTCGCACGGCACTCCGGCACAGGACGCCTCGCTCCTCCCACCGTGACAGCGCCGCCGCACCTGATCCCCTGAGCCCCCGGGCCGGTTCACACCGGACGGGGGCTTTCCCGTGCGCCCGCGCCGGAACACATGCCGGTTGAGTACGTGTACTCACGCCAGGAACAGCGCCCGCCAGAAGCATGAGGACCACCAAGCACGACTACTCCCGGGGGAACCCCATGCACGCTCGCGCCCTGTTCCGTCTGACCTTCGCCAACCCCGTCTCCGCCGTCTACCTGGGGATCGTCGGCGCCTCCATCGTGTTCGAGGCGGCCGTCGCGACCTACGGGGACCCCGGCTTCGTCGGCGTCTGGCCGTTCCTCCTCACCGCCCCGGCCTCGCTGCTGTTCGCCATGGTGGGCATGCGGATCGGCGGCCCGGACGCCGTCTCCTACTGGTTCCTGGCCGGCGGAGTCGTCGTCAGCGCCCTGGTCCAGGCGTTCGTCCTGGGCGCCCTCACGGAGACGCTGCGCGGCCGGCTGCGGCGTACCGCCACGAGATGACACCGCACCCGGGCTGACGTCCCGACAACGCCGAAGGCCCCCCACCGTTCCCGGTGGAGGGCCTTCGTGCTGGTGGGGCTAACAGGATTTGAACCTGTGGCCTCATCCTTATCAGGGATGCGCTCTAACCAACTGAGCTATAGCCCCGCCGCGCTGTTTCCGTCGCGCTGACTTCTGAAGATTAGCGCACGTCGGGGCCAGTCCCAAAATCGATACCCGCCGACCTACTCGTCCTCCGCCAGCGTGAGCTCGACGCCGCCCACGAAGCCCGCCGACAGGTTGTAGATGAAGGCGCCCAGGGTGGCCAGCGCGGTGGCCAGGACCACGTCGATCACTGCGATGACCGAGGTGAAGACCAGGACCCTGGGCAGCGACAGGAACGCCTGGAGGTCGAAGCCGTTGCCCTCGTTGGAACCGGTCGCCTCGCTGATGGTGCCGCCCACGGTGGAGAAGACGCCCATCGCGTCCATCACCATCCACAGGACCGCCGACGCCACCACCGTGCAGATGCCGAGCGCGATGGACAGCAGGAAGCTGACCTTCATCACCGACCACGGATCGGCCTTGGAGACACGCAGGCGCGCCTTGCGGGTACGCGGAGTGGTCCGCGCCCCCGTCCGCGGCTTGCGGGCCGTCTGAGCCGGTCCCGCGCCCTGCTGAGCGCCGTAGGGCCGCCCACCGCCCTGCGTCCCGCCCGGAGGCGAGGGGTAGGCCTGGGGCGGGTGGTACGGGCCCGCCTGACCGGGTGCGGGTTCCCGCTCACCGGGCAGCGGCCCGGTCGCGTAACCCTCGTACTGGGGCTGAGGGCCCCGTGTATCCGTCACAGTGCCCCCTTGGGAGTCCGTGGCGGGGCCACGGGCACCGTTACCTCCCGCTCCGGAAGCGGCCGAACCGGCGCCCGTGGCTCCACTCACGCTCTACTCCTCGTGCTCCCCGGTCGAGGGCGACGTGCCCTCGACATTGCTGTCGACCGTGCTGCCGGCGGCCTCGTCGGCCGTCGTCGCCCCGGTCGTCCCGCCTTCGGCGTCGCTGTCGACGGGTCCGTCGACCTCGTCGGCCTCGCGGCCCGCCTCGGCGTTGCGGGCGATGCCGACGACGGCATCCCGCTTGCCCAGATTGATCAGTTGGACGCCCATGGTGTCACGGCCCGTCTCCCTGACTTCGTTGACTCGCGTACGAATCACACCGCCGCCGAGCGTGATGGCGAGGATCTCGTCCGTCTCCTCGACCACCAGCGCGCCGACCAGCGAGCCCCGGTCCTCCACGATCTTGGCGGCCTTGATGCCGAGGCCACCGCGGCCCTGGACGCGGTACTCGTCGACCGCGGTCCGCTTCGCGTACCCGCCGTCGGTGGCAGTGAACACGAAAGTACCGGGCCTGACCACATTCATCGAGAGCAGTTCGTCTCCCTCGCGGAAACTCATGCCCTTGACACCCGAGGTGGCGCGTCCCATCGGGCGCAGCGCCTCGTCCGTCGCGGTGAACCTGATCGACTGGGCCTTCTTGCTGATGAGCAGCAGATCGTCCTCGGCCGAGACCAGCTCCGCGCCGATCAGCTCGTCGTCGGCGCCGTCCGCCGTCTCGCGCAGGTTGATCGCGATGACGCCACCGGAGCGCGGTGAGTCGTAGTCCTTCAACGCGGTCTTCTTCACCAGGCCGCCCTGGGTGGCCAGGATCAGGTAGGGCGCGGCGTCGTAGTCGCGGATCGCGAGGATCTGCGCGATCCGCTCGTCCGGCTGGAAGGCCAGCAGGTTCGCCACGTGCTGGCCGCGCGCGTCCCGGCCGGCGTCCGGCAGCTCGTACGCCTTGGCCCGGTAGACCCGGCCCTTGTTGGTGAAGAACAGCAGCCAGTGGTGCGTCGTGGACACGAAGAAGTGGTCGACGATGTCGTCTTCCTTGAGCTTCGTGCCGCGCACGCCCTTGCCGCCGCGCTTCTGCGAGCGGTAGTCGTCCGTCTTGGTGCGCTTCACATAGCCGCCGCGGGAGATCGTGACGACGATGTCCTCCTCGGCGATCAGGTCCTCGACGGACATGTCGCCCTCGAAGGGCACCAGCTTGGAACGCCGGTCGTCGCCGAACTTGTCGACGATCGCCGCCAGCTCCTCGCTGACGATCTGCCGCTGCCGCGCGGGCGAGGCCAGGATCTCGTTGTACTCGTTGATCTTCGCCTGGAGCTCGTCGTGCTCGGCGGTGATCTTCTGGTGCTCCAGCGCGGCCAGCCGGCGCAGCTGCATCTCCAGGATCGCGTTCGCCTGGAGCTCGTCGATCTCCAGCAGGCCCATCAGGCCCTCGCGGGCGATCTCGACGGTCTGGCTGCGCCGGATGAGGGCGATGACCTCGTCGATGGCGTTGAGGGCCTTGAGCAGGCCGCGCAGGATGTGCGCGCGCTCCTCGGCCTTGCGCAGCCGGAACTTCGTACGCCGGACGATGACCTCGATCTGGTGCGTCACCCAGTGGCGGATGAACGCGTCGATCGACAGGGTGCGCGGCACCCCGTCCACCAGCGCCAGCATGTTGGCGCCGAAGTTCGACTGCAGGTCGGTGTGCTTGTACAGGTTGTTCAGGACGACCTTGGCGACCGCGTCCCGCTTCAGTACGACGACCAGGCGCTGGCCGGTACGGGAGGAGGTCTCGTCGCGCACGTCGGCGATGCCGCCGACCTTGCCGTCCTTCACCAGGTCGGCGATCTTCTGCGCGAGGTTGTCGGGGTTGGTCTGGTACGGAAGCTCCGTGACGACCAGGCACTGGCGGTTCTGGATCTCCTCGACCGCCACGACCGCGCGCATCGTGATCGAGCCGCGTCCGGTGCGGTACGCCTCCTCGATGCCCTTGCGGCCGACGACCAGCGCGCCGGTGGGGAAGTCCGGGCCCTTGATCCGCTCGATCAGGGCGTCCAGCAGCTCCTCCTGCGATGCCTCCGGGTTCTCCAGGTACCACTGGGCACCGGACGCGACCTCGCGCAGGTTGTGCGGCGGGATGTTGGTCGCCATGCCGACCGCGATGCCGGCGGAGCCGTTGACCAGCAGGTTCGGGAAACGCGCCGGGAGGACCGTCGGCTCCTGGTTGCGGCCGTCGTAGTTGTCCTGGAAGTCGACGGTCTCCTCGTCGATGTCCCGGACCATCTCCATGGACAGCGGCATCATCTTGCACTCGGTGTACCGCATGGCGGCGGCCGGGTCGTTGCCCGGGGAACCGAAGTTGCCGTTGGAGTCCACCAGCGGCATGCGCATCGACCAGGGCTGGGCCAGGCGGACCAGGGCGTCGTAGATCGAGGAGTCGCCGTGCGGGTGGTACGTACCCATGACGTCACCGACGACGCGGGCGCACTTGTAGAAGCCCTTCTCGGGCCGGTAGCCGCCGTCGTACATCGCGTACAGCACCCGGCGGTGGACGGGCTTGAGGCCGTCCCGCACGTCGGGCAGCGCACGCGAGACGATGACGGACATCGCGTAGTCGAGGTAGGAGCGCTGCATCTCCGTCTCGAGCCCGACGGGCTCGACACGCATACCCACGCCCTCGACGGGCGGAACCTCTTCGGGCGTCACGGGTGCGGGGGTGTTCTCGTCGGCCATTGCTGGTCAAAGTCCTTTCGCGGCTGCGGTTCGGAGGGTCGCCGGACCCTCCTCCTTGTTCGGCCGACTCAGATGTCGAGGAAGCGGACGTCCTTGGCGTTGCGCTGGATGAACGAGCGCCGCGCCTCGACGTCCTCACCCATGAGCACCGAGAACAGGTCGTCGGCCTGCGCCGCGTCGTCCAGCGTGACCTGGCCGAGCACCCGGTGGTCGACGTCCATCGTGGTGACGCGCAGCTCCTCGGCGTTCATCTCCCCGAGGCCCTTGAAGCGCTGGATCGAGTCTTCCTTGATCCGCTTGCCGTTCTGCTTGCCGAGCGCGACCAGGGCGTCCCGCTCGCGGTCCGAGTACGCGTACTCGGAGTCGTCGCGACCCCACTTGATCTTGTACAGCGGGGGGCGCGACAGATAGACATGGCCGGCCTCGACCAGCGGACGCATGAAGCGGAACAGGAACGTCAGCAGCAGGGTGTTGATGTGCTGGCCGTCGACATCGGCGTCCGCCATCAGGATGATCTTGTGATAGCGGAGCTTCTCGATGTCGAAGTCCTCGTGGACCCCGGTGCCGAACGCCGAGATCAGCGCCTGGACCTCGGTGTTCTGGAGGATCTTGTCGACCCGGGCCTTCTCGACGTTCAGGATCTTGCCCCGGATCGGCAGGATCGCCTGGTACATCGGGTTGCGGCCGGACTTGGCCGAGCCGCCGGCGGAGTCACCCTCGACGATGAAGATCTCGCACTTGGTGGGGTCGTTCGACTGGCAGTCGCTGAGCTTGCCGGGGAGCGAGGCGCTCTCCAGCAGCCCCTTGCGACGGGTCAGGTCGCGCGCCTTGCGGGCCGCCACGCGGGCGGTCGAGGCGGCGATGCCCTTGCGGATGATGTCGGCCGCCTCGTTGGGGTTGCGGTCGAACCAGTCCGTCAGCTGCTCGTGGACGACCTTCTGCACGAAGGTCTTGGCCTCCGTGTTGCCCAGCTTGGTCTTCGTCTGGCCTTCGAACTGCGGCTCGCCCAGCTTCACCGAGATGATCGCGGTCAAACCTTCGCGGACGTCCTCGCCGGTGAGGTTGTCGTCCTTCTCGCGGAGCAGCTTCTTGTCACGGGCGTACCGGTTGACCAGGGAGGTCAGCGCGGCGCGGAAGCCTTCCTCGTGCGTACCGCCCTCATGCGTGTGGATCGCGTTGGCGAAGGAGTAGACACCCTCGCTGTACTGCGTGTTCCACTGCATGGCGATCTCGACCGACAGCAGCCGGTCCTTGTCCTCGGCCTCGATGTCGATCACCGACTGGTGGATGACATCGCCCTTGCGGGAGTTGAGGTACTTGACGAAGTCGACGATGCCGTTCTCGTAGTGGTACGTGACCGAGCGGGCCACTTCCTCCTCGGGAACGTCCACCGCCTCGGCGCTGTCCGCGCCGGCCGTCGCCTTCGCCGACTCGCGTTCGTCGGTCAGCTTGAGGGTGAGGCCCTTGTTGAGGAAGGCCATCTCCTGGAAGCGGCGCGAGAGCGTCTCGAAGGAGTACTCGGTCGTCTCGAAGATGTCGCCGTCGGCCCAGAAGGTGACGCTCGTACCGGTCTCGTCGGTGGCCTCGTTACGCGCCAGCGGGGCGGTCGGGACACCGAACTTGTAGTCCTGGGTCCAGCGGTACCCGTCGGTCTTCACCTCGACGGCCACCCGCGTGGACAGGGCGTTGACGACGGAGACGCCGACGCCGTGCAGACCACCGGAGACGGCGTAACCGCCGCCGCCGAACTTGCCGCCCGCGTGCAGGACGGTGAGGACGACCTCGACGGCGGGCTTGCCCTCGGACGGCACGATGCCGACCGGGATGCCACGGCCGTTGTCGATCACGCGCACCCCGCCGTCGGCGAGGATCGTGACGTCGATGGTGTCCGCGTGCCCGGCCATGGCCTCGTCGACCGAGTTGTCCACGACCTCCTGCACGAGGTGGTGGAGACCGCGCTCACCGGTCGAGCCGATGTACATGCCAGGTCGCTTGCGGACCGCGTCCAGACCCTCCAGCACGGTGATCGCGCTGGCGTCGTACGAGGGCTGCGCCTCGGCCTGGGCGGGAGCGGCGTCGCCCTCGCCCTGAGTGGACGGAATGTTCTCGTTGGGGTTGCCGGAATCGGCCACGAAGCGCCCTTTCTGGCACAGCACAGGCCGTTCTCCGGGCAGGCGGGAGCGGCTGCGTCGTTCGGCTTGTATCGACGAATCCCGCAAGACGCGGGATTGTTCATCAGTCTACCGGTAGCGCCGACCCGAATGGGGGTTTGCGGGCACCTGAGTACGCATGTGCCGCCCTGAATGAGCGGCTGACGACTCCCCATATTCGGGACGGGGCCTCAAGGGGCTCACGCAGGCGTTGAGCGCTTCGGCCTGTCAGCCTTCCGCTACGGTGAGGGACGCCCGTTCACCACCACCTGGTTTCACATGCCACGTCATCCGGCCCCTGGGCAGCCGGTACACGGCTCAGATCCGGCTGCGGAGGGGAAAAGCCCAGGTCGCGGCGGGTCAGCCGTAGGTGTCGCCCGGGCCCGTGCTCCCCGGGGCGCGCAGCGGGCCGAACCGGTGCTGCGGCCCGCCAGGACCCAGCACCTTGATCATCCGCACAGTGCCGTTGCCCAGGTCCGCGTTGAGCCGGGCCACCAGCTGAGGGGCCAGCAGCCGCAGCTGCGTCGCCCAGGCCGTCGAATCGCACTGCACCGTCAGCACCCGCTGGTCGGGCTCCTCGTCGTACCGCACGGGCACACAGTGCAGGGCGAGGTCGTCGCCGACGATCTGCGGCCAGCGGCCCATCACCCCGCCCACCGCCGCCGGGGTCTCCCAGCCGCGCTCGGTGATCAGCCGGTTGATCGCGGCGCCCAGCGGCAGCGGGTCGCGGCCGTCCCGCCGCGCCCCGGAGCGCAGCCCGCCACCGCGCCTCGCCTGCTTCTTCTGCTGCGCCGCCTCACCGCGCGCCCGCGCCTGCTCCTTCGCCGCGCGCAGGGCGACCCGGGCCAGGTCCACGCCGGAGGGCTCCGCCGGCTTGGCCCCGTCCTCGCCGCCGGGGGCCTTCCCCTCGCCGTCGCCGCTCACACCCGCTCCACCTCGCCGGCGGACACCACGTACCGCGTCCCCGCGAGCGTGCCCGGCACGTCGTCGTCCACAGCCGCGGTCACCAGCACCTGCTCGGCCGGCGCCACCAGCTCCGCCAGCCGCTCCCTGCGGCGGGCGTCCAGTTCGGCGAACACGTCGTCCAGCACCAGCACCGGTTCGTTGCCCTCGCCACGCAGCAGCTCGTAGGAGGCGAGGCGCAGCGCCAGCGCGTACGACCAGGACTCCCCGTGGCTCGCGTACCCCTTGGCGGGCATCCCGCGCAGGCCCAGCACCAGGTCGTCGCGGTGCGGACCGACCAGTGTGACTCCGCGCTCGATCTCCTGCTTGCGGACCCCTGCCAGGGCCTCGATGAGCTGTGCGTACAGCTCTTCACGCGTCCGCGCGGGGCCGGCCTCGCCGCCGACGGAACTGCGGTAGTCCAGGGCCACCGGGCCGCCGCCCGGCGCCACGTCCCCGTACGCCTTGTCCGCCAGCGGCTGGAGTGTGGCGATCAGGTCCAGGCGCTGGGCCAGCAGTTCCGCGCCCACTGCGGCCAGATGCTGGTCCCATACATCGAGCGTCGACAGGTCCAGGGAGCGCCCGCCGTGCCTGCGGGCCATCGCGGCGGACTTCAGCAGCGTGTTCCGCTGTTTGAGCACCCGCTCGTAGTCCGAGCGCACTCCCGCCATTCGCGGCGACCGCGCGGTGACCAGCTCATCCAGGAACCGCCGGCGCTCGCCGGGGTCCCCCTTCACCAGGGCCAGGTCCTCCGGGGCGAACAGGACCGTCCGCACGATGCCGAGCACGTCACGGGGTCTGACCTGCGACGATCTGTTGATCCGGGCACGGTTCGCCTTGCCCGGGTTGAGTTCGAGCTCGACCAGCTGCGAGCGCTCGCCCTGGGTGACGGCCGCCCTGATCACCGCCCGCTCGGCGCCCATGCGGACGAGCGGGGCGTCGGAGGAGACGCGATGGCTGCCGAGCGTGGCGAGATAGCCGACGGCCTCCACCAGATTCGTCTTGCCCTGGCCGTTGGCCCCCACGAACGCGGTGACGCCCGGGTCGAGGGACACCTCGGCCCGGGCGTACGAGCGGAAGTCGGCCAGCGACAGATGCGTGACGTGCATGATGTACGCCGACCTTCCCGGCTTCCTGCTCCGTGCTCCGGTGGCGGCAGGGGCGATCGGCCCCTCCCGCTCCTCGTTGCGGGGTTACTTCTTGTTCTCGACCGCGTGCCCGCCGAACTGGTTGCGCAGCGCGGCGATCATCTTCATCTGCGGGGAGTCGTCCTGGCGCGAGGCGAAGCGCGCGAAGAGCGAGGCCGTGATCGCGGGCAGCGGCACCGCGTTGTCGATCGCGGCCTCGACCGTCCAGCGGCCCTCGCCCGAGTCGGCCGCGTAACCGCGGAGCTTGTCGAGGTGCTCGTCGTCGTCCAGGGCGTTGACCGCCAGGTCGAGCAGCCAGGAACGGATGACCGTGCCCTCCTGCCAGGAGCGGAAGACCTCGCGCACGTCCGTGACGGAGTCGACCTTCTCCAGGAGCTCCCAGCCCTCGGCGTACGCCTGCATCATGGCGTACTCGATGCCGTTGTGGACCATCTTGGCGAAGTGGCCGGCGCCGACCTTGCCCGCGTGGACCGAGCCGAAGTCCCCCTCGGGCTTCAGGGCGTCGAAGACCGGCTGGACCTTCGCCACGTCCTCGGCGTCGCCGCCGTACATGAGCGCGTAGCCGTTCTCCAGGCCCCAGACGCCGCCGGAGACGCCGCAGTCGACGAAGCCGATGCCCTTGCGGCGCAGCTCCTCCGCGTGCTTCTCGTCGTCGGTCCAGCGGCTGTTGCCGCCGTCCACGACGATGTCGCCGGGCGAGAGGAGCTCGGCCAGCTCGTCGACGGTGGACTGGGTCGCGGCTCCGGCCGGGACCATCACCCAGACGACCCGGGGGCCCTTGAGGCTGCCCACAAGCTCTTCCAGGCTGTGGACATCGGCGAGATCCGGGTTGCGGTCGTAACCGATGACGGTGTGGCCTGCGCGGCGGATGCGCTCGCGCATGTTGCCGCCCATCTTGCCGAGGCCGACGAGACCGAGCTCCATCAGAGATTCCTTAGCGTTGTGCCGATTCGTACCCAAGTCCGAGCCTACGCCCGGAAGGGGACAGGACGCCGGGCGTGCTCGGCGCTGAACACGCCCGTCGGGCCCCGCCGGGGCGGGGCCGGGGGAGGTCAGCCGGAGAGGCGGACCGGCATGATCAGGTACTTGTACGCGTCGTCCGCCTCGGCGTCCACGGCCGGGCGGCCGCTGAGCAGCGCCGGCTTGGTGGAGGTCGTGAACGAGAGCTGGGCGACCGGGGAGTCGATGGCGCTCAGGCCGTCGAGCAGGAAGGTCGGGTTGAAGGCGATCGAGATGTCGTCGCCCTCCAGCACGGCGTCGACCCTTTCCACAGCCTGTGCGTCGTCGCTGGAGCCGGCCTCCAGGATCAGGACGCCCTGCTCGAAGGTCAGCCGCACCGGGGTGTTGCGCTCGGCCACCAGGGCGACGCGCTTGACGGCCTCCACGAACGGGGCGGTCTCGATCACGGCGACCGAGTTGAACTCGGTCGGGAAGAGCGTCCGGTACTTCGGCAGGTCGCCTTCGAGCAGTCGGGTGGTCGTACGCCGTCCGGCACCCTCGAACCCGATGAGGCCCTCGCCCGCGCCGGAGCCGGACAGCGCCAGGGTGACCGTGTCACCGCTGGTGAGGGCCTTGGCGGTGTCCAGCAGCGTCTTGGCGGGCACCAGGGCGACGGCGGAAGCCTCCGGGTCCTCCGGCTTCCACAGGAACTCGCGGACCGCGAAGCGGTAGCGGTCGGTGGAGGCGAGGGTGACGGTGTCGCCCTCGATCTCGATGCGGACGCCGGTCAGGACGGGCAGCGTGTCGTCGCGGCCGGCGGCGATGGCGACCTGGGCGGCGGCGGAAGCGAAGACCTCACCGGGCACGGTGCCGGTCGCGGTCGGCATCTGCGGGAGCGCCGGGTACTCCTCCACAGGAAGGGTGTGGAGTGTGAATCGCGAGGAGCCGCAGGAGACGGTCGCCCGTACACCGTCTGTGGAGATCTCCACCGGACGGTTGGGGAGGGCGCGGCAGATGTCGGCGAGGAGCCGGCCGGAGACGAGGACGGTGCCGTCCTCCTCGACCTCGGCCTCCACCGAGACCCGTGCCGAGACCTCGTAGTCGAAGCTGGAGAAGCTGAGCGCGCCGTCCTCGGCCTTCAGCAGAAGGCCCGCGAGAACGGGCGCCGGCGGACGGGCCGGAAGGCTGCGGGCCACCCAGGCCACCGCCTCCGCGAGTACATCGCGCTCCACCCGGATCTTCACCGGAACCGCCTCCTGCTGTTTTCGCCCTGTCGGCCTTCGTCGTCTGGTCGGGTCGCTCCGCCGAAGAGACGGGGAGGACGCCGGGGACCAGTCTGACGCACCGCACCGACACTCGTTGCTGCTCGGGGTCAAATCGCGGCGAGCGGCCCGGAGCGCTCCGAGGGCGAGTTGTGCACAGGACCCACTTCGAAACGGATTCCGGGCTAACTATGAGTGGTGGTAGTAGTAGGCCCTGTGGAAACCGTGGATAACCCCGTTTCCGCAGCTCAGAGCCGGTTTTTTATCCACCGGCCCTGTGGGTGGAACCGGTGGACAACCCGGGCTTTCTGTGGACACCCGGAAGTTGTGCACAAGCCGTACACAGGGGAGGGCGGTTTCTCCCCAGGTCTGTCCCCAGCTTTACCCCCGTTCCCCACAGGGCAACCCTGGCCCCTGGTGTGACGCCTTTCACTCGACGCGGTGACGGGGCCTGTGGTGTTGCCGAACAGTGGACAGCGATGTGGAGAAGCGGCTTCGTGCTGGGGAAAACGGGCCCAGACCTGTGGGCGGTCGGTGGACAACCCTGAGCCCGGCCTGTGGACGAAGATTTTGTCCACAGGCTGTGGATCATCGTTGACCACAAATCCCCAGCCCGCTGAGCTGGACTGATGCCCTCGCGGAGGTTCTGCCTGTGGATGCAGTATGGACAACTTTTGGATCCCCAGGCTGTGGAGGGAAAAAAGCGCCCGGATCTGTGGAGAACACCCGTGACCTCCCGGTTAATCGAACAGGGCGGGGCCTCCGGGAGTGGGCCCGGTGCGCGGCAGGCGGGTGCCCGGAGCCGTGCGAAGGGGGTGGGGAGCCGGCTTTCGGGGAACGCAGAAGGGCGCTGTGCGGACTCCTGACGAGTCCGCACAGCGCCCTTGGGGTACGTGCGCGTGCCGGCGCGGGGCGCCGTCAGCCGTTCTTGATGCGGTTCGTGAGCTCGGTGACCTGGTTGTAGATGGAGCGCCGCTCCGCCATCAGTGCCCGGATCTTGCGGTCCGCGTGCATCACCGTCGTATGGTCCCGGCCGCCGAACTGGGCGCCGATCTTCGGCAGCGAGAGATCGGTCAGCTCGCGGCACAGGTACATGGCGATCTGCCGGGCCGTCACCAGCACGCGGCTCCGCGACGATCCGCAGAGGTCTTCCACCGTCAGGCCGAAGTAGTCCGCGGTCGCCGCCATGATGGCGCTCGCCGTGATCTCGGGGGCCGTGTCCTCACCGCCGGGGATCAGGTCCTTCAGCACGATCTCCGTGAGTCCCAGGTCCACGGGCTGCCGGTTGAGGCTCGCGAAGGCCGTCACCCGGATGAGAGCGCCCTCCAGCTCACGGATGTTGCGCGAGATCCGGGAGGCGATGAACTCCAGTACCTCCGGAGGGGCGTTGAGCTGCTCCTGAACCGCCTTCTTGCGCAGGATCGCGATCCGGGTCTCGAGCTCGGGAGGCTGTACGTCGGTGGTCAGCCCCCACTCGAAACGATTCCGCAACCGGTCCTCCAGCGTGACCAGTTGCTTCGGCGGCCGGTCGGAGGAGAGCACGATCTGCTTGTTGGCGTTGTGCAGCGTGTTGAAGGTGTGGAAGAACTCCTCCTGCGTCGACTCCTTGCTCGCCAGGAACTGGATGTCGTCCACGAGCAGGATGTCGACGTCGCGGTACCGCTTGCGGAAGGTGTCGCCCTTGCCGTCACGGATCGAGTTGATGAACTCGTTGGTGAACTCCTCGGAGCTCACGTACCGCACCCGGGTGCCCGGGTAAAGACTCCGTGCGTAGTGCCCGATGGCGTGCAGCAGATGGGTCTTGCCGAGTCCCGACTCCCCGTAGACGAACAGGGGGTTGTACGCCTTCGCGGGCGCCTCGGCCACCGCCACGGCCGCGGCGTGCGCGAAGCGGTTCGAGGCCCCGATGACGAAGGTGTCGAAGAGGTACTTCGGGTTCAGCCGGGCGTGCGGCTCGCCGGGTCCGGGGGCGGGTGCCGGCTGAGCGCCCATCGGTCCCGGGGCTCCCCCGGGACGGCCGGTGCCGGCACCGGGACGGTGCTGCGGCTCCGGGAGCTCGGGACGGGAACGCTCGCCGCGCTGGGGCTCGTACCCCTGGCGCTCCGGCGGCTGCGGACGGTAGTCGTGCTGCGGCTGCTGCGGGGAGCGGCCGCCGTACGGCTCGCGCCACTGGTCGGCGGACGGGTCGCGGTCCTGGAATCCGCCGAGCCGGGGCTGCTGCCAGGACAGGTCCTCCTGGGTGCGCGGCCAGGCGCCGGGCTCCGGGCGCTGCTGCTGGTAGTCCGGGTAGGCGGGGCGCGCGGTGGGCATGCCGTCGTCCGCGGACCGGCTGCCGTAACCGTCGTACGCGTCGCCGTGCCGGCCCTCGTCGTGCTGCGGGCCCTGGTAGCGGTGGGTGGGCTGGGGGGACTGGTGCATCGGGGGCGCCGGCGGGCCCGACGGTTCGCCCGCGGAGTCGTCGACCGTGATCGCGATCCGGATGGGGCGCCCGCACTCGCGGCTCAGCGTCTCGCTGATGAGCGGGGCGAGGCGGCCTTCGAGGACCCGCTTGCCCCATTCGTTGGGGACGGCGAGCAGTGCGGTGTCGGCGACCAGGGCGAGCGGCTGGCAGCGCTCGATCCACTGCTTGTCCTTCGGCTCGATGCCCTGCTGCCCCTCCCCGAGGAGCTGCTCCAGCACTCGCGGCCACACTGCGGCAAGATCGGCAGGTACGTCAGCCACAAGGCACGCTCTCTCGCTGGTCCCACGAATGTGTGGTTCTCGGGACGGTATGGGTCGGGGTGGGTGAGGACCGGCAGGCGGGAAGAAAAAGAACCGGAGTTCAGCCACGGTAGTCAGCCCGACCCGCGACGTTCAAGTCGTTGTCCACAGCCTGTGCACAATGGGGGGTCCGACAGGGTCGGTTTGACCGGATGGCGTAGCCGCGCGTACCGTGACCAGGTCGAGTTGTCGATGGCTGCTGCCGCCTGCCTCCGATGGGCAAAGATCACGATCTGTGATTGTGAATGCGGTGCACTAGGGCGTTTACGCGAGTCTCTCGTGGGCGCACGGTGACAGCCAGGCGATGTCCCGCCAACACACGAGTCATTTCTGGAGCCCCCGAGTGAGCAAGCGCACCTTCCAGCCGAACAACCGTCGTCGCGCGAAGACCCACGGCTTCCGGCTGCGTATGCGCACCCGTGCCGGCCGCGCGATTCTCGCGTCCCGCCGTAGCAAGGGTCGCGCCAGTCTGTCCGCCTGATCGCGTACAGGTCGTCATGACGTGCTGCCTTCCGAGAATCGGCTGAGGCGGCGCGAGGACTTCGCGACCGCGGTACGACGAGGACGCCGGGCTGGTCGTCCGCTCCTCGTCGTCCATCTACGAAGCGGTGCAACCGACCCGCACGTGCCTGGGGAGAACGTTCCCCCGCCGCGTGCGGGTTTCGTTGTCAGCAAAGCCGTGGGTGGTGCGGTCGTCCGCACAGCGGTGAAGCGCAGGCTTCGCCACCTGGTCCGAGAACGGCTCGCCATGCTGCCCCCCGGTAGCCTGGTTGTCGTACGAGCGTTGCCCGGAGCGGGCGACGCCGGCCATGAACAGCTGGCCCGAGACCTGGACGCCGCTTTGCAGCGGCTGCTGGGAGGGGGCGTGCGATGAAGTACCCGCTGCTGGCTCTCATCAAGCTGTACCAGTGGACGATCAGCCCACTTCTCGGGCCTGTCTGCCGTTACTACCCGTCGTGTTCCCACTATGGATATACGGCGATCGACCGGCACGGAGCGATCAAGGGAACGGCGCTGACAGCCTGGCGCATCCTGCGATGCAATCCGTGGTCACCCGGCGGCGTGGACTACGTACCACCACGCAAACGTCCGCGTTGGCACGAACTGCTGCGCAGCGCCATACGCGGCAGCAAGGGCGGGGACTCCGCCGCTGACGTGCCTCCCGGGGGTTCGGCCACCGAGCTCCCGAGTTCGGCCGCAGAGACTTCGCCCAATGCTCAAGGAGCCTGATTAGTGGACACGATTGCCAGTCTGTTCAGCTTCATCACCTGGCCCGTCTCCTGGGTCATCGTCCAGTTCCACAAGTTGTACGGGGCGATCTTCGGCCCTGACACCGGATGGGCCTGGGGTCTGTCCATCGTGTCCCTCGTGGTGCTCATCCGCATCTGCCTGATCCCGCTGTTCGTCAAGCAGATCAAGTCGACGCGGAACATGCAGTTGCTCCAGCCGAAGATGAAGGCGATTCAGGAGCGCTACAAGAGCGACAAGCAGCGTCAGTCCGAAGAGATGATGAAGCTGTACAAGGAGACGGGTACCAACCCGCTCTCCTCGTGCCTGCCGATCATCGCGCAGTCGCCGTTCTTCTTCGCGCTGTACCACGTACTCTCCGCGATCGCCTCGAACAAGAAGATCGGCGTCATCGACCAGTCGCTGCTGGACAGCGCCCGTCAGGCCCACATCTTCGGTGCTCCCCTGGCCGCCAAGTTCATGGACAGCGCTGAGAAGGTCGACGCCCTCGGCGCATCGCTGACCGACGTCCGGATCGTCACCGCGGTCATGATCGTGATGATGTCTGCCTCGCAGTTCTTCACGCAGCGCCAGCTGATGACGAAGAACGTCGACCTGACGGTCAAGACGCCGTACATGCAGCAGCAGAAGATGCTGATGTACATCTTCCCGCTGATCTTCGCGGTCATGGGCATCAACTTCCCCGTCGGTGTCCTCGTCTACTGGCTCACCACGAACGTCTGGACCATGGGTCAGCAGATGTACGTGATCAACCAGAACCCGACGCCGGGCAGCAAGGCCCAGGAGCAGTACCTCGGTCGCGTGCTGAAGAGCGTCACCGCGCACGGCGAGGTCCGTGGCCGGACCCGGCGCAACACCGTCAAGCGGATCGTGGCCAAGGGCCCGGACCGCAATGACATCGAGCGGAAGTTCGTCGTCGGGCTGGCCAAGATGGGGCTCGCTCCCCAGGAGGACGGCACGGTGGCCAAGAGCGACACGGCCGTCGCCGAGGCAGAGGGCGGAGCCGCGCAGCGCCGCCAGCAGCCCAAGCGGCAGACGAAGGCACAGCGCCAGACCGGTGCGGTCCACCAGGGCGGAAAGGACGACGACCCCGGCGAGCCGGTGTCCAAGACCTCCCTGAAGAAGAGCACCGCGCAGGACGACAAGTCGAAGCCGGCGGGCAAGACCGCGTCCGGCTCCTCACGCCAAGCCAAGTCCGGACAGCGCAAGGGCCCGCAGCGGCCCAAGCACCCGTCCAAGAAGTAAGAAGGAGTCCATCCGTGACGGAAGGCACCACCTCCACGGCCGCTGAGGGCAGCGACACCCTGACCCGCCTTGAGCAGGAAGGGGAGATCGCAGCGGACTACCTTGAGGGTCTGCTGGACATCGCCGACCTCGACGGCGACATCGACATGGACGTCGAGGCGGACCGGGCCGCGGTCTCGATCATCAGCGACTCGGCGCGCGAACTGCAGAAGCTCGTGGGGCGCGACGGTGAGGTCCTGGAGGCGCTTCAGGAGCTGACGCGGCTCGCCGTGCACCGGGAGACCGGTGACCGGAGCCGGCTGATGCTGGACATCGCCGGGTTCCGGGCCAAGAAGCGCACGGAGCTCGCCGAGCTGGGGGCCACGGCAGCGGACAAGGTCAAGAGCACCGGTGAGCCGGTGAGGCTGGACCCGATGACGCCCTTCGAGCGCAAGGTCGTGCACGACGCGGTCGCCGCGGCCGGCCTGCGCAGCGAATCGGAGGGCGAGGAGCCGCAGCGCTTCGTCGTCGTCCTGCCGGCCTGACCGGCCCCTTACCTGTCGGCCCCGTCTGTTCGCAGACGGGGCCGATCTTTGTCAGCCTGATAGACAGCCACCCATGGTTGGTAGTGCGGTACGGAAGGACGGTCCCCCTGTGACGGAGGAAGTAGCGCTTCCCCAGGCGCCCGACGAGGCCCGGGAAGTGTTCGGTGAGAGCTTTCCCAAGGCTGTCCGGTACGCGGAACTGCTGGCGGACGCGGGGGTCACGCGCGGACTGATCGGGCCGCGCGAGGTCCCCCGTCTGTGGGAGAGGCACCTGCTGAACTGTGCGGTGCTCTCCGAGGTCGTTCCCGAGGGGGTCACGGTCTGCGACGTGGGGTCGGGTGCTGGACTGCCGGGCATTCCCCTGGCTCTGGTGCGTCCGGACCTGAAGATCACCCTTCTGGAACCGCTGCTGCGCCGGACGAACTTTCTCCAAGAGGTCGTGGAGCTGCTGGGACTCGACCATGTGACGGTTGTCCGTGGGCGGGCCGAGGAGGTTCTTGGCTCCCTGCAGCCGGTGCATGTGGTGACCGCCCGGGCGGTAGCCCCGCTGGACCGGCTGGCCGGTTGGGGCGTGCCCCTGCTGCGTCCGTACGGCGAGATGCTCGCGCTCAAGGGCGACACCGCCGAGGAGGAGATCAACGGGGCGCGGGCCGCGCTCAGCAAGCTGGGTGTGGTGGACACCGAGGTGCTGCACGTCGGCGAGGGCGTGGTCGACCCGACGTCCACTGTCGTCCGGGTGGTGGTCGGCGAAAGCCCGGGCGGTGTGAGGTTCGCCGCAAAGCGAGCCAAGGCGGCGCGGACCAGCCGGACGCGACGTCGTCGCTGAGCCCTGCGCGGAGTGTCGTGCCCCCGTAACTACGCGGCGGAGGCATCGTGTTTCACGTGAAACGTCGTTCTCTGCTGCATGGAATCATCGGCCGCGGTCATGAGGCAGCCGCCCCTCCCCATCGCAGACCCGTTAGGGCTACGGAGTTGTCCACAGAAGTGGTTTCATCCACAGAAGAGCGGGCCTCGCTGGTTCACGACCCCGAAACCATGACAGGCTCTGCTCATTGCGAGCCTGAAGCCGAGGAGAGTGAATCCTTGCGGTCCGACGCCAACATCGCGGGGCCGATGACCGATCCGGTCCCCGGCCCCCGAACCGAATCGGCGGGGAACGGTGTTTCACGTGAAACACCGCCGCCGATGGACGACACACCCATCGGTCGTGCGGCCCAGCTGGCGGTGGAGGCCCTTGGCCGAGCCGGCGAGGGGCTGCCACGGCCCGAGCAGACCCGCGTCATGGTCGTGGCCAACCAGAAGGGCGGGGTGGGCAAGACCACCTCGACGGTCAACCTCGCCGCGTCGCTGGCACTTCACGGGGCACGGGTTCTCGTGGTGGACCTCGACCCGCAGGGCAATGCCTCGACGGCTCTGGGGATCGATCACCACGCCGACGTTCCCTCGATCTATGACGTTCTGGTGGAGAGCAAGCCGCTCTCCGACGTGGTTCAGCCCGTCCCGGACGTCGAAGGTCTCTTCTGCGCCCCAGCCACCATCGATCTCGCCGGTGCGGAGATCGAACTGGTGTCGCTGGTGGCGCGGGAGAGTCGACTCCAGCGCGCCATCCAGGCGTATGAGCAGCCGCTGGATTACATCCTGATCGACTGCCCGCCCTCGCTGGGCCTGCTGACGGTCAACGCGCTGGTGGCCGGTGCGGAGGTGCTGATTCCCATTCAGTGCGAGTACTACGCACTGGAGGGCCTGGGCCAGCTTCTGCGGAACGTAGAGCTGGTACGGGGCCACTTGAATCCAGACCTCCACGTCTCGACCATCCTGCTCACGATGTACGACGGCCGGACCCGGCTGGCGTCGCAGGTCGCGGAGGAGGTTCGCAGCCACTTCGGCAAGGAAGTGCTGAGGACCAGCATCCCCCGGTCGGTCCGTATCTCCGAGGCACCGAGCTACGGGCAGACCGTGCTCACCTATGACCCTGGGTCCAGCGGTTCGCTGTCGTACCTCGAAGCAGCCCGTGAGATCGCGTTGCGAGGGGCTGGGGTGCACTACGAGGGACAGCACGCCCAAACGGGCGGTTCGATCAGTCAGCAGAGCAATTCGGAGGGGATCCAGTGAGTGAGCGTCGTCGAGGGTTGGGGCGAGGGCTCGGTGCCCTGATCCCAGCCGCTCCGCAGGAGAAGCAGCTGCCGTCCGTCGGCTCCGGGGCTTCCTCGCCCGTTCTGACCACGGAGCGGGGTGTGGCGGCCGCCAAGGTGGCCACACTCGGGGCCGCTCCCGTCGTGCCGGAGCCGAGCTCGCCGGTGTCGGGGTCCGAGCCGACGGTCTCGGGCGATGTGGCCGGCGCGTACTTCGCCGAGGTGCCGATCGACTCCATCACACCGAATCCGCGTCAGCCACGTGAGGTCTTTGACGAGGACGCGCTTGCCGAGCTGGTCACCTCCATCAAGGAGGTCGGTCTTCTCCAGCCGGTCGTGGTGCGCAAGATCGGGGCCGACCGCTTTGAGCTCATCATGGGCGAGCGGCGCTGGAGGGCCTGCCGCGAGGCGGGCCTGGAGCGCATCCCGGCCATTGTCCGGGCTACGGACGACGAGAAGCTTCTCCTGGACGCCCTCCTGGAGAACCTGCACAGGGCTCAGCTGAATCCGTTGGAAGAAGCCGCCGCCTACGACCAGCTGCTCAAGGACTTCAAGTGCACGCATGACCAGCTGGCGGACCGGATCGGCCGTTCCCGGCCGCAGGTGTCCAACACGCTGCGTCTACTGCGGCTGTCCCCGCCGGTACAGCGCAGGGTCGCCGCCGGGGTGCTGTCGGCGGGCCACGCGCGCGCACTGCTGTCGGTGGACGACTCCGAGGAGCAGGACAAGCTGGCCCATCGCATCGTGGCAGAAGGGCTCTCGGTGCGTGCGGTCGAGGAGATCGTGACGCTCATGGGCTCCAGGCCCACGAGTGCCAAGAAGGCCAAGGGCCCCCGGGCAGGGGCGCGACTCTCCCCGGCGCTCTCGGATCTGGCGTCGCGGCTCTCCGACCGGTTCGAGACCCGGGTGAAGGTCGACCTCGGGCAGAAGAAGGGCAAGATCGTCGTGGAGTTCGCCTCGATGGAGGACCTGGACCGCATTCTCGGCAGCCTTGCCCCGGGCGAGGGCCGAGTGCTGGACCGTGCTCCCTCCGAGGAGTCGGGCGAGGCCGACGAGAGCTGACGCACGCCGACGATGAGGGCGGGCTGTTTCCGGTTCACGGAATACAGCCCGCCCTTTGCTCTGTCACGGTGTCGGCTTGATCCAGCGGTGGTTACGATGCGTTCTGGCACGGCATTTCCGTCCATGACGCAGTGGGCGCGAGAAGTGAGGAACAGCCTTCATGGGGCGTCGGCTCGTACCGCTCACGCTGGACAACCTTTCCGACCTCCCCCGGCGCTGCCGCTCCTGTGTCTTCTGGGAGCTCGACCCCGTCAGCGGAGAGGCCGCCGTCAAAAGCGGGACATCCGACCGGGAGAAGGAAGCGTGGATCTCCGGCGTTCTCCTGGAATGGGGCTCCTGCGGGCGGGTGGCCTACGTCGATGACGTGCCGGCCGGCTTCGCGCTCTACGCACCACCCGCATACGTTCCGCGCGCCACCGCCTTCCCGACGAGTCCCGTCTCCCCCGATGCTGTTCAGCTGATGACTGCGCTGATCATGCCGGGCTACCGAGGACAAGGGCTGGGGCGGGTCCTGGTGCAGACGGTTGCCAAAGATCTGATCCGCCGGGGCTTCAAGGCGATCGAAGCCTTCGGTGATGCCCGGTGGCAGGAGGCGGCCTGTGTGCTGCCTGCCGATCACCTTCTGGCCGTGGGGTTCAAGACGGTGCGCCCGCACCCGGTGCATCCTCGGCTGCGGCTGGAACTGCGGACGACTCTCTCCTGGAAGGAAGATGTCGAGATGGCCCTGGACCGGCTCCTCGGGGCAGTCCAGAAGGAGCCGGCGCTGCGGCCGTTGTGAGGAGCTGCCGAAGCACGAAAACGGGCTCGTCCTGGGAAGGACGAGCCCGTTTCACGTGAAACAGCAGAGGCAGGTTCTGCCTTACTCGGCGATGAAGCCCGCGAGGTCGCGGAGGATCGCGGCCTTCGGCTTGGCGCCGACGATGGTCTTGGCGACCTCGCCGCCCTGGTAGACGTTCAGGGTCGGAATGGACATGACGCCGTACTTGGCGGCGGTGGCCGGGTTCTCGTCGATGTTGAGCTTCACGACCTCGATCTCGCCGTGCTCGGCCGCGATGGCCTCCAGCGACGGGGCGATCTGGCGGCACGGGCCGCACCAGGCGGCCCAGAAGTCCACCAGCACCGGCTTGTCGCTCTTGAGGACGACCTCTTCGAAGGAGTCGTCAGTCACGTTCTTCAGGGCGCCGGCCACGGCGGCCTCCTAACTTCGCGGGGTGTGCGGGGATGTGGGTGAGGTGTGGGGTCAGACAGCGGCCGCGGGGGCGGCCTTCTCGTCGTCGGCGAGCGCGGCGAGGAAGCGCTCTGCATCGAGGGCGGCGGAGCATCCGGTGCCGGCCGCGGTGATGGCCTGGCGGTACGTGTGGTCGACAACGTCGCCGGCGCCGAAGACTCCGGACAGGTTGGTGCGCGTCGAGGGAGCGGCGACCTTCAGGTAGCCCTCGTCGTCGAGGTCGAGCTGACCCTTGAAGAGTTCGGTGCGCGGGTCGTGACCGACGGCGATGAACAGGCCGGTCACGGGCAGCTCGGACGTCTCGCCGGTCTTGGTGTTGCGCAGCGTCACGCCGGAGAGCTTCTGCTCGCCGTTGACGCCGGCGACCTCGCTGTCCCATGCGAACTTGATCTTCGGATCGGCGAAGGCGCGTTCCTGCATGGTCTTGGAGGCGCGCAGGGTGTCGCGGCGGTGGATGATGGTGACCGACTTGGCGAAGCGCGAGAGGAAGGTCGCCTCCTCCATCGCGGTGTCGCCACCGCCGACCACGGCGATGTCCTGGTCCTTGAAGAAGAAGCCGTCGCAGGTCGCGCACCAGGAGACACCGCGTCCGGAGAGGGCGTCCTCGTTGGGGAGTCCGAGCTTGCGGTGCTGGGAGCCCGTGGTGACGATGACCGCCTTGGCGCGGTGGACGGTGCCGGCCGTGTCGGTGACGGTCTTGATGTCACCGGTGAGGTCCACAGAGACCACGTCGTCCGGGACCAGCTCGGCGCCGAAGCGTTCGGCCTGGGCGCGCATGTTGTCCATGAGCTCGGGGCCCATGATGCCGTCCTGGAAGCCCGGGAAGTTCTCCACGTCGGTGGTGTTCATGAGCGCGCCACCGGCGGTGACGGCCCCCTCGAAGACCAGCGGCTTCAGCGAGGCGCGCGCGGTGTACAGGGCGGCTGTGTAGCCGGCCGGGCCGGAGCCGATGATGATCACATTACGCACGTCGCTCACGGGTTTCTTCCTCGTCTCTGCAGACTGCCTACTGTCCACGCCTACTGGGGCCGGTTCAACGACTCTCACCCCACCCAACGGATCCTACGGGGGATGCATTCCCGACGTGCCGGGGCGGCTGGCGGCGGGATTTTCAGGGGCGCGCGTAGGCGTGCGTCAGCAGCAGCTTCCCCTCGGCGGGAGGCTTTGCTCCTACGCAGGCCGCGTCGACGACATACGCCTGAACGCTGTCCGGGTCCGTGGGATGGGGCAGGACGACGAGGAACGCGTCGGTGCCCTCGTAGCTGCCCCTTTCGATGGCGAGGGCCGGGCTGTTCCGACCGATGCCTTTTTCCACGCAAGCAGGGACGGACACAGCGGGGGCCCGGAGTGGAGTCTCGGGAGACATGGAGTCTGAGGGGTCCGCCTGGAGCGAGGGGCGGGTGTGGGGCGAGGACTGGGATCCCACCGAGGGAGCTTCTTCGCTTCCCTTGGAAGCCTGTGGGTTCTCCGTGCCGGTGCTCGGGCCGAGCAGTGCGTGTACCCGTCCCTCAAGCGTGGTTGCGGAGAACTCCTGCGATCGGCTCTTCCGGGCTGTGGCCCCCGTGTCCTGACTTACCCCGGAGGCGGAGGTATCGCTGCTCGCCGATCCCGGGCCATTCTGCAGCAGGAAAACGCTCATACCGACCAGGGCAGCGGCGCCCAGTGCAGAGGCGAGCACAGTGGTACGACGGCGCCTCCGGCCGGGATGCCGCCCGGGGCCTGTGTTCGCACGCCCAAATCCGGCCGGACGATCCGGCACCTGCGACCGGGACGGAAGGCCCCCGCCTATGTGAGCGAGCCCTGTTTCACGTGAAACATCCGACGTCGCGTCCAGCTTCGCGCGATGGTCCCGCACCTCGGCGGCGAGAGCGGCATCGATACGGTCGGCGATGTCTGCGGGCATGGGCTCGGGGTCGGGCAGTCCGCCGAGCAGCCCGCGAATCTCTTCCAATGATGCGAGGACATCACTGCAGGGCTCACAGACGTCCAGGTGGCTGCAGATCTCGGCTGCGCGGCGTTCGGGCAGCAGGTCCTCGGTGAGGTCGGAGATTTCCGAGACTTCCGGGTGCTGGGTCGTGTCGGGTGTTGATGTCATCGGTGTCCACCTCCGCCCTTCGTCACAGTGGGGTCGCTTGTGCCCGCGTCTCGTGGTCCGGCTGCCGGTGGGACGGATGCCCTGGGCGTCCGGTTCCCTTCCGCGCCGGGCGTTTCTCCGGTGCGCCCCTCGCTGCGAAGGTGCGCCAGCAGGGGAGCCAGGCGGGCGCGACCCCGTGCGCAGCGGCTCTTCACGGTCCCCACGGGCACCTCGAGGATGCGAGCCGCCTCTGCCACCGGGTACCCCTGCATGTCCACAAGGACGAGCGCCGCGCGCTGCTCTGCGGGGAGGGTGGCCAGCGCGGCGAGGAGTTCGCGGTGAAGATCGTGGCGCTCCGCCGGAACCTCCGCGGACTCATGCGGTTCCAGCAGTTGGTCGAGCCGTTCCGGGTCGTCGACGGGCGAGGTCTTCCGCGACGCGGCCTTGCGTACGCGGTCGAGGCAGGCGTTCACCGTGATGCGGTGAAGCCAGGTGGTGACGGCGGACTGGCCCCGGAAGGTGTGGGCGGCGCGGAAGGCGGAGATCAGGGCGTCCTGCACAGCGTCGGCCGCTTCCTCGCGATCACCCAGCGTCCGCAGGGCCACGGCCCACAGTCGGTCGCGGTGGCGTCGAGCCAGTTCACCGAAGGCGTCTGGGTCTCCGGCGACATGATGGGCGAGGAGGTCCGCGTCGCTCGGTGGGACGGTGGCATCGGCGCCGTAGCGCTCGCGGTCTCCCCCCTCAGCTGTCGCCATCCGTGCATTCAAACCGATCCATGCCGGGAAGTAAATGGCGAGGCCGGTTCGATTGTATGAATGATAAAAGGCGCGATTCGCTCGTGCTTCGGAGGCGTCCTGTCCGCCCTATATTGAGGTAAATCAGAAAGGGGACCATGTGATGCAGAAGCATGTGAAGCGGAACTTGGGAAAGGCCCTCACGGCCGTTCTTACCGCACCCGTGCTCGTGGCGCTGCTTCCGGGGAGCGCATCGGCGGCCACCTATTCGTTGGACGGAAAAAATCCCATTTCCGCCGGGTGCTCCGGCGATGCCGCCACCGTGAAGCGCGCGCTGATCGGTACCTCCAGCTGGACGCTCGGCGCAGTTGAGCTGCGGTACAGCGTCAAGTGCCACACAGCGTGGGCGAGGGTCAGC
The DNA here is from genome assembly GCF_049844595.1 of Streptomyces sp. DT224. NCBI lineage: Bacteria > Bacillati > Actinomycetota > Actinomycetes > Kitasatosporales > Streptomycetaceae > Streptomyces > Streptomyces sp. DT224. Next base: position 440,466 of record NZ_JBNCLI010000005.1, read on the forward strand.
CTCTCCGAAGACGTATGGGGTAAGGCCCAGATCGTGCGGAACGCGGACGGTAAGTCTTATAATTGCGCGAAGCTTTCCTACAGCTCTTCGCTCGATAGTTATACCTGCTACACGGCGATGGTCTACGACAAGGATCCGCTCTCCGCGTATGCGGAAGGCTGGTCCCAGTACGACAACGTAAGTCTGCACTCGAAGACGCCTTCGTACTGACCGCCGAATCGGCTCGCGGAAAAAAATGGGGCTGGGCCGGATCCCTGGATCCGGCCCAGCCCCATTCGCGTTCGAAGCTGTCAGCTTGTGACCTTGATGTCCGAGATCTTCCCGCGGAAGTTGCCTTCACCGCTCGGCGGGAGCTTCGTCAGCCAGACGAGCAAGTACCGGGCTTGTACGGGCTTGGCAGGCTTGAGCGATACCTGCGTTCCCGACCCCTGGGCGACTGTGTGGAAGCCGGTGGGCTCGGCCGGGATCGTCGAGCCGCTGGTTGTCCGCAGCTCCACCGAGGTGGTACTGCCGAGGAAGGACACGTCCACCTTGCCGACGCGCTGCGTGGTGCCGAGGTCGAGGACGACGCCGACGCCCTTCTTCAGTCCGCCGAAATCGGCGGACGCGTACCAGTCCGTGTACCAGTACGAGCTCGGGTCGCTGTCGTAGACGTTGCCTATGCTCTGTGGCTTCTCACTGCCGTCGGGACCGAGCGGATCGTAGTCCTTGGCGTGGACGATCGGGACGGGCTTGCTCTTCTCGACCGGCGGGGGTTCGTTGTTCTCCGGGTTGGACTGAGTGGTGCCGGGGTCCCCGCCCGAGTTGTTGTCCCGGTCGATGAGCGTCTCGGCGAGCTGCCAGCTGCCCAGGCCCAGGGCGGCGATCAGCAGCGCGGACACGGCCCACTTCAGGGCCCTCCCGGTGCGGCTCTGCAGCGGGGCGGGGGGCGCCTGCACAACAGGCTGGGTGACGAGGGGGCCGGCCGCCGCCGGCCTTCCGTAGGTGCCCTGCTGGTAGGTGGTCCGCTGGTACTCGGGCGGGGCGGTGAAGACGGGCTCGGGCGGAGGGATGCGGGGCATGGCTGCCACGGCCTTGGCGAGCTCGTCGGGCGTGGTGCACGGCTGCTCCTGCCGGGACGCAGTGGCGCCGTCGTTGGCGAGAGCCCGCATGGCGATCTCGGAGAGGCCCCGGTGGACTCCGGCCCGTACCTGGTCGGGAGGGAGCAGCCCCATCCCCTTGGGCAGTCCGGTGAGCCCGTACGCATCGCTCTCGTACGGCCAGCGCTGAGTCAACGCGGCGTACAGCAGCGCCCCGATCGCCTCCGTGTCGGCGCGCTGAGGGCTGTCGGACGTGATGCCCCGCAGGGCGGCGTTCACCGCGAGGCCGCGGATGCGGTATTGACCGGACGAGCTGCGCAGCACGGCCCCCGGCGTGAGCCTCAGGTGGGCCAGGCCCTCCCGGTGCGCGGCCGCCATGGCCTGGGAGATCTGGCTGACGAGCTGGTACGCGTCGTGGGCGTCCATCGGGCCCGCGCTCAGCAGCGCTGTGAGCTCGGTGGCGTCGGGAAGCCACTCGTGGACGACGTAGACGAGTTCGTCCTCCTCGACGGCGTCGAGGACCTGTACGAAGCGCGGGTCGCCCAGCAGGGCGGAGGACCGGGCGGCAGCCAGGACCGAGCGTGCCCGCGGGTGGTTCGCCGGCAGGAGGTGAACCCCCACCGCGCGACGCAGCTTCTCGTCGACGGCACGCCAGCTGCTGAACCCGTCCAGACGGGTGACGCATTCCTCCAGCCGGTACCGGCCGGCCAGCTTGTGACCGCTGTGCAGATCCGGGGTGGCCGGGAAGGTCTTCGATGCGGCCTTCTCACCGTTCTCCTCCTGGGAGCCCGCGTCCGCCGCGTCCTGCGCTTCTTCCGTACCGTCGGTCGTGGCCTCGTCCGCCTTGGCGGCCAGCGGCTCTTTCCCGCTGTTGTCGGCCACGTCGACGGCAGCCGTGCTACGTTCCGCCACCGTCGTTCCTGCCTCCCCATCCGTTGCGCGATGCCAGCCGGCTCTGCTCTGCACAGTCACGCCAATTGTGCCCACACTCCGGCGCTATGCACGACACGCGGAGACCGGCGATGGTTGTGCGGGCCGGTCGGCCTCAGCGGCCGAGCCGCCCCCTGACCATGCCGACCATGCCGTTGATCTCCTCGATCCGCATTCTCCTCGCGGCGACGAAGAACACTCCCAGCAGCAGTGCACCGCCGCAGACCAGCGCGACGAGCGAGCCGAAGGCACCTTCCCCGAGCACCCGCAGGAGGCCGAAGCCGACGGCTCCGCCGACCACGGTGGCGGGCAGTGCGGCGAGGCACAGCCTGGCGTAGGTGCGGACCACGTGTGCGCCGTCCAGGTCGCCGCCCAGGCGGTTGCGCAGCCGGCGCCATGCGATCCCGACGCCGACGGCGTAGGCCAGGCCGTACGAGGCGGCCATGCCGACCACGGCCCACTGGGCGGGCAGCACGACGTAGCAGAGAGCGGAGGCCGCCGCGTTGACCAGGGCGACGATGACGGTGTTGTAGAAGGGCGTGCGGGTGTCCTCGTACGCGTAGAACCCGCGCAGCACCACGTACTGCACGGAGTAGGGGATCAGACCGAGGCCGAAGGCCATCAGGATGAAGCCCATGGAGCGGGCGGCCTCGGGGCCGCTGGACGAGTAGAGCAGGGTGCACATCGGCACACCCAGGGCGAGGAACGCGAAGGCGACCGGGACGATGGCCACGGCGGAGTTGCGGAGCCCTTGCGAGATGTCGTCGCGGACGGCGCCGGGGTCGTTGTCGTGGGCGGCCCGGGAGATCCGGGGCAGCAGGGCGGCCATGACCGAGACGGTGATGATCGCCTGCGGCATGCCCCAGATCAGCTGGGCGTTGGAGTAGGCGAGGAAGCCCGCGCCGTCTGTTCCGGACGCCTTGCCGGCCGAGGTCGCGAGCTGGGTGACGACCAGCACACCGGCCTGGTTGGCGAAGACGAACAGCACCGTCCACTTCGCGAGCTTTATCGTCTTGCCCAGCCCGTGGCCCTTCCAGTCGAACCGCGGGCGGAAACGGAAGCCGGCCTCGCGCAGGTAGGGGACCATGGCCAGCGCCTGCACGACCAGACCGAGCAGGGTGCCGATGCCGAGCAGCCGCACGCCCTCCGGCGGGATCGTCTGCACGCCCATGTGGGACTCGTGGGACGTTCCGTAGACCCAGATGAACATCCCGAAGGTGAAGATCATGACGATGTTGTTCAGGACCGGGGTCCACATCATCGCGCCGAACTTCCCGCGGGCGTTGAGGATCTGGCCCATTACGACGTGCACACCCATGAAGAAGATGGTGGGCAGGCAGTATCGGGCGAAGGTGACAGCGACGTTGTTGGCCGCCGGGTCGTCCGCGATCGTCGAGGACATCAGCCGGATCAGCCAGGGGGCCGCGAAGACCACCACGGCGACGATGAGGCCGAGCGCGACCATCACCAGGGTCAGCAGCCGGTTGGCGTATGCCTCGCCGCCGTCCTCGTCGTCCTTCATCGAGCGGACGAGTTGGGGGACGAAGACGGAGTTGAGGCCGCCGCCCACGGTGAGGATGTAGATCATCGTGGGCAGCGTGTACGCGATGGTGAAGCTGTCGCCGAGCAGGGCCGCGCCGAGCGCCGCGGTGATGACGAGGCTGCGGACGAAACCGGTGAGGCGCGAGACAAGCGTTCCGGCCGCCATGACCGCGCTGGACTTCAGCAGGCTGGAGGCGCGGCCGCCGGACTTGGCCGGCGCCGGGGCGGGCTCGGGCTGGGCCGGTGCCGGAGAGGCGGCCGGGTTCGCGGGCCCCTCCTGGTCGCGGAAGAGGTGGGCGAAGGCGTCGGGCTCGTCTCGGTTCGCTGAAGCCTGTGTGACGAGGTCGTCCACGCCCACGAACTGGGTCGTCGCGGCATGGTCGCCGTAAGGGAGGTGGCGTGAGGGGCCGGCGGGCTCCGGCGGCGGTGTCTGGGCCCAGATACGGGGGTCAGGGGCGTACTGGGGCGCCGGGGGCTGCTGATAGAGCGGCTGCGGCTGCTGGTAGGTGCCGGGAGGCGGCGGCGGATGCGCGGCGCGGTCGTACAGAGCCTCGTCCACCGGGTCCTGAGCGGACAGATCCTGGGCCCGGTACGGGTCGTAGTCGTACGCGGACTGCAGATACGGGTCCGGCGCCGGTTGCTGCTGTGGGTCAGGGGGCACCGGAGGGCCGCCGGAGTACCCGGCCCCGCCCGTACTCTGACCGCGGTCACCGTCGTACGGCGCGTTCATCGAAACCCCACCTCATCGTCCCCGGCCGACCGGCCACGACAGACATCGCTCAACGGTCCACTTTCTCACCCGTGCCCGAAGGCTCCGCGCTTTCGGGACCGGTGTCCGGCGTCGGGTCACTCGGCTGCTCGGGTTCACTGCCGTCGTCGCCCGCCGCGCCGCCCGCGTTGGAGCGCTTGCGATGTGCATACATCCTGATGCCCGCCAGCACCAGCAGCAGGAGCCCGCCGGCGATGACCAGAAGCACCGTCGGGGTGATCTCGGAGACCTTTACGGTGAAGGCCATCTCCTCGCCGTACGGAGTCCCGTCCTCCGTGTAGAGCTGCGCGGTCATCTGGACCTGACCGTTGATGTTGGCCGCCGCGTCGAACTTCACGGACTGGCTGTGCCCGGCGCCGATCTGGATGGGCTGCTCCGCGGTGCTGCCGCCGTCGTTCAGCTTGAGCCTGGTCGCGTTGTCGGACTTCAGCCGCAGCACCAGGTGATCGACGTCCTGCAGCAGCCTGTTCTGTACGGTCACGGGGATCGTGGCGCTGCGGCCGGAGAGAGTGATGTCCGACTTCGGGACGAGCTGGACCTCGCCTACGAGCCCTTGAAGATAGGTGCGGACCGAGTCCCGGTACTGCTGGGCCTCCAGTGGCCTGCCCCGCCACGACGTCGACATGGACCGGTTGACGGCGTTCCCGAAGGGGGTCACCACCCGCTCGGGGTGGGTGAGGATGACCTGGAAGTTGTCGAGCGAGGACTGGATGGACTTGATGTCCTGGAACGCCTGCGTGGGCAGCTCCTGGCGGCGCAGCTTCTTCGGATACCGGGAGGCCGGAGGCACGTCGGTGGTGGCCTCGGAATCCGGCTCGGTCGTCGCCGCCTGAGCCAGGCCCTCGGACTTCGTCCAGCGGTCGTCGTCCAGTGTGTCGATGGCGCGTGCCATCGACTGCGCCTGGGCGACCGTCGGTGTGCGCTGGGGTGCCACGACGACGGACCGGTCCTTGTCCGTGTCCTGCTCGGCCAGGGCGAGGGTCAGTGCGAGGAACTTCTGCACGGCGAGCGTGGAGGTCCCGGCGTTGCCCATGTCGCCCTGGAACGCCGTGGAGAGCCTCGCATCGGAGACGACCGCCGTGGTGCCGCCGCCGATCGGGCGGGCGGCGGACGGCGTGTAGACCAGGTTCCCGGTCTCGTCGAGGCTGTCGCTGCGGGCGATCACATGGTGGGCACCGGCCGAGGTGGCGACGTCCACGATCGACGGGTCCACCGCACCGTCGACCGGCCACGCGAAGTCGGTGGACGGCTTCAGGTGGAGGATCGTCTCCACCGTCATCCCGGCGACCTCACTGGCGGTCTGCAAGTGGCTGAGGGTGCCGGAGACGTTCTTGCCGCGGTGGGCGATCGACGCCAGGTCCGGGTCGCCGAAGGGCAGGGCCACGACCTTGCCGTCGGACACGGCAGCTTCCAGCGAGGTCAGCCACTTCTTCGCCACGTCCTGGTTCGTCCCGGCCACCGTGGTGTCACCGGACTTGACCCGGTAGGGCTTGGTCATCGCGTCGACGCTGGCCAGCAGGTCCGGATCGATGACCCAGGTCACAGGCAGCCGGGTGCCCAGGGAGACCATCTGTTCGAGGCGGCCGCCCGGTGCGATCTCCGCGGCGAGGTCGTCATCGGCGAACACCGGAGTCTGCTGCTCGTCCGAGCCGGTCTCCGCCGTGAGGTGCGCGGATGCGATCAGCGGCCAGAGGTAGCTGATGCCGATCTTGGAGTCGCGGTCACCGTCCTGCCAGGGCAGGAAGGTCCGCTTGATGCCGAGCACCTGGTCGTACACGGTGTGCGAGGTTCGCCCCGACAGTGAGACGCCCAGCTGGTAGACCCCGTCGTCTCCGAGGCCCAGCTTGCTGACGGGAACGGACAGTGTGAAGTCCTGGCTGATCCCTGAGCGCAGCTTGTCGATCTCGACCGTGTACTTGCCCCCGATCGGATACGGGTCGGTACCGGGCAGGTAGCCCGTGCGCCGAGCGGCCGTGTCGATGGCGGTCCTGCTGGAGAGGCGAGGGCCGACTCGCAGGTCCACCTGGGCGTCGGTGACCGTCTCCTTGCCCTTGTTGGTCAGCGTCCCGGAGATCCGCAGCGTGTCCCCCTTCTCCGGGGCGCTGGGGGTGATCTCGTCCAGGGACACCGACACCGTGCTGGAACCCGTCGGAGCCTTGGCCGGAGCGTCGGCTCGGGCCTGCGGGACGGAGGCTCCGGCCAGCAGGGCGGCGACGAGCGGAGCCCCGGCGAGCACGGCGGCTGTGCGCCGCAGCCACCGGCGGGCAGGAGAGGGATGCATCCCCTGGATGTCTGCCGCCTCGGCCACGCGTATCCGTCCCTCGTCATCGTCAACTGCTGTTGATCGTCGTCCGTTGCTGCGTCCCCGCATGGTAACGAGGTGCGTCGGGGCTAAGTGCCGGGGAGTGTGCCGCATGATCGGGAGAGTCTCGCAGGGCCGAGGAAATGGGTGACGCCCGGACCGGTCCGTGCACGTACCCTTTTCTGTTGTGCCGAATGCCAACGAAGACAACCCCAGCGCCCTGACCCAGGTGCAGCACCGCGCAGTCAGCGAACTGCTGCGGGTCGCCCCGGTCGCCGACGATCTCGCCCGCCGATTCCAGGATGCCGGATTCAGTCTCGCACTGGTCGGCGGCTCGGTCCGTGACGCACTTCTCGGCAGGCTCGGGAACGACCTGGACTTCACCACCGACGCCCGCCCCGAGGACGTGCTGAAGATCGTCAGGCCGTGGGCCGATTCCGTGTGGGAGGTCGGGATCGCCTTTGGCACGGTGGGAGCGCAGAAGCACGGCTACCAGATCGAGGTCACGACGTACCGGTCGGAGGCGTACGACAGGACCTCACGCAAGCCGGAGGTGTCCTACGGGGACTCCATCGAGGACGACCTCGTGCGGCGCGATTTCACGGTCAATGCCATGGCCGTCGCGTTGCCCGAGAAGGACTTCATCGATCCGCACGACGGCCGGAAGGACCTGGCCGAGCGGGTCCTGCGTACGCCCGGGACGCCTGAGGCGTCGTTCTCCGATGATCCGCTGCGCATGCTGCGGGCGGCACGCTTCGCCGCACAGCTCGACTTCGACGTGGCCCCCGAGGTCGTCGCCGCCATGACGGAGATGGCGGGCCGTATCGAGATCGTCTCCGCCGAGCGGGTGCGGGAGGAGCTGAACAAGCTTCTGCTCTCCGCGCATCCCCGGAAGGGGCTGTCCCTCCTCGTGGAAACAGGACTGGCCCAGCAAGTCCTGCCCGAGCTGCCGGCACTCCGGCTGGAGAGTGACGAGCACCATCGGCACAAGGACGTGTACGAGCACTCCCTGACCGTCTTGGAGCAGGCGATCGGCCTGGAGGAGGACGGGCCGGACCTCGTTCTGCGTCTCGCCGCCCTCCTCCATGACATCGGCAAGCCGAGGACGCGGCGCTTCGAGAAGGACGGGCGGGTCTCCTTCCACCACCACGAGGTGGTGGGTGCCAAGATGACCAGGAAGCGCATGACGGCCCTCAAGTACTCCAACGAGATGGTCAAAGACGTCTCGAAGCTGGTGGAGCTGCACCTGCGCTTCCACGGTTACGGTGACGGCGAGTGGACCGACTCGGCGGTGCGCCGCTACGTACGGGACGCCGGCCCGTTGCTGGAGCGGCTGCACAAGCTGACCCGGTCGGACTGCACCACGCGGAACAAGCGCAAGGCTGCCGCTCTCTCGCGCACCTACGACGGCCTTGAGGAGCGCATCGCCCAGCTGAAGAGCCAGGAGGAGCTGGATGCGATCCGGCCGGACCTGGACGGGAACGAGATCATGCAGATCCTGGGCGTGGGGCCGGGCCCGGTCATCGGTGAGGCGTACGCCTTCCTGCTGGAACTGCGCCTGGAGCACGGCCCGCTGGAGCGTGATGCGGCAGTCGCGGAACTGAAGAAGTGGTGGGATGCGCAGAGCTGACGCTCTGGCTCCCGTTCCATGCGGCGGGGGGGGGGGTGTGGTGGGGGACGGGAGGCGGGCGGCGGCGAGGGCCCGGGGGGGTTGTGGAGGAAC
>NZ_JBNCLI010000005.1:448820-529445 GCF_049844595.1 Streptomyces sp. DT224
CCCCGCGGGGAGCCCGTTCCGGGGGGGCGGCCCTATTGCACCCCGTAACCCCCCCCCCCCGCCGCATACGCCGAGGGCGTTGTTTCACGTGAAACAACGCCCTCGGTCGGTGTTCTGAGTGCTGTGGAGCTTCAGTCGGCCGTCTTGAGCGGCGTCAGGCAGAGCACCACGCTGCTCCGGCTCTTACGGCGACCCGAGCTCTCGGTGTAGGCGGAGTACTTCTCCGCGTCACAGAGGTCCGTGTCGGTCGTGTTGTCGTGCACTTCGGCGACCTTGTACTCGGCGGCGGACGAGCCACAGTCGACGGACTGCATGTCCGGGTTGTAGTTGGTGCCCTTGTTCTCCAGGCAGTCCCCGACCGAAGCGGCCTTGGCGTCGGACTCGAACATGTCGCCCAGTCCGAACTTCAGCGCGCCGAGCACGACGAGGCCCACGACGATGATGATGATGTTGCGCGTTGCGAGGAGCTTCTTCTTGCCGCCCGAGGGCTGCGTAGGGCCCTGAGGAGGAGCACCCCAGCCCTGGGGCTGCTGCGGCTGCTGGGGGGCTCCCCAGCCCTGCTGGGGCTGCTGAGGGCTGCCCCACCCCTGCTGGGGCTGTTGCGGCGGGTAGCCGTACCCGGCCTGCTGCGGCGGATAGGGCTGAGCCGGCTGCTGACCGTAAGGACCGCTGCCCTGCTGCGGCGGGTAAGTCATCTGTATGCCCCCGTGATTCGTGTGGCTTGTTTGACGCGGGCACGCTATAGGACATCACCGCGCCGACTCCAATGCGCGAGGCACAGGGCAGAACTCGCGTAGAGCGCCGCCACGCCGATCACCAGCACCGCGGACCGCCCGTCGGGCGGGAGTATCAGCGCGGCGACCGCCGCCGCGGCGACAAAGGCCACGTTGAACAACACGTCGTAGAACGAGAAGGCTCTGCCCCGGTAGGCGTCGTCCACGGCGGTCTGCACCACGGTGTCCGTGGCGATCTTCGCCCCCTGCGTGACGAGCCCGAGGACGAACGCGGCGACGAGCATCGGCGCCGGAGCGAACCACAGCCCCAGGGCCGGTTCGAGGACCGCGGCGGTGCCCGCGCACACCACCATCCAACGGAGCCGACCGAGCCGCCCCGCGGCCCAGGGGGTCAGTACGGCCGCCGCGAAGAACCCGGCACCGGAGACGACCACCGCCAGGCCGAGGAGGGCGAGACCGTCGTCCTCGCTGTCCGTCCAGGCGTACCGGCAGAGCATCAGGACCATGACGGTGAGCGCCCCGTAGCAGAACCGGATCACCGTCATCGCGGCCAGCGCCCGGGATGCGGTCCGGTGTTGCAGCAAGTGCCGTAGCCCGTCGAGCAGTCCGCCGACCGCCGCGGCCAGTGCCGCCCGCAGTGACATGCGCCCGGTGTCGCGGTCCGGCCCGAGGAGCCCCGCCGCCAGGCTCAGAGCTGCCAGCGCCGATGCGAGGTAGAGCGCCGCCCCGAACATCACCACGGCGGAGTCCGAACCTGCCAGCAGCCGCACCACGAAGGCGAGTCCACCGCCTGCCGTGGCGGCGAGAGTGCCGGCGGTCGGAGACAGCGAGTTGGCGAGCACCAGATGCTTCCGCTTGACGACGCGCGGCAGGACGGCGGAGAGACCGGCGAGGACGAAGCGGTTGACCGCGGTGACGCACAGCGCGGAGGCGTAGAAGAGCCATGCAGGAGCGGCGCCGATGATCAGGAAGGCGGTGCAGCAGGCGAGCCCGGAGCGCAGCAGGTTGCCGTAGACGAAGACCTTGCGCCGCGGCCAACGGTCGAGCAGCACGCCCGCGAAGGGACCGACAAGCGAGTAGGGGAGCAGGAGCACGGCCATGGCGGACGCGATCGCCCCGGCGGACGCCTGCTTCTCCGGCGCGAAGACCACATGCGTGGCCAGCGCCACTTGATAGACCCCGTCCGCCGACTGGGACAGGACCCGCACGGCCAGCAGGCGGCGGAAGTCCGGGAGGCGGAGAAGTGTGCGCAGGTCGCGCGCGACGGGCATGGGAGCAAGGGTCACACACGACGAGGGCCCCCGGGCGGATTGCCCGGGGGCCCTCAACGGCGCGGCAGCCGAGAAGCGTTGCCGCTGCTCACCTGCGCGGCTGACTTACGGGAGTCAGTTGGAGACCTCACCGCGGATGAACTTCTCGACGTTCTCGCGGGCCTCGTCGTCGAAGTACTGGACCGGCGGGGACTTCATGAAGTACGAGGAAGCCGAGAGGATCGGGCCGCCGATGCCGCGGTCCTTGGCGATCTTCGCGGCACGGACGGCGTCGATGATGACACCGGCCGAGTTCGGGGAGTCCCAGACCTCGAGCTTGTACTCCAGGTTCAGCGGGACGTCGCCGAAGGCGCGGCCCTCGAGGCGCACGTACGCCCACTTGCGGTCGTCCAGCCAGGCCACGTAGTCCGACGGGCCGATGTGGACATTGTCCGCGCCGAGCTCGCGGTCACGGATCTGCGAGGTGACGGCCTGCGTCTTGGAGATCTTCTTGGACTCCAGGCGCTCACGCTCGAGCATGTTCTTGAAGTCCATGTTGCCGCCGACGTTCAGCTGCATCGTGCGGTCCAGGATGACGCCCCGGTCCTCGAAGAGCTTCGCCATCACGCGGTGCGTGATGGTGGCGCCGACCTGCGACTTGATGTCGTCGCCGACGATCGGGACACCGGCCTCGGTGAACTTGTCCGCCCACTCCTTGGTGCCGGCGATGAAGACCGGAAGAGCGTTGACGAACGCGACCTTGGCGTCGATGGCGCACTGGGCGTAGAACTTCGCCGCGACCTCGGAACCCACGGGGAGGTAGCAGACCAGGACGTCGACCTTGCGGTCCTTGAGGATCTGGACGACGTCGACCGGGGCCTCGGCCGACTCCTCGATGGTCTGGCGGTAGTACTTGCCCAGGCCGTCGTGGGTGTGGCCGCGCTGGACGGTGACACCGGCGTGCGGCACGTCGCAGAGCTTGATGGTGTTGTTCTCGCTCGCGCCGATGGCGTCCGAGAGGTCCAGGCCGACCTTCTTCGCGTCGACGTCGAAGGCGGCGACGAACTCGACGTCCCGCACGTGGTACTCGCCGAACTGGACGTGCATCAGACCGGGCACCTTGCCGGCCGGATCGGCGTCCTTGTAGTACTCGACGCCCTGGACCAGCGAGGCGGCGCAGTTGCCCACGCCGACGATGGCTACGCGAACCGAACCCATTCCGGTTGCTCCCTGTGTGTAATGGATGTTTCTGATGAGTTCGCCGCGGTCTGCGGCGCACTCACTTGGCGGTGTCGCCGGACGGATCCGGCGGGTTGTCTCCCCGCCGGGGCAGGCCGTCAGGCTCTCCTGCGGTCTTCTGCTGAGCTGAGCCCTCGGGCGAGGATCGTCGCTGATCCCGTCCCGACCGCTCGCTCTCGATGAGCTCGTTCAGCCAGCGCACTTCGCGCTCCACGGACTCCATGCCGTGTCGCTGCAGCTCAAGTGTGTAGTCGTCGAGGCGCTCACGGGTGCGGGCCAGAGAGGCGCTCATCTTCTCCAAGCGCTCTTCCAGCCGGCTGCGACGTCCTTCCAGCACCCGCATGCGCACGTCGTGCTCCGTCTGTCCGAAGAAGGCGAATCGAGCCGCGAAGTGCTCGTCCTCCCAGGAGTCGGGGCCGGTGTGCGTGAGCAGCTCCTCGAAGTGCTCCTTACCTTCAGCCGTCAATCGATAGACGATCTTGGCGCGGCGCCCCGCCAGGGACGAGGCGGGAGCGACGGGCCGGCCGGAGCCGGGTGCCGTCTCCGCCGGAGCGGTCCCCGGCTCCTCGATCAACCAGCCGTTGGCGACCAGCGTCTTGAGACAGGGGTAGAGCGTTCCGTAACTGAAAGCACGGAAGATGCCCAACGAGGTGTTGAGGCGTTTGCGCAGCTCATAGCCGTGCATCGGGGATTCGCGGAGCAGTCCGAGGACGGCGAACTCAAGGATGCCGGAGCGTCTGCTCAACCTCGCCCCTCCTTCTCCGAGTGCTCTCACGGTCCCTTAGTACCGGGTCGATGTACCGAGCTGATGTATCGACTCGATACATCAGCACGATAGATCGGACCGGCGGTGCCGACAAGGGGAGCCTCAGTGAGCGGCGTCACATCGACAATTCGTAGGAACCGACTTGCGTTATTTGAGGTGAAGTTCGGTCCCAGGGGGGTTTTGGCCGTGCGTAGTCTGTGCGGCATGCAGACCACCGGGAACCGCGAGACGCGCGCGTGCGTCAGTGCTCGTGGGCCATCCGGATGCACTGCGGGCGAGCCTGTCGCCGGGCTGGCCCGTCATTCGGGGGACCGGATCTCACCTGCCGCTTCCAGGCGCTCTCGCCTGCCCGAGGAGTAGTCGTTCGATGAGCGAGCACCGTCGCAAAACGTCGCAACCGCAAGGTGGCGGACGTGCCGCGGCCCGACGAGCCGCCCAGCAGTCCTCAGGACGCCGCGCAGCACCGTCACGCGGAGTAACTTCAGCCTCACCTTCCGGTCCGCACGACGAGGAGGCCCCGTACCCCGGTCGCGCAGCCGCCAGACGGGCGGCCCAGCGCGGCGGCGGAGGCCGTGGAGGATCCGACGGCGGTGGTGGACGGCGCCGAGGTGGCGGGGAGGACGGGCACGAGGGCCGCGGGCGCGGTGGCCGGCGCCCCGGCAAGAAGCGGTTCATCGACTACCCGCGCGCCGGCCGCCAGGGCCTGCGCCGCTGGGTTCCGTCGTGGAAGCTGGTGTCCAGCCTGTGCATCGGCTTCCTCGGCCTGCTGATGGGCCTCGCCGGTCTCGCGTACGCGATGGTCGCGAAGCCGGAGATCCAGGCCGCCGCCAAGGCGGAGAACAACGTCTACTTCTGGAGCGACGGCACCCAGATGGTGGCCACCGGCGGTGAGGTCAACCGTCAGGTCATCGACTACGCGCAGATCCCCGAGGCGATGCGCAACGCCGTCATCTCCGCCGAGAACAAGTCCTTCGAGAGCGACCACGGCATCGACCCCATGGGTATCGCCCGTGCCGTCTTCAACATGGCCAAGGGCGGCGAGACCCAGGGCGGCTCGACGATCACCCAGCAGTACGTCAAGAACTCGCGGCTGTCCCAGGAGCAGACCCTCAGCCGCAAGTTCGAGGAACTCTTCATCACGCTCAAGGTCGGCAGCGAGATGAAGAAGAAGGACATCATGGCCGGGTACCTGAACGTCTCGTACTACGGCCGCGGCGCCTCCGGCATTCAGGCCGCGGCCCGTACGTACTACGGCAAGGACGCCAAGAACCTGGACCCGAGCCAGTGCGCCTTCCTGGCCAGTCTCCTCAAGGGCGCCAGCTACTACGACCCGGCCGGTGCGCCGGAGGTCGACCCGGTGCAGGCGACCGCGGAGAAGAACCTCGCCCGGGCGACGAAGCGCTGGAAGTGGATCCTCGACGAGGAGGTGAAGGACGGCCGGATGACGCAGAAGGAGCGGGACAAGTACACAAAATTCCCGACGCCCGACAAGCCGAAGCGGAACGCCCAGCTGGGCGGCCAGATCGGCTACCTCGTCAACACCGCCAAGGCCGAGATCTACGCCAAGACCGACATCACCAAGGACATGCTCGACCAGGGCGGCTACGAGATCCACACGACCTTCGACAAGAAGAAGGTCAATCAGCTCAGCGAAGCCGTCAAGCGCGTCTACAAAGAGAACATCGACCCCAAGAAGCGTCCGCTGTACGACACCCACGTGCAGTTCGGTGGTTCGTCGGTCGATCCCAAGACCGGGGCGATCCAGGCGATCTACGGCGGTGAGGACGCGACCAAGCACTTCAGGAGCAATGCCGACCCCACCGGTGCCGCGGTCGGCTCGACCTTCAAGCCGTTCGTGCTGGCGGCCGCCATGGAATACGGCAAGCGGGACCCGTCCGGCGGCCCGGAGCAGGACGAGTCGCAGCGTACGAAGGTCTCGCCGCTCAGCATCTACAACGGCGCCAACAAGCTGAAGATCAGGAAGTACAACGGCGACGTCTGGGTCGACAAGGAAGGGAAGGAGTGGCTGCAGACCAACGACGACCACGAGTCGTACGGCAACATCACCCTGCGTGAGGCCATGCAGTGGTCCGCCAACTCCCCCTACGTGCAGCTGGGCATGGACGTCGGCACGGACAAGGTGAAGAAGGCCGCCATCGCGGCCGGCCTGAAGGACGACCAGTACATGGCGGACGCCAGCGTGCCGTCGTTCTCGATCGGTACGTCCTCGCCCAGTGCGACGAGCATGGCCGGCGCCTACGCCACCTTCGCGGCCCGGGGGCAGCAGCGAGAGCCGTTCTCCGTCACCGAGGTGGACAAGCGCGGCAAGCCGAAGTACCAGCACAAGGTGGTTACCAAGAGCGCCTTCGACAGCGACATCGCCGACAACGTCACGGACGTGCTCAAGAACGTCGTCGAGAAGGGGACCGGTACGTCCGCCCAGCTCCCGGGCCGTGAGGTCGCGGGCAAGACGGGTACGACCGACGACAACCTGTCGGCGTGGTTCGTCGGCTACACCCCTCAGCTGTCGACGGCGATCAGCATGTACCGGCTGGACGACGACGAGAAGAACAAGGACCGCGGGTTCGAGAAGATGTACGGCACCGGTGGCAAGGACAAGATCCACGGTGCCTCCTTCCCCGCACAGGTCTGGCACGACTACATGGCCGATGCCATGAAGGGCGTGAAGGCGCAGCCCTTCCCCGAGGCGGAGCCGATCGGAGACAAGGTCTACGGCGGCGGCGCGTCCAAGAAGCCCACGCCGACCCCCACGCCCACGCCGACCGAGACCGAGACGACGAAGCCGACCCCGACGCCCACGCCCACGCCGGACGTCCCGAGCCCCGACCCGAGCGACACCTGCGGTACGTGGGACTGGAACTGCCAGAACAACAACGGTGGTGCCAACGCGGGCACCGTCCAGGGCAACGACGGCGGCACGGACGCGGGCACGAACCAGGGCAACGACGGTGGCACGGACACCGGCACCTCCACCGGTACGACCGGCGGCGACGACGGTACGGACGGGGGCACCACCACCGGGGGCAACAACAACGGCGCCACCGGCGGCAACACCAACAGCACCGGAAACAACAGCACCGGGAACACCAACTGGTGGGGTGGCACGACCGGGTAGAGCCCGGTACGCAGTGCGCCTCGCGCCCGGTACACAGCCCGGCGCGAGGTGATCCGGACAGGAGATGAGGGCCGCGGCACCCCGGTGCGGCGGCCCTCGCCCGTTCCACAGCGCCGTACGGCAGGATGTGCGGCATGCCAAGCGCAGAGGACACGAGCGTGCACCAGGAACGGCCCCTCGTACGGCCCACGCACCGGGACGAGGTCGCGGCGTCCGGGAGCGAGCTGATCGGCGGGAGGTCGGGGCGCTGGTCGCGGCTCGGCAGCGCCGCGCTCACCCCGGTGGGGGCGATCGCCCTGGTGGCCATCGGGATGTTCGCGCTCGGCATGGTGCAGAAGCTGCCCTGTTACAACTGGGCGTGGTTCAGGGGGGCCGGCTCCCAGTACACGCACGCCTGCTACTCGGACATCCCGCACCTGTACTCGGGGCGCGGCTTCGCCGACGGACTTGTGCCGTACTTCGACCGGCTGCCCGGGGATATGCAGTTCCTGGAGTACCCGGTCCTCACCGGGGTGTTCATGCAGGTCGCGGCGTGGCTGACCCCGGGCGGCTCCATCCAGGAGCAGGAGCAGGCGTACTGGCTGGTCAACGCCGGGATGCTGATGATCTGCACCGCCGTGATCGCCGTCTGCGTCGCCCGCACGCACCGGCGGCGCCCCTGGGACGGCCTGCTGATGGCGCTCGCGCCGGCCTTCGCCCTCACCGCCACGATCAACTGGGACCTGCTGGCCGTGGCTCTCACCGCCGGAGCGATGCTCATGTGGTCCCGGAGCCGCCCGCTGGCGTTCGGCATCCTCATCGGCCTTGCGACGGCCGCGAAGCTCTACCCCGTCCTGCTGCTGGGGCCCGTTTTCGTCCTGTGCTGGCGGGCGGGCAAATGGCGGGAGTTCGGGGTGGCGGCGCTGGGCACGGCCGGCTCCTGGCTGGTGGTCAATGTGCCGGTCATGGTCTTCGCGCCCGAGGGGTGGAAGAAGTTCTACACCTTCAGCGAGGAACGCGGTATCGACTTCGGGTCGTTCTGGCTGGTCATCACGCAGCGCACCGGTGAGTCCATCGACGTCGGCACGGTCAACACCGTCTCGACGGTGACCACCATCGCGCTGTGCGCCGCGATCGGCGTCCTGACGCTGACGGCCCCGCGACGGCCGCGCTTCGCGCAACTCGCTTTCCTCGTCGTCGCGGTGTTCATCCTCGTCAACAAGGTCTACTCGCCGCAGTACGTCCTGTGGCTGATCCCGCTGGCCGCGCTGGCCAGGCCCCGCTGGCGGGACTTCCTGATCTGGCAGACGTGCGAGGTCCTGTACTTCCTGGGGATCTGGCTGTACCTGGCGTACACGACGAGCGGCGACAAGCACCAGGGGCTGCCGACGGAGGGCTATCAGCTGGCGATCGTGCTCCATCTGCTGGGCACGCTGTACCTGTGCGCCGTTGTCGTACGGGACATCGCGATGCCGGAACGCGACGGGGTGCGGCGCGACGGCTCGGACGACCCGTCGGGCGGGGTACTCGACGGGGCCGAGGACGTGTTCGTACTGTCCCACCTGGTCGAGACGGGTCCCGCCCGCCGGGAGGCGCTGCCCGCGGCGTCCGGGCCGCGGGTGGAGTGGGGTACGGCCGGCACGCCCGCCGCCGAGTGAGCGGGGCGGGCGCGCGGACTCAGCGCTCGACGATGCGGTCGTACTGCGTGGTCGTGTGGCGCAGGTGGGCCACCAGTTCGTCGCCCACCCGCGGCTCCTCGGCGTCCGAGGGCACGAACAGGATCGACACCTGCATGTGCGGCGGTTCGGCGAACCAGCGCTGCTTGCCCGCCCAGACGAACGGGGACAGGTTGCGGTTCACGGTGGCCAGGCCGGCCCGGGCGACACCCTTGGCTCGCGGCATCACGCCGTGCAGGGCCTTCGGCGCTTCCAGGCCCACACCGTGCGAGGTGCCGCCGGCGACGACGACCAGCCAGCCGTCGGACGCGGCCTTCTGCTGCCGGTAGCCGAACCGGTCGCCCTTGGCGACGCGGGTGACGTCGAGCACGGCGCCCCGGTACTCGGTCGCCTCGTGGTCCCCGAGCCAGAGCCTGGTGCCGATGCGGGCGCGGAACCGGGTCTGCGGGAACTGCTGCTGCAGCCGGGCGAGCTCGTCGGCGCGCAGATGGCTGACGAACATCGTGTGCAGCGGCAGCCGGGCCGCCCGCAGGCGGTCCATCCACGCGATGACCTCTTCGACCGCGTCCGACCCGTCCGTGCGGTCCAGCGGCAGGTGGAGGGCGAAGCCTTCGAGGCGTACGTCCTCGATGGCCGCGTGCAGCTGGCCGAGCTCCTCCTCCTTGACGCCGTGGCGCTTCATGGAGCTCATGCACTCGATGACGACCCGGGCGCCCACCAGGGCGTGCACCCCGTCGACGGAGGACACGGACCGTACGACGCGGTCGGGCAGCGGCACCGGTTCCTCACCGCGCCGGAACGGCGTCAGGACCAGCAGGTCACCGCTGAACCAGTCCTTGATGCGGGCCGCCTCGTAGGTGGTGCCGACCGCGAGGATGTCGGAACCGAAGCGGATCGCCTCGTCGGCCAGTCGCTCGTGGCCGAAGCCGTACCCGTTGCCCTTGCAGACCGGCACGATGCCGGGGAACTGGTCGATAACGGATTTCTGGTGCGCCCGCCAGCGCGCGGTGTCGACGTACAGGGAGAGCGCCATGGCCGGTCCGGAACCCTTCTGGTGGCTGCGGTGGATCAGGGAGGAGAAGCGTGTTCAGGCCCCATTGAAACCAATGGAGCCGGTTTCGTCAGCTGTGGGGCTCGGATCAGCGGCGTGACATGTAGATGTCGAGCGCCTTGTGCAGCAGCTTGTTGAGCGGGAAGTCCCACTCGCCGAGGTACTCCGCCGCCTGGCCCCCGGTGCCGACCTTGAACTGGATCAGACCGAAGAGGTGGTCGGTCTCGTCCAGCGAGTCGGAGATGCCGCGCAGGTCGTAGACCGTGGCGCCCATGGCGTACGCGTCGCGCAGCATCCGCCACTGCATCGCGTTCGAGGGGCGGACCTCACGCTTGTGGTTGGCCGAGGCGCCGTACGAGTACCAGACGTGTCCGCCGACGATCAGCATGGTCGCCGCCGCGACGTTCTCGCCCTCGTGACGGGCGAAGTAGAGCCGCATACGGTTGGGGTCCTCGCTGTTGAGGGCCGTCCACATGCGCTGGAAGTAGCCGAGCGGGCGCGGACGGAAACGGTCGCGCTCCGCCGTGATCTCGTACAGCCGCTGCCACTCGGAGAGTTCCGCGTAACTGCCCTGGACGACCTCGACACCGGCCTTCTCGGCCTTCTTGATGTTGCGCCGCCAGAGCTGGTTGAAACCCTTGTGGACGTCCTCCAGCGAGCGGTTCGCCAGCGGCACCTGGAAGACGTAGCGGGGCTGCACGTCACCGAAGCCGGCGCCGCCGTCCTCGCCCTGCTGCCAGCCCATCTTCCTCAGGCGGTCGGCGACCTCGAAGGCGCGCGGCTCGATGTGCGTGGCCTCGACGTCGCGCAGGCGCTTCACGTCCGGGTCCTGGATGCCGGCCTTGATGGCCGCGGCGTCCCAGCGGCGGATGACCACCGGCGGGCCCATCTTCACCGAGAAGGCGCCCTGCTGCTTGAGATGGGCCAGCATCGGCTGCAGCCAGTCGCTCAGGTTCGGGGCGTACCAGTTGATGACCGGGCCCTCGGGCAGGTACGCCAGGTAGCGCTTGATCTTGGGGAGCTGCCGGTAGAGCACCAGGCCGGCGCCGACGAGCTGACCGGTCTTGTCGAACCAGCCCAGGCTCTCGGAGCGCCATTCGGCCTTCACGTCCGCCCATGCCGGGACCTGCATGTGGCTGGCCGCGGGCAGACTCTGGATGTACGCCAGATGCTGCTCTCGGCTGATGGTCCTCAGGGTCAGGCTCATGCGGGGCGCTCCTCGGCAGGTGTGTCCCCATCGGTCAGGGGCTCCGGCTCTCGCGCCGAAGCCTACTGTGGCCGTGGGGCGAGCGGTCTGGCCCCGTGTACCTGTACGCGTGCGGGGGCGGCCCCGTCCGGTGACGGGGCCGCCCGGGCCGGACCCGAGGGGTCAGCCGATCACGCCGCCGAAGAGTCCGCCGTGGGCCATGCCGAGGAAGAACCCGAGGGCGGACGCGCCCATGCCGATGATCAGTGGGAACCTCTCGCGCGTGGTGACGGAGATGTACTGGCCGTACGCCCCCGTGAGGATCCCGATGAGGCCCGCCCATGAGCTGAGCAGATGCAGGTTGTGGAACATCGCCGAAATGAAGGCGAGGGCGCCGAGGACGAGCGTGACCACCACGAGCGCGTCCTGCAGCGGATGGGGCCTGCCGTCCGTGGCGAAGAGGGAGACGGAGGGGCGGGTCCGCGTTACGTGTGCCATGGAGTACCTCCTGGCCGACATGCGGCGCGTCGTGGCGCCGCTCACACCCGATGTGTACAGATTGCGTCCCCTGACCACTGGATTTCAACCGGAAGGTGGTCTGCGGGTACTCTGGTCGGTCTGCACCGGTGTCTGCCCAGGCCAGCACGGACCGCACCTCTTCACCGGGGGCGCTGTCAGTGGGGGCTGTTTTACTCGGGCACCGTTGCTCAACGCATCACGACCCTCCTGCCACGGAACGACCGTGGCCGCTGAGTCCAAAGGAGGTGGGTTCCACATGCGTCACTACGAGGTGATGGTCATCCTCGACCCCGATCTCGAGGAGCGAGCAGTCTCCCCGCTGATCGAGAACTTCCTCTCCGTCGTCCGTGAGGGCGAAGGAAAGGTTGAGAAGGTCGACACCTGGGGCCGTCGTCGTCTCGCTTACGAGATCAAGAAGAAGCCCGAGGGCATCTACTCGGTCATCGACCTGCAGGCCGAGCCTGCGGTCGTCAAGGAGCTCGACCGCCAGATGAACCTGAACGAGTCGGTCCTCCGGACCAAGGTCCTCCGTCCCGAGATTCACTGAGCTTCCGGCTCAGCGGTCATCGGGTCCGAGTAGCAGCAAGCAGCCAAGAAATCCCCGCCGAGAGGTTCACCCATGGCAGGCGAGACCGTCATCACGGTCGTCGGCAATCTCGTCGACGACCCCGAGCTGCGCTTCACCCCGTCCGGTGCGGCGGTCGCGAAGTTCCGTGTCGCGTCCACTCCCCGCATCTTCGACCGGCAGACCAATGAGTGGAAGGACGGCGAAGGCCTGTTCCTCACCTGCTCGGTCTGGCGGCAGGCGGCGGAGAACGTCGCCGAGTCGCTCACGCGAGGCATGCGCGTTGTCGTGCAGGGCCGGCTGAAGCAGCGGTCGTACGAAGACCGCGAGGGCGTCAAGCGCACGGTCTACGAGCTGGATGTCGAGGAAGTCGGCCCCAGTCTCAAGAACGCCACCGCCAAGGTCACCAAGACCACCGGTCGTGGTGGCCAGGGCGGCCAGGGTGGATACGGCGGCGGCCAGCAGGGCGGCGGCAACTGGGGCGGCGGTCCCGGTGGTGGCCAGCAGGGTGGCGGCGGTGCTCCCGCCGATGACCCGTGGGCCACCAGCGCTCCGGCCGGCGGCCAGGGCGGCCAGCAAGGCGGAGGCGGCTGGGGCGGAAGCTCCGGCGGTTCCGGCGGCGGCTACTCGGACGAGCCCCCCTTCTAGGGAAGCTCGTACCCCCACTTCTTGATCACACAGGAGAAACACCATGGCGAAGCCGCCTGTGCGCAAGCCTAAGAAGAAGGTCTGCGCGTTCTGCAAGGACAAGACCCAGTACGTGGACTACAAGGACACGAACATGCTGCGGAAGTTCATTTCCGACCGCGGCAAGATCCGTGCCCGCCGCGTCACCGGCAACTGCACGCAGCACCAGCGTGACGTCGCCACGGCAGTCAAGAACAGCCGTGAGATGGCGCTGCTGCCCTACACGTCCACCGCGCGATAAGGGAAGGGTGACCGAAACATGAAGATCATCCTCACCCACGAGGTCACCGGCCTCGGTGCTGCGGGCGACGTCGTGGACGTCAAGGACGGGTACGCCCGTAACTACCTGGTTCCGCGTGGCTTCGCCATCCGCTGGACCAAGGGTGGCGAGAAGGACGTGGCGCAGATCCGCCGCGCCCGCAAGATCCACGAGATCGCCACGATCGAGCAGGCCAACGAGGTCAAGGCCAAGCTGGAGGCCGTGAAGGTCCGTCTGGCCGTTCGCTCCGGCGACGCCGGCCGCCTCTTCGGCTCCGTCACCCCGGCCGACATCGCCTCGGCGATCAAGGCCGCCGGTGGTCCGGACGTCGACAAGCGTCGTGTCGAGCTGGGCTCGCCGATCAAGACGCTCGGCGGGCACCAGGTGTCCGTGCGTCTGCACCCCGAGGTCGCTGCGAAGCTCGGCGTCGAGGTCGTTGCCGCCTGATCGGGTCGCACCTCAGCAGAACAGTGAAGGGCCGCACCCTCCCGGGTGCGGCCCTTCGCCGTTTCACGTGAAACGTCCCGGGACGGTCAACGGGTCGCCCCGGTGACCAGCCACTTTCCCGAGCGGGTACGAAGCCAGAGCGTCGCCATTCGCACGATCATCATCAGCGCCATCGCGCACCACAGGGCACCGAGCCCGCCGCCCAGGGTGGGGACCAGGAGGGCAGCGGGGGCAAAGACGGCCAGGGTCACGAGCATGGCCCAGGCCAGATAAGGCCCGTCGCCGGCGCCCATCAGTACGCCGTCCAGAACGAAAACCACGCCGGCGATCGGCTGGGTGGCCGCCACCACCAGGAGGGCGGGCAGCAGGGCGTCCCGCACCGCCGTGTCGCTGGTGAACAAGGGGACGAACAAGGGGCGGGTCAGGACGATCAGTATGCCCAGGACCACACCGGACGCGATTCCCCACTCCACCATCCGGCGACACGCCTCGCGCGCGCCCTGCGCGTCGTCCGCGCCCAGGTAGCGCCCGATGATGGCCTGCCCGGCGATGGCGATGGCGTCGAGCGCGAAGGCCATCAGGCTCCACAGGGAGAGGATGATCTGGTGGGCGGCGATATCGGTGTCGCCGAGCCTGGCGGCGACCGCCGTGGCGATGAGCAGGACCGCTCGGAGCGACAGCGTTCGGACCAGGAGGGGCGCTCCCGCTTGGGCGCAGGCCCTGATGCCCGCAGCGTCGGGGCGCAGTGACGCACCGTGGCGTCGGGCACCCCGGACGACGACGGCCAGATACGCGGCTGCCATCGCGAGCTGGGCGATGACGGTGCCCCAGGCCGATCCGGCGATGCCCAGGCCGGCGCCGTAGACCAGGCCGGCGTTGAGGGCCGCGTTGGCCGCGAAACCGCCGATGGCGACGTAGAGCGGAGTGCGGGTGTCCTGAAGGCCCCGGAGCACGCCGGTCGCGGCCATCACGACCAGCATCGCGGGGATGCCGAGGCTGGAGATCCGGAGATAGGTGATGGCGTGGGGCGCCGCTGTGGAGGAGGCGCCGAACACCTCGGTGAGCCAGGGGGCGAGGGGAAGCGTCAGGGCGATGACGGCGACTCCGAGCAGGAGCGCCAGCCAGATGCCGTCCATGCCCTGCCGGATCGCGGAGGCGAGATCGCCGGCGCCCACCCGGCGGGCGACCGCTGCGGTGGTGGCGTACGCGAGGAAGACGAAGATGCTCACCGCGGTCGTCAGAAGGGCGGCGGCGACCGCCAGTCCGGCCAGCTGGGGGGTGCCGAGGTGGCCGACGATCGCGCTGTCGACCATCACGAACAGCGGCTCGGCCACGAGCGCGCCGAAGGCCGGGACGGCGAGCGCGATGATCTCGCGGTCGTGCCGTCGACGGCGGGAAGACGGGGTTCCCGGTGGCTGGATCATGGCGCCAATCTAATCTTCCACAGGTAACAGATGCAATCCGCTGCGGGTCCTTACATTTGCTTGTCTGTGAGTAACTCTTGTGCCGGACACGTGGTGATCTCGCCCCGACCGCTCAATTTTTTCTCCCCCACAGCCGGTGGATGGGAAAAGAGCAGGTCACAGCGGTCTTTGCAGGGGGTTTATGAGTTTGTCCACAGCGCTGTCCCCCGGTCCGTGCACAGGTTCCGGCGAGTTCTCCACAGCATCCGCTCGCTCGTCCACAGGGCCTGTGGATAACCAGATTGGCTGACGGTGCGGAGCCGCCTACCGTAGTCCGGCGCCCCCACCCTGTTTCGCCTCTGCGACACCGCAGAACTCGATACACCGGAACCGGAGTCGGGGGTCTTGTTTGTCGGTGCCGTGCCGTAAGAAAGAGAAGCACGGCTAGGTCCGCGGAGCGGACGGGAGGAGGTGGCCGGATGAGCATTCCCGAACCTTTGGACGATCCCTGGGCGGACACCGGCCCCAGTGACCGGCTGCCCGTATCCCGCCAGCGCAGGGGGGAGGACCGGGGTGACCGCCACGACCGCGGGCGCGAGTCGCACGACTGGGAAGGCGGTTCCGCGGGCTTCGAGCGGGTCCCGCCCCAGGATCTGGACGCGGAGCAGTCCGTGCTCGGCGGCATGCTCCTGTCCAAGGACGCCATCGCCGACGTTGTGGAGATCATCAAGGGCCACGACTTCTACCGCCCCGCGCACGAGACCGTTTATCAGGCGATCCTCGACCTCTACGCCAAGGGCGAGCCCGCCGACCCGATCACCGTGGCCGCCGAACTGGTCAAGCGCGGCGAGATCACCAAGGTGGGCGGAGCACCGTATCTGCACACCCTGGTCCAGTCGGTACCGACGGCTGCCAACGCCTCGTACTACGCGGAGATCGTCCACGAGCGCGCGGTCCTGCGACGGCTCGTGGAAGCGGGCACGAAGATCACGCAGATGGGATACGCGGCCGATGGCGATGTCGACGACATCGTGAACTCGGCCCAGGCGGAGATCTACGCCGTCACCGAGCAGCGGACCAGCGAGGACTACCTGCCGCTCGGCGACATCATGGAAGGCGCGCTGGACGAGATCGAGGCGATCGGCTCCCGCAGTGGCGAGATGACGGGCGTGCCCACCGGGTTCACCGACCTCGACGCCCTGACCAACGGTCTGCACCCGGGACAGATGGTCGTCATCGCGGCCCGTCCCGCCATGGGTAAGTCGACCCTCGCGCTGGACTTCGCCCGTGCCTGCTCGATCAAGAGCAACATGCCCAGCGTGATCTTCTCCCTGGAAATGGGGCGGAACGAGATCGCGATGCGCCTGCTGTCCGCCGAAGCGCGGGTGGCCCTGCATCACATGCGTTCCGGCACGATGACCGACGAGGACTGGACGCGGCTGGCCAGGCGGATGCCGGACGTCTCCGCGGCCCCGCTCTACATCGATGACTCCCCCAACCTCTCCATGATGGAGATCCGGGCGAAGTGCCGTCGCCTCAAGCAGCGCAACGACCTCAAACTGGTGGTCATCGACTATCTCCAGCTGATGCAGTCCGGCGGGTCCAAGCGTGCCGAGAGCCGTCAGCAGGAGGTCTCCGACATGTCGCGAAACCTCAAGCTCCTGGCCAAGGAGCTACAGCTGCCGGTCATCGCGCTCTCCCAGCTGAACCGTGGTCCCGAGCAGCGCACGGACAAGAAGCCGATGGTCTCCGACCTCCGTGAGTCCGGCTCCATCGAGCAGGACGCCGACATGGTGATCCTGCTGCACCGCGAGGACGCGTACGAGAAGGAGTCGCCGCGCGCCGGCGAGGCGGACCTGATCGTGGCCAAGCACCGAAACGGCCCCACGGCGACGATCACCGTCGCCTTCCAGGGCCACTACTCCCGCTTCGTGGACATGGCGCAGACCTGACCGGCACCGGGCCGGGAAATGGAGTCGCCATACGCCGGAGCGGGCTGTAGTTGTTGACGATGACTTCTCCCGTTGAACAGTTGCTTCCCGGCACCCGGCGAGCCCTGCTGCACCGCGTCGCCACGGCTCAGGCCGAAGGGCGTACCCCCTCTCTGGTCGCCGCCGTGCAACGGCGGGGACAGGTGGTCTGGGAGGGTGCGCGCAGCTGCGTCGAGGGCCATGATCCGGACTCCGATACGCAGTTCAGGATTGGTTCTCTCACCAAGACCCTTACCGCTGTCCTGGTGATGCGGCTGCGTGATGAAGGGCTGCTCGACCTGGCGGACCCGCTGGAGAAGCACCTGCCCGGCACCGGCGCAGGCGATGTGACCATCCGTCAGTTGCTCGGCCACAGTGCGGGGCTCGGAGCGGAGACGAACGCGCCCTGGTGGGAGCGGACGCCCGGCACTCTGCGGCCCACGCTCGCGGACGTGCTCGACGACCAGGTCGGCATGCACCCGCCCGGCAACCGGCACCACTACTCCAACCCGGGCTACACACTGCTCGGTTCGCTGGTCGAGACCGTGCGCGGGGTGTCCTGGGAGAAGGTGCTGCGTGGTGAGGTGCTGGAACCCCTCGGTATGCACCGGACCAGTTCTCTTCCGCAGGCTCCGCACGCCGGCGGCTGGGCGGTGCATCCCTGGGCGGACGCCCTGCTTCCCGAACCGGCGGAGGATCTGGGGCTCATGGCGCCCGCCGGGCAGCTCTGGTCCACGACAGCGGATCTGCTCCGCTTTGCGGCCTTCCTCGCCGAGGGCGACGACCGGGTGCTCGGCGCAGCGTCGGTGGAGGAGATGAAGCAGCCGTCGGCCGCTCCCGCGCCCGGTGAGTGGGTTGATCACTACGGCCTGGGACTGCAACTGGTCCGGCGTAAGGGCCGTACCTTCATCGGGCACACAGGTTCGCTCCCTGGCTTCCTGGCCGCCCTCTGGGTCAGCGCCGAGGATGATGTGGCTGCCGTGGTGCTCGTCAACGCGACTTCCGGGGTGGTGATCGGTGAGGTTGCCGCCGACCTCGTGGACATCGTCGCTGAGGCCGAGCCGCGCATCCCTGAGCCATGGCGTCCGCTGCCCGAGGCGGATGCCGGACTTCTCGCCCTGACCGGGCCTTGGTACTGGGCCACGCGCCCCAACATCCTGACGCTGACCGCCGATCGCGGGTTGGAGCTGCGGCCGGTGAACGGCCAGGGCCGGGGTGCCCGCTTCGCCGCGCGCCCCGACGGCACCTGGGTCGGCCTGGACGGCTACTACGCGGGAGAGACGCTGCGGATCGTGCGGAACGCGGACGGCAACGTGAGCCACCTCGATCTGGGGTCCTTCGTCTTCACGCGTGAGCCGTACGACCCCGCGGCACCGGTGCCGGGCGGCGTGGACGGGGAGGGGTGGCGCGGCCTGGGGACCTGAACGCAGCCGGACGCGCCGGGTGCTGCCCGTTTCACGTGAAACGGGCAGCACAGCCGCTCAGGCCGTCAACTCCCTCTCCAGCGGGGTCCGGAAGCGTGGGGTGATCCGGGCTTCCCCCACCCAGTCCGCCAGCCGGGCCGCCTCGGCCTCGATCGCCACCGTGGCATCCCGGCCCGGATCGGTCAGCAGCCGCCAGACGAGCTCACCGTCACCCCGTTGTGCCCAGCCCCCCACGATCCGGCCGCCCCACCACACCGTGGGGCCGATGTTGCCCGAGCGGTCGAAGAGGGCTGCCCGGTGTTCGGCCGGCAGATGGAAGCCACGGTCCGCCCAGCCCATGCCGCTCGGGTCGAGCGCGGGCAGCAGGGCCGCCCAGGGGGCGTGGGCGGGGTAGGGCTCCGTGTCTCCAGGGGCGACCCAGGCCGGGGCCCCGTTGTCGAGCCGTACCTCCACGGCTCCGATCGCCGCGAGAGCGGTACGGACCTCGCGGGCGCCCCAGCCGGTCCACCACTTCAGGTCGGCCTCGGTGCCCGGACCGTACGCCCGGAGCCAGCGCAGGGCCAGTTCCGCCTGGGCCGGAGCGGTCTCCTCCACCGGTCGTGGGCGGGCCGGGGCCCAGCGGAACTGGCTGGAGGTCCAGGAGCCCCGTGGCCGGTCCCTGCGGATCCGCCCCTCCGCGGCCAGGACCCGGATCACCCGGGTCGCTACGCCCTGGACCGTTTCCTGCTTCTTGCCGGGAAAGACGGTGATCTTGGTGCGAAGGGCGGCCACACCGGCGGCGAGCTCGCTGCCCGAGACGGGGCCGCTGCCGTTCAGGAAGGCGAGGGCACTCCTTTCGGTCTCGTCGAGCCAGCGTTCGTCCAGGCCGTTGCCGTCCTCGCGAAGATGCTTGAGCAGCGTGCGGCGCTCCTTGGCGGCCACAGCGCGGGCGTTCGCCGCCTCGACATGCGGGGCCATCTCGTCGGACACGACGAAGAGGGTGTTGCGCATGGAGAGCATGCGCACCAGGGAGACGTCTTCGTAGAGAGACCGCTCCACCTCGGCGACGGCGGGCTCGGCGAGCCTGGCGCAGGCCGAGAGGAAGACGGTGGCCGCGTCGGTCGCGTGGAGCGCGACGAGGGCGTCGGCCACCGCAACGGGGGACGACACCCGCTCACCGGGGGCCAGCAGATGGCGGCGGGCGATCCGGATCCGCCGCTGTTCGGCACTGATGCGTTGCACGTCGGCTCCTCAAGCACGCGGCAGGCAGGTCAGAGGGCGAGCTTGAAGCCCACGTGGCTGGGGATGAAACCCAGCCGCTCGTAGAAGCGATGCGCGTCGGTGCGGGACACGTCGGAGGTGAGCTGTACCAGCTGGCAGCCCTGGCGACGTGATTCGTCCACCGCCCACTGGATCAGCCGGGTGCCGAGACCGCTTCCCCGCTCGTCCGCGTGGACGCGGACAGCCTCGATCACGGACCGGGTCGAACCGCGCCGGGACAGCCCCGGAATTACCGTCAGTTGCAGGGTTCCGACGACGCGCTCCTCGCGCACGGCGACCATCACGTGCTGATTCGGGTCTTCGGCCAGCCGCCGGAGTGCTGCCCGATAGGGCGCGAGGTCGTCCGGCGACTCGCGCCGGGCACCCAGCGGGTCATCGGCGAGCAGGACCACGATCTCGACCAGATCATCGGCGGTCGCGCGGCGTATATCCAGAGCGCTCATAATCCGCAGCCTACGCAGTCGACGGCGGCTGAGGCGGGACGTTCGGACTAGGTCCTGGGAGCTGCCTTCAGTTCCTCGACGACTCGGACGAGCGGGGCCAGTTCGGGATTCTCGGCGGCCTCGTCGAGCGCGCTGCGCAGGGCGCGGTCGTTGGTGGGCCGGGCCTCGGAGAGCAGGGTGAGTCCGGCCGGGGTGACGTCGGTGTAGATGCCCCGGCGATCGGTGTCACAGAGATACCGGGTCAGCAGCCCCCGGTCCTCGAGACGGGTGACCAGCCGTGTGGTGGCGCTCTGGCTCAGCCCCACGGCGTCCGCCACCTGCTTCATCTGCAGGTGCCCGCCCGGGCCGCTGTGCTGCCGGCTGAGCACGTCCAGCAGGGAGTACTCGCGCACGCTCAGGTCGTGGCCGCTCTGCAGGGCCCGTTCGATGCGGGTCTCGATCTTGCCGTGGAGCAGGGACAGCGCGATCCAGCCCTGGGAGAGGGCGGTCAGGGCCGGGTCCGTGGCTGTCATGGTCTCTCCTCCGTGCCGGAGCTGCTTATGTCCAGAGTAGCCGACGACCGCAATAGTCGGCGCTTGCAATTAAAGTGCGCATGCAATTATTGTCTACGCTTGTAAGGGGCAGTAGCAATCACCTGGGAAGGGAACCTATGCCGCTCGCACTCCTCGCTCTGGCCATCGGGGCATTCGGTATCGGGACCACCGAGTTCGTGGTCATGGGCCTGCTCCCCGAGGTGGCCGCCGAGTTCCAGGTGTCCATCCCGGCTGCGGGTTTCCTGGCCACGGGTTACGCGCTCGGCGTCGTGCTCGGGGCGCCGCTGATGACCGCGCTCGGTACGAGGGTGAGTCGCAAGCGGATGCTGATGATCCTCATGGGCCTGTTCATCGTCGGCAATGTGGTCACTGCGGCCGCCCCCGTCTTCGAAGTGATGGTCGCCGGCCGGGTGATCGCCTCGCTCGCCCACGGCGCCTTCTTCGGCATCGGTGCGGTCGTGGCGGCCGATCTGGTCGCACCACAGAAGAAGGCGGGTGCCATCGCCCTGATGTTCACCGGGCTCACCGTCGCCAACGTCGTCGGAGTGCCGGTGGGCACCTACATCGGACAGCACGCGGGCTGGCGGGTCACGTTCCTCCTCGTCGCCGCGCTGGGTGTCCTCGGGCTGCTCGGCGTCGCCCGTCTCGTTCCCGAACAGCCCCGTGCCGAGGGCATCAGGCTGCGGCAGGAAATCGCAGCCTTCCGCAATGTGCAGGTCCTGCTCGCCATGGCGATGACGGTCCTTGGATTCGGCGGCGTCTTCGCGGCGATCACCTACATCACGCCGATGATGACGGAGACCGCCGGTTACTCGGCCTCCGCCGTCACCTGGCTGCTGGTCCTCTTCGGTCTCGGCATGGTCGGCGGGAACCTGGCCGGCGGCAGGTACGCCGACCGCCGCCCGACGCTCATGCTTTCCGTGTCATTGAGCGGTCTCGCCCTGGTCCTGGCCCTCTTCACCCTGACCGCCCACAACAAGGTCGCGGCGGCGGTCACCCTCGTCCTGATCGGTGCCTTCGGCTTCGCTACCGTGCCTCCGCTCCAGAAGCGGGTGCTCGACCAGGCGGTGGACGCCCCGACGCTGGCCTCCGCGATGAACATCGGAGCCTTCAACCTCGGCAACGCGCTCGCCGCCTGGCTCGGCGGAATTGTCATCGGTGCCGGTCTCGGTTACACGGCCCCCAACTGGGTCGGAGCGGTGCTCGCCGCGTCGGCTCTGGTCCTCGCCCTCGCTTCCAGTGCGCTGGAGCGCCGTACGACCGCGCCGAGCCGCCTCGTCGCAACCCGCACCCCCGAACCGACGGCGGTCCCCGAGCCCCGGCCCTGATTTCTAAGGGTCAGCCCGTGGCCAGGCTGAAGGGCGCGAAGTACCGGTGCCAGTCCGCGTACTGGCGCCCGCCGAGAGACATCACCGTGGTCTCCGAGTCCGACCGCAGTCCACAGTGTCCGAGCCAGTCCAGCAGATCGTCGTGACGGGCATCGACGTCCACGCGCAGCGGTCGGTCCGTTGCCGCGGCGAGCGAGGCCACGAGCAGCTTCGCCGTGGAGGTGTTCTTGGCGATCAGCGGCCCGACGGCATGGTTCGCCCCGCTCGGCGAGAGCGCGGCGAACCCGCTCAGCTCTCCGTCCTCCTCGGCGACCCGCAGGTGATCGGCGAACGTAGGGAGTCGGGTCAGCAGGTGCGTGCGGTCGAGTCCGAAGACGAGCGAGTCCAGCCGCACCACGGCCCGCAGATCGTGGGCGGAACCAGGCCGGATGACGGTCTCGGGGCCGCTGAAAGTCTCAGACCCCGTTGCCGCAGGCGGCCGGAGGGCCCCACTCAGGCGGATGGTGCGCCCTACCGGTGCGAATCCGAGCTCTTCGTAGAGGGGGCGGCCCGAGGTCGTCGCGTGGAGGCTGAGCGGGGTGTCCCCGGCGGCCTCGATCACCCGTTGCATCAGATACCGGCCGACCCCGCGCCGGGCATGGCGTCCGGCGACCAGCAGCATGCCGACGGCGGCCATCTCGGGTCCGTACGAGAGCACTACGCAGCTCGCCATCAGCCCCTTGCTGTCGGGGTCATCGATGCCGTAGCCCGTCCCGGCGGCGAGCAACAGTGTCCAGCGCTCCTCATCGCGCGGCCAGCCCCGGTCCTCGCTGAGATCGGCACAGGCGACCAGGTCGTCCCGGGTGAGTCGCCGGATGGGGAGATCGGACAGCGGGCGGGGCAATGAGCTGGGCATACGGGCCAGGCTCTCCGACCGTTGACCGCCCGTCCACCGCTTTACCGGAACTGACCGAGACCCGCAGCGAAAAAAACGAGCCCGGGCCTTGGCCGCGAACAAGTTTCACGTGAAACACCTGCATGCGCGAGAGCCGGCATGGTCCGAACCGGCCTGCATGGGGCGAGAGCCGTCATCGTCCGAGCAGGCCGGACCCCGCGTCGGACTCGAAGCCGTACATGTCGGTTGGCATCAGCCCAGGTCGGCGGCGTGCAACGCTCGGACTCCCTCGATATTGGCGTCCAGATAGTGTCGCAACGACAGCGGTACCAGGTGCACCGCGGCGATGCCGACCCGGCTGAAGGGCACGCGCACGACGTCGTACTCGCCGCAGGGGGCGTCGATCTCGGGACCGTGGCGCAGGGACAGGTCCATGGAGTCGAGGCGGCAGACGAAGAAGTGCTGGACCTTGACGCCTTTCACGCCGCCCTCCTCGATGTGTTCCACGGTGTCGACGAAGCAGGGCACCACATCGGTGATCTTGGCGCCCAGCTCCTCGTCCACCTCCCGGTGCAGGGCGTCGACAACGGTGGCGTCCTCGGGCTCGACCCCGCCACCCGGCGTGAGCCAGTACGGGTCCACCCCGGGCTTGGTGCGCTTGATGAGGACGAGGTCGTCGCCGTCGAGCAGGATGGCGCGTGCGGTGCGCTTGACCACAGGACGTTCGGTCATGGCAGAAGCGTGGCCCATGGGACCCGTTCTGAAACACCGGAGCGCTGCGGGGCGCTCCTGTGGTCACCAGTCGGCCGCCGCCCGCAGCAGCCATTCGTGCGCCCGGGCGAGATGCGGAAGCGCGAGCGTGCCGGTCCGCGTGGTGAGGAAGTAGGTGCGCAGGGGCGGGACCGGAGGGTCGAGAAGCGCCACCACCTCGCCGCGTTCCAACGCGCCCTCGCACAGATAGCGCGGCAGCACGGCCAGCCCGGCACCGGCGGCGGCGCACTCCAGGACCGCGCGCAGATCCGGGGCGATCACGGCGCCGGCGGCCGCGGGCGCACCGTCGAAGACGGCGGTCCAGTAGCGGGAGACGAGCGGCAGGCTCTCGTGCACCTCCACCACAGGCAGCTGCTCCAGGACCACGGGACCGTTGCGCCGCAGCGTGCCAGGCCCCAGCCGCCCTGCCCACCGCGGGGCGGCGACCAGGACGTGCTCCTCGTCCCAGAGCGGAGTTGCGGTGAGCAGTTCGCCACGCGGCCGGGCCGTGACGACGGCCAAGTCGTGGTGCCCGGCGGCCAGGCCCTCCAGGATCTCGTCCGTGTCCGCGGAGAACGAACCGCGCAGCGCGAGGCCCTGGGAGATCAGCGGTGTGAGCGCGGGCAGGACACGCAAGGAGAGAAACTCCGGCGGGCCCGCCAGGTGCAGGGTCCGTACGCCCGACTCCTCATCGAGGCCGGCTTCGGCGATCTCGACCAGCGCGTCCAGATGCGGAGCGGCCCGGTGCGCGAGCTCGTCGCCGATCGTCGTGGGGGTCACTCCCCGGGCCCTGCGCAGGAACAGCGGACGGCCCAGCTGTCTTTCCAGGGTGCGTATCTGGGAGGTCACAGCGGGCTGGGAGAGGCCCAGGAGCGCGGCGGCGCGGGTGAACGAGCCGGCTCGGTGGACGGTGACGAAGGTGCGCAGCAGGGCCAGATCCACGTCTCGTCCTTCCGCCCTCACGCAGTGACGCATCCGATGGGACCCCGAACAACTATAAATATGTCGATAGGTCGCTGCCGCTACTGTGATTGGACACTGACGCAGAGTCAACTAGCCTTGTCGAGGCGGTTCTTCACGCGGAGAACGCGAAGGGCCGGGCGGTCCGAGCCACGAGGGGGGAGGCTCGGACCGCCGTACCGCGCGGCGGGAGGCGGCGCAATCAGCTCCCGGCGGTGGCCGCGGCCAGCGCCTGTTCGACGTCGGCCACCAGGTCGGCGGCGTTCTCGGCGCCGACGGAGAAGCGGATGAAGCCTGCCGGTACCGCGTCGCCGCCCCAACGGCCCCGCCGCTCGGCGGTGGAGCGTACGCCTCCGAAGCTCGTGGCGTCCTCGACCAGCCGCAGGGCCGCCAGGAAACGCTCCGCGGTCCCCCGGTCGCCGAGCACGAACGACACCACGGAGCCGAAGCGCCGCATCTGGCGTACCGCGTTCGCGTACGAGGGGTCGGTGGGAAGGCCGGGGTAGCGCAGCCCGGACACGGCCTGGTGCTTGGAGAGCACCTCGGCGAGTGCGAGGGCGTTGGCGCACTGCCGCTCGATCCGCAGCTCCAGTGTGGCCAGCGAGCGGTGCGCGAGCCATGCCTCCATCGGGCCGGGGATCGCGCCGGCGATCTTGCGCCAGCGCCGCACTCCTGCCGTGAGCTCGGGGGCGCGGCAGGTCACGTGGCCGAGCAGCAGGTCGCCGTGGCCCGTCATGCCCTTGGTGTCACTGGCCACCGAGAAGTCGGCGCCCAGCTCCAGCGGGCGCTGGCCTAGGGGGGTGGCGAGGGTGTTGTCGACGGCGACCAGTGTGCCGCCGGCGTGCGCGGCCTCGACGAGGCGCCGCACGTCGCAGACGTCGAGGCCCGGGTTGGAGGGCGTCTCCAGCCACAGGAGCTTCGCGCCCTCCAGTACGGCGAGCTGGGCGTCGCCGCCGGTCGGCGCGGTCCGCACCTCGACTCCGTACGCCTCCAGCTGGTCGCGCAGCAGGGGAAGGGCCTGGTAGCCGTCGTCGGGAAGGACTACGGCGTCGCCGCTGCGTGCCTGGGAGAGCAGGACGGCCGAGATCGCCGCCATTCCGGAGGCGAAGACGGTGGTCTCCACGTCCTCGCCCGGTGCTTCGAGCTCCCCGATGGCCTGTTCCAGCCGGGTCCACGTGGGGTTGCCGTCCCGGCCGTAGGTGTAGGGGCCGGTGGGCTCGCCGGACAGGTGGTAGTGCGCGGCGAAGACCGGGCCGGGGAGGGTGGGCTCGTACTGCCGCGGCTCCGGCAGTCCCGCGCGTACCGCACGCGTTCCGTCGCCCTTGGTGCTCATCGTTCGTCCTCGCTTCTCTCTCCGGCCGGTCACCGGTCCTGGTCGCACTGTCTCAGGTGGACGCGGGTCGCTTCCCGCCGGGCGGATCAGTCCTCGTCCGGGAGGACCACGTTCAGCGCCCAGGACACGATCGAGACGATCAGGCCGCCGAGGACGGCGGTCCAGAAGCCGTGGACGTGGAAGCTCAGGTCGAGCACTCCGGCCAGCCACGAGGTGAGCAGCAGCATCAGGGCGTTCACCACGAGGGTGATCAGGCCCAGCGTAAGGATGAAGAGGGGCAGGGTGAGCAGCTTCACGATCGGCTTGACCACGACGTTGACCAGGCCGAAGACCAGCGCGACGAGGATCAGCGTCAGGGCCTTGCGGCCGGTGCTGCCGCCGGTCAGCGTGATGTCCTGGACCAACCAGATGGCCACGGCAAGCGCACCCGCGTTGGCGATCGTCTTGACTACGAAATTCTTCATGTGTCTGATCGTGGCAGACATGATCGGTGGCGGACACCGGCTGGGCAGAGGCAAGGGGCGGACGGTCCATGAAGGCATTCAGGCTGGACGAACTGGAGGCGGAACGGGCCGCCAACGACGGTGCGTACCTGCAGTTCCTCCGCGAGCGGAACATGTCGGTCGGCCTGTACGCCCTGGACGCCGGCGACCTCGATCCGCAGCAGCCGCATGGTCAGGACGAGGTCTACTTCGTGGTCAGTGGTCGCGCGTCGATCACCGTCGGCGTGGAAACGACACAGGTGGGGAGAGGGAGCGTCGTGTACGTACCCGCGGGAACGGCGCACAAGTTCCACCACATCACCGAGGACCTGCGTGTGATGGTGGTCTTCTCGCCGCCCGAGGGATGAGTCCGAGGCCGGGGCGTCCCAGGGTTCCCTAAGGGTTCGATCAGGGGAGGACAAGGGCTTCCCGGGCTCCGGCAGCCGTCTTTCGCCTCTAGCATCGAAGCAGGAACTCACAGAGACGAGGTATGGACGATGGCCGTGCGGGAGATATTCGCTGGGATGCCCTGGTGGGTGAAGTGGATCGCGGTGCCCGTGGTCGCGATCGTCGTGTTCGGTGGTCTGATCGCCAGCCTGGTCGCCTTCGTCGTCGGGCTGCTCTTCAAGATCCTGATCTTCGTGATCCTGGTCGGTGGGCTCGTCTTCGTCGTACGCAAGTTCATGTCGTCGTCCTCCCGAAACGGCTGGTGACCGCACGCCCGACGGGGGATTAGCCCAGCTGAGCTAAGGGGAGGGCGAATCGGCACCCGGTCACAGGGCGGCCGATACAGTGACAGTCCTCTGCCGCCGCCTGGGAAAACACCGTAAGTCACCACCCCGACCAGTGGTTTGTACGGGATCCGGCCTCCGGACCCCCAGGTCCGCGGCATACCTGTGGGGGCGGCCCCCACGGGCGGGCTGACCGCCCGTCACCACGCCTGGGGGTGACCGTTGACCACGGCATCGAGTACGCCTGTTCCGACGCTCATCGGGTCGGTGCAGCGGGCGCTGAGGCTGCTGGAGGCTGTGGGCACCCATCGCGACGGGGCCCCGGCCAAACAGCTCGCGAGGGAAGCGGGGCTTCCCCTTCCCACCGCCTACCACCTGTTGCGGACCCTGACCCACGAGGGGTATCTGCGCCGGGAGAACGGCGTCTTCCAGTTCGGCGCCGCCGCCGAACGGCTGATGGGTGACCGCGCCCTGCAGAACCGCCGCAGTGTCCTGGCCCGTTCGCTGGGCCGCTGGCGGGACATCGTGGGAGCCCCGGTGTACTGCGCCATCTACCGGGAGGGCGAGATCGAGCTCCTCGCTGTGGCGGACACCCCTGAGCGTCCGGCGGTCGACGAGTGGGCGGCGTTCCGCGAGACCGGGCACGCGCACGCGATCGGCCAGTGCCTGCTGAGCCGGCTGGACGAGAAGGCCCGCGAGGACCACCTGGACCGGCACCCGGTGCGCCCGCTGACCCGGTACTCGGTGCGTGACCGCGCGGCGTTCCTCACCCGGCTGCGGTCGCTGGAGCGTACTGAACCGGTCATCGAGCGACAGGAGTACGCGCTCGGGACCGTCTGCGCGGCCATCCCGATCACGGCCGGATTCACCGCCGCCGCGATGGCCATTTCGGTCCCCCTCCACGAGGAAGACCGGTTGCTGCCCGCAGTCGAACGACTACGCGGTGAAGTGTCGAGCCTCTTGCGTTCGTTCGTGTTCTCTATCAGTATCTGAAAAATCACTCCTTGTGATCTGCTATCGCGTGCACCACGATGGCGTCAATAGGGCCATGGGGGATCATTCCTGGCCAGATTCATCTACTGCGGGGTTGAACGATGCGCGAGTCGGTTCAAGCTGAGGTCATGATGAGCTTCCTCGTCTCCGAGGAGCTCTCATTCCGTATCCCGGTGGAGCTCCGGTACGAAGTGTGCGATCCGTACGCGATCCGGATGACCTTCCATCTGCCCGGCGACGCCCCCGTCACCTGGGCCTTCGGCCGTGAGTTGCTGCTCGACGGCCTCAACAGCCCCAGTGGTGACGGCGATGTGCACATCGCGCCGACCGAGCCGGAGGGGCTGTGCGATGTGCACATCCGGCTGCAGGTGGGCGCCGACCGTGCGCTCTTCCGGGCAGGCACGGCACCTCTTGTCGCCTTCCTCGACCGTACGGACAAGCTGGTGCCTCTCGGGCAGGAGTGCACATTGGGCGACTTCGACGGCAATCTGGAGGAGGCGTTGGGGCGCATTCTGGCCGAAGAGCAGAACGCGGGTTGAAGCGGTTCGCGGCCCGGGGAGCGTCTTGCCACTCGAACACGGCACCTGCCGATCGGGTGAATCACGCTGTGTGCTCCGGTCACGACCGCGCCCGCCGTCGCCGGCCCCTGCCGCTCCGCACGGGTGCCGAAGCCCCGGCTTCCGCGCCGACCCCCGTGCGGTCCGCGGAGACGACCAGCGCAGCAAGTGCTGTCGTCACCGGCACGGAGGCGACCAGTCCGATCGAGCCGACGAGGGTGCGCACGATCTCCTCCGCCACCAGTTCGCTGTTGGCGACCGTTCCCACACTGCTCTGCGCGACCGTGAACAGCAGCAGGAGGGGCAGCGCGGCCCCCGCATAGGCGAGGACCAGGGTGTTGACCACGGAGGCGATGTGATCGCGGCCGATTCTGATC
Source organism: Streptomyces sp. DT224 (assembly GCF_049844595.1). Taxonomy (NCBI): domain Bacteria; kingdom Bacillati; phylum Actinomycetota; class Actinomycetes; order Kitasatosporales; family Streptomycetaceae; genus Streptomyces; species Streptomyces sp. DT224. The sequence continues at coordinate 477,733 of NZ_JBNCLI010000005.1, forward strand.
CCCGCCCGATAGAGCTGCTTCGCACTCATGGTGGGGTTCGCCTGGCGAAGCTCCCAGACCGCGGAGGTCTGGGTGACCGTGACGTCGTCGAGCACGCCCAGGGAGCCGATGATGACGCCGGCCAGCAGCAGACCGCTCATATCGATGTGCGGATACAGGCCGTGGATGAGGCCGGTGTTGTCGTCCGTGTTCCCGCTCAGGCTCGCCCAGCCGATGAAGAGCGAACCGAGCAGCCCGATCAGGAGCAATGAGATCAGGGTGCCGATGACTGCGACGGAGGTGCGGGCGGTCGGCCCGTGGCAGATGTAGAGCGCGATCAGCATGATCGCTCCGGCCCCGACGACCGCCACCAGCAGCGGATTCGAGCCCTGCAGTATGGCCGGAAGGATGAACAGGGTCAGTACGGCGAATGACAGGGCGAGTGCCACCAGGGCCATGACCCCGCGCATCCTGCCCACGAGCACCACCGCGAGGGCGAAGATCCCGGCCAGCAGGTACAGGGGGAACTTCCGGTTCACGTCCGTCACGGAGTACTGGAGGTCGTGGGGCGCGTCGGGGGCGTACGCCACCACCACCCCCTGGCCCGCCCGCAGTTGCCTCGGCGCGTCCGGCTGCACGACCTCGATGAACCGGCGCCCCGAGTCGGGGCCGCTGGTGACCTCGACGGTGGCCTTCTCGCAGAGCGCGCCGGACGCGGATCGGCCCTCGGGGGGTCGGGTCTCGCCGCTGACGGGAAGCTGGGCGGCGTTCACGTCCTTGCAGTCGACCTTGACGATGCTCACCACCTTTCCCTGCTGGGTCTGCCGGTCGAATCCGACACCGGTCCGCTCGTGCGCCGGCGCACCACCTGGCCACAGCACCACGAGACCGACGATCACGGCGGTCGCGAAGGGGATCAGTACGGCGGCGATCACCTTGCGCAGATGGAGGGAGACGGGCGCGGCCGGGCCGTGGCTGTGCGTGTGCGCGTGCTGATGGCCTTGCGGTTCCGGGCCGTGATGAGGGGATGTCACCGGCCGATCATCGCAAGAAGGAGGGGCCCCCTGTTCAGCTCGCCCGTCCGGGGCTAGCGTGGTGGCACCTTTGCACACGCGGGAGCTCGGAGCACCGGGCTGAGAGGGCGCTGACCGCCGTACGGCTGTACGGGAGACGCTGCGCCGACCGCCGAACCTGTTACCGGGTAATGCCGGCGTAGGGAGTAGGTCTCATGACCACATCGGACACACGCACGCCTGCCTCCAATCAGGGCGACGAGGCCGGGAAGTCCATCGGCTGGCACAAGGGATACGTCCAGGGCCCGCGTCCCGACATCCGGGTGCCGGTCCGCCGGGTGCACCTGACGAACGGCAAGGACGTGACGCTGTACGACACGTCCGGGCCGTACACCGACCCCGCGACCGAGACGGACGTCCGGCGCGGCCTCGCACCGCTCCGGGAGAACTGGATCATCGCCCGCAGCGACACCGAGGAGTACGCGGGCCGGCCGGCCCGCCCCGAGGACGACGGGCTCAATCACACTGCGCCGCGGGGCGGGCTGCGCAATCTGGACGCGGTGTTCCCCGGCCGGCCGCGCCGCCCGCGGCGGAGCCGGGACGGCCGGCCCGTCACCCAGCTCGCGTACGCCCGCAGGGGGGAGATCACCCCGGAGATGGAGTACGTCGCCGTCCGCGAGAACGTGGCGGCGGAAGTGGTGCGCGAGGAGATCGCGGCCGGCCGCGCGGTGCTGCCCGCCAACGTCAACCACCCGGAGACCGAGCCGATGATCATCGGCAAGCGATTCCTGGTGAAGGTCAATGCCAACATCGGCAACTCCGCGGTGACGTCCTCCATCGAGGAGGAGGTGGACAAGATGACGTGGGCGACCCGGTGGGGCGCGGACACGGTCATGGACCTTTCCACCGGCCGCAACATCCACACCACCCGTGAGTGGGTTCTTCGCAATTCACCCGTACCGATCGGAACCGTCCCGCTCTACCAGGCCCTTGAGAAGGTCGACGGGCGGGCCGAGGAACTGACGTGGGAGATCTACAAGGACACCGTCGTCGAACAGGCCGAGCAGGGTGTGGACTACATGACGGTGCACGCCGGCGTGCGCCTGCCGTACGTGCCGCTGACCGCCCGGCGCAAGACCGGCATCGTCTCCCGGGGCGGCTCGATCATGGCGGCGTGGTGCCTGGCGCACCACAAGGAGTCGTTCCTGTACGAGCACTTCGAGGAGCTCTGCGAGATCCTCGCCGCGTACGACGTGACGTACTCATTGGGTGACGGGCTGCGCCCCGGGTCGATCGCGGATGCCAACGACGAGGCGCAGTTCGCCGAACTGCGCACGCTCGGCGAACTGAACGCGGTCGCCAAGCGGTTCGGCGTGCAGACCATGATCGAAGGGCCGGGGCATGTCCCGATGCACAAGATCAAGGAGAACATCGACCTCCAGCAGGAGATCTGCGAGGAGGCGCCGTTCTACACCCTCGGTCCGCTGACGACCGACATCGCGCCGGCGTACGACCACATCACCTCGGGCATCGGCGCCGCGATGATCGCCTGGTGGGGGACGGCGATGCTCTGCTACGTGACGCCCAAGGAGCACCTGGGGCTGCCGAACCGGGACGATGTGAAGACCGGGGTCATCACGTACAGGATCGCGGCCCATGCCGCCGACCTGGCCAAGGGGCATCCGGGCGCGCAGGAGTGGGACGACGCGCTGTCCGACGCCCGGTTCGAATTCCGCTGGGAGGACCAGTTCAACCTGGCGCTCGACCCGGACACGGCCCGGGAGTTCCACGACGAGACCCTGCCGGCAGAGCCGGCGAAGACGGCGCACTTCTGCTCGATGTGCGGCCCGAAGTTCTGTTCGATGAAGATCAGCCACACGATCACCGAGCAGTTCGGCGGCGCGGACGGCACGGAGGCGACGGCCGAGGAGGTCGCCGAAGGGATGCTCCGCAAGTCGCGTGAGTTCGCGGCGGGCGGTAACCGCGTCTACCTGCCGCTGGCCGACTGACCTGGGACGGGCCGCTCGCGCACGGCTCCGGCGCCATCCGCCGGGGCCGTGGCGGTCAGTCCGGTTCGTGCTCCGGGCCGCCGAAGTCGGGGCTGGTGAAGTCCGGGCTGCTGTACGTGGGGCGCGGCGCCGCCGCCGGGCCCTCGCCCGGACCGGCGAAGTCGGGTCTGCTGTAACCGATCTTGGGGAGGCGGCCCGTCGGGCGCTGCGGGGCGGGGATCACGGGGCCGGTGGCGGGCTCGGTGAGGGCGTCCCGCAGGAAGGGCACGATGCCGCGCTCCAGCAGCGCCTGCCGCCAGGCGTCCCTGGCGAGGGCCACTTCGTCGGGGAGTTGCGCACGGGCTTCCCCGGCCGGCAGGGACGTCGATCCGTTGCGCACGGCGGCGACGAGCAGGCCGATGGCGGCGACGAGGATGGCGGCGGCCGTGGCGGCGGCGAAGAACCAGCCCGCGTCCACCATGGGGCGGGCGAATGCCGGTGGTGGTTCCAGCATCTTCAGGAGGTAGCCGACCAGCAGGAATATGGCCGCCGCCGTGCCCGCCAGCATCGGCGCCAGGACGGTGACGACCGCTCCTACGCCGGCGCCCGTCCGGCCGGGGCCGTCCGGCGCTGTGCCGGCGGTCGTGTCCCGGGTGGGGGCGCGTGCTTCGTCACGGACCTTCACGTACTGCTCGTACTCGGCGGCGGCCGTGGCGGTGATCAGGGCGACGGCCGCCATCGCCATGGTGCGCAGCTGGACGGCGTTCAGGCGTTCGCCGACGGCGGCCAGTTCCGGTCGTTCGTGTGCGTGACGCAGTGCGTCGTCGAGGAGCCGTTCGTACTCGGGCCGGTCCTCGGTCAGCAGGTGCGGAGCGCTGTTCATCTGCATCCCCCGATGCTCCGTCGGGCCTGTGTGCCCGCTGGTTCCGGGCAGTTCGGGCGGAGACGGAGGAGAGCCTGCTACTGATACGCCGATGGTAGAGCGCGCACGGCGCGGGGTGACAGAGGGTTGCCGGAAATAGCCCCCGTACTCGGCGCGGTCAGCCCGGTACGCGTCTTCCCCGCAGGCTGGTCAGTCATGCAGGGGGAGTTGGACGACCAGTAGCTTTCCGGCCATGGTCACCCCGCCGTCCATGGCGATGGCGAGCCCGTCCGCGTACACGTGCGGCCCGTCGACCTGCGGTCCGGCACGGTCCTCGCCGTCCTCGGAGCCGACCTCGCCGGTCAGGTAAGGGATGGGGCTGTGACCATGGACGACGCGTCGGCCGCCGTAGGCCGCCATCAGCTCCTGGACGGCCTGGGCGCCCGAGTCGTCGCGGAAGGCGAACCGCTTGGTGAGCTTGCGGAACAGGTCCCAGCACTCGTCGGCGTCGTTACGCGTGAGGATGGCGTGCACCGTGTCATTGACGTCCTCGATGGTGGAGCCGTAGTCGAGGTACGCCGTCGTGTCCGAGTGCATCAGGAGGTGCCCGTCCTCCTCGACGACGGCGTCGAGCCGGGACATCCACTGGAGGTGGACGTCCTGAAGGCGCTCCATGTCCGTCTTCTGCCCGCCGTTGAGCAGCCAGGCGGCCTGGAAGGTGGCCGTACCCGCGCCGGAGTTCACCGGGGTGTCGCCGAACCGTTTGGCGCCGATGAGCAGCAGTTCGTGGTTGCCCATCAGGGCCTTGCAGTAGCCGCCGGCTGCCGCCGCCTCGGCGGAGAGCCGCATGACGAGGTCGATGACGCCGATGCCGTCGGGGCCCCGGTCGGTGAAGTCGCCGAGGAACCAGAGCCGCGCGTTGCCCGCCGCCCAGCGGCCTTCGGAATCGATCAGGCCTTGTTCGGCGAGGGCGGCGAGCAGCTCGTCCAGGTAGCCGTGGACGTCACCGACCACGTAGAGGGGGCCGAGGCCCGGGCCGGCTGCGGGGCGTGGTTCGGGCACGGGCTGCACCTGGGCGGGTCTGTCGACGCTGATGACGGGAAGATCGCGCGCCGTCGGTGTGTATCCCTCCGGCGTCTCGCCCTCGGGGAAGGCGTTCCCCGGGTGAGGAGACGCGGGCGGCGCGGGAGACTGCGCATAGGGCGGCACGCGGAAGTCGCGCAACGTCGCCGTCCGCACCACGGGTTCCTGACCGGCCCCCTGTGTCATCGACCCCTCCACACCACCGTCGCGCCGCCGTACACCTGACGGGCCCTGCTGGTCGGGTTGGTCCGCGGTGTCGTGCGCCCATCATAGGAATGCAGATCGTGCTCTGGGACGCACCAGGGGTGGCAAATCCTTCCACATGCCAGGTTCGTCGGTCGATTGGTCCCAATTAGGATGATCAGTCCCCTGCTGGGGAGCGCGGCGCACTGACCGTGGTGCGCGGCGGGCGGCGTTGCGAGGATGTCCGGACGATGAGCTCCGTCGGCACCACTTGTTCCACCGGACCGTCCTGGTCGATGCCCTCGATGGCGTCGATGAGCAGTTGGACGACCGCCGTGCCGATCCTCCGCGGCTTCAGTGAGAGTGTCGTGATGGGCGGCTCGGTCGTCGCGTACACCGTCGATTCGCTGCAGCAGACGAGGAGCAGGTCTTCGGGGACGCGCAGGCCGTAGCGGCGGGCGGCCGCCAGCAGGTCGGTGCCGTTGGGGTCGAAGAGCCCGTAGACGGCGTCGGGGCGGTCCGGACGGGCCAGCAGCCGGTCGGCGGCCACCGCTCCCGCGCACGGGTCGTGGGCGGGGTAGGACTCGTAGACCGGGTCCTGGCCCACGCGCTCGCACCAGTGCAGGTAGGCGGTGGTGGAGAGCCGGGTGTACGTGTCGGTGGTGGTGCCGGTGAGGAGTCCGATGCGGCGGGCCCCGGCGGCGGCGAGATGGTCGAGGAGGTCGAGCACGGCGGCCCGGTGGTCGTTGTCCACCCAGGCGGTGACGGGCAGTGATCCGGCGGGGCGGCCGTCGGAGACGACGGGCAGCCCCTGGCGGACCAGTTCGGAGACGACCGGGTCCTGGTCGGACGGGTCGATGACGACGGTGCCGTCGAGTGCCACGTTGGACCAGACGTCGTGGCGCGACGTGGCCGGCAGGATGACCAGGGCGTAGCCGCGGGCGAGGGCCGCGGAGGTGGCCGCCCTCGCCATTTCCGCGAAGTACGCGAACTCGGTGAAGGTGAAAGGTTCATCCCCGTACGTCGTCACGGTCAGGCCGATGAGGCCGGACTTGCCGGTACGGAGTGTGCGGGCTGCCGCGGAAGGGCGATAGCCCAGGCGCTCTGCGACCTCGCGGACATGGCGGCGGGTGGCGTCCGGGAGCCTGCCCTTGCCGTTGAGCGCGTCGGAGACGGTCGTGATGGAGACGCCGGCCGCGGCGGCCACATCCCGGATTCCGGCACGTCCCTGCCTGCCGCCGCGCCGGGGGGTCTCCGTCCGGCTCACCTGGTGCTTCCCTGCTGCTGTCATGGCGAGCCGATAGTAGGGGGCGGGCGGGGAATCGGCCCGATCGCATATGCACGCGTTGACAGGCACGTTTCTGCAAGGTCATCTGGCGTGAAATGCCTTATGAAGCAAGGTGGTTGGTGGTCCACATCGGCATGTGTCATGCGTCTGGCCGGATGGGCCTGTAGAGGGGGCAAGGTCTCGAGGAGGTCTCAACTCACCTTTTCGAGGGACGCGCGCCACGGAGTGGGCCACCGGCGCGCGCCACCACCGGTCACGCTCCCCCTCATTCCGGGGTTCACCGGACGAATCCGCTGTCCACCCGTTCGCAGCGGCGCCCAATCCTCATAAGGTGAGCAGTATTGATGTGTACGGATGGTCGAGGAGGACCTGCGGTGAGCGAGACGAGCCCCAAGCTGCGCGCCGAGCTGGACGGCGTTCCCGCCTATGTTCCGGGCAAACCGGCATCGGCGGACGGACCGGCCGCGTTCAAGCTGTCCTCCAACGAGAACCCGTATCCGCCGCTGCCGGGGGTGATGGAGAGCGCGCTGGCAGCCGCTGAGCACTTCAACCGCTACCCGGACATGGCCTGCACCGGTCTGATGAACGAGCTGGCCGACCGTTTCGGTGTGCCCGTGTCGCATCTGGCCACCGGCACCGGTTCGGTCGGCGTGGCCCAGCAGCTGTTGCAGGCCACCTCGGGCCCGGGCGACGAGGTGATCTACGCCTGGCGCTCCTTCGAGGCGTACCCGATCATCACGCAGGTCAGCGGCGCGACCTCGGTCAAGGTGCCGCTGACCGACGGCGATGTGCACGACCTGGACGCGATGGCGGACGCGATCACCGACCGGACGCGGCTGATCTTCGTCTGCAACCCGAACAACCCGACCGGCACCGTCGTGCGCAGGGCCGAGCTGGAACGATTCCTCGACCGGGTGCCCAGCGATGTGCTCGTGGTGCTGGACGAGGCGTACAAGGAGTTCATCCGGGACACCGAGGTCCCCGACGGCATCGAGATCTACCGGGACCGCCCCAATGTGGCGGTCCTGCGGACGTTCTCCAAGGCATACGGGCTCGCGGGGCTCCGGGTCGGCTTCGCGGTGGCCCACGAGCCGGTGGCCGCCGCGCTCCGCAAGACGGCGGTGCCGTTCGGTGTCAGCCAGCTCGCCCAGGACGCGGCGGTGGCCTCGCTGCGCGCCGAGGACGAGCTGCTCGGCCGGGTCGGTTCACTGGTGTGCGAGCGGGACCGGGTCTCCGAGGCCCTGGCGCGGCAGGGCTGGGCGGTGCCCGAGTCCCAGGCGAACTTCGTCTGGCTTCGCCTGGGCGAGCGCACCCTGGACTTCGCGGCGGCCTGCGAGAAGGCCGGCGTGGTGGTCCGGCCGTTCGCGGGTGAGGGTGTGCGCGTGACGATCGGTGAGAGCGAGGCGAACGATCTGTTCCTGAAGGTGACGGAGTCGTTCCGCCAGGAGCTGTAGTCGGCACCGTCCGGCAGCCGGGCCCCGTACCTCACGAGAGGTGCGGGGCCCTTTTGTATGCCCTGCGCGGGGTCGGCGGGGCACAGGGGACCCCGGGCGAAGGGCTCGAAAGGGTGTGCGCCATAATTGCTTGTGAATGTGAACGCGTTCACAAGCGTGTCCCGCTTCCTCCCGTGATCCCTCGGATTTCACGGACAAATCGCCGCTGCGGCGGCGGTGACGTAAGGAGAAGACGACGTGGAGCTAGCTCTGGCGCCGGAGACCCTGGCGCGATGGCAGTTCGGTACGACGACCGTCTACCACTTCCTCTTCGTTCCTCTGACGATCTCTCTCGCGGCGCTCACCGCCGGCCTGCAGACCGCCTGGGTGCGGACGAACAAGGAGAAGTACCTCAGGGCCACCAAGTTCTGGGGCAAGCTCTTCCTGATCAACATCGCCATGGGTGTCGTCACCGGCATCGTCCAGGAGTTCCAGTTCGGGATGAACTGGTCCGACTACTCGCGGTTCGTCGGTGACATCTTCGGGGCTCCGCTCGCGTTCGAGGCCCTGATCGCCTTCTTCTTCGAGTCCACCTTCATCGGCCTGTGGATCTTCGGCTGGGACAAGCTTCCGAAGAAGATCCACCTCGCCTGCATCTGGATGGTGTCCCTCGGCACCATTCTCTCCGCCTACTTCATCCTGGCGGCCAACTCCTGGATGCAGCACCCGGTCGGCTACCGCATCAACAAGGAACGCGGACGCGCCGAGCTCACCGACTTCTGGCACGTACTCACGCAGAACACCGCACTGACCCAGTTCTTCCACACCATCACGGCGGCCTTCCTGGTCGGTGGTGCTTTCATGGTCGGCATCGCGGCTTTCCACCTGGCCCGCAAGAAGCACATCCCGGTGATGCGGACCTCGCTGCGGCTGGGCCTGATCACCGTGGTGATCTCCGGCCTTCTGACCGCCGTCAGCGGTGACCAGCTCGGCAAGGTGATGTTCAAGCAGCAGCCGATGAAGATGGCGGCGGCCGAGGCGCTGTGGGACGGGCAGAACGCCGCCCCCTTCTCGATCTTCGCCTATGGAGACGTCAGCAAGGGCCACAACTCCGTCGAGATCTCCGTACCGGGGGTGCTCTCCTTCCTCGCCGACGACGACTTCCACTCGCACGTGCCGGGCATCAACGACATCAACAAGGCGGAGCAGGAGCGCTTTGGCCCTGGGGACTACCGGCCCAACATCCCCGTCGCCTTCTGGAGCTTCCGGTGGATGATCGGCTTCGGCATGGCCTCGTTCGGCCTCGGCATCCTCGGCCTGTGGCTCACCCGGAAGAAGTTCATGCTGCCCGAGGCGATGCGCACGGGTGAGGACGAGGTGCCGCGTCTGGTCCTCTTCAAGACCAAGGCCCTGAGCCCGCGCCTCGCCCGGTGCTACTGGATCGTCGCCCTGTGGACCCTGCTCTTCCCGCTGATCGCCAACTCCTGGGGGTGGATCTTCACCGAGATGGGCCGTCAGCCCTGGGTGGTCTACGGCGTGCTCCGGACCCGTGACGCGGTCTCCCCCGGCGTCTCCCAGGGCGAGGTGCTGACCTCGCTGATCGTCTTCACCGTGCTGTACGCGGTGCTCGCCGTCATCGAGGTCCGGCTCCTCCTGAAGTACATCAAGGCCGGACCGCCGGAGCTCACGGACGACGACCTCAACCCGCCTACCCGGATCGGTGGCGACCACGAAGACGCCGACCGGCCCATGGCCTTCTCCTACTGAGAGCGGGAGCCGAGAAATGGAACTCCACGACGTCTGGTTCGTGCTCATCGCCGTCCTGTGGACCGGCTACTTCTTCCTGGAGGGCTTCGACTTCGGGATCGGGGTCCTCACCAAGCTGCTGGCCCGGGACCGCAAGGAACGGCGGGTGCTGATCAACACCATCGGCCCGGTCTGGGACGGCAACGAGGTCTGGCTGCTCAGCGCCGGCGGAGCGACCTTCGCCGCGTTCCCCGAGTGGTACGCCACGCTGTTCTCCGGCTTCTACCTGCCGCTGCTGCTCATCCTGCTCTGTCTGATCGTGCGCGGCGTCGCCTTCGAGTACCGGGCGAAGCGGCCCGAGGAGAAGTGGCAGACCAACTGGGAGCACGCGATCTTCTGGGCCTCGCTGATCCCCGCCGTGCTGTGGGGCGTGGCCTTCGGCAACATCGTGCGCGGCGTGAAGATCGACGCGCACATGGAGTACACGGGCGGTGTCCTGGACCTGCTGAATCCCTACGCGCTCCTCGGCGGCCTGGTCACCCTCACCCTCTTCACGTTCCACGGCGCGGTGTTCGCCGGTCTGAAGACGGCCGGTGACATCCGGGCCCGGGCGCGCGGGCTGGCTCTGAAGCTGGGTGCCGTCACGGCTGTGCTCGCTCTGGCCTTCCTCGTCTGGACCCAGATCGAGAACGGGGACGGGTGGAGCCTGACCGCGATGGTCGTCGCCGCGGCGGCGCTGGTCGGCGCGATCGCGATGATCGCGGCCGGCCGGGAGGGGTGGTCCTTCGCGCTCTCCGGCGTGGCCATCGCGGCGACGGTCGCCATGTGGTTCCTGACGCTCTTCCCGAACGTCATGCCGTCCTCGCTGAACGACGCCTGGAGCCTCACGGTCACCAACGCCTCGTCCAGCCCGTACACGCTGAAGATCATGACCTGGTGCGCCGGTATCGCCACCCCGGTCGTACTGCTCTACCAGGGATGGACGTACTGGGTGTTCCGCAAGCGGATCGGCACCCAGCACATCGCCGAGGCGCACTGACGCAGTCAGTACCCCGACCGAGCCGAGCCGCAAGGGATGTTTCACGTGAAACCCATCGACCCGCGCCTGCTCCGCCACGCCCGCGCCACACGCCTGTTCATGGTGGCCGTGGTGGTTCTCGGCCTGGCCGGGGCGGCGCTGGTCATCGCCCAGGCCATGCTCCTCGCCGAGATCGTGGTGGGCGGGTTCGAGGACAGGCTCACAGCGGGCGGGCTGCGTACCCCGCTTCTGCTGCTCGCGGCGGTCGCGCTCGGGCGGTCCCTGGTCGCCTGGCTCACCGAGCTGGCCGCCCACCGGGCCGGTGCGGCCGTCAAGTCCGAACTGCGCCGGCAGTTGCTCGACCGGGCCGCGGAGCTGGGGCCGGACTGGCTGAGCGGGCAGCGCACCGGCTCGCTGGTGACGCTGGCCACCCGGGGGATCGACGCGCTGGACGACTACTTCGCCCGGTATCTGCCCCAGCTGGGTCTCGCGGTGGTCGTGCCGGCGGCCGTGCTGGCCAGGGTCGTGACCGAGGACTGGGTATCCGCGGCGATCATCGTGGTCACGCTGCCGCTCATCCCCCTCTTCATGATCCTGATCGGCTGGGCGACCCAGTCGCGCATGGACCGGCAGTGGCGGCTGCTCTCCCGGTTCTCCGGTCACTTCCTCGACGTGGTGGCGGGACTGCCGACGCTGAAGGTGTTCGGCCGGGCGAAGGCGCAGGCCGAATCCATCCGCAGGATCACGTCGCAGTACCGCCAGGCAACTCTGCGCACCCTGCGGGTCGCCTTCCTGTCGTCCTTCGCCCTCGAACTCCTCGCCACCCTCTCGGTGGCCCTTGTCGCGGTCACCATCGGCATGCGGCTCGTGCACGGTGAACTCGACCTCTACACCGGTCTACTGGTCCTGATCCTCGCGCCCGAGGCGTACCTGCCCATCCGACAGGTGGGGGCGCAGTTCCACGCGGCCGCCGAGGGACTTTCGGCGGCCGAGGAGGTCTTCGCGGTCCTGGAGACGGAACCCCGCCCGAGCGGTACGGGGGAGGTTCCCGGAGCGCTGCGACTGGAGCTGGAGGGGGTGACGGTACGGCACGCGGGGCGCTCCGAGCCCTCGCTCGCCGCCACCTGGCTCACCGTCGAGGAGGGGGAGACGGTCGCCCTGGTCGGCCCGAGCGGTGTCGGGAAGTCCACGCTGCTGAACGTGGTGCTGGGGTTCACAGCCCCCGACGAGGGCCGGGTACGGGTGGGCTCCACCGATCTGGCGGACGTCTCTCTCGAACGCTGGCGGGAGCGCATCGCCTGGGTGCCGCAGCGCCCCCATCTCTTCGCGGGCACCATCGCGGAGAACGTGAGGCTCGCCCGGCCCGCCGCCGACGACCGCGCGGTGACGGAGGCGCTGCGTGACGCGGGGGCGTACGAGTTCGTGCGAAGGCTGCCGGACGGCGAGCGCACGGTGCTCGGTGAGGACGGCGCCGGTCTCTCCGCGGGCCAGCGGCAACGGATCGCGCTCGCCCGGGCTTTCCTCGCCGACCGCCCGGTGCTGCTGCTCGACGAGCCGACCGCGAGCCTGGACGGCGAGACGGAGGCGGGGATCGTCGAGGCCGTACGGAGGCTGGCCACGGGCCGGACCGTGCTGCTGGTGGTGCACCGGCCGGCGCTGCTGCCGGTCGCGGACCGGGTGGTGACACTGACAGCCTCGGCCGGCGTGGCGCAGCAAGCCTCTGCCGCGCTGCCCAGGACGTCCGGCTCCGCGAGCGTGCCCGGCGACATCCTGCCGACCGAGCCGGCGCCCACGGACGAAGCGCCCGAGGAGACCACGTCGGCGCGCAGGCACGTGCTGACCCGGGTCCGGGACGCCGCAGGCGCCCAGCGTGCCCGGTTCGGGCTCGCCCTGCTGCTGGGAAGCCTCGCCCTGGGATCCGCCGTCGGGCTCATGGCGGTCTCCGGCTGGCTGATCTCCCGGGCGTCCGAGCAACCGCCCGTCCTCTATCTGATGGTCGCGGTGACGGCCACCCGAGCCTTCGGTATCGGCCGGGCGGTCTTCCGGTACGCCGAGCGCCTCGTCTCGCACGACGCGGTCCTGCGGATGCTCGCCGAACTACGCGTCGCCGTGTACCGCAGCCTGGAGCGCATCGCGCCGGGCGGACTGCGCGGCGCCCGGCGCGGGGATCTGCTCTCGCGGCTGGTCGCGGACGTGGACGCGCTCCAGGACTACTGGCTGCGGTGGCTGCTGCCTGTCGGCACCGCCGTGCTCGTGGGCGTCGCGACTGTCGGTTTCACCGGCTGGCTGCTTCCCCAGGCGGGCCTGGTCCTGGCCGTGGGGCTGCTGCTGGCGGGCGTCGGGGTCCCGCTCGTCAGCGGTGCCTGCGCCCGCCGCGCCGAACGCCGGCTGGCCCCCGCCCGCGCCGAGCTGGCCACCCGGATCACCGACCTGCTGGGCGGGACGGCCGAGCTGACCGTGGCGGGCGCCCTGTCGGGACGCGCGGCCCGCACCCGTGCGGCCGATGCGGTCCTCACCCGGATCGCGTCGCGTGCGGCGACCGCGACCGCGCTCGGGAGCGGCCTCACCGCTCTGATCGCCGGCCTCACCGTGGTGGCCGCAGCGCTGGTGGCCCTTCCGGCCGTGGCGGACGGGCGGCTCGCCGGCGTGGAACTCGCCGTCGTCGTCCTCACCCCACTGGCCGCCTTCGAGGCCGTGACCGGTCTGCCCCTCGCCGCCCAGTACCGGCAGCGGGTCAGCCGGAGCGCGGAGCGCGTGTACGAGGTGCTGGACGCCCCCGTGCCCGTACAGGAGCCCGAGGCACCGGCCGCGCCGCCGGCGAGCCCGTTCCCGCTGGAGGTGCGCGGGCTGTCGGCCCGGTACGCGGACGCGGCCGACGACGCGCTCGCCTCCGTGGACCTGACGCTGGAGGCGGGCCGCCGGATCGCCGTCGTAGGGCCTTCGGGGTCCGGCAAGACCACGCTGGCCCAGGTGCTGCTGCGCTTCCTGGACGCGCGGACGGGCACCTACCGGGTCGGCGGCGTGGATGCCTCGGCGCTGGACGGCGACACCGTGCGGAGGTTCGTCGGGCTGTGCGCCCAGGACGCCCATATCTTCGACAGCTCGCTGCGGGAGAACCTGCGGCTCGCCCGTACCGCCGCGACCGAGCCCGAACTGCGCGACGCCCTGGCCCGGGCCCGCCTCCTCGACTGGGCGGACGCGTTGCCGGACGGGCTGGACACCCTCGTCGGGGAGCACGGCGCCCGCCTCTCCGGGGGCCAGCGCCAACGGCTCGCCCTGGCCCGGGCCCTGCTCGCGGACTTCCCCGTCCTCGTGCTGGACGAGCCTGCCGAGCACCTGGACCTGCCGACCGCGGACGCCCTGACGGCGGACCTGCTGACGGCGACCCTGGGGCGTACGACGGTCCTGATCACGCACCGGCTCGCCGGTCTCGAAGCCGTGGACGAGGTGGTGGTCCTCGAGGCGGGCTCGATCGTGCAGCGGGGCCCGTACGCCGTACTGGCCTCGGTCGACGGGCCGCTCCGCCGGATGCTGGCGCGCGAACGGGAAAGCACCGGGCGGCCGGGAGTGGCCGTGGGGGCGTGGTCGTAGGTTGTGCCCCGCCGCTGGGGCTCTCTTCCGGGCAGAACGCGATCGAGTCCCACTTTCCAGGGCAAAAACGAGTCCGACTTTCCAGGGCAAATGTGACTAATTAGGCTCGCAGTATGTCTGAGGAGGATCCGGCCAGGAGCCTGCAGGGCCTGTCCACCGAGCTCACCGCCCAGCTGCCGCGCCTGCTCGAAGCCATGCGCTCCGTGGGGACCGGCCTCGAATTGCATTCCACGCTCGACCGGATCTGCGAGACGGCGGCTGAGCTGGCCCACGCCCGCTACGCCGCGATCGGCGTCGTGAACGAGGAGGGCGAAGGGCTCTCGGACTTCGTCACCTATGGCGTTCCCGATCCGGTGGCGCACGAGATCGGCCGACGGCCCGACGGGCACCGGGGGCTGCTCGGCGCCCTCATCCACGACCCCCGCCCGCTGCGCCTCGCGGACCTGACCACCGATCCGAGGTTCGCCGGATTTCCGCCCGGCCATCCGCTCATGCGCACGTTTCTCGGCGTTCCGATCAGGGTCCAGGGCGAGATCTTCGGCAACCTGTATCTCGCCGAAAAGGACGGCGGCGGCGAGTTCAGCGACTACGACCTGCACCTGGTGCGGGTCCTCGCAACGGAGGCCGGGATCGCCATCGGCAACGCGCGGCTCTACGAAGCGGCCCGGCAGCGCGAGCGATGGATCGACGGCTCCGTCGCCGTGACGACCGCGCTGCTCTCCGGCAGCGACGCCGACGAGGCGCTCACGGTCGTCGCGGAGCAGGCCCGCCGTCTCGCGGGTGCGGCGGCCGGCATCGTGCTGTTGCCGGCCGAGGGCGGCGGCCTGGAGATCGTCGCCGTTTCTTCGGACGATCCGGCCGACTCGCTCGGGGTGATCGTTCCGGCCCAGAGCCCCGTGGTGGGCATGCTCCTGAGCGGCGAGGCGGTCTTCGTGGACGACTCGGCCACCGACACCCGACTGATCACCAGACTGGCGGATCCGTTCGGTCCGAGCATGCTGCTGCCCCTGCACAGCGGAGGCCGGGTGCTGGGCGCGCTGGCGATGCCCCGGGCCAGGGGCGACCGGTCCTTCACGGAGACGGAACGGACGCTGGCCACCCAGTTCGCCTCACAGGCCGCGCTGGCCCTGATGATGGCCGACGCCCAGCGCGACCGGGAACGCCTCGCGGTCTACGAGGACCGCGACCGGATCGCCCGCGACCTGCACGATCTGGTCATCCAGCGGCTGTTCGCGACCGGGATGATGCTGGAGAGCGCGCAGCGGCGGTCGGACGTGCCGGAGGTGCAGACCGGGGTCGGCCGGGCGGTGGACGAGCTGGACGTGACCATCCAGGAGATCCGGACCGCGATCTTCGCGCTCCAGCAGGAGCCGGCGGAGGCGCCGTCCGGGCTGCGCACCCGGGTCCTGCGCGAGATCAACATGGCCGCCGTGCCTCTGGGCTTCAAGCCGTCCCACCGCTTCGTCGGGGCAGTCGACTCCCTGGTCGGCGAGCTGACGGCCAAGAACCTGATCGCGGCGCTGCGGGAGGCGCTGTCCAATGCCTTCCGGCATGCCGCCGCGGCGCGTATCGAGGTGGTCGTGGACGCGGCCGTCACGCTGGACGACGGGCGGAACGCGGTGCGGCTCTCGGTCGCCGACGACGGGGTGGGCATGCCGGAGGGCGGTCGCCGCAGCGGTCTGCGGAACCTGGCCCGCCGGGCGGAGTCGCTGGGCGGGGCCAGCTGGTTCGAGCAGGGGATCGGGGAGGACGGCGGCGGTACGACGGTGGTGTGGCAGGCACCGCTGTGAGCACCCCGGCGGGACCAGCCCGTTGACGGCATCGGCTGGTCTGTGACGGTGGTGTGCAGGCACCGCTGTGAGCGCTGCTGCGCGGCTACAGGGACGGGCCGGGCTCCGGGGAGCCCGGCCGCCCGCACGTCCCGGCCCGGCTCAGCGTCCCGCGAGGCTTCCCGCTCGTTCGGCGAGGATGCGCTCGATGACCACGGCCACGCCGTCCTCGTTGTTGGTGACCGTCCGGCCGGATGCGGCGGCGAGGGCGGCCGGGTGGGCGTTGCCCATGGCGTACGAGGTGCCGGCCCAGCTCAGCATCTCCACGTCGTTGGGCATGTCACCGAAGGCGACGACCTCGGCGGCCGCGATGCCGCGCTCGGCACAGCACAGTTCCAGGGTGCTGGCCTTGGAGACGCCCGGCCCGCTGATCTCGATGAGCGCGGTGGGGCTGGACCGGGTGAAGGTGGCCCGCTCCCCGGCGGCCGCCCGGGCCAGCGCCAGGAACTCGTCCGGGTCCAGCTCGCCGTGCTTGGCGAGCAGCTTCAACACGGGCACGCCCACGCCAGGGGTCTCCTCGCGGAGCAGTTTCTCCGCGACCGCGATGGTGGCACCCGGGTCGAGGTGGAAGGGCGGATAGGCGGGCTCGTAGTGGATACCGGTGGCCAGCTCGACGGCGAAGGACGTGCCGGGCGCGGCGGCGCGCAGCGTGTGGACGACATCCAGGGCCGTCTCGCGCTCGAGGCCCCGCACCTTCAGCAGCCGTCCACCGGCGTGCAGGTCGGCGACGGCCGCGCCGTTGGCGCAGATCGCCAGACCATGTCCGTGGACGTGGTCGCTGACGACGTCCATCCAGCGGGCGGGGCGGCCGGTGACGAAGAAGACCTCGACGCCCGCTTCCTCGGCAGCGGCGAGCGCCCGGACCGTGCGGTCCGAGACGGTCTTGTCGTCGCGCAGAAGAGTGCCGTCCAGATCCGTGGCGATCAGCCGGGGAGCGACAGGTGCGGACTGCTCGATAACGGTGGTCACCCGTACATTCTCGCGTACGGAAGCGCACGGGCGTGCGGAGGGTCGCACGTTTGAGAGCCCGCGGCTCTGACCTCCGAACATTCCTCCGGCATATGTCTCCGTCGCCCCGGAGTCGTGAGGAGAAGACGGGGAAGCCGGGCGGAATGGGAGAGATCCGGGTCGGCACCTGTTCATGGACGGACAAGGCCCTGTTGGCCAGCGGCTGGTACCCACGCGGCAGCCGCGACGCGGAGGGCCGGCTGCGGCACTACGCCGCGCGGTTCCCGGTGGCCGAGGTGGATTCCACGTACTACGGGCTGCCCAGCATCCGTAACAGCCGCCTGTGGACCGACCGCACTCCGGACGGCTTCCGCTTCGACGTGAAGGCGTTCTCCCTGCTGACCGGGCACCCCACTCGTCCGGAGGCGCTTCCGGCCGACCTGCGCCCGGCCTTCGCACGAGGGCGGGCCGGTGCCGATTCGGGTCTGCTGGACGAGGTGTGGCAGCGGTACAGCGCCGCGCTCGAACCGCTGCGGGCCTCCGGCCGGCTGGCCACGCTGGTCTTCCAGTTCCCTGCCCGGCTCGTGCCGGGGAGGCCGGCGGAGGAGTTCCTCAGGCAGTGCCGGGCGCGTGCCGCGGGATGGCCGGTGGCGGTGGAGTTCCGGCATCCGGGCTGGTGGCACGGGGACCGGGCCGATGCGACGGCTGCCCTGCTGACGGACCTGGACGCGGCTGCCGTGGCCGTGGACATGGCCCAGACGCTGCCGGCCTCCGTGCCTCCCGTCGTACGGGTCACTCATCCGGAGTTCGCCCTCGTGCGCTTGCACGGCCGCAGCAGCGCCTGGGGAACGGGAACCAAGGAGGAGAGGTTCCGCCATGCGTACACGACTGAAGAGCTCTCCGAGTGGGTACCGCGCGTCCGCGCGATGGCAGAGCGGGCGCACGAGGTCCATGTGCTCTTCAACAACTGCTGCGGTGACGCCGCCGTCCGCGCCGCGGACGCGATGCGGCACCTCCTCGACCTCTCATAGGGCGCCCCTCACGGCTGAGCACGGTGATTCTGCCGACCCACCGCCGGCACCCGGGCAGACGCGAGCGGCCTGCTGTCCGGGGCCGTCCGCTCGGTGGGGAGGGTGACGGCGGGTGTGCTCGGCGTGGCCGGCTGCGGAGCGGTTCACTGAGCCGGTCGCCGGATGGGGCAGCGGTGTGATCGACTCCTCGCGCAGATGCGTGCGGAGCAGGTCCTGGTGCTGTTTGCGGCCCGGGAGGCCGGCGGCCAGGTCAGGCCGCGGCGGCGACCTCCGGCATGGCGCTGCGGGGTCGGAAGACATCACGCCGGAGACGGGCCAGGCACCGGGCGCTGGTGCCAGCACCACCAGTCCGGCGCTGAGGAAGCTTCCCTCCGCGGCCTTGCGGAGAGCCGTCCGCCCAGCGTTGGTGTCCCCCGCCGAACGGCCCTGACCGATGCCGACCGGGTCGGCTCGTCGCACGCGCCTTCGGGACCTACTGCTTCTGACAGAGTGGACCCGGGAACCGTTCGAAGGGACGGCTTTCCCTGAACGCTAGGAGTATTTCCTTCAGTTCGGCGCTATGACGTAGGACCTGTGCGAGATCTGTGACGGCGGTCACGTGGCATTCCGAAGCGCTTCGGCTTTCGTCCGGTTCCTCTGCATCAGTAACCGGACCAGCGCCGGAACGCCTCGATCCAGTGCGCTCCCGCCGGGGGCGGTTGCGGCATGGGCAGTTCCGCCAAGCCGATGTCCTGAAGGAGCCCCTCGCGAACGCAACGGGCGACCAGGCGGAAGTCCTTCGTGAGCCGGATCTCGATCACGTCCACCTCGACACCCAGGACAGTCGTGGTGAACGGAACGTCCAGGTCTTCATCGATGGCCGCCAGGAATCCGTTGACGGCCTCGACCTCGTCGTACGTGTCGACGGTCGCCTCTTCGATCAGCGCGTCCAGTGCGGGGCCGCTCCTCTTTCCCACGTCGCCAGGGTAGCGAGCCTCTGCGTGCCCGGCCGTCCGCCTTCACCAGACCGCAGGCACGGTTGCGCTTCGCTGCTGGTGAGCAGTCCGGTGCCCATAAAATCGTCCTCATGCGTCTGAGCACCGTCATTCTGCCGATCCACCGCTGGGCCGAAGGCCGGAGGGCGTGGGAGAGCGCCGAGGAACTCGGCTTCCACGCGGCCTACACCTATGACCACCTGTCGTGGCGGTCGTTCCGGGACGGGCCGTGGTTCGGGGCGATCCCCACGCTGACGGCGGCAGCTGCAGTGACGCGGAGTATGCGCTTGGGTACCCTCGTCACCTCTCCGAACTTCCGCCACCCGGTCACCCTGGCCAAGGAGCTGACCTCACTCGACGACATCTCGGCGGGCCGGATCACCCTGGGTATCGGCGCGGGCGGAAACGGTTTCGACGCGACGACCCTGCTGAGGAGCGGCGAGGTCCCGTGGTCGCCGCGGCAGCGCGCCGACCGCTTCGGGGAGTTCGTCACGCTGCTGGACGCCCTGCTGCGGGAACCGGCCGGCAAGTCGTACGAGGGGGAGTTCTACGCGGCCACCGAGGCACGGAACCTCCCCGGCTGTGTGCAGCGGCCCCGCGTGCCCTTCGCCGTCGCCGCCACAGGCCCCCGCGGTCTGGCGCTGGCCGCGCGTCACGGTCAGGCGTGGGTGACCACGGGGGATCCGAAGCTGTACGAGGCGGGCAGCGGCGCGCAGTCGGCCGAGGCCCTGGGCCGGCAGTTGGACGGGCTCGGGCGCGCGTGCGCGGAGGCCGGGAGGGACGTGGCCGAGCTGGAGAAGGTCCTGCTCACCGGATTCACGCCGGAGTTCAACCCGGTCCTCGCCGCGGGCGGGGGCCGGCCCTTCGACTCCGTCGACGCGTTCGTGGACTTCGCGGGCAGGCAGGCGGAGCTGGGGTTCACGGAGATCGTCATCCACGCGCCGGTGCCCGTCGACGGGCCGGGGTTCGACGCGGCGGTGCCGGACGAGAAGTTGTTCGAGGAGATCGCGACGCGGGGCGCGGCCCAGCTGGCCGGCTGACGGCGGGCCCGGGGTCCGTATGCTCTCGGCCCCCGGCTCAGCCCGGCAGGCGCAGGAACTCGGCGGGCACCGCATCCGTGAGCCACACCCCGTTGGCGCTGACCCAGAACGTGTGGCCCGCGTGGTGCATGGCGCCCGCGTCCACGGACAGCACGACGGGGCGCCCGCGCCGGGCCCCCACGCGGACAGCGGTCTCACGGTCGGGTGAGAGATGCACGTGGGTACGGTCCATCGGGCGCAGCCCTTCGGCACGGATCGCGTCCAGGGACCGGCCGACCGTGCCGTGGTAAAGGTACGCGGGCGGTTCTGCCGGCGGCAGGCCCAGGTCCACGGTCACGGTGTGCCCCTGGCTCGCCCGGATGCGGTCGGCGTCCACGGCGAAGCGCTGCTTGTCGTTGGAGGCGACCACATGGTCGAGTTCTGCCCTGCTGATCGGAAAGCGATGGCGAGCCGCCGCGCTCAGCAGCTCCTCGATCGCCACCCAGCCGTGGCCGTCGAGTGTGAGTCCGATGCGCTCGGGCTGGTGCCGCAGGTGTTTGGAGAGGTACTTGGACACCTTCACGACGCGTCTTTCGTCCATCCCTTCATCGTGCCCCTGACACGTCCCCGGCGCATCCTCATTTCGCTCACGCTTCACCGGAACGATGTGGGGTGCAGAGGTTTGATCCACAGTCAGAGTGGCTTATCCACAGGCAAATTGGCGTCTCTGTGGACAACGAACGTGCCAAATGGGCGCTTTGGGTAACTCGTCGGTATTTAGAGGACGGTGAGCCAAGTGAGCCCAATGCTCCTTAGTTCACTTCTCGTTCGGTCGCCGCGACGATGGAGGTCTCCCCGCTGCTTACCCAACCAGTCGTGTGAAGACGCTGATTGTCGATGCGGACAACTTCACGCGACCTCGCTCGCAGCGGCGGGGGCGGCCGCGGCGGGCGCGCGTGCCGACCGATGGGCCTGCGGGCGCGGTGCCGCGAACCTGCGGAGCGCGCCCGCGAGTTCGGGGCACCCGGTCTGGTCGACGCGTGGCAGCAGGCGCCTCGCCATCGACGCCGCGTCATCCGGGTCAGCGTCGGTCCGGAGACCGGTGGTCCGGATGCCGGGTGAGGGGCTGCTCGGTCGTGAACACCGGAAATCGGAAGACCACCTGCTCCGCCCGACCCCGAACTCCCTGCGGCCGCGCCATGATCGCGATTAGCAGGTCACCCGGCGCCTGCAACGCCCTTGTGACCGCCCGATCCTGAGGTCTCGGTACACCGAACTCGTATCCTCCGAGCGCCGAGCCCGACCGCCTCGCCGTTGGCGCAGTCATCGGTCTCTCCCCCGGTCCGCGGTGCTGAGAGCTCCGAATCGCACGGACCGTGGCGCCACTGGCGTGCGCGAGATCATCCATCCGTTACACGAGCGCCAACCGCGCCGACTCCTGCCCGCGTTCGGCCTCGGAGTCGCCCGTACGCGGCCGGATCACAGCGGCGGCTTCAGCCGGGCGATGCCCCGCAGCACGCCGGGGCCGACGCGGGACAGGAAGCGTGCGGCGTGGGACTCCGGCGTCACCGGGACGACGGCCTGATTGCGAACGACCGCACGGAGGACCGCCTCCGCCACCTTTTCCGGCGGGTAGTTGCGCGCGCCGTAGAGCTTGCCGGCGCGTGCTCGCAGCCGCTGCTCCTCCGCCGCGTCCGTCCCGACGAACCGCGCCGTGCTGGTGATACCGGTGTTGACGATCCCGGGGCAGATCGCGCTGACCCCGATCGACTTCTCGGCGAGCTCGGCGCGCAGACACTCGCTGAGCATCAGCACTGCGGCCTTGGACGTGCTGTACGCGGGGAGGGCGCGGGACGGCTGGAAGGCCGCCGCCGACGCGGTGTTGACGATGTGGCCGCCCTGGCCGCGCTCCGCCATCTGCCGCCCGAAGAGCCGGCAACCGTGGATGACCCCCCACAGGTTCACATCGAGGACGTTCCGCCAGTCCTCGGGCGTCGTCTCCAGGAACGGCCCCGACAGCCCGATCCCCGCGTTGTTGACCAGCACGTCGACCACGCCGTACTCATCGGCCACCCTGGCGGCGAGCTTCTCCATGGCCTGCTCGTCGCTCACGTCCACCGCCTCGGCCCAGGCTTCCGGAGCCCCGGCTACCCGGGCCGACTCCGCCGTCCGCTCGGCCCCTTCGGCATCGCGGTCGACGGCCACCACCCTGGCCCCCGCCTCCGCGAAGGCCAGCGCCGTGGCGCGGCCTATCCCGCCCGCAGCACCCGTCACCAGCACGAGCCGGCCGCCGAACCACTCCGCGTAGGGTCCATGCGCACGGGACTCCACCGGGGCGCCGGTCGTCCGGGCCGACTCGACGGCCGTCGCGAACTCACCGACCCACGAGGCCAGCTGGTCCGGGCGGGTGCGCGGCACCCAGTGCTTGGCCGGAAGTGAGCGGCGGGTCAGCTGCGGGACCCAGGACTCGAGGTCATCGTAGAGCTGTTCCGACAGGAAGACGTCCCCGGTCGGCGTGATCAGCTGCACCGGCACGTGCGCGTACGCGTCGGTCCGCGGCCTGCGCAGCCGGGAACGCACGTTGTCGCGGTAGAGCCAGGCCCCGTGCGCCGCGTCGTTCGGCAGTGAGGGCGTGGGGTAGTCGCCCGGGGGCACCTTCTCCAGCCGCTCCAGGATGCCCGGCCACCGCTTGCCGAGCGGCCCCCGCCAGGCCAGCTCGGGCAGGGCCGGGGTGTGCAGCATGTACACGTACCAGGACTTGGCTCCCTGCCCGAGAAGCTGACCGACCCGGCGCGGGGTGGGCCGGTTCACCCGGCGCTTGATCCAGTGTCCGAAATGGTCCAGGGAAGGGCCGGACATCGAGGTGAAGGACGCGATCCGGCCCTCCGTGCGGCGGACCGTGGCGAACTCCCAGGACTGGACCGAACCCCAGTCGTGCCCCACCACATGCACAGGACGGTCCGGACTCACCGCGTCGGCCACGGCCAGGAAGTCGTCGGTCAGCTTCTCCAGCGTGAAACCGCCGCGCAGGGGCTTCGGAGCCGTCGAGCCACCGTGTCCGCGCACGTCGTACAGCACGACGTGCCACTCGCCGGCCAGCCGGGCGGCGACCCGCGTCCACACCTCCTTGCTGTCCGGGTAGCCGTGCACCAGCACGATCGTCGGCCGCTCGGGATCCCCCAGCTCGACCACGCACAGCTCGATGCCACCCGTGGCCACCCGGCGCTCGCGCGCTCCCGGCAGATCACGCAGCCGCGGGCCGCCGTCGCGGGCGGACTGCCCCTTGACCGCGAGCCGTTCGCTCTTCCCTCGTGACGCCATGCCACCGTCCGTTCGCTGCTGTGTGCGGTACGTGCTCGTCACGTGACAGTGATGAATGTGACAATGACCGACGGCCACGTCAAGGGGGATCGGGGGCCTGTGGACAACTCTCCGTGCAGGCCATGACGTGCTTGTGACAGGGGGCTGCCGTGGTACTCAGTGAGGGCCCCTTACGGGTCCCCTACAACTCGAGTCTGACGCCGATCCAGCCGTCAGGTCTGACGACCGCTGTGGTACGCGCCACTACCGTCGTATCCGTGAATGTCATCGCTGCCGAAGGTCTGAGTAAACGGTTCCCCCGGGTGACCGCGCTTGACCGGCTCACCCTGGACATCGGCCCGGGTGTGACCGGGCTGGTGGGCGCCAACGGGGCCGGCAAGTCCACGCTGATCAAGATCCTGCTGGGTCTGTCCCCCGCGACCGAGGGCAGGGCCGCCGTGCTCGGGCTCGACGTCTCGACCAGCGGTCCCGCCATCCGCGAGCGCGTCGGCTACATGCCGGAGCACGACTGCCTGCCGCCCGACGTCTCGGCGACCGAGTTCGTCGTCCACATGGCGCGCATGTCCGGTCTGCCACCGACCGCCGCCCGTGAACGCACGGCGGACACCCTGCGCCATGTCGGCCTGTACGAGGAGCGCTACCGCCCCATCGGCGGTTACTCGACGGGTATGAAGCAGCGGGTGAAGCTGGCCCAGGCGCTGGTGCACGACCCCCAGCTGGTTCTGCTCGACGAGCCGACCAACGGGCTCGACCCGGTGGGACGCGACGAGATGCTCGCCCTGATCCGCCGGATCTACAGCGACTTCGGGATCTCGGTCCTGGTCACTTCCCACCTGCTCGGCGAACTGGAGCGCACCTGCGACCACGTGGTCGTCGTCGACGGCGGGAAGCTGCTGCGTTCCAGCTCCACCAGTGACTTCACGCAGACCACGACGACCCTTGCGATCGAGGTCACCGACAGCGACACCCATCCGGACGGGACGAGCGCCCTGCGCCGTTCCCTCACCGAGGCGGGCGTCAAACTCGTCGGTCTCGACGGACTGGACACCCAGGGGCTGCCCGGTGCCGGTCACATCCTGCTGGTCGAGGCGACCGGTGAGGAGACGTACGACCTCGTGCGCGACAGCGTGGCGGGGCTCGGACTCGGCCTCGTACGGATGGAACAGCGCCGTCACCACATCGCCGAGGTGTTCCGCAGCGACGAGGAACGGCCCGCGGCCGTGCCGGCCGGAGCCGTACGGCAGAAGGGGAGCGGACGCGATGAGCACTGAGACCGGCGCCGCGACCGGGAACGAGACCTCCCGGATCCACAACATCGGCTACCGCGCCTACGACGGCCCGCGGCTCGGGCGCGCGTACGCCCGCCGCTCGCTGTACTCGCAGACTCTGCGCGGCTCCTTCGGGCTCGGCCGGTCGGCCAAGTCCAAGGTGCTGCCCATGCTGCTGTTCGGTGTGATGTGCATGGTGGCGGCGATCATCGTCGCCGTCGCCATTGCCACCCCGGGGACGACCAAGCTCCCCATCAAGTACACGTCGTTCGCGATCTACCTGCAGCCCGTCATCAGCCTGTTCATCGCCGCGCAGGCTCCGCAGGCGGTCTCCAGGGACCTGCGGTTCAAGACCGTTCCGCTGTACTTCTCGCGGCCGATCGAGCACGGGGACTACGTCCTCGCCAAGTTCGCCGCCATGGCCTCCGCGGTCTTCGTGCTGACCGGGGCGCCGGTCGTGATCCTCTACATCGGCGCGCTGCTGGGGAAGTTCGACTTCGGCGACCAGACCGAGTGGTTCGCCCAGGGGATGGTTTCTGTGCTTCTGCTCTCCGTGCTGTTCGCCGGACTCGGCCTCGTGATGGCCGCGCTGACCCCGCGCCGCGGCTTCGGTGTGGCGGCTGTCATCGCGCTGCTGATGATCACCTACGGGGCGGTCTCGACCGTCCAGGGCATCGCCTGGTCCACGGGTTCGGAAGGGGCGGTGCCGTGGCTGGGGCTGTTCTCCCCGCTCACGCTGGTCGACGGCGTGCAGACCGCGTTCCTCGGAGCGAGCTCGGCCTTCCCCGGCGGCAACGGCCCGGGCGCCGGCACCGGCGTCGTCTACCTGCTCGTTGTTCTCGCGCTCGTCGCCGGCTCGTACGCCGTACTGATGCGCCGCTACCGGAAGGTCGGGCTGTGACCACCATCGAGATCGACCACACCTCCCGCTGGTTCGGCAACGTGGTCGCCGTCAACGACGTCAGCATGACCGTGGGACCCGGCGTCACCGGTCTGCTGGGCCCCAACGGGGCGGGCAAGTCGACGCTGATCAACATGATGGCCGGATTCCTCGCGCCGTCCACGGGGACGGTCACGCTGGACGGGAAGGCGATCTGGCGCAACGAGGCCGTGTACCGGGAGATCGGCATCGTCCCGGAACGCGAGGCGATGTACGACTTCCTGACCGGCCGCGAGTTCGTGGTGGCCAACGCCGAACTCCACGGACTGGGCGCTGCCGAGGCGGCTGCGGCCCTTTCCACGGTCGAGATGGAGTACGCGCAGGACCGCAAGATCGCGACGTACAGCAAGGGCATGCGCCAGCGCGTGAAGATGGCGTCCGCGCTGGTCCACAACCCGTCCGTGCTGCTGCTGGACGAGCCGTTCAACGGGATGGACCCGCGCCAGCGGATGCAGCTGATGGACCTGCTGCGGCGGATGGGCGCGGAAGGCCGGACGGTTCTCTTCTCCTCGCACATCCTCGAAGAGGTCGAACAGCTCGCCTCGCACATCGAGGTCGTCGTCGCCGGCCGGCACGCGGCGTCCGGTGACTTCCGTCGCATCCGTCGGCTGATGACGGACCGCCCGCACCGCTATCTCGTACGGTCGAGCGACGACCGGGCCCTGGCCGCCGCGCTCATCGCTGATCCATCGACAGCGGGGATCGAAGTGGACCTGAGCGAGAACGCTTTGCGTATCCAGGCGATCGATTTTGCCCGCTTCACCACGCTGTTGCCCGAGGTCGCACGCGAGCAGGGCATTCGTCTGCTGACCGTTTCCCCGTCCGACGAGTCCCTCGAATCGGTCTTTTCCTATCTCGTAGCGGCCTGAGGCCGACAAGGAGCTGTGACGTCATGTACGACCCCACAGTCGCCCGGCTCACCTACCGGGCGCTGCTCGGCCGGCGCCGGGCCGCCATCCTCTTCGTGCTGCCCGCACTGCTGATCGTCATCGCGGTGGCGGTACGGATGTTCGCGGGGGCCGACGACCAGGTGGCCTCGGACGTTCTCGGCGGATTCGCCATCGCCACCATGGTGCCGTTGATCGGCGTGATCGCCGGCACGGGCGCCATCGGGCCGGAGATCGATGACGGCTCGATCGTCTACCTGCTGTCCAAGCCGGTGAGCCGGCCGACGATCATCCTCACCAAGCTGATCGTCGCGATCGCGGTGACCATGGTCTTCTCGGCGGTGCCGACGATGATCGCGGGCCTGATCCTCAATGGCAACGGCCAGCAGATCGCCGTGGCCTACACCATCGCCGCCCTGGTCGCCTCGATCGCCTACAGCGCGCTGTTCCTGCTGCTGGGCACGGTCAGCCGGCACGCGGTCGTGCTGGGTCTCGTCTACGCGCTGGTGTGGGAGGCCCTGTTCGGCAGCCTGGTCCCGGGCGCGCGCACGCTCAGCGTGCAGCAGTGGTCGCTCGCACTGGCGGAGAAGACCGGTGGCAACGGTGCGATCACCTCGGACGTGGGTCTGCCGCTCGCCACGGTCCTGCTGGCCGTGGTGACCGTCGCGGCGACCTGGTATGCGGGGCAGAAGCTGCGCACGCTGAAGCTGGCCGGCGAGGAGTGAGCGGACGGCTGTCCGACATGTGACAACCCCTGGTCGATGACCGGGGGTTGTCACATGTCGGACAGTCTTACGCGTAACCGTACGTTTATCGACGCGTTGTCCACGGTGCGTGGAGGCAATGGGAATCCGTGGCGTCGTAGCGTTCGTGAAAAGTGCAGATGGCCGATACGGCGGGGGAGAGCCCTCGTCGGTCGGTTCCTGGAGTGAGTGGCAACCGTGAGCGTCCTCCGCCCCTGAAGCCCGGGGAGAGGGCTGTCCATCTCCGCGAAGCTTTCACGAATGGAAGACGGCTCATGCCAACGGAAGTCGCTCTGCTCGAATCGCGCGCGCTGCGCGTCGAGCAGATGGGGCGCGTCGACGCCCTGGACAAGGTGAAGTGCCTTGTCATGCTCCCGGACGGGATTCACGTTCGCACAGAGGATGTGGCTCGTTACTTCGAAGTATCCACAGAGGTGGTCAAAAAGGTGACCCACCGCCATCGAGTTGAGCTGGAGGAGAATGGGCTCAGGATGCTTCGAGGCTCTGACCTGCAAGCCTTCCATAGGGACATGATGTCCCTATGGACCGGTGAGGGGGCCGGAAGTTATCCACAGGCAGCCACTCAGCTCCGTCTCTTCACCCGTCGGACGGTTCTCAACGTCGCCATGCTTCTTCGCGACAGCGACGTCGCGCGATGCGTGCGTACGTATCTGCTCGATGCCGAGCAGGACCTGCGCGCGGGGTACGCGTCGCTCGAATACCGCGTCACCCGGGTCGAAAGTCACCTGGCCGGCGTGGGCACCGCGCTCCAGGAGCTGGGCCCGGTCCTCAGCCGGATGTCACACCGGCTGGACAGCCTCGACCGGAGGCTGGAGGCCACCCACCAGGTCGTCGGCGCCATGAGTGCGAGGCTCAGCGGGGTCTCGGAGGACGTCGTCCGGCTCGACGACCGCATGGACGCCCTGGCGCGCGATCTCAAGGAGCTGAACCGCCGGAACAAGCGCTGATCCGTACCCACGGGCGCAGGAAGGGCTCAGGGACCGAGGCGGTGCCCCGGTCCCTGAGCCCTGCGCCTGCGAAGAGGGCGACCGCCTACGACTCCCGCAGCAGCCGCTCCAGCACCACCGCGATCCCGTCGTCCTCGTTCGACGTGGTCGTCTCCTGAGCGACGGCCTTCAGATCGGCGTGGGCGTTGGCCATGGCCACGCCGTGCCGGGCCCAGGCGAACATGGGGATGTCGTTGGGCATGTCACCGAAGGCGATCGTGTCCGCGGCCTTCACGCCCAGCCGGCGGGCGGCGAGCGAGAGGCCGGTGGCCTTGCTCAGGCCCAGCGGCAGGATCTCCACGACCCCGGGCCCCGCCATGACCACGTCCACCAGATTCCCGACCGCCGCCCGCGCGGCCTTGGCCAGTGCGTCGTCGTCCAGATCCGGGTGCTGTATGTACACCTTGTTCAGCGGAGCGGCCCACATCTCGGCCGGATCCTGGACGAAGACGGCCGGACGCGGTCCCTCCTGCACGCGGTAGCCCGGCCCGACCAGCACCTCGCCGTCGAGCCCGTCGCGGCTCGCGGCCAGCGCCAGCGGACCGACCTCGGCCTCGACCTTGGAGAGGGCGAGCCCGGCGAGCTGCCGGTCCAGGGTGAGCGACGTGAGCAGCCTGCGCTCACCCGCGTGGTAGACCTGGGCGCCCTGCGCACAGACGGCCAGCCCGTCGTAACCGAGGTCGTCCAGGATGTGCCGGGTCCACGGGACGGCGCGGCCCGTGACGACGATGTGCGCCGCGCCGGCGTCGGCGGCGGCCTTCAGGGCGTCGCGTGTCCGCCCGGAGACGGTCTCGTCGTCGCGCAGGAGGGTGCCGTCGAGGTCGGTCGCGACGAGCTTGTAGGGGAAGGTCACTTGGCGACCGGCTCCAGAATCTCGCGCCCGCCCAGGTAGGGGCGGAGCGCCTCGGGGACCCGCACCGAGCCGTCGGCCAGCTGGTGGTTCTCCAGGATCGCCACGATGGTGCGGGGGACGGCGCAGAGCGTGCCGTTCAGCGTGGCCAGCGGTCGCATGGCCTTCTTGCCGTCGCGGTTGTCCCGCATCCGGACCGAGAGCCTTCGCGCCTGGAACTCGCCGCAATTGGACGCGGACGTGAGCTCGCGGTACTTGCCCTGGGCCGGGATCCACGCCTCGCAGTCGTACTTCCTGGTGGCGGAGGCCCCCAGATCGCCGCTGGCGACGTCGATGACCTGGAAGGGCAGTTCGAGGCCGGTGAGCCACTGCTTCTCCCAGTCCAGGAGGCGCAGGTGCTCGGCCTCTGCCTCCGCCGGGTCGACGTACGAGAACATCTCGACCTTGGTGAACTGGTGCACCCGGAAGATGCCGCGGGTGTCCTTGCCGTACGTCCCCGCCTCGCGGCGGTAGCAGGAGGAGTAGCCGGCGTAGCGCAGCGGCAGCTTCTCCGCGTCGATGATCTCGTCCATGTGGTACGCGGCGAGCGGTACCTCGGAGGTGCCGACCAGATACTGGTCGTCCTTGTCCAGGTGGTAGACGTCCTCCGCGGCCTGGCCGAGGAAGCCGGTGCCCTCCATGGCACGGGGTCGGACCAGCGTCGGGGTCAGCATCGGGGTGAAGCCGGCCTCGGTGGCCTGGGCGATCGCCGCGTTGACGAGGGCGAGCTCCAGCAGCGCGCCGATGCCCGTCAGGTAGTAGAAGCGCGAGCCGGAGACCTTGGCGCCGCGCTCCATGTCGATCGCACCGAGCGCCTCGCCGAGCTCCAGGTGGTCCTTGGGCTCGAATCCCTCGGCGCCGAAGTCGCGGATCGTCCCGTGCGTCTCCAGGACGACGAAGTCCTCCTCGCCGCCGACCGGCACGTCCGGGTGGACGATGTTGCCGAGCCGCAGAAGCAGGTTCCTGGTCTCCGCGTCGGCCTCGTCCTGGGCGGCGTCGGCCGCCTTGACGTCGGCCTTGAGCTGCTCGGCGCGCCTCAGGAGTGCGGTGCGCTCCTCCGGCGAAGCCTTGGGGATGAGTTTGCCGAGCGACTTCTGCTCGGAACGGAGTTCATCGAAAGCGGTCCCGGACGACCTGCGCCGTTCGTCGGCGGAGAGCAGGGCATCGACGAGTGCGACGTCCTCTCCCCGGCTGCGCTGGGAGGCGCGAACACGGTCGGGGTCCTCACGAATCAGGCGAAGGTCAATCACTCCTCCAGGCTACCGGTGTCGGCTTCGCCCACTTGAACCGATAGGAACAAGCGTGGCGCTTTGCCCGGATTGCCGGTATTCGGCATTGTGGAGCGAGTGGGGCACAAAGCTTGTGTGCGGGGGCAGTTGGGTCTGCCTTTTCCACAGGAGGGGCCCACTGGGTAAAGTTATCCACAGGCTGTGGGGGAAGTCTGTGGACGCGGAGGAGATCATTTCGGGGGGCCGGCAAAACCGTGTGGATTCGAGGTTCAAACCCGTTTTACGCACTCGTTCGGGTGGGAATTGCTAGCCCTAAAGAGTTGATCAGCGGAATTGGACTGACACGGGGTGAACAAGTGCCCTGTGGATAGATCTGAGTGAACCGTGTCGGTTTGTCGACCATGTCGGATTGCGGTGTCGACTTGTCCCCAGGCGCGGCCCCTTGCCTGTGGATAACTTTTCCCCGGTGCGGACAATCCGCTGATCTCACCGGTCCAGTGGGCAGGCGGCGGCCCCGAGCCGGGAGGAGGCCCAGGGCTCGGTCAGGCCCAGGGCTCGGTCAGGCCCGCCCGTCCTGGTTGCGTGCCAGCCAGTCGGACGCCTCGGTGAACTCCGCGTCGGACGTGCCCGCGCGCAGCGGCCTTACGTCCTCCGGAGACACGCCGGCCCGCGGGTATGAGCCGAGGAAGCGCACATGGGGGCAGATGCGCTTGAGCCCCATCAGAGCCTCACCCACGCGGCGATCGGAGATATGGCCCTCCGCGTCCACCGCGAAGCAGTAGTTGCCGATGCCGGCCCCGGTCGGCCGTGACTGGATCAGCATCAGGTTCACCCCGCGCACCGCGAACTCCTGGAGCAGTTCGAGCAGGGCGCCGGGGTGGTCGTCGCCCAGCCAGATCACCACGGACGTCTTGTCCGCACCGGTCGGCGCGGAGGGCCGGGCCGGACGCCCCACGAGAACGAAGCGGGTCTGCGCGTTCTCCGCGTCGTGGATCTCGGTCACCAGCGGTTCGAGCCCGTACCTCTCCGCCGCGAACTCCCCCGCGAAGGCCGCGTCGTAGCGCCCCTCCTGCACGAGCCGCGCGCCGTCCGCGTTGGACGCCGCCGACTCCCATACCGCCTGCGGGAGATGGGCGGCCATCCAGTTGCGCACCTGAGGCTGCGCGGCCGGGTGAGCGGTGACCGTCTTGATGTCGGACAGCTCGGTGCCGGGCCGTACGAGCAGCGCGAAGGTGATGGAGAGCAGCACCTCGCGGTAGATCATCAGCGGCTCGCCGCTGGTGAGCTGGTCGAGGGTGGTGGTGATACCGCCCTCGACGGAATTCTCGATCGGCACGAGTGCCGCGGCGGCCGTTCCATTGCGCACCGCGTCCAGAGCCGCCGGTACGGAGACCATCGGGACGAGCTCGCGGGTGGCGGCTTCCGGAAGCGTACGGAGGGCGACCTCGGTGAAGGTGCCTTCGGGGCCGAGATAGGCGTAGCGCGTGGCGGACATACCGTCACCCTAGTGCGCGGTGAGTGCGCGGCAGGCCCGTACAGGCGGGTCTGCCGCGGCTCAGGACTCCAGAAGCCGCTGCCCCACGTACTCGCCGGGCGCCGCCCCGCCCGGTACCGCGAACAGCCCGCTCGCCTCGTGCCGGATGAAGGGGGAGAGCGCGTCCCCCCGGTCCAGCTTGCGCTGCACCGGGACGAAGCCGCGCAGCGGGTCGGCCTGCCAGCAGATGAACAGCAGCCCGGCGTCCGGGGTGCCGTCCGGGGCGATCCCGTCGTGGTACGAGAACGGCCGGCGCAGCATCGCCGCCCCGCTGTTGCGCTCGGGCGACGAGATCCGGGCGTGCGCGTTGTCCGGAATCAGCAGTTTGCCGTCCGGGCCCGCCCTGTCGAGGTCCATCGCGGTGGTCTCGGTCCCCCCGCTGAGCGGGGCACCGTCTGCCTTGCGGCGGCCGATGACCCGCTCCTGGCGCTCCACCGGCAGCTTCTCCCAGTCGTCCAGGAGCATCCGGATCCGCCGGACCACCGCGTAGGAGCCGCCCGCGAGCCAGTCGTACGCCGGGTCCTGGCCGCCGGGGACGAACACGCGCTTGGTGAAGTCCTCGTCCGTGGGCTTCGGGTTGCCGGTCCCGTCGATCTGGCCCATCAGGTTGCGGGCCGTCATCGGCTTCGCGGTCGCTCCGGGCGTGCGGTTGAAGCCGTTCATCTGCCAGCGCACGGTGGCCGTCGAGGCGGCCTCCTTCTGGACGGCCCGCAGTGCGTGGAAGGCGACGAGAGCGTCGTCGGCGCCGATCTGGACCCACAGGTCCCCGTTGGACCTGCCGGCGTCGAGGTGGTCGGAGGAGAACGGCGGCAGCGGGTCGAGCCCCGGCGGGCGGTGCGCGGTGAGGCCCGTGCGTTCGAAGAGGGTCGCGCCGAAGCCGAAGGTGACGGTGAGCGAGGACGGGCCCGCGTCCAGCGCGACACCGGTGTCGTGTCCGGGGCCGTCCGCCGCGCCCACGACCGGCTCGCCGGCCATCAGCCGCTGCGCCAGCGCGGACCACCGGCGCATCAGGGCGGCGGCCTGCTTCCGCCCGGCCCCGGGGGCGAGGTCGAAGGCGATGAGATGGCCGGATGCCTGAAGCGGAGTGGTGATCCCCGGTTGATGTTTCCCGTGAAACATCACCTCGGTCGAGCCGACCGTGGTCAGCGCGTCCGGTGCCTCGTCACGGGTCGCGGCATAGCCGGTGGCGCCGCCGGCCGCTCCGAGGACCAGCCCGGTCGCCCCGGCGGCGCCTGCGGTACCGAGAAGCCGCCGCCGGGAGAGGGCAGGGGTGTTGCTGGTGTCGCTGCTCGTGCTTTTTCCGCTCACGGTCCTGCTCAGCCGATCTTCACGTTCTTGTCGACCGTCGTCTGGTCGATGTCGGAGGTCCGTACCGTCACCGCGACCTTCCAGTCACCCGCGATCGGGAGCTGGAGGCCGGTGGCGGTCCAGTGACCTTCGGTCAGCCGGACCGGGACGGCCGGCAGGGGGCCGATGTCCTTGGACTCCAGGGTGAAGGCGAGCTTCACCTCGGGGACGTCCATGGGCTTCTCGGCGGGGTCCTCGATCCACAGGTGAATCACGTTGGCGCCGGTGCGTCCCGGGTCGATGTCCATCCGTACCGTGCCCTTGCCCTTCGCACCGCCCGTGTCGAAGGGGAGCGCGAGGTTGACGGGACCGCTCTCCACGGGCCCGGCCGCCGCCGACGAGGAGCGTGCCGCCTCCTCCTGCGTACGGCCCGGCTCGGTCGACGTAAGGACCGTGGTCACCGCCAGCAGGGCCACGGCGACACCGACCTCGGCCAGCACCGATCGGCGCAGTCCCGAGCGGCCGGGGTCGGCGTCGCGTATCCGCTTCTTCTCGGCGGTGGCCACGGCGGCCCGCTGCCGGGCGAGCTGAGC
The DNA here is from genome assembly GCF_049844595.1 of Streptomyces sp. DT224. Taxonomy (NCBI): domain Bacteria; kingdom Bacillati; phylum Actinomycetota; class Actinomycetes; order Kitasatosporales; family Streptomycetaceae; genus Streptomyces; species Streptomyces sp. DT224. The sequence goes on from NZ_JBNCLI010000005.1 coordinate 511,416, forward strand.
GGCCCGGGCAGGGTCCTCGGCGGTCTCCGCTTCGGCTTCCGGTCCGGCCTCGGGCTCCTCGCCGGTTTCGGGCGCCACCGCGGCCGGGGCGTCGCCGCCCTCCGCCAGCCGCCCCGTCCACCGGCGCGACATCGACGCGATCCCCACCAGGACGGCGACGAGCCCCACCTTGACCAGCAGCAGCTGTCCGTAACCCGTACCGGTCAGCGCCGACCACGTGCCGACCTGCCGCCACGACTGGTAGACCCCCGTCGCGACGAGCACGACCACGCTGACGAAGGCGATCGTGGAGAAGCGGCGTACGGCCGCCGACGTCAGGTCGGGCGTGCGGTACAGCGCCGTCAGCAGGGCCACGAGCCCGCCCAGCCAGGCGGCGACGGCCAGCAGGTGCAGCACGTCGACGGGCATGGCGATGCCGGGCTGGATACCGGTCGACGCGTGCTCGGCGAGCGCCCAGGTGCCGGCGATACCGGCGGCGATGACCGCGCCGCCGATGGCGAGGCCGAAGGTGAGGTCCCGCTTCTCGCGCGGGTCCTCGCGCCTGGCGTACGTGCCGAACAGCACGGCGACGAACAGGGCGCCGGCGCCGAGCAGCAGGAGCCGGGAGACCAGGGCGGCACCGGGTTTGGTGTCGAGGACCGCCTTGAGGCCGTCGAGGTCGAGGACGTCCCCCAGCTTCCCGGAGCCGGTGTACGAGCTGCGCAGGAGCAGCATCGCGATGGTCGCCGCGGTGAGCGTCATCCAGCCGCGTACGACCAGACGTTGCAGAGGTCGCGCACCCGCCCCGCGCCGCCAGCACGCCAGGACGAAGGCGGCGCCGCCCGCGAGCACGATGAAGCCGGCGTACGCGGCGTAGCGCGCGATGTCGTAGAGCGTGCCGACGAGCCCGCCCCCGGCCTCGCTGTCGGGGAGGGCGACGGTGGTCTCGGAGGGGGCCCCGATGGAGAAGGTGAAGGCGCCGGAGACCGGGTGGCTGTCGGCGGAGACCGCCTGCCAGGCCACGGTGTACGTGCCGTCGCCGAGGCCGCCGCGCAGGGCGACGCCGTACTTCACGGTGGACCCGCTGTGCAGGTCGCGCGGGGCGGCCTTGGTGTCGGCGCGCTGGCCCGAGGGGTCCAGGACGCGGATGGAGTCCGCGCCGAGGGCGACCTGTTCGGAGAAGGTGAGGGTGACCTGTGCCGGTGCCGTGGCGACCACCGCCCCGTCCTGCGGGTCGCTCCCGGTGAGCGCGGCATGGGCCGACGCGGGAGCCGCGGCGGCCAGCAGCAGACCGAGCACCGCGCCGAGCAGCGCGGTGAGCAGTCCGGCCGCGGGGAGCGGCCGGCGCAGGGCGGACGGGGGCGGCCCGAAGGGCGGGGCGGTGGCTGTCATGGCGTGTCAGTCCCTCACTGCTTCTTCGGGTTGTGGGTGGTCTCCTTCACGGGAAGGTCGACCTCGATCGCGCCGGCCTTCTCGAAGTGCAGTTCCACGGACACCTTCTGGCCCTGCTTGGGCTGGTTCTTGAGCTTCATGAACATGATGTGGTTGCCACCACGTTCGAGATCCAGCTCACCGCCCGCGGGCACGTCGAAGGACGTCACCTTCCGCATGACCTGGTTCTTCGTCTCGTGGATCGTGACGTCGTCCGAGAGCGGGCTGGTGACCGAGGTGAGGCGGTCGTCGCCGGTGCCGTTGTTCTGCACGACGAGGAAGCCGGCCGCCATGTCGTTGACGGGCTGCGGCATGAAACCGCCGACGACCTTCAGTTCCGGCTTGTCCGAGGAGGACGAGCACCCCGCCAGCGTCAGGCCCGCGGCCACGGCCAGGACGGCGGCGAGGGTGGTGCGGTGGTTCACGGGTTCTCCCCCTTGACGATCTTGGGGAGGTCCTTGGTGTAGTCGTCGGGCGTGGTGTCCTCGCTGTACAGCAAATAGCCCTTGTCGGTCTTCGGGGAGAAGGCGATGACCTGCGAGCCGTGCATCGAGACGATCGTGCCGTCCTTCTCCTTCTTGGGCGCGGAGATGCCGATGCCGATCTGCCGGGCGCCCGCCTGGATGGCCGGGAAGTCGCCGGTGAGACCGATGAAGGAGGGGTCCTGCGCCTTGAGCCAGCTGCCGAGGGAGGCCGGGGTGTCGCGTTCCGGGTCGGTGGTGACGAAGACGACCCGGAGGTCGTCCTGGTCGGCCTTGGGCAGCGACTTCTTGGCGATGGCGATGTTGCTCATGATGAGCGGGCAGACGTCGGGGCAGTTGGTGTAGCCGAAGTAGATGAGCGTCGGCTTGCCCTTGGTCTCCTTGCGCAGGTCGTACTTCTTGCCGTGCGTGTCGGTCAGGACGAGGTCCGGCTTGGTGAACGGCTGGTCGAGCACCGTCGCGGCCTGCGTCTTCGTCTGCATCGACACGTCGGCGACGGGCTTCTTGCTGTCGTCGTCACTGCCGCCGCAGGCGGACAGGGCGAGCGCGGCCGCGACGACGAGCGCCGCGGCCGGAACGATCTTCTTAACCATGGAGCACTGTTCCTGAGGGGTCGGTGGAGCGGGTGGGGGCCAGGAAGCGCCTGGCCCCCGTGTGGGCTGTCAGGTCGTACGACGACGCCCGGCCAGGACGCCGAAGGCCACGCCGGCGACACCGATGACGATGCCGACGATGCCGAGCGCCCGGGCGGTGTTGTCCTCGGAGGAGGACGACGAGGCGGCGGTGGTCTCACCGCTCTTCTCGGAGGAGCCGGCGGAGGAGTCCGAAGACTTCGAGTCCGCGCCGGCTGCCCCGTGCGCGTCATCGGCCGGGGCCGTGAGCTTGAGGACGGGAGCGGGGCTCTCCGGCTCGTCGGCGCCTTCCTTGGGCTCCTCGATCCAGCGCACGACCTCCTTGTTGGAGTACGTCTGGATCGCCTTGAACACCAGCTGGTCGGCGTCCTCGGGGAGCTGGCCGACGGAGAGCGGGAACTGCTGGAAGCGGCCGGGCTCGATCTTGCCGCCGGTCCAGGTGACCTTGGAGACGGCCTCGTTGATCGTCTTGCCGTGCATCTGCAGCGGCTTGGCCAGCTTGCTCGTCGTCACCTCGATGTCCCAGCCGGGCACCGGCTGCGGCATGACGGACGCCAGCGGGTGGTCGGTCGGGAAGTTCACTTCGAGCTTGGTCGTCGAGGCGTTGTCACGCTCGTTGGGGACCTTGAAGTTGATGACGGCGTAACCGCCCTTGGCGGCCTCGCCCTGCGGCTGGACGCTGACGTGGGCGGAGGCCGTGCCGGCGAGCAGCAGCACGGTGGACGCGGCGACGCCGCCGGCGAGGGCGATGCGGGAAACGTTCATGACAGGGATCACTCCACGGGGCACGAAGGGAAGGTGCTCCGGCGCACGGGTGCACACCGGTATCGCGACGCCACTTCCGTACGGCGGAGTGCGCGCCGAGGCCGGAAGGGCCGGTGCGCATCGCGTGGAGGGCGTCGCGTCAGGCTGCGAGAGCGAGCACGGAGGGCGGTCCGCGCCTGATCACCAGGTGCTGCAACGGATCCCCGGTGGCCGGGCGCGGTGCGTCCACGGCGGTACGGGGGGTGCGCGGCCCGGTCGCGGGCTCGCCGGCCAGGCCGGTGCGCAGGGCGGCGACGAGACGGAACGCGTCCCGCAACGCCCGGAGCCGGGCCCCGGCCGCGACCAGCTGGGCCCCGTGCGCCGAAAGCCGGGCGAGCCGGAACAGGGCCACCTCGCCCCGCCGGAGCAGCCAGCCGGTGGCCAGGGCGGCCAGCAGGTGCCCGAGGAGCATGGGCAGGCTCGGGAGCGTGTGGAGGAGGCCGGCCGGGGTGGCCCACGCGGGGCCGGAAGAGGCAGCGGCCAGATGCTGGTGCGCCTGGGCGGACACCGCGGCCGGGTCGATGCCCGCGGTGCCGACGATGTGCCGCGCGTGGGCGGCGTCCAGTTGCCGGGGCCCGGCGCCGCAGACGAGGCTCGCCGCGAACCGGATCAGCGCGTCGTCGCCGCCCGTCGTCCCGGGGGCCGTGGCGTGCGTGCCCAGCCCGAAGAGGGTGTGCAGGGCGAGCTGTCCGCCGGCCAGGGCCGCGGCGATGGAGGGGAGTGAGCGTTCGCGTCCGGCGAGGGGGACGGACACCGCGAGGACACCGAGGAAACCGGCGAGCAGCGTCCACCAGGGGACGGTCGCACAGGCGGCCAGCGCATGCCCGGCCGCGGACAACGCGACGCAGACCGCGGCGAACACCGCGGCCCTCAGGAGCCGTAGACCGGCTCCGGCGCGTCCCACAGGCACAGACATGGCGGCCCCATCATCGCACCCGGCCCCCCGCCCCCGTACGGCAGGTCCGGAAGGTCGTCTTCCGGGCGGATTGGGTGTGAGCAGGGCTGTTCGCACGGGTTCCGGCCGCTCCTGGGCCGGTTGCACGGGGCGGGTGGGACCGGGATACCTCGGTGTGGCGCATCCGGCTATCCGCCGAATGGGCGGCATCAGAGCGCACGCGTGCTTACGACCGCCCTGGTGCGGCAATACGTAGCGGTATGTCTAGCCGCAGCCAGGAGGCCGGAGCATGAGCATCTGGTGGTCACTCCATTTGCGGCGCGACGCTGCGAGCGTCCCGCTCGCCCGTCGGTTCCTGCTCGGCACGATGGAATCCGCGGGCGTGGACCCGGACGTCTCCTTCGACCTGTCTCTCGCGCTCAGCGAAGCCTGTGCGAACGCGGTCGAGCACGGCGGGGAGCACGACGGTACCTCCGACGGCACCGGGAAGGACCGGGACGCCTGGGAGGATCCGTCGGCCACGGCCAGTGGCCAGTACCGGGTCACCGCGTATCTGGACGGCGAGAAGTGCCGCATCGAAGTCGCCGATTCGGGGCCCGGTTTCTCCACCCGGGGCGGGCCGCACACGTCGAAGCGGCGGTCCGGGAACGGACTGCCGGACCCGCAGTACGCGTCGTATCCGCCCGTCACCGCCGAGGAGGGGCGGGGTCTGTGCCTGATCGAACAGCTCGCCGACCACGTTCACTTCGGCAATCGCCCGGGGTGCGCCGGCGCGGTCGTGAGCTTCGACAAGGTCCTGAAATGGCGGAAGGACGCCCTGCTCATGGTGTCCTGAGCAAGGCGCCCCTCCGTCCGTACGGCAGTCGGCGGATCAGCCCTTGAGCCGGGCCATCCACGCCTCGACCTCGTCGGCCTGCCGGGGCAGCTTGTCCGAGAGGTTCCGGTTGCCGTCCTCGGTGACGAGGATGTCGTCCTCGATCCGGACGCCGATGCCGCGGTACTCCTCGGGCACGGTGAGGTCGTCGGCCTGGAAGTAGAGACCGGGCTCGACGGTGAGGCAGACGCCCGGCTCCAGCGTGCCGTCCACGTACGCCTCGGTCCGGGCGGCGGCGCAGTCGTGGACGTCCATGCCGAGCATGTGGCCGGTGCCGTGCAGGGTCCAGCGGCGCTGGAGACCCAGCTCCAGGACCTTTTCGACCGACAGGTCGCCGAGCAGGCCCCACTCGACGAGCTTCTCGGTGAGGACCCGCTGGGCGGCGTCGTGGAAGTCGCGGAAGTCGGCGCCGGGCTTGACCGCGGCGATACCCGCCTCCTGAGCCTCGTACACCGCGTCGTAGATCTTGCGCTGGAGCGGTGTGAACGTGCCGCTGATGGGAAGGGTGCGGGTCACATCGGCCGTGTAGAGGTCGTTGGTCTCCACCCCGGCGTCCAGCAGCAGCAGTTCGCCCGAGCGCACGGGACCGTCGTTGCGCACCCAGTGCAGGGTGGTGGCGTGCGGTCCCGCGGCGCAGATCGAGCCGTACCCGATGTCGTTGCCCTCGATGCGGGCGCGCAGGAAGAACGTTCCCTCGATGTAGCGCTCGCTGGTGGCCTCGGCCTTGTCGAGGACCTTCACGACGTCCTCGAAGCCGCGTGCGGTGATGTCGCACGCCTTCTCCAGCTCGGCGATCTCGAAGGCGTCCTTCACCAGGCGCGCCTCGGAGAGGTAGACGCGCAGCTCCTCGTCGCGCTCGGCGGTGACCTTGTCGGTGAGGGCGGCCTCGATGCCGGCGTCGTGACCGCGGACGTTGCGGACGGGACCGGTGGCCTCGGCCAGCGCGGCGGGCAGCTCGCGCACGTCCTTGGCGGGGATGCCCAGCAGCTGTTCGGCCTCGGTGAGGGAGTGGCGGCGGCCGACCCACAGCTCGCCCTGGCCGTCGAGCCAGAACTCGCCGTTCTCGCGGTTCGAGCGGGGCAGCAGGTAGAGGGTCGCCTCGTGGCCGTCGTCCGTCGGCTCCAGGACGAGGACGCCGTCCTGGGTCTGGTCGCCGGTGAGGTACGCGTACTCGGTGGAGGCGCGGAAGGCGTACTCGGTGTCATTGGAACGGGTCTTCAGCCGGCCGGCGGGAATGACCAGCCGCTCGCCGGGGAAGCGCGCGGACAGCGCGGCGCGGCGGTCGGCGGTGTGACCGGCCTGGGCGATCGGCTCCAGGCCGTGCAGCTCGGTGTCGGCCCAGCCGGACTTCATGCTGGCGGCGAGCTCGTCGGACACGCCCGGGTACAGGCCGTTCTTCCGCTGCTTGACCGGCTCTGTCTCTTCGGTCTCCGGGGTCTCCGGGAACTCCTCAGACACGACTGTTCTCCTTGATACGACACTGGACCTCTTCCATCGTACGGGCGTACGGAAGGGGGCCCAGGGCCGGAAGACCTCTTACACAGGAGGGGGCCGGATCAGTCGAACCGGGCCGCGAGCACGACGACGTCCTCGGCGCCGTCCCCCCGCCCGGCTCCGTCCGGCAGCACGGTGCGCACCACATGGTCGGCCACCGAGGCGGCGTCCCCGCGCAGCGCTCTCGGGACGCTCGCCGCCGCCGAGTGGAGGCGAGCGTACGCCCGGTCCATCGAGTCGCCGGCGCGGCGCAGCAGCCCGTCGGTGTACAGCAGAACCGTCTCGCCGGGTGCGGGCGTGATGTCCACGCTGGGCGCCTCCCAGCAGGACAGCATCCCCAGCGGGGCGGAGAGCGTGGTCTCCACGTACGAGGTGCGGCGGTCGCCGGTGATCAGGGGCGGGGTGTGACCGGCCCCGGCGAACAGGATCTTGCGGCGGGCCGGCTCGCAGTACGCGAAGAGGGCGGTCGCCGAACGGGCCGGCTCGGTCAGCCGGAGCAGCAGTTCGAGGTCGGAGAGCACGGCGACCGGGTCCTCGCCCTCCATCACCGCGTACGCCCGCAGCCCGGCGCGCAGCCGTCCCGTGGCGGCCAGCGCGCTGGGGCCCGAGCCGCCCACCGAGCCCACGGCGAGCCCGAGGGCGCCTTCGGGCAGGGCCAGCGCGTCGTACCAGTCGCCGCCGCCCTGCGGGGCCACCTCGTGGCGTACGGCGAGCTGGACGCCGGGGATCCGGGGCAGCCGGGTGGGCAGCAGCTCCTCGGCCACGGTGGCGACATCCGCCCTGGCCCGTTCCAGTTCCAGCAGGCGGGACAGGTGCTCGGAGGCGTAGCCGGCGTACAGGCCGACGAGGTGGCGTTGGCGTTCCAGGGGCTCCGCGGGTTCGTCGTAGAGCCAGACGGCGGCGCCCAGGCGTCCGGTCGACGCGGTGGCGAGGGGCAGTGCGTAGCTGGCGGCGTAGCCGAGGCGGGCGGCGACCTCGCGTCTGCGGGGGTCCAGGCCGCTGTCGCCGAGCAGATCGGGGGTGGCCAGCGGGGAGTCCGGGTTGGGCAGGCCCTCCAGGACGCGTCCGTACGAGGTGGCGCTGCGGGGCACGGTCTCGATCTCGCCCAGTTCGGCGTGGGCCAGCCCGAGCCCGATGGTGCTGACGGGGCCGCGTCGGTCGGACGGTTCGAAGGCGACCAGGCCCCGGCGGGCGCCGACCAGGGCGGCCCCGGCTTCGAGGAACTCGTGCAGTGCGTCGTCCAGGGTGCTGGTTCCGGCCAGGCGCTCGGTGAGTTCGTGGAGTGTGGTGAGGTCGGAGACCCAGCCGGCGAGCCGGTCCTGGATGAAGGCGCCGGGCGGGGCGGACACCGCCTCGATGGGGTCGGCAGTGTCATCCGAAACCGGATCCATGGGATCGATTCCAGCCACTTTTGGCAGATGCGGAGCGCTCATGGTCGCCGGCTTTCCGAGCGGTGTGTTCCGTCGAATAGCATCGCAAACCCCCATGTCATTCTGCGCCGCTACCAGTGCATCCACATGTACACGCACAAGTGAGGCGATGTCCAGCATTGTCCCCCCGCAAAACCCGGTGTCCGCGCCTTAATCAACGTGGCCAAAAAATGCACCTCGCTGTGTGGATTAGCGGTCGACTGGGTCTGCCCGACGGGGGAGCACCTCCGGGTGAAGTCCCACGGGTGCGTCATTCCGGGCATGCTGGGTACGTAATTCTTTGGATGGCCAGGGGCGGCCCCGCCGCCCCCGGAACCTGGCAGCAGGCCCGGACGTCCTCACCTGTGACGGCCGTGCCCCACCCCCCGAGTGGTGAGGCCGCACGCAACGGACCGCAGGCGCGCCGTGCGCCCCGCACCTCGCCACGATGCCGACCGCAAGCAGCTCGATCCGGCTCAGCACGGCTCGCGCTCGGTACCGACGAACGACCCGTACCGCAGGCTCGACGAGCACGTACACCCAGAAGATCCGCAGGCACGGTGTGACCACGCACGGTGCGAGGCGGACCCTCGGCGTTCAACGGAAAGGAACGAGCGCTCATGCGCGAGATCCTCGGAAGGCGACGCAGGCTCGGCCGCAGGGGCGGCTCCGCCCGGCTCGACGCGGCCCTGACCTGCGCCACGGAGTGGCAGTGGCCCGTGGTCCCCGGAGCGGGACTGCGTGGGGACGGTGATCGCGGCCGTCACTGCGCGTGCCCCGAGCCCGAGTGCCCAGTGCCCGGCGCGCACCCCTTCGACCCCGGGCTGCTCGCCGCGACCACCGATGCCCGGATGGTGCGCTGGTGGTGGACGAACCGGCCGGCCGCGCCGGTGCTGCTCGCCACGGGCGGCCGTGCGCCGTGCGCCCTGAGCCTGCCTGCGCCGGCCGGTGCGCGCGCCCTGGCCGCGCTGGACCGGGCGGGTCTGCGCCTGGGCCCGGTTGTGGCGACGCCCACCCGGTGGGCGCTACTGGTCGCCCCGTACACCCTGGAACGGCTCGGTGAGCTGCTGTACGCGCAGGACCGGGTGCCCAGCTCGCTGCGGTTCCACGGGGAGGGCGGTTACGTCGTCCTGCCGCCGTCGGAGATCGGCACGGGGGAGGTGCGCTGGGAGCGCGCGCCGGAGCGCACTCCGGGTCCGCGCCCCAAGGGCGCCGCCGCGCCGGCCGTGGCGCCCTGGCTCCCGGACGTCGAGGCGGTGCTGGACGCATTGGTCGCGGCGAGCGTGAATGCTCCGGACGGCGGTAGCAGACTTACGCACTGACCGGTTGGGGGCGGGGTTGGCCAGATTCTGATGCGAGTGTGTTCTTTCAGGGGCCATCCATTACGGAGTTCTGTCGCTTCTCTGTCCGATCTCCGGTGAATCCCTTCCGGTCTTCCCCCCCCGCTTCCTTCCGTCTCGCACCACGCTTTCCGGGTAAACGGCGGGGTTGCTTGGGGCGCATCCGTTCGTCCGGTGTGTCGCTGATGCCGAGGAAATTCGGGTGCGCCAAAGTCGCGCGCCAGGTGGCTCCCTGATGGCGCCTCGGGCGCTGTTCCCGTCGCGGCGCAGGTCCAACCGGCTTCCTCGGCCACAGGACTGACGCCGGGCCATCGAGCGAGGACTGGGCGGGGGAGGGCGGAGGGGCCCGGGCGGGATCCGTACGCGGGTCCGCGCGCCCCGGGCGCGCGGAGCGCGCCATACCCGGAAATGAGGGTGCCCGATCGCTGGCGACGGGGGATGCACCAGCGACCGGGCTTCTTGAACCGTAACAAGAGATCTGCCGTTCGCAAATTCGATCTCGTGTATTCGGACAGTTATTTACCTGCGAGTAAGGCGAGTTGTGACGGGAGTCACCGTCCGACCGGAGCGGCGGTCACGGTCAGCTGAGTGTCACCTGGCGGTTGGTGAGCCCGCCGCGTGCCCGCCGTTCCTCGGCGGTGAGCGGAGCGTCCGACGCGAGCGCGGTCGCGAGCCGCTCCGCGAACGCGGTGGCGGGCTTCTCGCAGTCCTCGGCGCCCATGGCGCTCGGCAGGTCCCAGACCGGGACCATCAGCCCGTGCGCCCGGAACGAGCCGACCAGCCGGGTGCCCTCGCCGAGCGAGGACTCGCCCGCGGCGTGCAGCCGGGCGAGGGCGTCCAGGAGCTGCTCCTCGGCGTGCGGCATGACCCAGCGCAGGTGGTTCTTCTCCGGCGTCTCGCACCAGTAGGCGGAGTCCACACCGGACAGCAGGGCGGTCGGGATCGCGGCCTCGTTCGCACGTTCGAGCGAGGCGGACACCTCGGCGGTGGCGTTCTCCGAGTCCGGCACCCAGAACTCGAAGCCGGAGTGCACCACCGGCTCGAAGGGCGCGTCGTTGTCCAGGAGGTCCTGCAGCCGGGGACCGTCGGCCGGTACGCGGCGGGCGGCCACGGGCGAACCGGGCTCCGCCTCCAGCGCGCGGCTCAGCGTGTCCGCGAGGTCCCGGCTGAGATCGCCGGAGGAGGTGTCGTTCTGCAGGGCGAGCAGGACCGAGCCGTCGTCGCGGCGCAGCGCGGGCCATGCCATCGGCAGGACCGTCGCGAGCGTCACCGACGGCACGCCCGCGGGCAGGCCGCCCTTGAGCGTCAGGCCGGCCGTGGCGGCCGGGACCAGCTCGCGCAGCGCGACCCAGTCGCACTCCCCGGCCAGGCCCTCGAACGGACGCTGGACCAGCTCGGTCACCGCCTGGACCGCGGCGCGGCCGTGGCATGCCTTGTAGCGGCGGCCCGAACCGCACGGGCAGGGCTCACGAGCCCCGACCACCGGGATCTCGCCGTCCTTGAGCTGCTGCTTCCCGGCCTTGGTCTGAGGGCGCTTCTTCGCCATGGTGGGCTTACTCCCGAGTGCGACAGTGCGGTCTGGCCCGCGAGCCTAGCCGCCCCGCCGCCGGCCGGGGCACCACCGCCGTGCCCGCCGGCTCAGCCCGTCGTGGGCGAACCGCATGACACCGGTCGGGTCTTCAGCCCACGTCATCGAACGCGTCGTCGAACGCACCGGTGAAATCCAGCCCTTCGAGCCCCGGTACGACGGTGGCCCTCGGTGCGCCCGGCAGTCCGGCCATCCCGGCCGCCCGTCCGCTGCCCCGCCCGCCCGGCCGGTCGCCGCGGCGGCCGTGGCCTCCGTCGACGAGCACCCAGACGGTGACCTCCCCCGGGGCGTCATCCCGTACGCCCCACTCCTGGGCCAAGGCGCTGATGATGTTGAGCCCCCGGCCGCCGCGAGCGGTCACCGAGGGGGTGGCCGGAATCGGCCGGGTCGGGCCGCCGCCGTCCGTCACCTCGACGGTCAGTCCGCCCGCCCTGTCGACGCGCCAGGCGGCGCGCACGTCGCCGTCTCCCGTCTCGGTCTGCCAGCCCAGCGGCCTGCCGTGCCGGCAGGCATTGCTGAGCAGCTCGGAAAGAATCAGCACCGCATCGTCGACGACCGAATCCGACACCCCGTGGCTGCGCAACTGCTCGCGCATCCGGTGCCGCGCCTGGCCCACGCCCGCAGGACCGTGGGGAACGGCCATGCTCGACGACGTGGGCACCTCCTGTGCCACCACCAACGCCACCCCCGAGACCTCCTTTGCCCCCACGCCACGGAGTGGATGCCCTCCTGAGCTGTGCCGGAAACCGGCGAGGGGGCTGTCAGTGACGCATTCGTCACGAACAGGCACAGTCCGAGTGCGCCGGTGTACTCCCTGTAGTTGATCTCTTGATGGGCAGATGGGCTGATGCGTTCATACGTGGAGCGCGGCGGTGTGCGCGGCTGTCACGAACGGCCGAGCTGGGCCAGGACCTGCTTGGGGCGGTTGGTGATGATGGCCTCGACACCGAGCCGTACGCAGAGCTCGACGTCCTCCGGCTCGTTGACCGTCCAGACGTGCGCCCGGTGCCCGGCCCGGTGGAGCCGTTCGATGTAGCCGGGATGACTGCGCACGATCCGGACGCTGGGTCCGGCGACACGCGCCCCCGCGGGCAGCCGTCCGTCGCGCAGCCGGGGCGACACGAACTGCATCAGGTACACGGTGGGCAGATGGGGCACGGCCGCCCGGACGCGGTGCAGCGAGCGCGCCGAGAAGCTCATGACGCGTACCGGCGAAGGAGTGCCGGCCGGCGGCGGTGCGTCGAGCTCGAAGCGTTTCAGCAGGTGCAGCAGGCGATCCTCGACCTGGCCCGCCCAGCGGGTGGGGTGCTTGGTCTCGATGGCCAGCTGGAGCGGCCGCCCGGCCGCCCGGGTCTCCACGAGGAGTTCGAGCAGCCGTTCCAGGGTGAGTACGGAGGTGAGCTCGCCGGGCACCGGGTCCCAGTCCGGCGACTCCGTGTCGTCGCGGTCCTTCCAGGAGCCGAAGTCCAGGGCGGCGAGGGCGTTCAGCTCCAGGGCGGAGACCGCGCCGCGGCCGTTGGACGTACGGTTCACCCTGCGGTCGTGCACGCAGACGAGGTGACCGTCGGCGGTGAGGCGTACGTCGCACTCCAGGGCGTCGGCGCCGTCCTCGATCGCCTTCCGGTAAGCGGCGAGGGTGTGCTCGGGGGCGTCGTCGGACGCGCCCCGGTGGGCGATGACCTGGATGGGATGCTGCATGGGGTGCTGCTGCCGTGCTCGGTTCACCCGGGTCATGGTGTCACCGCGGGAACACGGCTGTGCGCACCTTGCGAAGCGGGACCGTTTTGTCCGATGTAAGGGTCGTGCGCAGATGCACAGGTCCTGCTTACAGTGGCCTGACGTGTCGTGGGAAAAGCTGACTGCGGACACGTACACAGCGGATCTCTTGCCGAATGACTGATGTGGAACCGAGGAGTAAAGAGCTGTGAGCACCGAGAACGAGGGCAACAAGGGCAACGCGGCCGAGGCCGCCCCGTCCGTACCTCCCGTGCCGGCCGACGCTCCCCAGGCGCCCCCCGAGGATGCGCCCCCCGCCGCCTCCCACCCGGACGAGACGATCACCCGGCAGCAGCCGGTCACTGAGGCGCCGGACCAGCCGCCTGCCCCCGTCCCCTCCTCGCCGGACCCCGCGACCGCGCAGACGGCCGTCTACCCGACGAACCCGCAGTACGCGCCCCCGCCCCCGCCGCAGTCCGCGGCCGACGCGGGCTGGCCTCCGCCGCCGCCCGCCGTTCCGGCGTACGCCCAGGGGGCGCACGGCAGCGGCGGCGGTCCGGTGTGGGGTCCGCCCGGCGGAACGCACACCCCCGAGGCGCCGCGCAAGCGCGGTGCGGGCGGCCTGGTGGCCGCCGTGGTGGTGGCGGCGCTCGTGGCGGGCGGCATCGGCGGCGCCCTCGGCTACTGGGCCGCGGACCGCAACGACGACGCCGGCTCGACCACGGTCTCCGCATCGTCGAACCCGCAGGACCTCAAGCGCGACGCGGGCACGGTCGCCGGTGTGGCCGCCAAGGCGCTGCCGAGCGTCGTGACGATCGAGGCCCAGGGGGGTGACGGCGAGGGCGGTACGGGCACCGGCTTCGTGTACGACAAGGAGGGCCACATCCTCACGAACAACCACGTGGTGGCCTCCGCGGCGGACAGCGGCCAGCTCACGGCGACGTTCTCCAACGGCAAGAAGTACGACGCCGAGGTGGTCGGCCGGGCCCAGGGCTACGACGTGGCCGTCATCAAGCTGAAGAACCCGCCGAAGTCCCTGACCCCGCTGCCGCTGGGCAACTCGGACAAGGTGGCGGTGGGCGACTCCACGATCGCGATCGGGGCCCCGTTCGGCCTGTCCAACACGGTCACCACGGGCATCATCAGCGCGAAGAACCGCCCGGTCGCCTCGGGCGACGGCAACGGCGGCAGCAACTCGTACATGAGCGCCCTGCAGACCGACGCCTCGATCAACCCGGGCAACTCCGGCGGCCCGTTGCTCAGCTCGGGCGGCGCGGTCATCGGCATCAACTCGGCGATCCAGTCGACCGGCAGCTCCGGCCAGAGCCAGGCGGGCTCCATCGGCCTCGGCTTCGCGATCCCGATCAACCAGGCGACGACCGTCGCCCAGCAGCTGATCAAGACCGGCCAGCCGGTCTACCCCGTCATCGGCGCCACGGTGACGATGGACGAGCAGAGCGGCGGCGCCGTCATCGCCGACCGGGGCACGGGCGGCACGGACGCGGTCACGAAGGACGGCCCGGCGGCCAAGGCGGGTCTGCGCGCGGGCGACGTCATCACGAAGTTCAACGACACCGTCGTCGACAGCGGCCCCACCCTGATCGGTGAGATCTGGACGCACAAGCCGGGCGACCGGGTCACCCTGACCTACGAGCGCGACGGCAAGACGGCGACGGCCGAAGTCACCCTGGGGGAGCGCAAGGGCGACAGCTGACCGGCTAGGCTGTCCCCGCGCCGGACCGGTCCTCACCGACCGCACCGGGGCGGGGTGGGTTGCCCGAGCGGCCTAAGGGAACGGTCTTGAAAACCGTCGTGGCAGCGATGTCACCGTGGGTTCAAATCCCACACCCACCGCAGATGAACGGCCCCTGACCAGTGCGTATGGTCAGGGGCCGTTGCCATGCCCGGTCCCTGCCGGGCACCGCTGTTCCCCCTGGTTTCCCGCTCTGTCGGGCACGGAAGGGGCACGCGGGGGGCACGGCCGGGCTACGGATTTCGAGCTGCCGGTTGCGGCTCGTCAGCGGTTGATCGGGATCTCGTAGACGATCTCGCAGTGCGCTGCGGGCACCACGATGTCCGCTGTCTCCACGGGCCGGCCCTCGTCGCTGTAGTACGTCCGCCGGATGTGCGTCACGAGTGCGGCTTTCTGGATGCCGAGTAGCGATGCTTCCTCGGCGGTCGCGTGCCTCGGTTCGGGCTGCTCCACCGCGTGGCTGATGGTGACTCCGATCGCGGCCATGCGGTTCACGACCCCGGCCCCGGCGTGGGGCCCTCCCTCGGGGAGAACGACGAGGGTGCCACCCGTGACGGCGTACGGCTCCCAACTCGTCGACAACTGCACCGGCTTCCCGTCCGCAAGGAACTCGTACGTCGTACGGACGCACAGCTCCCCCTCGGCGATCCCGAGCCGCGACGCGATTTCCGCCGGGGCCGGCACCTTCGCGTCGGTCCGGCTCTCCCAGTCGCTCTGTCGGCGAAGGGCCTTCATGTCCTGGCGGAACGGGGAACCGCTGGGCTGCTCACGTGCCGACGACCGGACGACTCTCACGCGCTGCCGGGGCTCGGCGACGTAGGTGCCCGATCCGGCCCGGCCTTCCAGCACTCCTTGGGAGATCAGCAACTCCTGTGCCCTGCGCACCACGTTCTCGCCCACGCCGCACTCCTGGCCGATCTGGGCGCGGGATGGGAGGCGGCCGCCCGGTTCCCAGACGTGCTCCGCGATGCGCTGCCGGAGTTCGTCGGCGATGCGGAGGTACGGCGGTTGCTCAGACATATGGAAAATCTAGTCCACTAGCTCTAATCTAGTTAACTAGCTTCACTGAACGTGATCGCTGGCAACGGAGGGTGCGCTGTGTCCGCTTCGGGAGTGACCGCGGCGGCTATCGCCGCCCGCTTGTCCGCCGCTGGCCTCCGCCCGCGCATGGAGGAGCACACCCGTTTCACGACGGTCGAGGCAGCAGTCCCGGACACGCTCTCCGCCGATTCATGGCGGGAGGCCCTGGACGCGGTGGCCGATGCCGATCGATTCGGGCTCGTGGCCACCAGCTTGAACGGCCGCACCTTATGGGCGGTCGTACGTAAAACGGTCCCCACGACAGGCGACGTCGGGGGACCGAGCTATCAGCGATAGGAGCTGAACAGCATGCTCAACCGTATCCGCCAAGCCATCTCGCGCACCAGAGCGCGGTGCTTCCCCAACGGGCGCCACCGCCGCCCCTTAACGCCCTCCCGGCCGCTGGCCTCTCCCACCTGCCCTGCGCCCGCTGACGCTTCGACCGTCGCCGTGGGGCGAGCTCCGGTCGGCACGGTCCACCGTTACCCGTTGAGGGGAGAAGACGTCGCGCTTGTCCGCCCGTACCTGCTGGCGTGGGAAGAGCAGCGTGCACGGACGCGGACAGTGCTCGTCGCCCCGCACCTGCCGACCGATGCCTGGTCGGCCCTCGCGGGGGCCCGCTGATGACTCCTCGCCGACAACCGCACCCAACGGGCACGACTTCCGTCCCCTACCGCTCGATCGCCTGCTGGATTGGCACGCACCAGTCCTGCATCGAGCCGTCCCCGCCTGCGGCGACGGACGACGTGCCTGTGATCTACGAGGTGTGCGTCTGCCCGTGCCACTCGGCCCCCGACCCGTCCATGCCCGTGAAGGTGATGGCATGAGGGCCCCAGCCCCCGGCGGTGCACTGGTCTCTTCCGTCGAGGTCACTGCGGCCACCGTGCAGCGCGGCGACATCATCCAACTCGGCGGTCAGGCCTGCCGAGTGAGTGACCTCTTCCAGCTCCCTCAAGGGGCCAAGCAACTGGTCTTCGAGTCGGGCGAGCTGCTGGCCATACACGCCCGTACCCGGCTCACCGCCCTACGACTGCTGAGAAGGCGGTGAGCCGCTCCGTGCCCCGACGCCATCACGACATCGCCGACGATCTACGCCACCAGATCACGACGGGCAGCATCAAGCCTGGCGAACGCCTCCCGTCCGAAGCCGGCCTGGCCGCCCTGTACAGGGTCAGCACGGTGACCCTGCGACGTGCTCTCGCCGTGCTCCAGGGCGAAGGACTTGTCGAGAAGATCCACGGTAAGGGTAACTACGTCCGTCACCCGCGCCGCAAGATCATGTACGTAGGCAGCTGGGGCACGCTGGACCCCTGGACCGCCGCTGAGCCAACGTTGCGCATCACGGTTCGCAGCACCACGGTTCCGGCCTCCGTGCAGCTGACGACGTTGCTGAAGGTGCCAACGGGCAGCCCTCTTGCGGAGTACACCTGCCTCAGCCTCGAACAGGGTTCGCCTCACGGCCTGGCCCGCATCTACATCCCACGCGACCTGGCGCCGGCCGGAGTCCTCGACGACGACTCCGTGTGCCAGGAGGCAACCACGAGGTTCGCCGTCCTTGGCCCGTCGCCGGCCACCATCCGGGAGACGGTCTCCGCCCGCTCCCCCACCCCAGACGAAGCGTCGGCCCTCCGGATCGGAAACAACATGGCCGTTCTCTCGATCACGCGCATCGCCACCGACGCCACCGGTCGCGTCGTTGAAGCCGCGCTCCTGGCCTTTCCAGGAGACCGAGTCGACGCCGTTTTCACCGCCCACCACGTGCTCAACGAGAGGCCAACCCAAGGATGACAACACCGAACGAGCTTCGGCTCCTCCCGTGGTCGGGCTCCGGGGACAAGCCCTGCTACCTGAGCACTGACGACCCGGACGGCTACATGTCCCGCCTCGCGGACAGCATCGAAGCGATCCAACTCGGGACGGCAGGCGCACTGTTGGAAGATGCCGCAGAAGCTCTCGATGACCGGGGCACGTCGCTCGACGAGATGCGGTGCCTGATCACAGAGCTGACCGGGGCTCTGCGAGACGTCGTCCGCATCGCAACGAGCCGCGGTCGCCTCCTGGCAACGAGCGATCCGTGTGAGTCCGCCTATTGATCTACGGCCCGCCGACCTGCACGGCAAGAGAGGCCCATGGCTCTGACCAGATCAGGTGCTATGGGCCTCTGGCTTTGCCGGCTGACTTCCGTCAACCCTGGACGGCCTGAAGACTGCTTCGTCGCGAAGCAAGTTGGCTATTTGTTCGACCCGGCTTGATAGTGGTGCTTACCTGCGGCGGAAGGCCGCGAGAGTCCGTGGACGTCCGCCCCTGTGCGTCAGCGTTGTCACTCAGTTAGACACGCACTTCTGTGGCACGGTCGGCCCTTTGCCCATCAGCGCTACTCCCGTTCGCGGGGCTCTTCGGCAGCTGCAGGGGAAGGCGTCTCCGTAAGCGAGACTCGCTTGGCAACGGCCTCAGCGATCGCCTCCATCAGCTCCTTAGAACTCGTAACAAGATCTTGTCGATTGGCCCTGGTCGGGGGTGACCGATGTAATGATCCGGCCGGTGGCGTCGTGT